>CAYQPJ010000001.1:0-111603 GCA_964419515.1 uncultured Eubacteriales bacterium
TTCTGCATTTGCGCGCATGGCGCGCACTGTTCTGCATTTGTGTGCATTTCACTGCACAGCGCAATCAATACAGTGTTACTCTTTGAAGCTCAAGCTCACCCCTCACAGAGGTAAATCTAATTTTAAGCTTAACAATATCGGTGGGTGTTACCTTGTGAATTCGTTTATAACCAACAATTCCGCCTTTATCAAGCTTTTTCATTTTACCGTCGCCCTTGTCAAGATAAAGCTCATACTCTTCAACGTGCTGACCGTTTTTAATATGCTCCATCATCATAACTCGGTTGAACATATCCTTTTCGCTTAAGGTAATGGTAAGCTCCGGCTCCTTATCGTCCGGTGAGGGCTTCCATGTTTTATTTTCGTCCGGGTCAAAAAGATTTTTAACGTCGTATTTTTCCGAAAGCGTGCTTGAAGCCTCAATTGTTCCCGTGCTTGAAACCTCATAAGCAAAGGTTCTTTTAAGCTCGTAACCAAACGCCTTTAAAATCTGCGTTTCCATTTCCGCAAATTTGCCGTTTTTCATAGGCGGAACGCCAACCATCAAGGCACAGTTTGCACCTACCGAGGCATAATAAAGCTTTTGAAGCTTATCCTTTGTTTTTGCGGTATACTCGTCATCCTTATGGTAATACCACCTGTCGCGCATTGAAACGGAGACCTCGCACGGGTACCATATAAACTCGGTATCCTTTTTAATCGCTTTTCTTGAACCGAGGTCGGTTTCGTATTTTTCGTCGCGTTTTTTTGCTTTTCTTGAGGTATCCTTACTGCGCTCAATGGCGTTTTCAATGCTGTACCTCTCGGGAACAACACTCCACTCGTTTTTTCTTATAACGCCCCACTCATTGCCGTACCAACGAACATCGGGACCGACAAGCGCAATTACCGCGCCCGGCTGGCACTCGCGCACAATGTCGTAATAACCCTGCCAATCGTACTCTTGAACATTGCCGTTTTTGTCAGGCTCCGAAGCGCCGTCAAACCTAACGTAAAACATTTCGCCGTACTTTGTCAAAACCTCTCTTAAAAGGTTTTTAAAATATGTATTGTATTCCTCACCCTTGCCGTATGACTTTTCGTGACGGTCTAACGGTGAAATGGCAATGCCGAATTTCAGGCCTTGACGAGCGCACTCCTCTGAAAGAAGCTTTACGATATCGCGGTCAAAGCAATCCCAATCCGAGGAATATTCCACGGTATAATCCGTATATTTTGAGTACCAAAGACAAAAGCCGTCGTGATGCTTAACATTAAGCACCATACCCTTGAAGCCTGCTTCTTTAAAAAAGGTCACCCATTCCTCGGCATCAAACTCTGCGGGGTTAAAATTCTCAGCACCAATTGTGCCGTCGGTCCACTCGCGGTTTACAACCGTGGGGAGTCCGAAATTTATTAAGCCGTAAAACTCGGTTTTTTGCCACTCAAGCTGACGGGGCGACGGTTTTACAAGCGCTGCTGCTTCATACGGTTTCATATTTTTTCCTTTCAAGCTTTGCCGCGGCAGCCGTGATTTTTCGGCTGCTGCGGCTTGCAAATTTAATCGTTATTTGTTGCTACAATATCCACGCCTGTCCCGAGAATGTCCGAAATTACAACATCTCCGATTTTTACGGGCGCTTTTACCGTAACCGAGTTAATTACCTTCATACAATCAAGCATTTTTTCCTTCGGAACGGGAGAAGCGGATTTAACGGGTACTACCGGGTGAATGCCGCCCTCTACCTTCACCGTAGAAGTAAGACTTCTTACGGGATGGGTCATTTCCGTTCTTGCGTAAAGGTCGCCGCGCTTACAGGTGTTACCCGTAACCGAAATAACCTCTCCGTTTTCCATCTCAACCTCTATAGGACAGCCGAGCGGACACGAAACACAAACAAGACTTTTTTTCATAACCGACTCTCCTTATTCCTCAACAGCAATTGTAATTATGCTGTTTTGATTCATATTTTTAAGCATCTCTGCGGTAATTGTAACATTTTCCATTTCGCCGGGGGCCAATTTCGGCTTTTTCTTAGATGAAAGCACATTGCCGTCACACGAAACAACAACCTTCGCGCCCTTGTAAACCTTACCTACTCTGAAGTAAAGCTTAACAGGCTCGTCGCCTTCAATATTGACGTTTTGCGGAACAATATAACGAACTCCGTTTATTCCCTTTGTATTGACAAAAGTGCCGCCTTTTTTCTTACCGAAAATATAGTCTGCGGCGCCCTTACCGGCAATTTGACTTTCCTCTGTAACGTAATCTACAAGGTCGTGAACATGAAGAACATTGCCGCACGCAAAAACACCCTTATGAAGCGTTTCACGGTACTCGTCTACAACAGGACCGTTTGTCGTTCTGTCAAGGTCAATTCCCGCGCCCTTCGAAAGCTCGTTTTCGGGAATAAGACCGACAGAAAGAAGAAGCGTATCACACTCAATGTACTGCTCCGTTCCGGGAATAGGCTGTAATTTCTCATCTACATTGGCAATTGTAACGCCCTCAAGACGCTCAGTGCCGTGTGTTTTAATAACAGTGCACGAAAGACGAAGCGGAATTCCGAAATCGTCAAGACACTGAACAATATTCCTTTGAAGACCGCTTGAGTAGGGCATAAGCTCACAAACAACCTTAACCTCCGCACCCTCAAGAGTCATACGTCTTGCCATAATAAGACCTATATCGCCCGAGCCTAAAATAACAACCTTTTTACCGGGCATGTAGCCGTCGATATTAACATATTTTTGAGCCGTGCCGGCTGTCATAATACCCGAAGGTCTTGTACCCGCTATTGAAAGCGCACCGCGCGGTCTTTCACGACAGCCCATTGCAAGCACAACGGCAATCGCCTTAAGCTGCATAAGACCGTCTTTATTATTAACTGCGGTAACAACATTGTCCTTTGAAACATCGAGAACCATGGTATCGGTTAAAACATCTATATCGGTAGCTTTAACCTGCTCAATAAATCTTCCGGCATATTCGGGTCCGGAAAGCTCCTCTCCGAAATAATGAAGTCCAAATCCCGTGTGAATGCACTGCTCGAGAATTCCGCCCAAGGTTTCGGCTCTTTCGAGAATCGCTATTTTCTCAACGCCTTTCTCTTTAGCCTTTAAAGCCGCCGCCATACCTGCGGGGCCGCCGCCAACAACAACAAGATCATAATTCAACATTTTAAAGCACCTCCTTATTTTGTTTTATCAAACATAATTTTCGACTCGCCGCCGAATTTTGTGATTTCATTCATTTCGGTGTTAAGCTCTCTTGCGAGAATTTCAACCACCTTACTTCCGCAAAAGCCGCCCTGGCAACGACCCATACCCGCTCTTGTTCTGCGCTTTACGCCGTCAACATCGCGAGCACCCGCCGGCGCCTTTATGGCATCTATAATTTCGCCCTCCGTTATTGTTTCACAGCGGCAAATAATTCTGCCGTAGGCACTGTTCTTTTCAATAAGTCGAGCGCGCTCCTCATTTGTCATATTGCGGAAGCGAACAGGCTCCGGCCTTACGGGGTTAAAGTCCGACTTTTCTTTTAAATCGCCCAAAGCAGCCTTTACAAGGCCTTCAACCATTTCCGCTATTGCAGGTGCCGAAGAAAGTCCCGGTGACTCAATACCCGCAACATTTATAAAATGCGGGTCTGCCTTACTCGGAGCTATTATAAAATCATCCGTAGTGGGGTGCGCACGGTTTCCGCTGAAGGAGGTTATTGCATTACGGAGATTTACCGCCGGAACACTCTTAACGGAAGAACTGAAAATTGATGAAAGTCCCTCGGCAGTTGTGGCGACATCGTCACCGTCTTCAATATCGGTTGCGGAAGGACCCACAATAAGGTTACCGTCAACAGTCGGCGAAACAAGAACACCCTTGCCCATTTTTGACGGACATTGGAAAATCGTATGTGAAACAAGCGTTCCCTGAGATTTGTCAAGAAGATAATAATCGCCGTGGCGCGGAATAATTTTAACCGAATCATCGCCGATAAGCTCGGCTATTTCACCGGAATGAACGCCTGCGGCATTTATAACAAGCGAGGCCTCGATATTTCCGAGAGAGGTTTTAAGTATAAAGCTCTCATCGGCTTTTTCAACACCCGTTACCTCGCAGTTTCTTAAAAACTCCGCACCGTTTGTAACGGCATTTTCAACTGCGGCAATTGTAAGCTCATACGGGCAAACTATTGATGCCGTGGGAGCATTAAGCGCACCTACAGCCGTTTCACCTATATTCGGCTCAAGCGCTCTTAATTCGTCGCGCCCCAAAACCGAAAGCTCTTTTACGCCGTTTTTCTCGCCACGCGCTTTAAGCTCCTTTACCGTTTCCATTTCCTCCTCGGAAAAAGCAACTACCAAAGAGCCTATGTTTTTAAGCGGAACGTGAAGCTCCGCACAAACCCTGCCCATAAGCTCAACGCCACGGACATTAAGCTTTGCCTTAAGCGTGCCGGGCTTTGCATCAAAGCCTGCGTGAACAATGGCACTGTTTGCCTTTGTTGCTCCCATTGCCATATCGTTGCACCTTTCAAGAAGTGCAACCTTTATGTCGTACTTTGAAAGCTCCCTTGCAATAAGTGAACCTACTACACCCGCACCTATTACGGCAACATCGTACTTCATAAAACCGAACATCTCCTTAACAGCCTTCAAGAAGCTTTCGGGCTGAACATATTTACTTTAAAATTATATCACAGCCCACACCTTAAAATCAAGTATAAGTGCATAATTTGTCAATTAATTATCAATGATTTTTTAACATTAAAGGGGTTCTTGCAGGCTACCTCCTGTAAAAACCCCTTGCATTTACCGTTTTATGCGGTTTGCTTTTATTCTCCCGTTTCCGGCGGCTTCAATTAAATCCACCAAGCCGCTTTAAGGTCCTCTTTAATTATACAGCCCTTAAGAAGCTTAACTGCCTTTTCGAGTCCTTCATTTTGACTCATAAGAGAATCCTCGTGTTCAATTGAAACAGCGTAATCATAGCCCGCCATACGAAGGTTGCTTATAACATCCTTCCAGAAAAGCTCGTCATGACCGTAGCCTACGGAGCGGAAAATCCAAGAACGGTTAATCTCATCCGCATACGACTTTGTGTCAAGAACGCCGTTTACACCGGTATTAAGCGCATCTATTTTCGTATCCTTTGCGTGGAAGTGGAAAATTGCATTCTCTTTTCCGAGCGCCCTTATAACGGCAATCGGGTCCATTCCCTGCCAAACAAGATGCGAAAGGTCAAGGTTTGCGCCTATCTCTTCACCTACGGCGTGCCTTAATTTAAGAAGACTTTCCGTATTGTAAACGCAAAAGCCGGGATGAAGCTCAAGCGCTATTTTATTAACGCCGTGTGCCTTGCTGAAGCTTACAAATTCCTTCCAATAAGGAATAAGCACCTCGTTCCACTGCCAATTCAAAATCTCGCCGAAATCGTTCGGCCACGGGCAGGTTACCCAATTGGGATATTTTGAATTTTCGCAATCGCCCGGGCAGCCCGAAAAGCAGTTTATTCTGTCAACACCCAATTTTTCGGCAAGAAGAACCGCATTTCGCATATCATCGTCATACGCTTTTGCAATGTCCTTTTGCGGATGCACAGGGTTGCCGTGACAGCTTAAAGCGCTTATTTCAAAGCCGTATTCTTTAATAAGAGCCTTGAATTTTTCAAGCTCCTTTTCATCGTTTAAAAGAACCGCCGGGTCTGCGTGCGCTTTCCCCGGAAAACCGCCGCAGCCTATTTCAATTGTTTCAAGCCCAAGGGATTTAAAATACTTTAACGCTTCTTCAAGAGAAACAGTCCCCAAAAGGTTTGTAAGAACTCCGAGTTTCATTTTTGCCTCCGTTAATCTCTGTAAATCATTTTGCCTATATAATCAACGGTGAGCTTAACGCCCCAATCGCCTCTTTCACCGCGCCAATTGCCGGAATGCGGCTCAATTGAAAGACCTGCGTTATAGTGCTTTCCGTAAAGCACACCTATAAACTTACGCCAATCCACCATATCAAGACCTGCCGGCGGATCGTCAAAGTATTTACCGTCTATTATCAAAGTGCCCTTAATGTGAACATGATAGAAGCGATCGCCCCATGCAACAGCCTCGCCTATGTAGTCGCCGCTGCCCGTATTAAGGCAGTGAGAGGGATCGTATTTGATTCCGAGGTCTTTAATGTGACCGTGAATAAGTCTCCACATTTCGGGTGTTCTTACGAAATTATTCCAATCACAGTTATATGTGGCAACCTTTACGCCGCGCTCCTTGCCGTAATCAACAACCTTTTGAAGGAACATAATTGCGTTGGAAACGTTTTCGTAAAGCGAAAGAGAATCAACATAGTTCACGCCTGTGTT
Organism: uncultured Eubacteriales bacterium; assembly: GCA_964419515.1. Classification (GTDB taxonomy): domain Bacteria; phylum Bacillota; class Clostridia; order Oscillospirales; family Acutalibacteraceae; genus DTU089. The sequence continues at coordinate 6,331 of CAYQPJ010000001.1, forward strand.
GAAAACGGGACAACCGAGCTTTTCGCAGCTGTCGATAAGAAGATATGTGTTTTTAAGCTCTTCTTCAATAAGCTTACCGTCACCGTCAAACTTATCCGTGCCCCATCTTCCGAGAGAGCCTACGCCTATGCCGTATTTTTTCGTACGCTCAACAAGCTCGGGAAGCTCGTCGTAAAACTTTTGGCAATCGTTACCTATATTGTAGCAAATCTCTATAAAATCAAGACCGAGAGCTTTTGCATTTTCAAAGCCCGCATCGTCAAATGAACTTATTATTCCGAATTTCATAAAATCAACCTTTCCACTCAGTCAAAATATACGGGCTTGCCGTTGTTTTTAGCCGATTCGTAAATACCTTCGAGAATTCTTGTAACACAAAGCGCCTGATAAGGAAGAACATCCGTATCCTCGCCTGTGCGAACCGCATGAATCCACTTGCGCGCCTCAATCTCCGCGGGAGAACCGTTTGACTTGCCCTCAAAGAACGCCGCGCCGCCTGCCTTAAGATTCGGTATTTCAAGGCACTGACGCTGATTTTTAATAAAGTTAATGCGTGCGCCGTTAATGGTGTCCGCGCCGCCGTCTGTGCCGCATACCATATAGCATGCCTCGTGAGTTTCGGCAACATTTAATGCCCAGCTTGACTCAAGATTTATAACAGCACCGTTTTTCATTTTAATAAAGCCAAAGGCAGAATCCTCAACCGTAAACTTTTCGGGATCCCAATTACCCCAATCGTTACCCTGCTCTTCCTTATCGGCAAGCTTTCTGAAGGTTTGACCTACAACCATTTCGGGCTCATAGTTGTTCATAACCCAAAGAGTCATATCAAGTGCATGTGTGCCTATGTCTATAAGCGGACCGCCGCCCTGCTCGTACTCATTGAGAAATACGCCCCAAGTGGGAACAGCTCTTCTTCTGATTGCAATTGCCTTACCGTAATAAATCTCGCCGAACTCGCCCTTATCTGCGCAAGCCTTAACGTAAAGGTTTTCGGCAGTCTGACGGTTTTGGTAACCGATTGTAAGCTTTTTGCCCGTTCTTTCGGCTGTTTCGCACATTGCCTTAGCCTCGGCATACGTTTTTGCCATCGGCTTTTCGCACATAACGTGCTTGCCGGCTTCAAGAGCATCAATTGTAATAAAGCTGTGTGAGCGATTAGGTGTGCAAACGTGAACAACATCTATGCTTTCGTCCTTCAAAAGCTCCTTGTAATCCTCATAAACCTTAGCATCCTCCGTACCGAAATCCTTTGCAGCTTTTTCGGCACGCTCTCTTATAATGTCGCAAAACGCAACCATTTCAACACCGTCAATCTTTTTAAGAGACGGCATATGCTTACCGTTTGCAATACCTCCGCAACCGATAATACCAATTTTAACAAGCTTTTCCATAAAGCACCTCCGTGAATTTTTTTCACAATTTCATTATATTGTTTTTGCGATTAAATTCAAGGTGCTTCGGCAATTTTTCCGCCCTGCCGAATAACAAAATTATCACAGCATTTTTGGGCATTTTCAACAACCAATCGAACCTCATCAATTTAAAAATACAAATTTTCACCGTTGCGGCGTTAAAACACCCACCGATTTCACTACCGCAAAGCGCACCGCAGACAATCTGCGATGCGCTCTGTATTGAAGTTTATAAAATTATTATTTAAATGCACCTATAATAAGCTGCGGAAGAAGCTTTGTAATGTAGGTAATAATAACACCCGTAATTTCGGTAATGAAATTAAGTATTGTGTTGTCGATTGTCCCTACAAAATCGGTAGGTCTGTCATACTCATCCGAAGCCTCGCCCTCGGTTGTTTTCTTAATGGCGTACTCATCAAGCTTTTCAAGCTCAAGAGTTTCGTCGTTAACGCAATATGCCTCATAAACAAGGTAGTCGCCGTCAACCGTAATGTTTGCAAATGCACCGCCGCGACCGCGAAGCGTCTCGGCAACCTCGGCACATTGAAGAATAGGCTCTATAGCATCCTCATTAACAGAGTATCTCTTTGTACCTGCCGTACCGGGAAGAGCATATACGGCGCCGTCCGGATTGTAAGCGAAGGTAGTCTTCTTGCCGTTATAGGTCTCGGTAACGTATGTTACATCCTCACAAACGGCATCGCCCGCAACCTGGTAAGTTCTCATATACATATGGTCGTGACCGGAAAGAACGAGGTCAACATCCGTAGCATCGACAATCTCAATAATTGTTTCGCGCATGGCAAGCGTGTCGGGCTTGTTGATGTTTTTACCTGCAGAATATGCCGCACGGTGCATAAGAAGGATTTTCCACTTGGCATTGGAGCCGTTAAGGTCATTGTAAATCCAATTGCGCTGTGCCTCGGTCATGGGGTACATATCGTTCGTATTAAGAACGGTAAAGTGTGCCTCGCCGTAATCAAAGGAATAGTAAACGCCGTTAACCTGAAGAGAGCCGTCTGCGGCATCAAGGTTAAACTGATTTGCAAACCAGCCGGGATTAAGCTTGTTTGTGGGGTTACCCTCGTGGTTACCGGCAACGGGAACGAGCGTATAATTTGTGTTATAAGCGTTAAAGGTATCGCCGTACCATGTCCACTCGTCATTTGTGCAGTCGTTTACAAAGTCACCGAGGTTTACAATGAACTCGGCGTTCGGATTGTACTCAACGCCCTTGCCCATAACCTTAGAAGCCTTAAAAAAGTTTTCGTAGCTGCTTGCCTGAACATCGGCAATTGCAAGGAATGAAAACTTATTGTCACCGTCATCTGTAACAAACTTGCTTACATTGCCCCAGCTGTCGTGATTTTTACTGCCTACGCGGTAGTAATAGGCAGTACCCGGCTCAAGACCCGTAAGAGCAACCTTATGGCAATACTGACCCTGGAATTTAGAAGATTTGCCCGAAAAGCTTTCGGCATTTTTAAAGCCGTTTACCTTATAGTCGGCGGCATCTGTTATCTCTATAACAGAGTCACAATCCGCCAAAGTATACCATGTGAAGCCCTTTTGTGACTGTGGGTCACCGTATACGGTGCAGTTCTGTCTTATTACGGCATAATCCTCGCCGCTGTCGGCCGAAACCGTAAAGCCCACGCAGGAAAGAAGCGTAATTACAGAAAGAAGAACCGCTAAAGATTTTCTTAACGATTTTTTCATAAGTTGCCTCCTATAAAAGCACATATTATTTTACGTATACAGTATACACCTTCTTTTTGCATTTTTCAATAGCAAAATATATTTTGATTAGATTTGCATAAGGTGGTTGAAAATATTTGTGAAAAATGCTAAAATACTTAAAAATGATTTTGGGAATAAAAAATATGACAAAAAAAGAACGTGCGCTTCTTGCTGTAAGCGCATTAAAAAAAGAATACCCCGATGCCACATGTGCTCTTGAAGCCGATTCTCCGTTCCGACTTCTTGTTGCAACAAGACTTTCGGCACAGTGCACCGATGCGCGTGTAAACCTCGTCACCCCGGAGCTTTTCAAAAAATATCCAACCGAAAACGAAATGAGTGAAGCCGATGTCAAAGACATTGAAGCGCTTATTCACTCCTGCGGCTTTTTCAGAGCAAAGGCAAAAGACCTTGTCGAAATGTCAAAAATGCTCAAATCCGTTTACGGCGGCGTGCTTCCCGATACGGTAGAGGAATTAATAAAGCTGCCCGGCGTGGGAAGAAAAACCGCAAACCTAATTTGCGGCGACGTTTACAACAAACCCGCCGTTGTCGCGGATACGCACTTAATACGAATTTCAAATCTTTTGGGACTCGTAAGCTCAAAAGACCCGAAAAAGGTTGAGCTTGATTTAAAAAAGCTTTTGCCTCCCGAGGAAAGCGCCGTATTTTGCCACCGCATGGTAACACACGGCAGAAGGGTTTGTATAGCTCGCAGACCCAAGTGTGAAATGTGCTGTCTTAAGGAGTGCTGTAAGCACTACGGTGGAGGCGCAAAAAAATGAATAAGAAAAAAGCAAGCACCGTGTATTTTGTAATATCCCTTATATTACTTTTTGCTCTTCTGGGACTTATATTTTATTTATCGGCGCAAACCGCAGACACATCCTCCGAAACGAGCGGAGGCATTATAGAGCTAATAGAAAAGCTCTTCAAAATAACACTTAAACAAGAGCTTATAAGAACACTTGCGCACTTTTCCGAATATACGCTTTTGGGATTTTTAATGTCAAATGCATTCTTTGCAAAATCCTCAAAAAAGCACACACTCGTTTCCTTTGCACTTTCTTGCATTTATGCCGTAAGCGACGAAACACATCAGCTTTTCGTAGCCGGAAGAGCCTTTCAAATAAGCGACCTTGCCGTGGATTTTTGCGGCTCGCTTTTGGGCTGTATGATTTTCGGTCTGCTTATTTACATAATAAATACATTAAAAAACAAGAAGCTTAAAAAGCAAAAAACTGAAAAGGAGCTTTGTTAATGAAAACACCTGCTTACCACAAGGACTTAAAAACCCTGCACGTAAACACTCTAAAGCCGCGCGCATACTTCATTCCGTACGACTCGCTTGAGGATGCACTCTCCGGTGACAGAAACAATTCCTATTACCTTACAAATCTCTGCGGTACCTGGAGCTTTAAATATTTTGACAGCTATGAGGATGTAACCGACGAGCTTTTCTCTGCCGATTACTCCGACAAAAGCCTTTGCGAGGTTAAGGTTCCCGGAAACTTTCAGCTTTACAAGGTCGGCGAATTCGACAGACCGCTTTATTCCAACCTAATGTACCCCTTCCCCACAGACCCGCCCTTTGTTCCGGAGGACAACCCCTGCGGTGTGTATTTCAAGGATTTTGACGTAAGCGAGGAAATGCTTTCACGTGACAGCATAATAACCTTTGAGGGCGTTGCCTCCTGCTTTTATCTTTACGTAAACGGCGTTTTTGCGGGCTACAGCCAAATAAGCCACGCCACAAGTGAATTTGACATTTCAAAATATCTTCATCTCGGCAAAAACAGACTCACCGTTTTAAATGTAAAATGGTGTGACGGCTCATACCTTGAGGACCAGGATTTTTTCAGGCTTTCCGGTATCTTCAGAGAGGTTTACATACTCTCACGTAATAAAATTCGCGCAAACGATATCGAAATCCGCCGTGAAATAAGCAACGATTTAAAAACAGCCGTAATTAAGGTAAAATGCGATTTAACCGAAGCCTCAACGGTGCTTTACGGACTTTCCTCACCGAGCGGAGCGCTTGCGGCAGAGGGCGAAGCCGAAAACGGCGAATTTGAAATCAAACTGGATAATCCCCTTCTTTGGAACGACGAAACCCCTTATATATATACGCTTTTCGTTACCGTTGAGGATGAAATTATCCCCTTCGCCGTTGCGCTTTGCAAAGCCGAAATCAAAGACAAAAAGCTTCTTATAAACAACAAGCCCGTAAAGCTTCGCGGCATTAACCGCCACGACTCCTCCGCCGAAAACGGCTACGCCGTAACGCTTGACGAAATGAAGCGCGACCTTCTTCTTTTAAAAAGCGCAAATGTAAACGCCATAAGAACCTCGCACTATCCCAACGACCCGCGCTTTTACGACCTTGCCGAAGCGCTCGGCTTCTACTTTATAAATGAAGCCGATATCGAAACTCACGGCATGGGCTACAACAACGAGCGCGAATGGGATTGGACGCGTTGGTCTATGCTTTCCGAAATTCCCGAATGGCGTGAGGCTTATGTTGACAGAGCCGCGCACCTTTACGAGCGTGACAAAAACCACGGTTCTGTTATAATGTGGTCTCTCGGCAACGAAAGCGGCTGCGGCAAAAACCACCGTGCCATGCGTGAATATATTAAAGGGCGCAACAAAAACGCAATTATTCATTACGAAAACGCACACCTTGAATTCAAGGCGGTTCCCGAGGGCGAAAACTTCTCGGATATATCCGATGTTGAAAGCAGAATGTATGCCGGCACAAAGTATATAGAGGGCTACCTTAACAATCCCGAATACACAAAGCCGTTTTATATGTGCGAATACGTTTGCTCTATGAGCACCGGCGACGTTTACGATTTTTGGAAGCTTGTTGACAGATACGACAATTTCTGCGGCGGCTGTATATGGGAATTTTGCGACCACGCGATAAACGTTCCCGATGAAAACGGCAACGCTCGTTATTATTACGGCGGCGACTTCGGCGATTTCCCGAATAACGGTATTTGCTGTGTAGACGGTCTTGTTTTCCCCGACCGCACACCTCGCCCCGGCTATTACGATATGAAAAAGGTTTACGAGCCCTTCAGAGGAAGCTATAAAAACGGCGTTCTTACCGTAAAGAGTGTAAGATATTTCAAATCTTTTTCGGATTTAAGCCTTAAATGGGTCGTTTCCGAAAACGGCAAAAAGCTTGCCTCGGGTGAAATTGACTCACTCGACATCGCTCCGCAAACGGAGGAAAGCTACACTCTCTTTAACGAAAATGAATTCACCTTAACGGAAAACGCATTTTTAACGGTAACGCTTCATCAAAATAACGACACACCCTGGCAGAAAAAGGGCTACGAGGTGGGCTTTTTACAATTTGAGCTTGCCGCGAATTCAAAGTCCGAAAACAAGTGTGCAATAAAAAACAATTTTTCATATGAAAACGGCGAACGCTTTGTAACAATAGCCTGCGGCGATGTTACATACACCTTTGACAAGCCCTACGGCAGAATATCGAGCATTAAAAACGGCGAAAAGGAGCTTCTTTCGGCGCCCTTCACCTTTGATATTTACCACCCGCTCACATATAACGGCGGTTCAAAGGATGCGTGGATTGATAATCACTTTCACAAAGCGAAGCAAAAGACTTATTCCACAACGGTAAGCGAAGTCGAAAACGGCGTAACGGCAAAATCGAGCTTCGCCTTCGGCGGACCGTCAAATCCCCCCGTTCTCAAGGGAACTGTAACCTACACCTTCCTCTTTGACGGAACGGTTAATATTTCCGCAAGCGGAAGCATTCGCGAGGGCCTCCCGGTTCTTCCGCGTCTCGGAATCAAGCTTGTGCTTTCAAACGATTTTGAAAAAATCAATTATTTCGGTCTCGGCGGCACCGGAGAAACATATCCCGACCGCTATGCCGCGGCGCGCTACGGCGAGTTTGACACGAATGTAACCGACAACTTCATTCATTATGTAAGACCCCAGGAAAACGGCTTGCATTACAAAACGCGCCGCCTTACACTTTCAAACGGAAACGACACGGCTCTTCTTGTTTCGCCGCTCGGTATGAAGGAGTTTTCATTTAACGCCTCACATATTAGCGCCGAGCAAATAAACAGCACAAAGCACGATTTTGAGCTTTGTCCCGAAAATACAACAATACTCAATCTCGATTGGCGCTTTAATGCCATAAGCGAAAACGGCGAGCTTGACACTCCCGAAAACAAGCGACTGTTGAAAGATAAAGAATTTAAATTCGGCTTTTCGCTCAAAATTGTTAATGAGCTGTAAATTTTAATTGGAATTAAAAATTTTTAAGCAATATTTAACGAAAACCTCTTGCATTTCACAAATTTGTATGATATCATTTCCTGCAGGTGTTAAGGGAGCGGTCATCCGTGTTAGCTGTTGCTTTAACATTAAATGATGCTTGATAACCTAAAAATTTTATCAAAGGTGTGATCGTATGAACGGTACCGGAAGAAGAATTTCAAACGAAAATGACAGACGAGTTAAAAGAACAAAGCGTTCCTTAAGAGATGCTCTTCTTAAACTTCTCGAAGAGAAAACCTTCAACCAAATCTCCGTAACAGAACTTACAGAGCTTGCTGACGTAAACAGAGCAACATTCTATTTTTACTATGACGATGTTTGTGATATGATTCTCAAGCTCCAAGAAGAGGTTTATGTTGACTTTGAAACCCTCATTCTCCACAGTGATCCTCTTGACACTGTTGAAGAGCTTGATCAGTATTTTGAAGACATCATTGATTTTTGCGCTCAGAATGCAGAGATGTGCAAATTTATGCTCAACTCCGATGTTGCCAGTGTTCACTATAGAAAGATAGTTAAGCTTCTTTGCAGAAACACTCCCAACTCAACAAAGCGCTTCCCCCTCGATGATCCCAAGCACTACCTCACAATCTTCGCCATCTATGCTATGATGGGTGTTGTGGCCGCTTGGCTCAACGACGACATGAAGCTTTCCAAGAAGGAACTTTCCCAGACAATGGTTAAGCTTTACCTTGAAGGTGCAAACAGCGTAAGATAATTTCAAGCACACAAAAAAACGTCTCCGAAGCAACAGCTCGGAGGCGTTTTATTTATTTCTTTTATTCCACAGATTTAAGCGACTCTACCATGCTTATCTTTTTAAGCTTAAAGTGCATTGCGAGGTTTACAAAAAATGCGAAAACAAGTGTCAATATCGCCGCTATTACGAAGCTTAAAGCCCCGACCTCCGTGCTGAAGGTTACCGTGTCTATATCAATAACTCCGATAATAGCCATATTAAGGAACACGCCCAAAACAAGTCCCAATGCAATACCGATTATTGTAAGAATAACATTCTCGCGGTAAATGTACGCCGAAACCTCTCCGTCGTAAAAACCTAAAACCTTTAGCGTGGCAAGCTCTCTTATACGCTCGTTTACGTTAATATTGTTAAGGTTGTAAAGAACAATAAACGCAAGTGCCATAGCCGCAAAAATGAGAATTATCGTTACTATGTTAAGACTGTTTATGATATTATTGAAGTTTTCGGTAACAACGGATGTGTAAACCGTACCGTTAACACCTTCAATATTGTTAATTTGCGTTTCAAGAGCATTTTTATCATCCGGCGAGAAGCCCTCGGGAGTTGTACAGAAAAGGTAATTATATGTAGGTGCCGTACCTGTGACCCTTGCATAATAAACGGGTGTCATATATACATAGTGGAAGGTGTAGTTGTCCACAATACCCGTTACAAGAACCTCGTACTCAACGGTTTTTGAACCTTCAAGCCAAGTAACCTTAACCGTATCGCCTATTTTCGTATCGGTCTTTTTCGCAAACTTACTTGAAATAATTGCGCCCTCATCGGTGAGTGTTACTGTTTTACCCTTATAAGTTAAGTTTACAAAATTCGGAAGCTGAGCAGGCGCCTCGCTTACAAGAACATCTACCTCAAGTCTCTCATCGCTTCTGTTTGAAAAACCCGTACAAACCTTTAAATAACCGAGCATTGACGACTCAACGCCGTTTAATGCATTAATTTCGGAAACAACCTTGCTGTTTGTGTAGCTTTGCTCACTGTTTTTAAGAACAACCTGCAAGTCGTACCGGGCAATACCGTTTTCGCCGTATTGGTTTGCGATAACAGAGGAAATGGAATTTTGAAGTCCGAAGCCCGCAAGCATAAGCGCGGTACAACCGGCAATACCTATAACCGTAACAAAAAACCTCTTTTTGTTTCTGAAAAGATTTCTTGCGGTAACCTTTGAAGTGAAATTCATTTTACTCCAAATGAATTTAATATTTTCAAGGAATACGCGCTTGCCCTCCTTAGGGGGCTTCGGGCGCATTAATACAGCCGGCACCGAAGCAAGCTCGGTTTTACATGCAAGAAGCGCCGCACCAACCGTCGTGCCTACGGAAAGTATTACACCGAGAACAATATAAAGCGGCATATAGTGAATTATAAGGTCCGGTATATCATACATAATCTGCCAAGCCGAGAAAATCGCCTTTGGGAATATGTAAAAGCCCGCCGAAACACCTATAATAACACCTATAACGCTTGCAACTGCGGAATATGAAAGATATTTTCCGACAATCATTTTGTTTGAATAGCCGAGTGCCTTTAATGTGCCGAGCTGTGTGCGTTCCTCTTCAACCATTCTCGTCATTGTCGTAAGGCAAATAAGCGTTGAAACAATAAAGAAGAAGGTCGGGAATATATACGCAAGCTTTTGCATATTTTCGGCAACCTGACCGTAACCCGTATATCCGGGAGAATCATTTCTGTCATATACAAACCAAAATGCGCCGTTTTTAATATTTTCGTAAAGCGAAACAGCCTTATTGTACTCTGTTTTTGCCGAACCGAGCTTTGCCTCGGCTTCAGCTTCCGCCGTTTTAAGCTGTTGCTCCGCATTGACAATAAGCGCCTTTATATTTTGAAATTGCTGAGTTTTTGTGGCAAGAGTAATTTGCGCATTGTTATATTTCGTCTGAGCCTCAATAGAGCCGAGCTTCAAGGTAAGCCCGCTTTCATCAAGCTTTGTTTTATAATTCGATAATTCCTTTTCGGCAGAAGAAAGCTGCGCCTCTGCCGCCTTAAGCTGTGCATCCGCCGCTTTAAGCTGTGCATCTGCGGAATCGTACTCGGATTTTTTCGCATTATACTCCGCCTTGCTTGCGTTGTAATTTTCCTCTGCAACGGCAAGCTCGGTTGTGTATTGATCAAGAAGCACCTCAACCTCAACAATAGCCTCGGCTGCTGTGCCCTGCGCCGTGAGGCTTGCGAGTGCACGCAAGGTTTTCGCAAGCTCGGGGTTTGTTTCCTCAAGTCTGTCTGCCATTGCCGCAAGGTCAAGGTCACTTATTGCTACATTCTGATTGTTTTTTAACGTTTCAAGCGTTGTTTGAGTCGTTTCAATAAGCTTTTTAGCTGCGGTGATTTCCGCCGCCGCAAGTGTCAATTGAAGATTTGCCGACTCAAGCTGCTCGTTTGCGGAATCCGCCGCAGAGCGATTACGGTCATATTCTGCCTGTCTTTTCGAAAGCTCGATGTTGCCGTCCGCAACAGCCTGTGCCTTTGAGTTGTATTCATTAACGGCAGCAAGATATTCATCGCTTCCCGCATCTATTTCGCTTTGAGCGGCTTCAAGCTGTCTGTCCATTTCCGCCTGAGCCTCTTCGAGCTGCTTTGCTCCTGTTTTTTCAAGCTCATAAAGCTCCTCAAGCTGCTTTTTACCCTCTGAAAGCTTTGTATTTATAGCGGACTCGGCACTTTTTATCTCGATGCCCGCTTTAATTATTTTTTCCGCAAGTCCAACCTCCAAAACAGCTCCTCGCCTTTTTGCGATACTGTCGGACATGGAGAGAATTTTTTCCTGAACGGAGTCAACATAAGCCTCGTACTCATCCGAATATGCCTCATACCCATTTGGATTATTAAGCGTAACGTAAACCTCGCTGTAGTAAGAAATATTTGCCTTAAAGCAATCATTGGAAACATATATAAAATCGCCGAGCTTGCCGCTTCCGGCGGTTGTTGTTCCGCGCTCATATGAAACCCAATACGGCGAAAGAACTATTCCGACAATTTCAAACTCATTCTCCTGTAAATAGTACGAAATCTCCTCGCCGTCACCTACCACCTTAATTTTATTACCTATTTTAAATTCCTCGGGCGTTGAAAGTGAGCTACACGTAACAACACACTCGTGTGTATTCTCGGGGTAACGCCCTTCAACAAGCTTAAGTCTGTTGATGTATGTTATGTCGTTTTCACCGTTATCAAAAGCATTTGCCTTTGATACATCAAAACCCAAAACCTTTACCGTAAGCTCCGAGCCGTCGATATCGACAATGCCGGCATACTCCGTACCGTCCGCAGTCGGTGTTTGTACAAAGCCATCTACAAACTTTTCGCCCTGTACGGCTTTAACCTCCGAAAGCTCTCTTATTTCATTAAGATCCTCCTCGTAAACACCTATATACGACTGAAGCCTGATATCCATAAGATTATACTTATCGTAATAGTTCACGGCAGTGTCCTTCATATCCGGATACACCGCATTAAAACCGACAAAAAGACCGCAACCAAGCGCAACAATGGCAACAATCGAAATAAATCTGCTCAAGGTTTTTTTCACAGAGCGCAGTGTATCGGTAAAATATGCTTTACTCATTGCAAATAATCCTTTCGCTTACCACTCAATATCTTCAACCGACATAGGTGTTTCATTTATTTCTGTTTTTACCACCCTGCCGCTTTTCATTGAAATAACACGGTCTGCCATGGGCGTTATTGCGGTATTGTGAGTAATAACAATAACCGTCATACCCGTTTCACGGCTTGTATCTTGCAAAAGCTTTAAAATCTGCTTACCCGTATTATAGTCAAGAGCACCCGTAGGCTCATCGCAAAGAAGAATTTTCGGGTTTTTTGCAAGTGCTCTTGCAATTGAAACACGCTGCTGCTCGCCGCCGGAAAGCTGTGCCGGGAAGTTATTTAAACGTTCTCCGAGTCCAACTCTTTCAAGAACCTTAGACGGACTTAACGCCTTTGAGCCAATTTGCGTTGCAAGCTCAACATTTTCAAGCGCGGTAAGGTTGGGAACAAGGTTGTAAAACTGAAAAACAAAGCCGACATCGTAGCGCCTGTACTCCGTAAGACGCTTGCTGTCGTATTCATTTACAAGGTCGCCGGCAACCCTCACCTTGCCGTCATCGCAATCATCCATTCCGCCGAGAATATTCAACACGGTTGTTTTACCCGCGCCGCTGGCACCGACGATAATACAAAACTCGCCCTGCTCGATGTTGAAGCTCACACCGTCTGCGGCATTGATAACAACCTCGCCCATTTTATATCTTTTGTAAACGGAATCGAATTCAATAAAGCTCATTTTATACAGCCTTTCTGATTATGTTTTCTATGGTATTGTATAACGAAAATCTCGTTAAGTCAACTTAATTTATTTTAACGAAAAATACTTATGATTTTCACTCTGCTACAGCTTTGTAAACAGCCTTCATAACAGACGATGCCACGGGAATTGCGTTCGAAGAGCCCCAGCCGCCGTTTTCAATAACAACAACTATTGCCACGGGGCAAGCCTCATCCTTTGAAAAGCCCATAAACCACGCATGCGGCTCTTTCCCGTCACCAACCTCCGCGGTACCCGTTTTTCCGCACATTGAAAGACCTCTGAAATTATAATCGCCGTATTCGGTCTCAACATTGTTTCTCATCATACCCGTAAGCACCTCCGAGGTGCTCGTCTCAATAAAGTTCTCTCTCTCCGGCTCTGTTTTCGAAATAACCCTACCCTTCGGCGAAACAACCTCTTCAACCACATAGGGCATTACCGCCGTACCGCCGTTTGCAATGGCACCGAGCACCGTAAGCATATGGTAAGGATTTACAAGCGTTGTGTATTGCCCGACACCCGCCCAAGCGACATCGGAGCTTTCAGCGCCGTCAAGGTTAAAAATACTCGCTTCCGTAAACGAATTCCCGAACGAAAAGCTCTTTCCGAAGCCAAACTTTTTCGCTGTTTCCGCAAGTCTTTGTGCGCCAAGCTCCACGGCAAGCTCCGCATAAGCTCCGTTACAGGAACACGCAAACGCGCTTGCAAAATCAAGACCTCCGTGACGGTGCGGACAAGTTACGCTCACACCGTTTATATATGTTTCACCGGTACAGGTATATTTCCAAGAGGAAATATCACTTTTGTTTTCTATGGCGCAAGCCGTTGTAATAATTTTAAACACAGAGCCGGGTGTGTAAAGCCCGTCTATAAGCCTGTTCATATAAACGCCCGCGTACTTCTCCGACTCGCCGTCCTCGATTTCCTCGGCACTCGGCTTGTTTCTGATATCGTAATTAGGGCTTGAAACAGAGCAAATCAACTCCCCTGTTTTGTAATTATAAGCGGCGACAACGCCCTTTCTGCCGTTTAGGGCATCGTAAGCAGCGGCACAAACGGAGCTGTCAAGAGTGAGCCTAACGTCGTTTCCGCTACCGTTGTTTACAAGTGAAAAAAGGCCTGTTATTCTGCTGTAGCCTATAAGCTCACGCTTATATGCCGTTTGAACTCCCGAGGCTATGTAGCCCTCACTGTCACCTACAATATGAAGCGTTGCTCGACGAATTCTCTCCGAATTGTTATAAACCCTTTCACCGTCAACGGTTTGAGCCAAAATCTCGCCTGTTCTGTCAACTATTTTACCGGCGGCTGTAAAGCTTGAGCCGTTCATAAGGTGCTTGTTTGCACGCATTGTTGCCCATTCTTCGGCATTTTTCGAAAGCCGTATTCCGAGAATTACTGTAAGAAGCGTAACCGCCGCAACAAGTAAAAGCACCACCGCACTGCGCTTAGCCGTTGTTTTCATTTGCGGCACCTCCTTTAAAATCGGGTTTAAAGCTCGCATATGTTCTCGGGTCAGCCGCCTTTATAAAGGCGTAAAGGCAAAAGCAGCAAATAACCGATGAACCGCCCTTGCTTATAAACGGAACCGTAACACCCGTAAGCGGCAAAAGATCGGTAATACCGAAAACGCTGAGCATTGCTTGAAACAGCAAAAGAGCCGAAGAGGCAACCGCGCCTATTGTATAAAAGGTGGATTTTGCCTTTTTTGCATTAATTACGGTATAAAGCGCAACAACAGCGTAAACGATTATGGGAATAAAGCCCATAATCATACCGAACTCCTCGCAAACGACACCGAACACAAGATCCTCTGCGGCAGCAAAAACATTTCTGAGCTCACCGTTACCGAGTCCCAAACCGAAAAGCCCGCCGCTTGCGGAATAAATAAGAACTCTCGTCTGCTGATAGCCGCCCTCATCCATATAATCCCAAACCCTTGTGTAGGTGGCAAACCTATCGGCAACATACGGCTTAAAGTATATTATAAGCGCCGCGCCCAAAGCAGCCGCCATACACACGAGAAGAATCGTTCTGAAATCGCCGGAGCGCATAAATGCTATTACAACAAATGTGAAAAAGAATATAAGCGCCGCACCGAAATCCTTCATTAAAAACAGCTCACCTACGCACACACCCGCAAAAACGATATATACAGTAAGGTGCCGCATTGATTGAAGCTTTTCAAGCGTTACCGCGCCCACAAACACAAATACAACCTTAACAAGCTCCGACGGCTGAAGCGACACGCCCCCAAGAGAAATCCAATTAAGCGCGCCGTTATTGGGCTCTGCTATCAAAAGTGTAACACCCAAAAGCCCTATAGCTCCGAAAGCGCCTAAAATTCGCAATATCTTAACAAAATCTATAAACCTCAAAAGCGTTGTAAGCACACAAAAGCCCACAACACCTATTACAATTGCGGCAAGCTGTTTTATTACGGATTCGGGATAAATGCTTCCCGTAATCGCCATTCCGAGAGATGAAAACAAAAATGCGAGCATCTCTATTTCGAAGTTATTTATTCTCATAAAAAACGAGGCAAACGCAACGTACAGCCACTGAAGCGCTATAAACGCAACATAAGTAAGAATAACCGATGCATTAAGCTCACCCTCCGGCGAGGAATTGAGAATAAGTGAAACAATGTTAAATATTGTAAGAAGCGCAAGAATGAGAGCGTACGAGGGCTTTCCGAGTCTTCCGCTTTTGTCTTTGATATATTTATAACGCTCTGTTTTCAAAACATATTCAAGCCCACCGAAGTTAAGCACATCGCCGTCATCTATATGTGCGGATTTTTTTATTCTTTCACCGTTTACAATAACACCCGATTTGGAATTTGTATCAAAAACGGAAAAGCCGCTTTTTCTGAAGGCTATTACCGCGTGCAACCTTGAAACGGTACCGTAGCCGAGCACCAAATCGCAATTTTTATTTCTTCCGACGGAAATTTCGCGGTCATAAAGCGGTAAGTCCTCGCCCGTAACGGAGCTTACCAGGTAGCCTCTTACAGGGTCGGTCACCTTTTTCGCAAACATCGCAATAATAACGCGCACCGCAACAAAAAGCGTAATCGCAAGATATATATAACGCGATGCGGGCGTTAAAAGCTCAATAATCGAAGCTGCCATATAAACCTCCTTAAAAAAGCAAAATGCAAGGTCGGATTATTCCGTATTTTAAGATATAATAACACATATTTAACTCATAATCAATCTTTACGCGGTGAAAGATTTGTTAAAATATTATAAAAATTTCGAAAAAATGTAAAATCCCATTAAATTACATCGCGCATTCCTTGACTTTAAGGGCATAAAAATGTATATTATATTAGGAATAAGTTCGGGAGGAAGAATAATGTCTGTAAAAAAAACAATTTACGGTACCGTAAACAATAAAAACGTATATGCCTTTACCGTTGAAAACAACAGCGGCACAAGGGCTGTAATAATAGAAAAAGGCGCTACGCTCGACCGACTCTTCGTAAAATCCGCAAACGGAGAATTCGTCGATGTTCTCGTGGGTCACGACACACTTGACGGTCACATTAACCGTTCCGATTATCAGGGCGTTGTTGTGGGACGCTATGCAAACAGAATTAAAAACGGTGCTTTTTCAATGGACGGCGTTACATACTCCGTTACAAAAAACGAAAAGGGCATAACCTGCCTTCACGGCGGCGGTGAATTTTCATATGCACTTTGGCACGGTGAAGAAATATCCGAAAACGCCGTATGCTTTACATATGAAAGCCCGAACGGCGCCGAGGGCTTTCCCGGCAAGGTTTTTGTAAAGGTTACATATGAGCTTACAAATAACGATGAGCTTTACATAACCTACGATGCCGACACCGACACCAAAACACCGTTAAGTCTTACAAATCACGCATATTTCAATTTAAACGGTACGGGCAGCGGCTCCGTTTTAAACCATACCTTAAAGCTTAATTGCGACCGTTTTACGGCAATTGATGAAAACAGCATTCCCACCGGTGAGCTCCCCTCGGTTTTAGGCTCCCCCTTCTCCTTTGAAGAGGAAAAAGAAATCGGAAGAGATATTGAGTGTGATGACACTCAGCTCAAAAACGGAAGCGGCTACGACCATAACTTCTGCATAAAGGACTTTGACGGAACGCTTAAAGAGGCTGCTGTTGTAACAGGCGACAAAACCGGCATTACAATGACCGTTAAAACAGACCTTCCCGGAGTTCAGTTTTACACCGGAAACTTTCTTGACGGTTCTGTAGTCGGCAAGGGCAACATTCCGCTTACAAGGCGTTGCGCCTTCTGCCTTGAAACACAAACCTATCCCGATGCCTTAAACCACCCCGAGTGGGGTCAAAAATGCTTTTTCGACAAGGATGAGCACTACCGCACCGTAACTGTATTTTCATTTTCAAAGGAGACTCTTAAATGAAGCCTAAGCGCAATGTAACGCGCATCTGTGCCTGCTTTTTAGCCGTAATAATGCTTGCGTCGTTTTACCAGCCGGCATACGCGGCGAATAAGTTTTCCCCGATAGTAAGCATAGATAAAATAAGTGTTCGCACCCAATACGCGTACGATGAAAACAATCCCTCTTGGCTTCGCAAGCTTGTGGTAAAGGAAGATTTATACTCCGTAAGCGGCATCGCCTCCGAGGCAGTGCTTTACCCTGTAGCGAGCTATCCTTACAGAACGGATGCCCCCTGCTTTAAGGAGGAGGTTGCGGGATACGTTAAAACCTTCACTCTCGATGAAAGCTCAAGAAAAGCGGCATACATATATGTTCTCAACCAAATAGGCGCGCTTGATATTATCAGCTCTGCTCCTCCGGAGGGTCAGTCAAAGGCAGATTGGTTAAGAGATCACGGAATAGTCGTAACGCCGGATGAAGAAACAAATCCCGATTCCGTTGTTATGATAAATGCACTTTACTCGTTAATGAAAAACGATTTTTATTACGTTATTACGGGTAATCATATGAACATTCCCGAAGGGACGGGGCTTGAAGCGGCTGTTATGATGTATTTAATAGCGCTTTCCGACACAGACTCGAAGCTCGCCGAATTTCTTCAAAAGTATTTCGCCGGCACAAACATATTAACTCTTGAGGATTATATTTATTATACCTCGTTAATGACTCTTTTCACAAACGGATATGTTTCCATAAGAGAGCTTCCGAAAATGACTCACGAAGAGGTTTACAGGCGTCTTGCCATTATGACAATAAGGAATGCGGGCATTTCCGTTGACATTGAAAACGCAACAACCGAGGAAATTCAAATTAAATATCTTGCGGCAATGCTCGGAATTCAGTACAACATAACAATTGACCCGCAATCGCTTGAATCGGAAATCGAAAAAGACAGCGTTGCTTATTACGTTTTGAGAAGAATGGCATATGAAGATGCCTCTGTTACTATTTCATCAACAAAATACACATATGAGCAGGCATTCGATATTGCAAAAAAGCAAACCGCACGCTTTAATCTGGAAAATCAATTTTACAGCGACATAAGCGAATATAACATCTATTTGAAAAACAGGCGCGATTCGGTTTTCATAAACCCCACTCCGCTTTCAACCACCGGTGTTACGCTTTATGTAAACGACACAAAAACCGCAGACAACAAGTACTCGAAAATCACTCTTACAAACGAGCGTCTTCAGGTAATAAACATAACCGTTAAATATTCCCAAAACGGCAAAAACTCAACCTCTTACTACCGCCTGAAAATTTACCAGGGCGAAACGGCTGCCGAGGGAAGCGATATTACTGGCGTAATAGGCAGTATAGGCGATGTTTCCGTTACCTCGCCAACAATCGGCAATGCCGTAAGTAATGTCGTTGGTGCGGTGATTCCCGGAGTAAGCAAGCTAAACAGCGTTTTACCCTCGCTTTATGAACTTGTCGGCAACGCCGTAAGCATAAACGAAAACGGCCAGCTTGTGGATAAGGACGGCAACATCATAAACGACCCCTCATACACACTTCCGGACGGCTACAAATACGCAATTGACAGTGCCGGAAACATTGTTATTGTTCCCTTGAGTGATGAAACCGAAGGTACTACTCAAGCACTTCCGACGGCGCAAAAGGCCGATAAAAACGTTCGCATTCTCATAATAGTCGGCTCGGCGCTGTTGCTAATCGCCTTGGTTCTTGCGATTATACTTGTATTTAATTCAAATAACAAAAAGAAGAAAAACAAATCCGAGTACTACGCAAAGCGCAAGGCAAAGGAAAAAGCCAAAAAAGCAAAAAAAGAAGCTCGGCTTAATAAGCGCGAGTCGAAAAAGAAATAATTAAAACACATTAAAAAAGAGACGGAAAAATCCACGTATTGTGCAGTTTTGTGCGGCCTGCGTTTTTGCGGCTCTTTTTTCAAAATGGACATTTTATTTTTATAAATTGTTCATACATTACAGATAAATAAAGTGTACAATATAAGACATAAAAAGTATTGTTACGGAGGTTTAATTTTATGGCAATGGAAAAAATTCTCATCATTGACGACGATGTAAACATTTGCGAGCTTTTAAGGCTCTACCTTGAAAAAGAGGGCTTTTCCACTGAAACGGCTACAGACGGTCTTAAGGCTATTGATACCTTTAAATCTGCTTCGCCGGACCTTGTTCTTCTTGACATAATGCTCCCCGGACTCGACGGTTGGCAAATTTGCCGCGAAATAAGAAAGTTTTCACAGGTGCCCATAATAATGCTCACAGCTAAAGGCGAAACCTTTGATAAGGTTTTGGGGCTTGAGCTGGGCGCGGACGACTACATCACAAAGCCATTTGAGCCAAAAGAAGTAATAGCTCGCATTAAAGCTGTTTTAAGACGCACAACAGCACCTCAAAGTGCCTCGTCAAGCAATATTAAGCAGGTTTCGTTTGACAAGCTTACAATCAATCTTTCAAATTACGAATTAACCGTAAACGGTAAACAGATAGACACACCTCCAAAGGAGCTTGAGCTTATCTTCCACCTTGCAAGCAATCCCAACAGAGTTTTCACGCGTGACCAGCTCCTTGATGAGGTTTGGGGCTTTGAGTATTACGGCGACAGCCGCACAGTAGACGTTCACGTTAAAAGGCTTCGCGAAAAGCTTGAGGGCGTTTCGGACAAATGGGAGCTTAAAACCGTTTGGGGCGTAGGCTACAAATTTGAAACAAAATAACCGTTATGCCAAGTCTTAACAATAAAAAAGGAACGTTTTTCCTAAAATATTTTTTAACCTTTTCCGCCATAATACTTGTAAGCTTTTTAATTATAGGTATAGCACTTATGGCATTTGTAACAACATTTTTGCGTTCACACACGCTCAATGAGCTTTCCGATGATGCAAAAAGCATTTCCTCAATGACCTCCGAGCTTGTAATCTCCCAAGCGGCAAACCGCAATCCCGAGGGCGCCGCCATGATGCTTTACAAAACCTTAAGCATAATGTCGGAGTGTACCGAAAGCGACGTTTTCATTTGCAACAAATACGGCAATGTTATAGCGTGTAAAGATATAATGAAAAATACGTTTGAGCTTTCGGGCAATACCGTTTGTGATTATCACAGCGAAATTAAAATACCCTCATCCGTTATAGAGCGCGCAAAGGACGGCGACTTTTCGGAACTTACGAGGCTTGACGGCGTTTACACAAAGCTTCACGCCGTGGCGCTTGAGCCGATTTATCTTTACGATGAATTTTCCGGCTTCACAATAACCGCCTCGCCCCTTTCCGGTGAAATAAAAGATTACGGCTCAAAAATACTTACAATGTTTTTACTTGCCGCCGCAATAACGCTTATTCTCGCAACCGTTGCGCTTTACTTTTTAACGGACAGATTTACAAAGCCCATTCGACAGCTTGCCGCCGCAACGCGCTGCTATGCCTCCGGAGATTTTTCTTACAAGGTGCCGGAGCTTAACACAAACGACGAGCTTTCGGAGCTTATAACGGAATTTAACGCAATGGGCGTTGCGCTTTCAAAGCTTGAAAATTCGAGACGAAGCTTTGTGGCAAACGTTTCTCATGAATTTAAAACACCTATGACCACAATAGGCGGCTTTATAAACGGTATTCTCGATGGTACTATTCCGCCGGAAAAGCAAAATTACTACCTCGAAATTGTCGCCTCCGAGGTAAAACGCCTTTCAAAAATGGTTAATATGATGCTCAATATCTCAAAAATAGAAACAGGCAATATAGATATGAATATCGAGCAGTTCGATATTTCCGGAAAGCTTGTTTCAACGATTCTGGGCTTTGAACAGCTCGTGAGCAAAAAGAAGATAGAAATTTACGGTCTTGAGGATTTATCATCGGCTACGGTTCACGCCGACAGTGCCATGATCGATCAGGTTGTTTACAACCTTATAGACAATGCCGTGAAATTCACAAACGAAAACGGAAAAATCCTTATCAACACCGCTTCAGATGAAAGGTTCTCATATTTTTCAATAACAAACAGCGGTAAGGGAATTCCGAGGGATGACTTGAAACGCGTTTTTGACCGTTTTTACAAGGTAGATGCCTCGCGCAGTACGGATGTTAAAAGCACGGGACTCGGGCTGTATCTTGTAAAAAGCATTGTTGACCTGCACGGCGGCACAATTACGGTTGACAGTGAGCCGGATAATTTCACACGCTTTACCGTTAAGCTTCCGAAATAAATCATTTTGAATATGTTATTTTAATAGTTAAACTTTTTACATTATTTATTCATAATCTTATGTTACCATAATACCCAATAAAAGGCACAGGCACCTTTACCGAAGGCTTTTACCTTACACATATTTACCGCAGTGAACGGAGGAAGAATATATGGACAATTTCACAAACAACAACGCACCCTACCCCGAAGGAACAAATTTTGACAATGTAAATTCGACTCGCGCCGACAACGGCGCTCAAGGCGCAGGTACTCAAAGCACGAGTTCTCAAGCCCAAGGCACGACTAATCAAGGCACGGCTAATCAAGGCGCTTCAAACAGCGGTTTTTACACAAGCCCTCAAAACGGCTCACAAAATCAAAACGGCTCATATTCGGGCTATTCGAGTAATCACCAAAACAGCAACCCCTACAGCAGAAGCAGCTCTTCTTACGGCTACAGCACCTCACCTAACCCTTCGCAAAGCTTCGGCGACGGCAGCTCCCAAAGAAGAACATATGATGCCTCCGGCACAAACCCCTCTTACGGCAACCCGCAATACGGCAATAACAGCTACCGTCCGTTTTCGAACTCCGATTCCGCCGCTTCAAAAAGAAAAAAGAACAACACAGGCAAAATCGTTTTTGCCGTTATTGTTTGCATTTGCATTGTTGTAGCCTCAATAGGTATAGGCGGCGCACTGTTTTCAAACACCCCAAGCCCCTCGGGCAATGACATCTCAGTTACGGAAAATCATGGCTCGGCGGCTACGCCCGACGTTGAAAAGTCCCCCGTTTCCGCTTCGGAATATTCAGGCTCCGGTTCAATGACGGCAGAGCAGGTTTACGAAGCCGTTAAAGATATTAACGTAGGAGTTGTTGTATATTCAAACAACCAAAAAGCAGGCGAAGGCTCGGGAATTATCGTCGGCGCAGATGACACTGACACTTACACCTACATTCTCACCGCCGCTCATGTAATTTCATCAAATTACAGCGTTATTGTGAAATTCAATGACGAAACCGAGGTAAATGCCGATATTGTCGGCTATGATACAAAAACCGATGTAGGCGTTTTGAAGGTTAAAAAAGCAGGCTTTAAGGCGGCAACCTTCGGAGATTCCTCAAAGCTTGCGGTAGGTCAAACCGTTTATGCAATAGGCAATCCCGGCGGCTCACAGTTTTTCGGAACCTTTACCGACGGCAAGGTAACGGCTATTGACAGACCCGTTTCAACCTCATCGTCAAGTGCATACGACTTACCGTGCATTCAGCACAACGCCGCAATCAACCCCGGTAACTCAGGCGGCGCACTTGTAAACGAATTCGGTCAGGTAATAGGTCTTAACTCCTCAAAAATTGCCGATACCGATTACGAGGGAATGGGCTTTTCCGTACCGATTAATACGGCGCTTTCAATTTACAACGATATTGTAAGCCACGGCTACGTTACAAACAGACCTATGCTCGGCATTACCTATTACGCAGTTTCGGCAGATTACACTTATTCCGCAATAGCTTGGAAAAACAATCTCCCCTACGGCTCTGTTGTTATTAAAACAATAAATCAAAACAGTGACCTTGCAAATAAGAATGTTCAGTCCGGAGATATTATAACAGCCGTAAACGGAACAAGCCTCGATTCAACGGATATTTTGCTTGACGCCATTGAAAGGTCAAAGGTCGGCGACACACTCACACTTTCAATTTGCAGACTCAATAACAACGGCTCTGTAAATTCCACCTTTGATGTCAAGGTTTCACTCGTTGAGGATAAGGGTGACAACATCGTACAAGAAGAGCAAACAACCGAAAATCCCTTCAGTAGCTACTTCCCCTTCGGTTATTGATAAGCAGCGAAAATGCAATTAACATCAAAACAGCAGCTCTCGGGCACCGACATTTTCCGGTCGGTGCCCTTTTAAATTCGAAACCGATTTATTTTGTATAAATGAATCGACCGCGGCGTAAAAAGTCTCGCAATACGAAAGCTTTATAGGCAAAATACACAATAACACTCCCCTCCAATCGCCTTACTTCTACCATTTTCATCTTAAAAAAATCTTTAAAATCGAGGCGTATTATAGTATAATAATTATGTATTTTTAAAAAGCAGGAGGGTTTTTTCGTGCGAAAGCTTCTCGGAGCTGTAAGAGCCGCCGTTGATGATTACAATATGATAGAAGACGGCGACAGAATCGCCGTGGGCGTTTCCGGCGGAAAGGACTCTGTTTTGCTTTTAAAGGCTCTTTGCGAATTACGCCGCTTTTACCCGAAAAGCTTTGACATTACAGCAGTTACACTTGATATGCGCTTTAATGGCAAGGAAGGCGATTTTTCGGCAATTAAAGCGATTTGCGACAGCTACGGCGTTGAGTATGAAATAAAACGCACCGAGCTTGCCGAAATTATTTTCGACGTGCGAAAGGAAAGTAACCCCTGCAGTCTTTGTGCGAGAATGCGCCGCGGTATTTTACACGATGAAGCGAAAAGGCTTTCCTGTAACAAAATCGCTCTCGGTCACCATCTTGACGATGCCGCCGAGACCTTTATGATGAACCTTTTAAACGAATCGCGAATAGGCTGTTTTTCGCCGGTAACATACCTCTCACGGAAGGATATCACCATGATAAGACCTCTTGTTTATCTCACTGAGGCTCAAATCCTAAGCGCTGCAGAGAGGCTTTCCCTCCCGGTAATTAACAGTCTTTGCCCCGCAAACGAGCATACAGAACGCGAAAACACAAAGCTTCTTTTAAACGAGCTTTCAAAAGCCTATGGCAATGTTCCCCAAAAAATTCTCTACGCTCTTAAAAAGAGCAATATAGATAAATGGTAAAAATCTTAAGAACGGAGATAACGCATATGACAAACATTCAAGAGCTTTTCGGCTCAATGGTGTTCAATGAAACGGTAATGCGCGAAAAGCTTCCGCGAGAAACATACAAGTCTCTTATGGAAACAGTTAAATACGGCAAGCCGCTTCATATTGATACCGCAAATGTTATAGCTCACGCCATGAAGGAATGGGCAGTTGAAAAAGGCGCAACGCATTTTACTCATTGGTTCCAGCCCATGACCGACGTTACCGCCGAAAAGCACGACAGCTTTTTAAAGCCTATAGACGGTGGCAAGGCACTTTTGCAATTTTCCGGCAAAACGCTTGTTCGCGGCGAGCCGGATGCATCCTCTCTTCCGAGCGGCGGTCTTCGTTCTACCTTCGAGGCTCGCGGCTACACTGCCTGGGATCCCACCTCCTTTGCGTTTATTAAAGACTCGACTTTGTGCATCCCCACGGTATTTTGCTCATACAGCGGCGAGGCGCTTGATAAAAAAACCCCTCTTCTTCGCTCAATGCAGGCGGTAGAGTCGCAGGCTCTTCGCGTTTTACGTCTTTTCGGAGATACCGAAACAAAGCGCGTTATTACAACCGTAGGCGCAGAGCAGGAGTATTTTCTTGTGGATAAGGCCGTATTCAATAAACGACCCGACCTTAAATATTGCAACCGCACACTTTTCGGAACAAAATCCCTTAAGGGTCAAGAGCTTGATGACCACTACTTCGGAAAAATCAAGCCGCGCGTTTCCGCATTTATGAAGGAGCTTGACGAGGAGCTTTGGAAGCTGGGCGTTCCCTCACAAACAAAGCACAACGAAACAGCACCCGCGCAGCACGAATTAGCCCCCTGCTTTACAACCGCCAACCTTGCAACCGACCACAATCAGCTCATAATGGAAATGATGAAAACGGTTGCGGATCGCCACGGTATGGTTTGCCTTCTTCATGAAAAGCCGTTTGAGGGCATTAACGGCAGCGGTAAGCACAACAATTGGTCTCTTACTACAGATAAGGGCGTTAATCTTTTGGAGCCGGGCGATTCCCCCTCTCAAAATACAACCTTTTTACTTTTCTTAACGGCATTTATAAAGGCTGTTGACGATTACCAGGAAATGCTTCGCGCATCTGTAGCAACCGCCGGTAATGACCACCGTCTCGGCTCAAGCGAGGCGCCTCCCGCGATTATTTCCGTATTTTTGGGAGATGAGCTTACGGCGATTTACGAGGCACTTGAAAACGGCACGCTTTATAAGGACAAAAAGCCCACAGACCTAAGAATAGGCGTTAAGGTTTTGCCGCCTCTGCCGCAGGATACCACCGACAGAAACAGAACCTCGCCCGTAGCTTTTACCGGCAACAAATTTGAATTCAGAATGGTAGGCTCCGCTTCATCAATCTCGGACACAAACACCACCATAAACACGGCTGTAGCCGAGGTTTTAAAGCAATTTGCGGACGAGCTTGAATCTTCAAATGACATAGACACAGACGTTTTATCGCTCATTAAGCGCACTGTAACCGCCCACGAACGAATTCTTTTTAACGGAAATAACTACTCGGAGGAATGGATTCGTGAATCTAAAAAGCGCGGTCTTGCGAACCTGAAAACCGCCGCAGATGCCCTCCCGCATATGACGGATAAAAAGAATGTTGAGCTGTTTAAGGCTCACGGCGTTTTCACTGAAAACGAGCTTGCTTCGCGCCGCGATATTAAGCTTCAAATGTACGCAAAAACAATACGAATCGAAGCACTCACAATGCTTGAAATCGTAAGCCGCGACATTATCCCGGCAGTTATAAAATACAAGTCCGTTATAGCCTCCGAGCTTCAAGCAATGACAGCCTTAGGGCTTGAAGACGACGCCGCGCCGGAAAAATCAATTCTCAATACCATATCAAAAAGCCTTGTAAAGCTTACAAGAACACAAAGGAAGCTCTCACAGCTTCTCAGTAAGGAAGAAAGCGCTGAAAGCATTGAATATGCAAATTATTACGCATATAAGGTTTTGCCCGTCACAGAGGAGCTCAGAGCCGCCGCTGACAGCCTTGAAAGCCTTACCGCCCGCGAACTTTGGCCCCTGCCGAGCTACAGCGAAATTCTTTACAGCGTGCGCTGAAAAGCACCCCAAATACAACAACCGCCGGTTCACACCGAGCGGTTGTTTTTTAGCCCACAATATTCCACATAAAAAAGCAACACCGCCTATTGGCGGTGTCAAATTGCTTATGAATCTTATATATCCACTCTAAAGGCTTTTCGGCAATGCCGATTGGCGTAAAGCCCCCAAAGTAATTACCGGAATAAGCTGAGCTTATTTGCTGTAAATAGAGCTCAGTTCAATGATTTTTACAAGCTTCTTAAATGAAAAACCCTTTTCCTCGGAAATTTCTTTCATAAGCTTTTCGCCTAACTCGTAATAATTAATCATTACTGTCACTTCTTTCTTTTTGTTATGTCTATATTATAATCAATTTCCGAAAAATGTCAAGTCATTTTGCACAAACAACTCAACCATCGTTTGTGCATTTTGACGAAACGATAAATAACACCTCAACACCACTCTTCAACGAATTAACCAAACACACTCTCATTCTTTTGTGCACGTTGCACAACAAAATACATCTTTATTAAGAATGTGTTAAAAACTCCATTTTTTCTTTAGCTTTGCCCGAAAAAAGTTTGTGAATGTTTTTTCAATGATTTAAGGGGCTTTTGCAGAAAAAGCATCTGCAAAAGCCCCTTATATTATGCCGTTTTATGCGGTCTGTGTTTTTTTACATTCACATTTTTTCAATTTAAAATCAACCGCCGAGATACGCCTTGATAATCTCTTCGTTATTAAGAAGCTCACAGGCCGTGCCCTCTGCCGTAATTGCACCCGTTTCAAGAACGTAGGCTCTATCGGAAATAGAAAGGGCTTTTTTTGCATTCTGTTCAACAAGAAGAATTGTTGTTCCCGACTTGTGATAATCCTTGATAATATCAAAAACCTGGTCAACAAAAAGCGGAGAAAGACCCATTGACGGCTCATCAAGCATTAAAAGCTTGGGATGGCTCATCATAGCTCTGCCCATAGCAAGCATCTGCTGCTCGCCGCCCGAAAGTGTGCCGGCAATTTGCGTTTTTCTTTCTCCCAATCGCGGAAAGCGTGTGCAAATCTCGTCAACATCCTCTTTGATTTTCTTTTTATCCTTTTGAGTATAAGCACCCATAAGAAGATTTTCGTAAACGGTAAGCTCCTGAAAAACTCGTCTGCCCTCGGGAACCTGGCTCATACCCATGCTTACGAGCTTGTGACCGGGTATCTTATTTATCTCCTTACCGTCATAAACAACAGAGCCGCCCTTAATGGGTATAAGCCCCATAATGCTTTGCATTGTTGTGGTTTTTCCTGCGCCGTTTGCTCCTATAAGCGAAACAATTTCGCCTTGCTCAACCTTGAAGCTTATGCCCTTAAGCGCGCGAATAACGCCGTAATAAACCTGTAAATCCTTAACCTCTAATAATGCCATTACTACGCCTCCTTATTCACCGATATATGCCTTAATAACCTCGGGATCGGAAAGAGCCTTTTCCGTATCGCCCTGAGCGAGAACCGTTCCGAAATTAAGAACGGTAAGCTCGTCACAAAGTCCCGAAACGAATTTCATATCGTGCTCTATAAGAAGAATTGTCATATCAAATTCATCTCTAATGCGTCTTACAATGCCCATAAGCTCTTCCGTTTCGTGCGGGTTCATACCCGCAGCGGGCTCATCAAGAAGAAGGAGGCACGGATTTGTTGCAAGGGCACGTGCAATTTCAAGCTTTCTTTGCTTGCCGTAGGGAAGGTTGCACGCAAGGTTGTTTCTCTCATCGTAAAGGTCGAATATTTTTAAAATTTCCTTCGCCTTATCACGCATAGCCTTTTCCGTTTTAAAGTGCTTAGGTAAGCGGAAAATACTTGTAAAAAGTCCGCATTTAAACTCAGGCTGATATTGAAGACCCACGAGAACGTTTCTTATAACGCTCATATTGTTAAAAAGGCGTATATTCTGAAAGGTTCTTGCAATGCCCTTGTGGTTAATTTGCTCCTGTGTTTTTCCCTTAAGCTCCTCGCCGTTAAGGTAAAATGTGCCCGTGGTGGGAAGGTAAACACCCGTAAGCATATTAAAGACCGTCGTTTTGCCGGCACCGTTAGGTCCTACAAGACCGTAAAGCTGTTTCTTTTTAATTTCAAGGTTTACATTTTGAACAGCCTTAAGACCACCGAAGGAAATACCGAGATTTTCGGTTTTAAGTACTATATCGGACATCTTATTTTCCTCCTTTTTCCGGCTTATCGGGAACGTATTCCTTGCCCTGTTGCATATCCGTTGAAAGAATTTCATTCATGGAAATTTTCGTGGGAACATTGCTCCACTCGGCTTTGTCGTCGTGAATATCCTCGGGCTTGCGCTTTTTCTCTGCAAGACGCTGTAAAATAAATCTCGGGGCAATGCGCTCCTTAAGTGGCGCAAGAGCCGGCGCATTGTTAAACACAATTGCTATAATAAGAACAAGTGCATAAATCAAATATTTAAGCGCGGCAAGGTCTCCGGGGAGCTTATCCTGAAGCTCATAGTTAATAAACGTAACAAGTGAAGCGGCAACAATGGAGCCGTTAATGCTTGCCATACCACCCAAAACAACCATAACAAGAATTTCTATCGAATAGTTGTATGAGAAAAACGTAGGCTGAACGGGTGTTACAAAATGTGCGTAAATAACTCCCGCAACACCGGCGAAAAACGCCGCGAAAACAAATATGAAAAGCTTATAAAAGGTTACGTTAACACCCATAGCCTTTGCCGCTATTTCGTTATCACGTATAGCGGTAATAGCTCTGCCGTGCTTACTTCTTATAAGGTTGTTTATCATAAAAAGAACTATAAGCACCGTAACAAACGATACTATGTAAAGCGAAGTATTTTCACGCGTGTCGTACTTAATTGAGTTTGTGCGAAGACCCATGGCATTACCGAAGCCGTCAAGATTTTTAAAAACGGTTCTTACAATCTCACCGAAGGCAAGGGTCACAATTGCAAGATAGTCACCCTTAAGCCTTAATGCGGGAAGACCTACAATAAGTCCGAAAACCGCAGCAACAAGGCCGCCGACAAGCATACTTATAATAAGCACCAAAAGCTTATTTCCCATAACAGGCAAAAGCTTAATTGAGAGTGCACCGCCGAGGTAAGCGCCTATACACATAAATCCGGCGTGACCTAAAGAAAGCTCACCCAAAAAGCCGACAACAAGGTTAAGCGAAACAGCTAAAATAACACTGTAAGCTATTTGAACAAGAAGGTTTGACATCGAGCGCGGAAGATGTCCCGTTGTTTGCAGCACAAACGAAATTGCAAGAGCGACAACAACTATAACATAACCGACGTAATTTTTAAATTTAAATTTACTCTTTGCTGTTTTTGACATAGCTTACACCTTCTCTCTTCTCTTTTTACCTAAGATACCTATGGGTCTTACAAGCAAAATAACAATAAGTAAGCCGAATTCCACAGCTGTTGTATACGGTGCCAAAACGGGCACGGAAAGGCAAAGCTTTTCAATAACACCGAGAAGCACGCCACCCATCATAGCGCCGGGAATAGAGCCTATTCCGCCTATAACCGCCGCGGTAAACGCCTTAATACCGGGCATTGAGCCGAGCGTAGGCTCTGCCGTGGGAATTTGCAAAAGGTAAAAGACACTCGCGAATGCGGCAAGCGCCGAGCCAATTGCAAAGGTAATCATAATAATTCTGTTAACGTTAATACCCATAAGCTGTGCGGCACCTCTATCCTCCGAAACAGCTACCATAGCTCTTCCTATTTTTGTCTTTTTAACAAATACGGTAAGAACAGCCATAATAACTGCACCGACGCCGAGAGTAACTATTGAAGAATAGCTTATTGTGGTATTGCCCACAGAAAATGCACCGAGTGAGGCTATTGAAACAGTTTGAGCCTTTGCACCGAACACAAGCTGAGCAATGCTTTGAAGTAGGTAGCTGACACCGATAGCGGTAATTAAAACCGCAAGAGGCGAAGCGCCTCTCAAAGGCTTGTAGGCAACCTTTTCAATAATAATGCCCACAAGCGTGCAGACTATAACCGCGACGACAAGTGCGGAAATAATATGTCCGCCTGAAGCCAGCGTAACGAAAATAGCATATGCACCGACCATAATAATATCGCCGTGAGCAAAGTTAAGCATTTTTGCAATGCCGTAAACCATTGTGTAGCCCAGCGCTATAAGAGCATAAATAGCTCCCAAGCTGAGTCCGTCAAAAATAACACTCATAAAACCGCTCCTTAATTAAGACGAAAAAACCGAACAAGCATTTTCGACTCTTTCGTCTTAAAGCCTAACGAAAATAAACGCGGCAAGGGAGAAGGACTCTCCCCTGCCGTTAATAACTAATAAATAAATATTGATAATAAATTACGAATAAAATTTATCAGCCAAGCTCAACGATTACGGGGACTTTGTTGCAAGCACCGCTCTTTTCCCAGGTCATTTCACCTGTAACACCCTTATAGGAGAAATCGGAAGCGGTAACAGCAGCAACTAAAGCGTTGCCGAGCTCTGCGGGGTCAACCTTAACATTGTCAACGCCTGCTTTTACCATTGCATTGTAGATAACATAAACTGCATCGTAGCCGTCTGCGGCGAACTGATCGGGTGCAGCGCCGTATTTGTCGGTATAAGACTTAACAAATGCGCTAACCTGAGCATCGGTGCTGTTTACATCGAAGGGAGTGATGTATTTAATCTTGTTCTTTACGGAATCGTCAACCTGATCGTCAACACCGTCAAGACCGTCACAACCGAAAAGGAGTGCGTTGCAGCCCTTAGCGGTGCAAGCCTTAGCTACGAGACCTGCCTCTGTGTAGTAAACGGGAAGGAAAATAACTTCGCAATCCTTAAGAGCCTCAACCTGAGTTGAGAAGTCACGCTTGCTGTCCTTGTCAAAGCTCTGCTCTGTGTAAGCAACGTTAAGATTTGCCATTTCGTCTTTAAATGCGTTGTAAACGCCTAAAGAATATGTATCGGAGTTATCATAAATAGCACCGATTTTTGTATACTTAGATGCAAGCTCCTGTGCGGCAAGAACACCCTGGTCGGGGTCGCCGAAGCAAACGCGGAAAGCGTAATCGCTTGTTTCAATAATTGTTGCCGCTGACGCAGAAGGAGTAATAAAGAATAACCCATCCTGAGCTGCTTTATCGGCAAACTGTTCGCAGGAACCTGAAGTAACGGAACCGAGGCCTATTTGCATACCGCTCTCAAAGAGAGAGTCATAGCCTGTACCTGTAGCAGTGGGATCCGCCTTGTCATCTTTCATGTCGAATTTAAATTTAACACCGTTAAGTCCGCCTGCTGCGTTGATTTCGTCAACTGCGAGCTGAGCACCGTTCTTTACGGATTCACCGTAAGCGGAGTTATCTCCTGTAAGCGGGCCTGTGCAACCGATAATGTACTCTGTGTTATTCCCTGTATACTTGCCTTCTTTGGATAGGTCAATGGCGTTACCACCGTTTGAACTGTTGTTTGTAGTGTCGTTGGTGTCATCGGAATTGCCGCCGCATGCTGCAAAACAGCATACAACCATAGCAAGAGCGAGGACGAGTGCTAATACCTTTTTCATAGTCAATCCTCTTTTCTGGGAGTTAATTTTCAAAGCCGAAGCCTTATTTCGGGCGTTGGCTTCAACACAAAATAAAAAATATTGGCGCCGATTTTTTACTTTTCTGCATTATACTTTTAAATTCACAAACTGTCAATACCCACAAAACAATTTCGACTTTTTTGCTAAAAATAGACAAAAGCATTTTCTGCTATTCATCAATTTTTACAATCGAAAAAGCTTATTTTCACCATACCTCGGGCAAGAATGTTAAATAATTATTAAACCCGCCCGATATTGTGTTTTTTTTCACAAATCGAAACCGATATTAGGTTATATTTATACAATTACAGGCTTCAAATATATGCAATTATTACATTGATAATACATCGGTGAAAATGTTCAATCCGTTTATGCTCACAAGGAGGCGTACTTATAAAGCGAATGTCCTTTGAAAAATCCGAGCTTTACGGCTTTTTGGCAAAAAACAGCTTCTCAATCATGAGGTTACGGTACAAAATGTTACAGGCAATTTTACTGTACCGGAAGATTTAATACATTTAAATTTTCGGAAACCGCCGTATTCGGCGGTTCGATTTTGTTCGACATACGAGCGGGAAATTTTTCGGCGTGCAACGCATTGAAACAGCAGCACAACTAATTGCGGTTGGATCCCCTACCGTAGGGGCGATTTTTAATCGCACGCGTTCGCGCCACGCGCGAACAAACCCGACCCCACGCGCACACCCACCCCCGCGCAAAAAATTCGCACCCCACCGTAGGGGCGTTTTTTTTACGCACGCGAGCGCCGAGAGGCGTTCTTGCACCGTGAGGTGCGATATATAACGCATTTACACCGAAAAAATACCAATACAATTCACGGAAAAATCATCCGTCTTTGCATTGGTATTTTTTTAATCTGCCATATACAATTGTTTTTTAAAGAAAATTTTGTGTGACCCGTTTGTTTATCGCGTTTCGGCGGATTTGTTCGCGTTCCGCGAACGCGCGGAAAACAATGCGCGACGAACGTCGCGTATCATAAATATTCCGCTCTTTCTCCGCCTATAAATTTCGGTCTTGTGGTTGCGCCGAGAAGAAGTGCTTCACCGACTTTTTTTACCGAAAGCTTTGCCGGAACGGCAACAGCCTTAAGATGCATTCCGATAATCACACCGCCTATATCAAGGCCCGCGTCGGCTTTAATTGACTCAAGCGTTACGGGGTCATTCATATTTTTCCACGCGGCAGTGGCAAACGAACCGCCTGCCTTGGGCTTTGGTACGGCACAAACAATTTCATTTTGCCCTGACGCCTCGCGTTCGATAATAATCGCGCGGTTTAAGTGCTCACAGCACTGCGCGGCAATAAAAATACCGCGCTTTTTAAAAACACCTTCAAGCGTTTTGTAAACAGTCTCACCAAGCTCCGGAACAGAATTCGTGCCCATTGTCGAGCCGATTATTTCACTTGATGAGCAACCGATAACAACAATGCTCCCCTTTTTCAAACCGCCTTTTTTCAAGAGCTCCTCGGCGGCGCTTGTAAGCTCCGCTTTTATTTTTTCAATATCCAAATTCAATCACCTTAATTTTATGCCTCTTTTTTCGGCATCCTCTATTTTAAAGCGAACAGACACAACATAAGCCTCGTTTTTAAGCCTTTCTTTATCCTCGAGATTATCAAAATGGCCGTAGGTTGTTGCAAGAATTGTGCCGTCGTCAAAAATTTCAACACCGGGATATGCACAGTCACCGTTATAATAATTTTTCATTATCCTCAAGCGATACTGCCCCTCGCCGCCGTTTACGATATCGTCAAATGTACCTATCCACGCAACCCAATCGCCCCAAGTCGGCGAATTGCGACACGTATCACGGAACGAAATAAAGAGCCTTCCGTCCTTCAAATATCGCGCGCAATGCCTATCACCCGTAAGCGCGCCGCAAAGCTCCTCGGGCTCACTCCAGGTTTTACCGCCATCGATGCTTTTTATCATAAACGAATTTTTGCGGTGCGTGTTTTCTCTGAAAAGCACAACAAGCGTTTTTCCGTCCGGTGAAGGAACGATACACGGCTCGCAAAGCTGCTCGTCGGGAGGTGTTGACGTAATAACCTCCGGCTTACTCCAGGTAAGT
Source organism: uncultured Eubacteriales bacterium (assembly GCA_964419515.1). Classification (GTDB taxonomy): domain Bacteria; phylum Bacillota; class Clostridia; order Oscillospirales; family Acutalibacteraceae; genus DTU089. The sequence goes on from CAYQPJ010000001.1 coordinate 40,158, forward strand.
CCGCCGTCGGCGCTTCTTACAAGATAGTTATAAAACCTTCCGTCGGAGTAAGCGGCGCCTGCGTATGCCTCATAAACCTTTTTACGTTCTTCGCCGCGGTTAATATCGTTTTTCATCCAATGAGCCTGCGGCTCTCCCCACGTTTTACCGCCATCCTCCGAATACGTATGAACAAAATCGGAATATGCATTTTCACCCTCGCCGCTTGTAAAAACCTCAATCTTTTCGTGCGTGCCGCCACCTATAAATCTGCCGTCATCGTGGAAAAGCGCAATATATTCACCCTCGCCAACCTCGCAAAGGTCACCCATTACGGTAATTCCGCCAAAATCACCTATAGGCTCAAGCTCCGAAAAGCTTTCGCCGTTATCATACGAAACGCTCATTCTTATAGGATAAAGCCCGGAAAATAATACAAGGCGCTCATTCCCCTCCCTATCGTGCGTTTTAAAAATCGTAGGCACCTCTAAGGAGGTTGCAAAGCTTTTCGGTACCGGCAGACGTTCACTCCACGTTTTGCCGCCGTCAAAGCTCTTTTTTAACACTATCTGCCCGTAGCCGTGGCACTTCGGATAAACCGCAATTACGGTTTTTCCGTCCGAAAGAAGCGTCGTCGTGGGGTGACCTATATAAAGACCCTCCTCCTTATCTACAACGGTCTGCCACTCCTTAATATCGGAAATATCTATAAAGGGTATGTTAATATCGGGTGTCATAATTATTCGCCGTTTCCGAGTAAAAGGTCTATAGCCGTTACTCGGTCCTCTTTAAGTGTTATGTTTGTTTCACCGTAAATCTGCTTTTGAAGAGCCTGCGCCGCCAAGGGGTAGTCCACAGCCCAAAACCATGAAGAGCCGTTATAGCCATAGCGCGAGGCTTCATCGGGCATTACGAGCTCACATACGCTAAATCTCGCCCAGCCGCCTATTACGGCACGGGTAGCAAGAGAAACAAGCTCCGTTTCGCTGTAATTTGTGTCAAACATAGGTAAAAAGAACGAAATATATTCGGGAATTTCCGAGGTTTTAATTGTTGCCGCCTTGCTTAAAAGCGCAACAATAACCTGTCTTTGACGGCGCGTTCTGCTTACGTCACCGTCACTGTCGCAGTTACGGCTTCTGCAAAACGCAAGAGCCTCCTCGCCGCTTAAGGTAACCGTACCGGCAGAAATATCAAAGCCGTAGGTTCTATTAATATAGTCCGCCTCATATTGCTGAACCCAAACATTTACACCGCCGAGCTTATCAATAACAGCTTTAAAAAAGTTAAAGTTTATCATAGCATAGCCGTCTATTTTTATTTTAAAGTGACTTTGTATTGTGGAAATGAGGTTTGTAATGCCGTAAAACGGAAAAGCAGAGTTGATTTTATTAAAGCTTCCCAAGCCATCGGGTGACTCAAGATAAGCGTAGCTGTCACGCATTATCGAGGTAAGCGTAATAGTACCCAGCACCTTATTTACGGAAATAATAACCATAGAGTCCGTAAGACCGGAAATTGTATTTTTATTTCTTGTGTCAACGCCGATGCAAAGAACATTTAAAACATCCTTACTGTACATAGCGTCGCCGCCGTTTGTTGCCCAATTTTTAATTGCAGCCTTAAAGCTTTCCGCGGTACCCTCAAAAATCTCATCAAACTCGGGGTTATCCTGCAATGCGACAGGCAGGGTTTCCTGCTCGTCAAAATCATACACCATAGTATCCTCGGGCACTGTAACATCACTGTTTCTAAGCTGCTTAAACTTAATCATAACAAATGCCGCACTCAACGAAAGAAGTAAAATTATAACCGCAAGAATTATTGCAACCGTCTTTTTACCCTTGCCGGACTTTTCTTTTTTTTCTTTAGCCATACTGACGCTCCCTTAAAAAATTCTTATTTTATATTAGCACACACTTCACCTAAAATCAACGATTTTATGAAATAAAAGCATTAATAAAAGAACGCTTAAAAGTGTTCTTAAAGCCGCAACAAAAAGCCGACACACACCGCGCCGAGCTCAACATATAGCAAAAGACCCCCGCCGTACGGCAGAGATCCTATGCTGGAAAGAGAAATGTTAAGCAATTAACTAAATGTCGTATATATTTATAACACGCCTTTATTGTAACACATTGGCGAATTTGTTAATAAATTGTAAACTATACTTTCTTTTTAATTTGACGGCAAAATTGCTCTGCCGACTTTTATTATTTTACCATCAAATCGCTTATAAGCTTGCTAAGCTCCGCGGGGTCTTTAACGGAAACTCCGCTTATAAGGCAGCCCTGTGCATAAAGGAGCTTTGCGTACGATTTAATGCTTTCATCGTCACCTTTTTCCTTAAATTCCTCAAGCTTTTCGCAAATCGGATGAGATGCATTTATTTCAAGTGCGATTTCCGCTTTAACCTTTTGGTCATTTGGCATTGAATTCAAAACCTTTTCCATTTCAAGCGAAAGATTTCCCTCGCTCGTAAGGCAAACAGCATAATTTTTAAGCTTGTTTGTAAAACGAACCTCCGAAACATCGCCGTCAAGAGCCTCCTTTATTTTATCAAGAAGCTCCTTACCGCTTTCATTTTTTTCCTTAAGCTCGTTCTTTTCCTCCTCACTGTCAAGGTCAAGCTTTTCGTCACAAATGTTAAGGAATTGCTTACCCTCATACTCACCGAGCATTTTTAAACAGAACTCATCAACATTTTCCGTAAGGTAAAGAATTTCAAAGCCCTTATCCTTAACGCGCTCCGTTTGCGGAAGCATCTCTATTTTTTCTACGGTCTCACCGCAGGCATAATAAATTTTATCCTGTGAATCCTTAAGCCTTGCAATGTATTCCTTAAGAGTAACAAGCTTTTTTTCGTATGAAGAGGTAAACATCAAAAGATCCTTTAAAACGTCTCTATTCATGCCGTAGCTGTTATAAACGCCGAACTTAAGCTGAATTCCGAAGGTTTTGAAAAATTCCTCATACTCCTCACGCTCATTTTCAAGCATTTTTTCAAGCTCGCTTTTAATCTTTTTTTCAACGGTCTTTGCAATAAGCTTAAGCTGGGCATCGTGCTGAAGCAGCTCGCGTGAAATATTAAGCGACAAATCCTCGCTGTCTACAAGACCCTTTACAAAGCTAAAATAATCCGGCAAAAGCTCCTTGCACTTTTCCATTATAAGCACACCGCGTGAATAAAGCGCAAGACCCTTTTCGTAATCCTTTGTATAATAATCAAACGGCGCATGCTTCGGAATAAAAAGAAGCGCATTATAGGTAGCACTGCCCTCGGTTTTTGAGTGAATAACTCTTCTCGGCTCTTCGTAGTCGTAAAATTTATCGGTATAAAAGGCATTATATTCCTCGGATGTTATCTCGGATTTATTCTTTTTCCAAATCGGAACACGGCTGTTAAGCGTTTTGTCAACACTTACCGTCTCATACTCATCCTCACTACCCTCCTTAAGATGACTTTCCTCAACTGTCATTTTAATGGGGTGACGAATATAATCGGAATACTTTTTAACAAGTCTTTCGAGTGTATATCTGTCAAGATAATCGGAATACTTCTCATCATCCGTATCCTCATTAATATGAAGCGTTACAACCGTACCGAAGTCATCCTTTTCACACTCCTCAACAGTGTAACCGTCTGCACCTCCCGAAGTCCACCTGTAAGCCTTCTCTGCACCGTAGGGCTTACTCTCAACAGTAACGCAGTCACTTACCATAAATGCCGAATAAAAGCCTACACCGAACTGACCGATAATGTCAACATCCTCTGTTTTTTCGTTTTCGTTTTTAAAATTAAACGAGCCGCTTTTTGCTATTGTACCGAGGTTCACTTCAAGCTCCTCCTCTGTCATACCGCAGCCGTTATCAATAACCTTAAGTGTACGCGACTCCTTGTCAGCCTCAAGTCTTATAACAAAATCATCTCTGTTAAGACCTATAGAGGTATCTGTAAGCGATTTAAAGTAAAGCTTATCGAGTGCATCGCTCGCATTTGAAATAAGCTCCCTTAAAAATATTTCCTTGTGGGTATAAATGGAATTAATCATCATATCCATAAGCTTTTTTGATTCTGCCTTAAACTGTTTTGTTTTCATTTTTTAAAATTCCTTCCGTTTATTTTGCGGTCGCCGTAAGTCCTGCGCCGTTATAATCTATTTTAATTACCGTTTCGGGCGCTAAATCCTCCGCGATAATTTTTCTGGCAATAAGCGTTTCAAGGTTACCCTGAATAAACCTCTTAAGCGGTCTTGCGCCGTAAACGGGATCAAAGCCGCTGTCCGCAAGATATTTGTACGCCGCCTCGGTAACCTCAAGACCGAGCTGTTTTTCATTAAGACGCTTTTCAAGATCCTTAATAATAAGCTTTGATATATCAAAAACATTTTCTCTTGTAAGCGGCTTGTAAAAAATAACCTCATCGAGTCTGTTTAAAAACTCCGGTCTGAAGCTGCGCTTTAAAAGAGCCGAAACATTTTCACGAGCAGACTCGGTAATTTCACCGTTACTTTCATCTATACCTTCAAGAATTATATCCGAACCGAGATTTGAAGTCAAGATAATAACCGTATTTTTAAAGTCAACCGTTCTGCCGCTGCTGTCGGTAATTCTGCCGTCATCAAGCACCTGCAAAAGAATGTTAAACACATCCGGGTGCGCCTTTTCAACCTCATCGAAAAGCACAACTGCATACGGCTTCCTTCTCACCGCCTCGGTAAGCTGACCGCCCTCATCGTAGCCGACATATCCGGGAGGTGCGCCTATCAACCTCGAAACCGAATATTTTTCCATATATTCGCTCATATCTATTCTAACAAGCGCGTGCTCATCGTCAAAAAGCGCCTCGGCAAGCGCCTTTGCAAGCTCGGTTTTACCGACACCCGTGGGCCCCAAAAACAAGAACGAGCCTACGGGACGCTTGGGGTCTTGAATACCCGCTCTTGAACGAAGTATGGCATCGCTCACTTTTTCAACAGCCTCGTTTTGACCTATTACACGCTTATGAAGGATACCGTCAAGGTGAAGAAGCTTGTCACGCTCGCTTTCAACAAGCTTTGAAACGGGAATTCCCGTCCAGCGCGCAACTATTCGCGCAATTTCCTCATCCGTAACCTTATCTCTCAAAAGCGTTGCATTACCGCCTTCGCTTTTTTCCTCGCACTCCCTGAGTTTTTTTTGAAGCTCGGGTAGCTTACCGTATTTAAGCTCTGCCGCTCTGTTTAGGTCATAGCTGTTTTGCGCCTTTTCTATTTCGGCATTTACGCCTTCTATTTCCTCACGAATTTTCTGAACACGGTTAATAGAGCTTTTTTCGTTGTTCCACCTAACCTTCATTGAGTTAAAGCTGTCACGAAGCTGTGAAAGCTCCTTTCTTATTTCCTCAAGATGTGCCGTGGCAAGCTTATCGGTTTCCTTTGAAAGCGCCGCCTCTTCGATCTCCAGCTGCATTATTTTATGCGAAATCTCGTCAAGCTCCGTCGGCATTGAGTTCATTTCCGTTTTAATAAGCGCACAAGCCTCATCTACAAGGTCTATTGCTTTATCGGGTAAAAATCTATCCGAAATATATCTGTTGGAAAGCGTTGCCGCCGAAATAAGCGCGTTATCCTGTATTTTGACACCGTGATAAACCTCGTAGCGTTCCTTTAAGCCTCTTAAAATAGCAACCGTATCCTCAACTGTAGGCTCCTTTACAAGCACCGGCTGAAAACGCCTTTCAAGCGCGGCATCCTTTTCGATATATTGCCTGTATTCATTAAGCGTCGTGGCACCTATACAGTGAAGTTCACCTCTTGCAAGAAGCGGCTTTAAGAGGTTACCGGCATCCATGGAGCCCTCGGTTTTACCGGCGCCTACAATTAAATGAAGCTCATCTATAAAAAGAATTATTTTACCCTCACTTTTTTGAACCTCGTTCAATACCGCCTTTAAGCGCTCCTCAAACTCGCCTCTGTATTTTGCGCCGGCAATAAGCGCACCCATATCAAGTGAAAAAATCGACTTGTTTTTAAGGTTTTCCGGAACATCCTCCTTAACGATTCTCAAAGCAAGCCCTTCGGCAATAGCGGTTTTACCCACACCCGGCTCACCGATTAAGCAAGGATTGTTTTTGGTTTTTCTCGAAAGAATTCTTATAACGTTTCTTATTTCCTCATCCCTGCCTATAACAGGGTCAAGCTTTCTTTCACGGGCAAGCTCAACTAAATCTCTGCCGTACTTTTTTAAAACGTCGTAGGTATCCTCGGGATTTTCGCTTGTTACGTTTGAGTTTCCTCTGACCTCCTTCAACGCTTTTAAAAATATCTCTTTATTCACGGAATACTTTTTAAAAAGCTCCTTAAGCTCCTTGGTGGGAGCATCAAGCATGGAAAGAAATATATGCTCAACGGAAACAAAGCTATCCTTCATTTGCTCTGCCTTTTTCTCGGCATCGTCAAGTACCGCGCTAAGCTCCGAGGAAATATACATATTGCCGCCCGCAACCTTAGGGAGGCGCGAAATAATATCCTTAACCTCTGCCGAAAAAGCATCCTTTTCGCTTGTAATTGCAGAAATGAGCCCGCCTATAAGGCCGTCACGACTGTCAACAAGTGCCGACAGCACATGCTCCTCGCGCAGCTCCTGATTACCGTATTCGCGCGCTATAGACTGCGCCTCGTTTACGGCTTCAATACTTTTTTGAGTAAATTTTTGAAAATTCATACAGACTGCTCCTTTCAAATATTTGCAACCTTTTTGTTGTAATTGTACTATACCCCCTTTATATTTACTTCCTGTGAATACTTTGTGAACAAACTGTAAATGTTAGCACTCGCTATAATAGAGTGCTAATTGCAAAAAAGGGGTGACAACAGCGCTTTTATGTGATAAAATATCATATAAAATTTTAGAAGGAAGATAATATGGATATTATAAAAACACTGTGCGGCGAGTTCGGCGTAAGCGAAGCGCATATGGCGAACATCGCAGCACTCCTCGACGACGGCAATACCGTTCCGTTTATCGCGCGCTACAGAAAAGAAATGACCGGCTCATGTGATGACCAAATACTGCGTGAAATATCCGAAAGACTCACATACCTCAGAAATCTCGAAAAAAGGAAGGAGGAGGTTATCTCCTCAATAGAAGAGCAAGGAAAGCTCACCGACGGGCTAAGGCTCGAAATAAGTGCCGCTTTAACGCTTGCCGCCGTAGAGGACCTTTACCGACCCTTTAAGCAAAAGCGCAAAACACGCGCCTCCGTTGCAAAGGAGAAGGGCTTAGAGCCGCTTTCACAGCTTCTTTTCTCATTTAGTCTCAAGGGGGTCGATCTTCTTTCGGAGGGTGCGAAATACATAGATGCTGAAAAGGGCGTCACTACCGCAGAGGAAGCTCTTGCGGGAGCCTCCGATATTATAGCCGAAGCAATTTCCGATTCAGCGGAGGCAAGACGTCTTTTAAAGGATTTAATAGAAAAGCGCGGCGCTTTAAAATCCGTGGGTAAAACAGAGGAATACAGCGTTTATTCGACATATTACGACTACTCCGAGCCTGTCTCAAAAATACCGGGTCACCGCATTCACGCAATAAACCGCGGCGAAAACGAGGGCTTTTTAAAGGCAACAATAGACGTTAATGAGGAGGAGGCGTTAAAAATACTCGACCGACTTTTCATAAAAGAGGGAAGCTCTTCAACCGAATTTTGCAAAAACGCGGCAAAGGACAGCTACACACGTCTTATTTTCCCCTCTCTGGAGCGTGAAATACGCGCCGCCCTTACGGAAAAAGCAGACGAAGCCGCAATTAAAAATTTCGGCACAAATCTCAAGCCGCTTTTAATGCAGCCGCCCATAAGAGGAAAAACGGTTTTAGCCGTTGACCCCGCTTACAGAACAGGTTGCAAATTGGCGGTTGTAGATGAAAGCAGCCGAGTGCTTTTTACCGGCGTTATTTACCCTACACCGCCGCAATCAAAAACAGCCGAAGCCGAAAAAAGAGTTCTTGAGCTTATAGACCGCTTCAAAATCGACTGTATATCCGTCGGAAACGGAACTGCCTCAAAGGAAGCGGAGATTTTCGTCGCAAGCACGATAAAAAAAGCGAGCCGCCCCGTAACATATATGATGGTAAACGAAGCAGGCGCCTCGGTTTACTCCGCCTCAAAGCTCGGCGCGGAAGAGTTTCCGGACTTTGACGTTTCCGTGCGTTCTGCGGTATCAATCGCAAGACGGCTTCAAGACCCGCTTTCCGAGCTTGTTAAAATAGAGCCTAAAAGCATCGGTGTAGGTCAATATCAGCACGATGTCCCCCAAGCAAGACTCTCGGAGTCGCTCACGGGCGTTGTTGAGGACTGTGTAAACGCCGTGGGCGTAGACCTTAACACAGCCTCTGCCTCACTTTTAAAATACGTTTCGGGCATAACCTCCGCAACGGCAAAAAGCATTGTTGCTTTCAGAGAAGAAAACGGCAATTTTTCATCACGCACACAGCTCAAAAAGGTAAAGGGCTTAGGCCCGAAGGCGTTTACACAATGCGCCGGCTTTTTAAGAGTTCCGGACTCGAAAGAGGCGCTTGACAATACGGGCGTTCACCCCGAAAGCTACACCGCCGCCAAAAAGCTTCTTTCGATTTTCGAAAAAAGCGAATCGGACATTAAAAACGGCGGTATATCGGGACTTTTTGAGCAGGTTAAAGCTCGCGGACTTTCAAAAACCGCCGAGGAGTGCGAAACAGGTGTTCCAACCCTTGCGGATATTGCAAAGGAGCTTGAAAAGCCCGGCAGAGATATTCGCGATGAGCTGCCGCCGCCGATGCTCAGAACGGATATAATGGACATAAACGACATTAAAGAAGGCACGGTTTTAACAGGCACCGTCAGAAACGTAATAGACTTCGGCGCTTTTATTGATATCGGTGTTCACCAAGACGGACTTGTTCACATCTCACAAATATGCAACCGTTATATCAAACACCCCTCTGAGGTTTTAAAGGTCGGCGATATTGTAAAGGTAAAGGTTTTATCCGTAGAGCCCGAGAAAAAACGAATAGCGCTTTCTATGAAGGAAATCAATCAATAAACGAAATCATACGGAATAAAACCGAAAATCGGTTGACCTAACCGAAAAAATGTGATACATTATATAAAGTTTAAAATTTCTTAATGACAAAATCAAATGTATATGCTATACTGCTGTATATTTGTAAATACTGCGAGGTAAAAAAATGCTTGAATTAAACAACGCACTCGATCTCATTATAAAAGGCTTGGCTTCCACAGCCGACACCTTCGGCTTCAAACCGGAATATCCCGACGGTGTTCGTGCGCCGGAGCTTCCCGTAAGCCTTGAGGGAAACAAATCCGTAATTATGTACCGCGGCGAAAAGGGCAGAATTCGCATTGAATACGAAAATGAAAAAATAGCCCTCTTTATAGCAACAGCCGAAGAAGATGACACTCCCGACGATGCTATTTCAAGAGCCTCTCTTTCGCTTCTCGACCTTGAAAATTACGAGGAACGTGACGTAAAATACATTGCCGATGAATTTTCGGAAACAGTTACAAACGCCTTCACTTCAAGGCGCGCACGTGAAGGCAGCAAAAAGCTCCCCACGCCCGTTTCAAAGGCAAAGGCAAAAAGCGGTACACTCGCGTACGATGCAAACACCCTCGGAAGCCGTTTTACAGCGGATATTTGCCCCGCACTTCGCGAGGAATACAAAAACAATGTTGAGCTTTACGGCGAATTTTTAGCAGAGGACTTTTTCGTAAACCACGGCAACAAGATTGTTCTTGACATAATAAGAAAAAACGAAAAGGTTCAAATGCGCAAGCTCTTCAACCTTCTCAACGACATTTACGAGGACGGCACAAATGACACACAAAGCCTTGTTGTTGTTACTATTCTCGGTTCTATTGCTGAAGAGCCGGCTCTTCTCGAAAACGCAAAGCCGTATTTCAGCGAAACCATGGCAGAGCCTGCGGAAGAGGTTATTAAATACCTTGCAAAAAGCAAAAGCGCAAGGATGCGCCTTGAGAATCCGCCCGTTTACAAGCCGAAAAAGAAAAAGAAGAAAAGTGCCTTTTCTTCAATGCTCGGAATGTAATTTGTGTATTTTCCATAATATTTACGCAATATTTTTTACACCTCGACCCTGCCCCTCGGCAGGGTTATTTTATTGACAGTTTATTTATATTGTAATATAATTTAATTTGGATATTGATGAATAATCACAACAAAGGAGAAGCATTTATGATATATTCAGATTGGATGTCTTACATTAAAGACGATGTTAAAATCACACAGCTTGTAATTCCCGGCTCTCACAACGCGGGCAGCTACGGCATGAGGCCTATGGCTTGCTGTCAAAACGACAATCTTCTTACGCAAATTATTTACGGCGTAAGGCAGTTTTGCTTAAGACTCAACACCGACAAAAACGGAAATATCGTTCTTGCTCACGGAATCACAAAGGGTGACAAATTCGAAAACGCTCTTAAAGATATAAGAACGGCTATGGACAACTACCCTTCCGAAATATTCCTTCTTGATATAAGAGAGTATTATCCCCAAAAATTCGGACCGATAACACTCACCTACAAGGCAGACAAAAATAAGGTTAATGCACTTTTAAAGGAATATATCGACCCTGAAAAATACGCATATTGCGACTTCGAGCACATTAAAGATGTAACAATCGGTGACATAAGAAAAGCCGGTAAGCGCTATATTCTTATTAATGACACCGAAGAATACGACTACAGCAGAAACTGCGAGCAGATTCTCCCGTGGGACAAAAAACTTAACGGAAGCTACGCAGCCACCTATGCAAAGGAAGCTCCGCACTTTTTCGACACAAACACAACCGAGGGTCTTTATTGGTTCCAAACCCAACAGACTCCCAACCCCGGTACAGAGGTGGGTCTTACAAACCCCAAAAAGCTTGACAAAGAGCTTCGCCTTTACTTTAAAGATATGATAAATGCCATCGCCGACAATTGGTACTATTTAAGCTGTGCAAACATTATAGCAGGCGATTTTATGACAGAGGACTATATGAAAAGCGAGGCTATTTTAAAGCTCAACCTTCTTAAAAACAATGTCAAGGATGAGCTTAAAGAGGCTTACGCGGAGGGTCTTTTATGGAGCTGACGGTTTTAGGCAAATACGGACCGTACCCCAAGCCCGGCACAGGTGCCGCAAGCGGCTATATTGTTAAAAACGGCGACGATATGCTCGTTCTCGACATGGGCTCGGGCACGCTCTCACGCCTTATGAGCACAATCGATTTGAGAAAAATAGGCGCGGTGTATATTTCGCATCTCCATTTCGACCACACAAGCGATCTTTTGCCGTTCCGCTACGCTCTTGAGGATTTAAACCACACAGTTACAATCTTCGCCGAAAAAAGCGACAGCGAATGGTACAAAACGCTGTTTACTCACCCGAATTATAATATTGTAAACGTAAGCCCCGAGGAAGATGTGCGCTACGGCTCAATGACACTTTCGTTTAAGCATATGAAGCACACAGTCTCCTGCCTTGCAATAAAAATCAAAGGCGACAAAACCCTTACATATACAGGTGACTCGCTTTACAACGACAACATTCCGTGGTGCTTTGAAAACAGCGATTGTGTTTTAGGCGATTTTTCAAAGCCGGAGGGCTTTAACGGACCGCATATGAACGTAAAAATCGCGAAAGAGCTTAAAGAAAAATTCAAAACACGAATCATTGCCACTCACCTTTCAACAGACTACGACCCAACTTCCGACTTTGAAGGCACGGGCATTGAAGTCAGCGAAGAATTTAAAACATATACAATCTGAGGTAATATTATGAAAAAATATGATTCCATGATAATAGGTCACATTACCGTTGACCAAAATATAGACCACCTTGACAACGAGGTTAAAATCTGCGGCGGTGCAGTGCTTTTCTCTTCTGCCTCTGCACACGCCTTAGGCCATAGAGTTGCCGCCGTAACGCGCGTTGCAAAAAAGGATGAGGAAAGACTTTCACACTTCACCATTCCAAGCGAGGACGTTTTCCCAACCTTCTGCGAAAGCTCCACCACAATGAAAAACAAATATTTTACTGCCGACAAGGAACGCCGCGAATGCCGTTGCCTTGAGCTTGGCGAGCACTTTGAAATAAGCGACCTTCCGGACGAAGAAGCGGAAATTTACCACTTTGCAGGACTCATTTTCGGTGATTTCCCGGATGAGATGATTAAGCATTGCGCAAAATTAGGTAAGGTTGCCGTTGATGTTCAAGGCGAGCTTCGCCATGCCATAAAGGAAACAGGCGAAATGTTCTTTGAAGATTGGGCAACAAAAAAGGAGCTTCTTCCTTACATCACCTTTTTAAAAACAGATGCCGCCGAAGCAGAAATTTTAACAGGTCTTGAGGATCGCTACGAAGCGGCAAAAGTGCTTCACTCCTGGGGCGCCAAGGAGGTTCTTATAACCCATAACACCGAGGTAATAGCATACGACGGCAACGAGCTTTATTCCTGTCCCATAAGAGCACGCAACCTAAGCGGCAGAACAGGTAGAGGCGATACCACCTTTGCCGCATACATAAACGAGCGCCTTACAAACGACATTAAGACCTCACTTCTTTATGCAACCGCAACGGTTTCGTTAAAAATGGAGGCTCCCGGACCCTTCAAGGGTACAAGAGCCGATATTGAAGCCTATATTGATGAATTCTACAAGGATTATAAATAAACCGAAATACACAAAAGCAAACCGCCTTCGAAAGCTTATATTCGAAGGCGGTGCTTTTATACTATTTATTATTTGAAAAGAAGAAGTATTGCCGAGATAATTGCATTTATAACACGAGTAAGCCAGTCAAAGGAAATTTCATCGACAGCACCTGCTCCATCCTCTGTTTTCTCTATTGTGAACTCGTCAAAAATCTCATCTTTATCGGTAAAATACGATTTAACACTTATTTCATTCTCACCGAAATCAAGTATTGAATATGACGGCTCATAAAGATTTTCACATTTCACAACACGACTGTCACAGCGATCGTACCGATCAAAGCTACAGCCCGAAGCTGTTGCAACAGCAAGATATGTAACGCCGCCCTCTGTGGGTGTGTCGTTTGTCATAGGCGCTGTTCTTGAGTAAAGATGCTCGTGACCCGAAACAACAAGGTCAATATCATATTCATCAAAAATCGGAGCAAAAAGCTCAATATTATTCTGATGCTTTTCCTTCATACCCGAAAAATAAAGGCTTGTATGCATCATAACAACGCGCCACTTTGCATCGGGAGCGGAATTAATTGCCTCGGTTATAACGGCTCTGTGGTCATCCATAACATAGTTATTTGAATTAATCACTATAAACAATGCATTGCCGTAACTAAAGTAATAGCCGTTGCCGCCCATTGATGTAAAGTCATCCTCAACGGTGTTGGGGTTATTGTAATGGAGCTTATAAAGCGTTGAATAATAATCATGGTTACCAACCGCCGCCGCAACGGGCAAAGACTTTAACGCCTCGGGATAAAGAAGTGCGTTATATTGCTTTTTTGAAAGCGCGCTATTGACCTCATCACCGGCACAAAGCATAAAACGAATGTCAGGGCAGTTTCTCTTTGCGGCTTCAAGCGTTCTGTACCAGCCATATGTATCATCAATAATCGCTTCGTCTGTATTGTCTCCGGAGCGCCCAAGCTGCGGGTCGGAGCAAAGCATAACGGAAAACGCTCCGCTGTCATCCTTAACCTCAAAGCTTGAAATTCCTTGCCAAACGCCGCCATATGTGTAATTATAATAATACACGCCAACCTCAAGACCTTCAAGCGAAACGCGATTCGAAGTATAAAGCATAGATGAGCTTGTAAGAGTAAATACATCGGCGCAAACACCGTCGCTCAAGTCAGACTCCTTACCGTACACAAATTGCTCTCTCGCACCGTAAAGGTTGCAGGTTACCCAAGCAAAATTCATACAACCGTTTTCTGCACCGGGAGTAAGACTGATTTTACCATCGGGAGCAAAAATCTCAGCTTGGTTATCAATCCACGCTTGCGGTGCCGGAACCTTATTTGCTGCCAAGGACGGCAGCGCAAACGACAAAAGTATTACACACGCAAGAATAAACGAAGTAAGCTTTTTACATTTCATAAAAACACCTTCTTTTAAAATTACACATATATATTACCATATTATTTATCATTTGTGGTAACAAATTTCACGCTGAGTTTTTGGGCGATTTGACGAACAAAGTAAAAACAAACCCCCGAGAAACACTCTCGGGGGAAAACAGATTTAGTTAAAGAAAGAAAGCTGTTCGGTTATCAGTCTTCTTTTTTCTTTCTGGTAAGGGCAAATGCCGCAGCAGCTGCAACGCAAACCGTTGCCGCAAGTGCGATTGTTGCATCGCCTGTGTTCTCGGAGCCTGTCTGTGAGCCGGCGCTTGTTGTAGCGGGGTCTCCACCGTTATTGCCGCCTGCAGCAGTTGTAAGCTTGTTTGTTGATTCGGGAGTGTCACTTCCGCCGCCGAAGAGATTCTTAAAGAATTCAATAATCTGGTCAAGAATATCTTCAAGAGCACCAAAATCAAGACCGAGACCTTTAATCCACTCAAGGAATCCGTCACCTATATTGATGTTGCCGCCTATAAGCTGCTCTAACATATCGGCAATATCCGCATTACCGAGAATATTTGTAATAGCATCAATATAATCGCCGAAGGAGGCGTTATTATTTTTAAGAAGCTCTCTTATAGTGTTAATAAGAGCCGAAATTGTGGAAACAGAGCCCTGTGTTGTAGCCTCTGTTGATGTGTCTGCGGCAGAGCCTTCTGTTGTGGTTTCCGCAGTAACATCTTCGGGGAAGTCAAATCTTACTATTTCGGATTTTGCAAGAGTCTGAATATTTACGTCGTTTGAATCGTCGCCGTCCTCGGTGTTAAACTCGTTAACATAGAGGTTAAAGGTTGTTGACTCCTTTGAAAGGTCGATAACCTCAAAGGTAACGAAGGCAAAGTCTCTTGAATTTGTCTTTGTAAGCGGGCTTGAGAAAACAATGCCCATTGCGTACTCGTTGGGCTTACCCTCTTTAACAGCCGAAACGAAAAGACCGTCATAATAGCTGTATTTATCACCGTCAACAAGATTGTAAGCAGCACCGCCGCCTACTACCTTAAGCACGGAATTGTCAAACTGAAGGTGCATATTAACACCTGTAAGACCCTTAACCGCAGGAAGCGAAACGATAACGGTGAAAACCTTTTTTGTAACAACATCTACCTTCGCGGGCTTGCCGTCATACTCGCCCTCGGAAACCTTAAAACCGATTTCCGGAACGGAGATAGCAGCCGCGGCGGGCACAAGTCCGATGATAACGATCATAAGCGAAAGAACTACCGAAAGTACCTTCTTCATTTAAAAATCTTCCTTTACTAAGTCATTCGAGGCAAGCCTCATACAAGCATTTCGCGCGAACCGCACAGAAATACTTATAAGTCTACGCTGATTATATTACATTTTGGGGGTGGATGTCAATAGAAAAAACGCAATTTTATGTTAATATTTATTAATTTCCGGTTTGCTGTTTTTAAGTATCAGAGCCCGAAAACCGCTTAAACTTGCGGTTTTCGGGGCACACTGAAAATTTAACCAAATTATTGCCTGAAAATTCGTCACATTTTACAAACGCTTATTTATCGCCAAAGCCGCTTTTTCAAGAATTTCAGGTGCGGCACCGTACTTTTTCGCTTCATCGTAAAGCTCGCCCAATACACCGAGAGAACAGCTTTTTCTCAAATCGAGCGGTACAAGCTTTGTCGCCGTGCCCTCGGCGCTCTTTTTAATAAATTCGCATTTTTCATCACACCGAGTGCACACAAAGCGTTCTTCATTATATTTAAGGGGCGGTGTTTTTACACCGGGCAGCTTAAACGAAATCGCGCCCGTCGGACAAACAGCGGCGCAAAGCCCGCAGGAGCTGCAAACGCTCTCGTCGAGAGGAAGCGAGAAGGGCGTTTCGGGGAGTGTTTCAAAGCCTCTGCCGAAAAGTCCGAGTGCCTCATTATTTTCAATTTCACGGCAAGTGCGAACACAAAGCCCGCAAAGCACACATTTTGACGAATCCCTTATAATAAACGGGTGACCGGCATCTCTTTTTATTTTATGCTTTTTGCCGAAATCGGCCGCCGAAAAGCTTTCATATTCACGCATAAGCGGTAAAAGCTTGCAGTCGTAAACAGCCTTACAGCCGCACTCAAGACAGCGCGCCGCCTCGCGAAGCGCCTCCTCCTCAGTGAATGTAAGGGCACTTTCGGAAAAATCCTTTTTTCTTACCTCCGGCGCCTTCACGGAATACTCCACGCGCGGAAGCTTTTTCTCATCCGACAAAAGCGATTTATCAAATGCGGTGTTTTTTGAATACTCGGGAAGCTCGGGCTTAACGTCTTCGCCCTTTAAATAAGCATCCACGGCGCTTGCCGCGTATTTTCCGCCGGCAATTGCGCGAATTGCAATATCGGGACCCGAATTAACCGCATCGCCCGCGGCAAAAACGCCCTCAACCGAGGTCATATACGTATTTGCATCCACTCTCACGGTATTTCGTCCCGTAACCGAAACTGAGGAAAGCCCTTCTGTTATAACGCTTTGACCTACCGCCGAAATAATTGTGTCAAAATACACCTCTTCGGTTGCACCCTCAACGGGCACCGGCGCGCGCCTTCCGCTTTTATCAGGCTCACCCTGCCTCATTTTTTGAAGCAAAAGTCCCGTTGCCTTACCGTTTTCCGTCAGCACCTTAAGCGGCGCTTCAAGAAATCTGAATACAACACCTTCTTCTTTAGCCTCTTTAATTTCAAGCTTTTCCGCAGGCATTTCGCTCTCGGTGCGCCTGTAAATAAGAGTGACGTCACGAGCGCCGAGTCTTACGGCTGTTCTCACGGCATCAATAGCCGTGTTACCGCCGCCGACAACGGCAACCTTACCCTTAAGTGATGTAAGCTCTCCCGTTTGTACGGCATAAAGCATATCAATTCCGCCCAAAACGCCCTCGGCGCCGTCGTTTTCACAGCGCAACGAGCCGCTTTTCCAAGCGCCTATACCCAAGAACACAGCATCAAATCCATTCTTAAGCTCATCAAGGGTAAAGTCTCTGCCAAGTCTTTTTTCACAGTGAATAACCGCACCCATTTTTTCAATGCACTCAATCTCGGAGTCAAGCACAGCCTTTGGAAGTCTGTATTCCGGTATGCCGTAGCGAAGCATTCCTCCACACTTTTTCTCGGCCTCGAAAATTTCAACGTCATAGCCGCGCATAAGAAGAAAATACGCACACGAAAGTCCTGCGGGGCCGCCACCTACAACAGCCACGCGCTTGCCGTTTTTCGGCTCACAAGTCGGAATATACCCGGGAAGACTGTCGGCCGCAAAGCGTTTAAGCGCACATATGGAAACAGGCTCATCCACAAGAGCGCGCCTGCAATCCTTTTCGCACGGATGAGGGCAGACTCTGCCTATAGATGCGGGAAGCGGATTATCCTCTTTAATAAGCCGCAACGCTTCCTTCTCCATTCCGTTTGCAATAAGACCCACATAGCCTTGAATATCCTGGTGTGTGGGACAGCTGTAAAAGCACGGGGCTTTACAGTCGCCGGAATGGTCGGAGCACAAAAACGCAAGCGTTGCCTTGCGGCTGTTTTGAAGAGCCGCCGAGTCCGTTATAACGCTCATACCCTCTTTAACCGAGGTAGAGCACGCTCTTAACGGCTTGTTAACACCTTCAACCTCAACAACACAAAGACCGCAGCCACCGTAGCTTTCAAGTGATTTATTGTGACAAAGATGCGGAATTTTAATTCCGTTTGAAATGAGATTGTCAAGAAGCGTTTTTTCCGTTAATGCCTTATATTCTTTTCCGTTTACCTTAATAGTAACCTCAGCCACAGGCCTTCACCCCGCTTTCAACCTTAATCGCACCGAACCTACAGCTCTCAAGACACATTCCGCAACGAACGCACATTTCACTGTTGATTTTATACGGCTTTTTAATCTCGCCCGTAATAGCCGAAGCCGGACATTTTTTACTGCAAAGGGAACAGCCTTTACAGGCGTTTTCATTAATAACATAGTTTATAAGCGCAGTACATTTTCTTGCCGGGCAACGCTTATCTTTTATATGTGCCTCATACTCATCTTTAAAATATTTTACAGTGGTGAGCACGGGATTCGGTGCAGAATTACCGAGTCCGCACAGCGCACCCGTTTTAATTGCCTCTCCGTATTCAACAAGCCTTTCAATATCTCCCTCTTCGCCGTTGCCACTTACAATTTTGTTTAAAATTTCAAGCATTCTTGTTGTACCGATTCTGCAAGGAGTACATTTACCGCAGCTTTCCTTGCTTGTAAAATCCATAAAAAAGCGTGCCATGTCAACCATACACGTACCCTCATCCATTACAACCATACCGCCGGAGCCCATAATCGCGCCCGTTTTTGCAATATTGGCATAATCCACCGAGGTATCAAGAAGAGCCTTCGGAATACATCCTCCCGAGGGACCTCCCATTTGAACCGCTTTAATCTCTGCATTGTTTTTAATGCCGCCGCAAATGCCGAATACAATCTCGTTAATTGTAACGCCCATCGGCACTTCAACAAGACCTCCGCGCAGAACCTTACCGGCAAGCGCAAACACCTTTGTGCCCTTGCTGTCCTCTGTGCCGATTTTCGCGAATTCGTTACCGCCGTTTCTCAAAATATACGGAACGTTTGCAAAAGTTTCAACATTGTTTATATTGGTTGGCTTTTCTCTGAAGCCCCTTTGCGCCGGGAAGGGCGGCTTTGTAACGGGCATTCCCCTGCCGCCGCCGAGAGAAGCCAAAAGCGCGGTTTCTTCACCGCAAACAAAGGCACCGGCACCTGTCATTATGCGAAAATCGAAGCTGAAGCCGCTTCCCGAAATATTCTCACCCAAAAGGCCGTCACGTCGAAGACTTTCAATAGCTATTTCAAGCCGCTTTACGGCAAGAGGATATTCCGCTCTGACATATATAATACCGCATAAAGCACCTATGGCAACGCCCGCAATCATCATTCCCTCAAGTACGCTGTGCGGATCACCCTCCAAAACAGCTCTGTCCATAAACGCACCGGGGTCGCCTTCATCGGCATTGCAAACAATATATTTTTCGTTCCCCTCGGAAGCCTTTGCCGCCTGCCACTTAATATATGTGGGAAAGCCCGCTCCGCCTCTTCCGCGAAGACCGGAAAGCTTTATTTCTTCAATTATTTTTTCACTGCCGAAAGAAAGCGCTTTTTTAAAGCCCTCATAACCACCGCGCGCCTTATATTCATCAAGACTTTCGGGGTCTATTTTACCGCAATTTGAAAGCACAATTCTTTTTTGACTCGCCAAAAACCGAAGCTCATCCTCACCGAGTCTGTTTTCCTCCGGCAAAACGCCATCTAAAAGGCTTTTTGCAAGCTTTTTTGCCGACTCCTTATCAAGCCTTCCGTAAAGCACACTTTTTTCGCCGTCAATAACCTCCGCCACGGGCTCGGCAAAGCAAAGACCGTTACAACCTACTCTTTTAACCTCAATATCCGTTCCCGAAAGCAGCTCAAGAAGACCCTCGTTTACAAGTCTTGCACCCGAAGCTATTCCGCAAGAGCCGTAGCCTAACAACACCTTCATACAGCGCCCTCCTTCCGTTTAATATCGTCTAAAATCTCTTCAACCTTTTTCGGAGTAAGCTCACCGTACGCCTCACCGTTAATCATCATAGCCGGCGAAATACTGCAGCAGCCGAGGCACGCAACCTCTTCCCACGAAAAAAGACCGTCCTCCGTAACGTCACCGGCAGACGTTTTAAGATAACGCTTAAGGCAGTCACCTATTCTTTCACTGCCGTTTACGTGACACGCCGTGCCCATGCAAACCATTATTTGATATTTACCAACCGGCTTAAGCCTGAAGCCGGCGTAAAATGAAGCAACTCCTAAAATTCGTGATTCGGGAATTTTCGAAATCTCGCTTAAAGCCTTAACCGAATCCTCCGAAATATACCCCTCAAGCGCCTGAACCTCTTGAAGAACCGCAATAAGGCTTTCCTCGGGATTGTCGTATTTCTTCAAAATATTCTCGATTTTGAGTCTGTTGTGATTATCCATCAAAGCACCTCACCTAATATATTACTACTATTTTATTACATCCGGCTTCTTTTTTCAATAGATTTTAATAACCAAATATACGAATATTTTACATTTTCCCGTATTTACAAAAAGCAGATTATAATGTAATATATATGCGGTGATAATTATGAAGGATTACGATATTTATATCTTCGATTTTGACGGCACTCTTTCCGATACAATACCGGGTGTTAAAAACTCCGTTAAATACGCACTTTTATGCTACGGAATAGAAGAGACCGACGATAAGAAGCTTGACTATTTTGTGGGACCGCCGCTTTATGAAAGCTTTACAAAGCTTTACGGCGCAGACCACGAAACCGCAAACGGTATGATAGAAAAATACCGTGAGCGCTACAAGCTCAAGGCATGCGAAGAATCAACACTTTACGACGGCGTTAAGGATATGCTTGAGGCATTAAAGTGTAAAGGCAAAAAGCTTGCCATCGCTTCATCAAAGCCCCTTCCGTTTGTTGAAAGCATTTCAAAGGCTCTCGGAATATATGGTCTGTTTGATTTCATCTCGGCTGAAACCTTTAACCACATTCATTCCGACAAATGCGCACTTATAACCGATGCCTTAACAGCACTTTCCTGCACGGACAAAGCAAAAGCAATTATGATAGGTGACCGCTTTTACGATATCGAGGGAGCAAACAAGGCGGGAATTGACAGTGCAGGCGCACTTTACGGCTTTGGAAAAAAAGATGAATTAACAAAAGCCGGAGCAACATACCTTCTTGAAAGCCCGTTTGACTTGGTAGTGTAAATGCACAATGCAAAACAGTGTACGACATTCGTCGTGCACTGTTTTACATTGTCTCCATTTTCGAGGGAGCCCGATTCAATTATTTATTAGCGCGACTTGTCGCGCAAACACCGTCGCAAGCCTCAGCACGGTATATATTGCGAGAATCACGGTAAGAGTTGTTTTCATTCGTGAAAGACGTTTGTAATTTTTTGTAAAGCCTTCAAGAGTTTTTAGGGTTTTATAAAGACTGTTCATAAAGCTCCTTCTTTCTGTTTAATCGGAGGTTAAAAGTACGGCGTGAGCTATTCCCGGTACGGATTCGCCTTGAAGCGTTGAGGTAGGAGAAAGCAGCGCGCCTGTACCGACAAACAAAACGCGGTTAAGCACTTTTCTTTTCAGTCGATTTAAGATGTATGAGCATACAACCGCCGCACTGCACCCGCAGCCCGAGCCGCCACTGTGAACATCCTGCTTTTCAAGATCAAAAATCATAAGACCGCAGTCACCGTGAACAGCCGAAATATCTATATCATATTCTTTTTTCATAAGCTCCTTTAAAAGGCGTGAGCCTGTTTTACCGAGGTCGCCTGTTAAAATCATATCATAATCCTCGGGAGTGCTTTTTGTATCGCGCAAAAATCCTGCTATTGTATCGGCGGCGGCAGGCGCCATTGCCGCGCCCATATTGTTTTGATCCGCAACACCGAGGTCGCAGACCTTACCGAAAAGCACCGCATCTATATGCGGCACACCCGATGCCTTACTTTTTATAACAGCCGCACCGGCGCCCGTTACCGTCCACTGCGAAGCCGGCGTTCTTTGGCCGCCATATTCAAGTGGGTAACGATACTGCCTTTCCGCAGAACAAAAATGAGACGAGGTTGCCGCAACAGCCGTATTAACCGCACCTCCTTCAACAAGTGTGGCTGCGAGTGCGAATGAAAGCGCCATTGTTGAACACGCACCGTAAAGCCCGGCGTAGGGCATACCCAAATCGCGCTGACCGAAGGAAGAGCCGATGCATTGATTTAAAAGGTCTCCGGCAAGTATAAGGTCAACATTCTCGGAAGCTTCATCGGCTTTTCCCAAAGCCATTAAAACCGCTGTTTTCTGAAGCTCTGTTTCACCCTGCTCAAATGTCCTTTTTCCTATGAATTCATCATTAAAAATTTTATCAAATTCATTTTTCAAAGGACCTTCGCCTTCTTTTTTGCCAACCGCCGCCGCGTTCCCCGTAATACCGGGACGCGACTGTAAAATTATTACGCTTCCTTTTCTTATGGGCATTTTACTCACTCCTTACACCAAATTGAAAATATAAAGAATAAGTCCGTAAATGCTCGCCGAGGTACAGCCGTAAACTATAACGGGACCCGCAAGATTAAACATTTTTGCGCCCGTTCCGAGAATTCGCCCTTCTGCACTGAACTCAATCGCAGGTGAAATAACGGAATTTGCAAAGCCTGTTATGGGTACAAATGTACCGGCGCCCGCGTGTTTTGCAATTTTGTCAAATACACCGGCGGCTGTAAGAAGCGCCGTAAGAAAAATCAGAGATACGCTTACCCCCGCCTTAACCTCGTCATCGGTCATACTTGTAGTTTCAAAGGCGCTTCTTAAAAGCTGCCCCAAGCAGCATATTCCGCCGCCGAATAAAAATGCCGAAATCAAGTCTTTTTTCAGGGGCGATTTGTCCGTTGCCGCACCTACCATTTTTAAGTATTCGGAATTTGTCATAATACCCTCCGTAAATATTTCTTTACGGATAGTATTGGCGATTTTTAAAAATATATACAGCGCCATGCGCGATTTGTCGCGCTAACAAGCAATGAATAATTTCGACGAAAAACGCAAGGCGTTTTCTCTTTGTATGTAAACAATTTTTTTATTTAACTGATTATCAAAAACAAAACCCGTACCTTCCAATCGAAGCATTTTTCGATTTGGAAAGTACAGGTTGTTTTTATTACAAACAATTATAAATCAAATCGCGCAACGCGATTTCCGAAATTTTGCATTCTGCATTTGCACGACATTTGTCGTACATTGCAATGCGCATCAGTGCCTGCTTTTTTCCGACCGCTCTCTTATAATAAACCTCACCGGTGTGCCCTCAAGTCCGTAAACCTCGCGAATTTGGTTTTCGAGGTAACGCTGATAGCTGTAATGGAAAAGCTCGGCGTTATTAACAAAGAAAACAAACGTCGGAGGACGTGTGGAGGTTTGGGTCATATAATAAATTTTAAGACGCTTACCCTTATCCGTCGGCGGTTGAACTCTGAGTGTGGCGGCAGCGAGAATTTCGTTAAGTCTGCCCGTTTTAATACGCATTGCGTTTTGTGTATCCACAAACTTAATAAGCTCATACAGCCTGTCTATTCGCTGACCTGTTTTAGCGGAAATGAATATAATAGGAGCGAAGGACATAAACGAAAAGTCCTTCATAAGCTGTTTTCTGTAAGAGTCCATTGTTTTGCCGTCTTTTTCGTAAGCATCCCACTTATTGACGGCTATAATGCAGCCCTTACCCGCTTCGAGCGCCTTACCGGCAACCTTACTATCCTGCTCGGTAAAGCCCTCAAGTGCATCAATCATAATAACGCAAACATCCGCTCTTTCAACAGCCATATCCGTTCTCAAGGCGCTGTAGCGCTCAACGGAGTCATCTATTTTAGATTTACGTCTGAGGCCTGCGGTATCTATAAACATAAACCTGCCGAAGTCGTTTTCAACAAAACTGTCCGTTGCATCTCTTGTGGTGCCGGCAATATCGGAAACAATCATTCGTTCCTCTCCGATAATTGTATTTACAAGCGAGGATTTTCCGACATTGGGCTTGCCTATTAAGGCAACCTTAATGTAATCATCCTCATCCTCGGAGTCATCAAGATATTCCTTCGGAAGGTGCTTTAACACCTCGTCGAGAAGGTCGCCCGTACCGTGACCGTGTACAGATGAAACGGCAACGGGGTCACCGAGACCGAGGTTATAAAACTCGTAAAAATCCGCAGGAAGCGCACCGATATTGTCGCACTTGTTTACGCAAAGCACAATCGGCTTGCCGCTTTTTTGAAGCATTGCGGCAACCTCACTGTCTGTCGCAACAACGCCGTCTCTTATATCCGTAACAAGAATTATTACATTTGCACTTTCAATCGCAAGTTGTGCCTGTCGGCGCATTTGCGAAAGAATAACGTCACTTGAATACGGCTCAATACCGCCTGTGTCAACAAGAAGCATTTTTTTGCCGAGCCACTCGCACTCGCCGAAAACACGGTCACGCGTAACGCCCGGGGTATTGTCTACTATCGCAAGGCGCTTACCCGTAAGCTTATTAAAAAGCGTTGATTTGCCAACATTCGGTCTGCCGACTATTGCAACAACAGGTCTTGCCATATCAGTCACCTCCGTTAATAATTGAAGAAAGCATCTCATACCCGTCGTTTTTAACGGGTGTTATTTTTATATTTAAATATTCGGAAAGCTCACCAAGCTCAACGTCATCTAAAAATCTGTCGCCCTCGCTTCTTAAAGAAACACGTGGAATAAGAAGCTCATCGCCGAGATTTTTACCCGAAAGCTGTTTTTTTAAGTCACCGCCCGTTAAAAGTCCCGCAACGGTAACGCTCTCTCCGAAAAACTCATTTACTATTTTAATTACGTTTACCTCAAGCCCGGGAAATTTCTTTTCACAGCTTGCGGCAATGTCCTTTATAATGGGATAAGCACTCACACCGGTTGCAACGGTAACACTTCGCTTAATTTCGCGCGGCTTCTCCTCCGCAAATGCCTCTTCAAACTCGGACTTTAAAAGAGTGCACATTCCAACGCCGTTATCAAGCTGTGAAAACTCACCGTAATGCTCGCGTGAAGGCAGTTCGCGCTCTGCCAAAAGGTAAAACTCATCCGACGGGTAGGCAATCACCTTCCCTTCGTTAAAAAAGGAAAAATGCGCGTTAAACTCGTCTATAATATCAATAACCTCGGAAGCCTCCGATTTTGTATAGGTTCTTAAAGGAAAAAGACCGTCACGGTATTTTGTAAGACCCACCGGTACTGCAGCAATGCTTTTTACAGCAGGATAAAGCCTTCCGAGCTGTGAAAGCGAATAGCGAAGCTCTTCGCCGTCGTTAATTCCCGGACACAAAACAAGCTGAGTATTCATCTCTATTCCCGCCTCAAAAAAGCGCGAAAGAAAACCGAGGCTCTCGCCCGCCTTCGGATTTTTCATCATTTTAACACGAAGCTCCGGGTTCATTGTATGGACCGAAATATTAACGGGACTTATGTGCATATCTATAATGCGCTGTGCCTCGCGTTCGGAAAGCCCCGTAAGGGTAATGTAATTTCCGAACAAAAAAGAAAGGCGTGAGTCGTCATCCTTAAAATAAAGAGTTTTTCTCATACCCCTCGGCATTTGATCGACAAAGCAAAAAATGCATTTGTTTTTACAGGCATGCTGCTTGTCCATAAGATATGTTTCAAACTCAAGACCTATATCCGAAAACTCACTGCTTTTGCGAATTTTAATTTCAAACTCCGAAAGCCCCCTTTTTATTTTAAGGGTAAGCTTTTTACTTTGAATGTAAAACCTGTAATCGAGAACGTCAAATATCCCGTGTCCGTTAATTGAAATAAGCTCATCTGCGGCAACAACACCGGCTTTTTCGGAATATGAGCCTTCTTCAACGCTCAAAACGGTAACAGACATATTTTCAGCCCTCCTTAAGAAAAACAAAATATAATCAAAAAACGCCCAATAGGGCGGGGAGAATTCTCTCACCGCCCTGAAAAATCAGACAAAAATAATCAGTCTTCTTTTGCAACTACGAGCTTACCGTTGTAATAACCGCAAGCTGTGCAAAGTCTGTGAGGTCTCTTGAACTCACCGCAGTTGGGGCATTTTACAAGTGCGGGAGCATCCATTTTCCAAACATTGGATCTTCTCTTATCTCTTCTTGCTTTGGAAACTCTTCTCTTCGGTACTGCCATGTTAGCTTTCCTCCTTATTTAATGCGAAAACGCTTGTTTACTCGTTATCAAGAAATTGCAACAAACCCTCAAGACGGGGGTCTATTGCTTTTTTGCAGGTGCACGAACCTTCATTAAGGTTTTTGCCGCATTGCGGACAAATACCTTTACAATCCTCACTGCAAAGAAATTTTGAGGGCAATTGCAAATTAATATCCTCGTTTACAAGCTCGTCTAAATTAAGACGCATATTTAAAACAAGTAAAAAATCGTCATTATCCTCATTATTGAGAGCGGCAATAAGATTATGCTCAACGGGGAATTCGTAAAAACGCGAAACAGGCTCACAGCACCTGTCGCAAGGAGCTTCGTAAGTAAAAGCCGCCCTTGCCGAAAGCGTAACTATTCCCGTGTTGTTTTTAACCGAGCCGTAAACCCTGACGGGCTTTGCTATCGGGTAAATACCCGACACCTCAAGCTCCGAAAGCGACATTTCGTAATCAAACGAAGCCTCGGCACCGTCTATATTAAAAATAGGCTCAAGCTCAATTATCATAATACTACCTCTCAACACGCCTAAATATTATATTATCTTGTCGCCTGTTTGTCAACTAAAATTTTTAAAAATTCAAGCTTATTCACCGAATTATTTCCCATTATCGGCAAAAAGCCCCGAAAAACTCGTTTTTCAGACAAAAAACTCAAAGCGGCAAACGAGCAAATTCGTCTGCCGCCCGGATATTTTAAGAATGTACTCAGATTTTCGTTGCGTAATCGAAAATTCTTACAGGGAGCTTATCCTCATCCTCGGAAACCGTAAATACAAAATCGGTATCCGTAATTTCGGAAAGCTTCTTAACCTTAGCAAGAAGATCTGCAAATTTCTCGTAATCTCTGCCGACAATTTTAAAGGTTGCGTCAACAAAAATCTCTGTTATGTCATGATCCTGTGCAAGAATGCCGCTGAGCATTCCGTAAAAAGCATCCGCACCGTCAACATCGTATCTTTCCGTTTCGATAAGTCTTGCTTTGTGAGTTACCTCATAAGTAAGTAACGGGGATTTTTCAATGCAAACCACTGTGCCGTTAGAGCTTTTTACCGCCTCGTTGATAAGGTCGATAAGTCTTTTTGTCTTGCCGGAACCTTTGTTGCCTATAATAAGTGAAACCATAATTGTTACCTCCGCTTTTATATTAACACCTTAGTGTTATTACCTTTATTTTTCAAGTCTTTTTTCAAGAAGCGCCTTATGCTCCTCATAGCCGGGCTTTCCGAGAAGTGCAAACATATTTTTCTTGTAGCTTTCAACGCCGGGCTGATCAAACGGATTAATACCGAGAATATAGCCGGAAACGGCACACGCCTTTTCGAGGAAATATACAAGAGAGCCGAATTCGTACTCACTCATCTCCGGCACCTCAAGAACCATATTGGGCACACCGCCGTCGGTGTGAGCAAGAACCGTTCCGAGAAAAGCCTTTTTGTTTACATAATCAAGGCTTTTGCCGGCAACGAAGTTAAAGCCGTCACCGTTTTCGGGGTCTAAGCCTATTATAAGCTCTTTTTTCGGTTTGTCAAACATAACAACCGTTTCAAACATTACCCTTTCACCCTCTTGAACAAATTGACCGAGAGAATGAAGATCCGTTGAAAATACCGCCGATGAAGGATAAATGCCCTTTCCGTCCTTACCTTCACTTTCGCCGAAGAGCTGCTTAAACCATTCGTTCATCATGGTGTAGTCGGGCTCGTACGATATCATCATTTCAACAGCCTTGCCCTTACGGTAAAGTATATTTCTCAATGCGGCGTATTTATAGCAGTCGTTTGAGTAAACATCACCCGAAAGAAGCGCAGCTCTTTGCGCCGCCGCGCCTGCCATCATTTTTTCAATGTCAATTCCCGCAGCGGCTATGGGAAGAAGACCCACCGCAGTTAAAACGGAATACCTTCCGCCTACATCATCCGGAACAACAAAGGTCTCGTAGCCCTCTCTGTCCGAAAGCTCCTTTAAGGTGCCGCGCTTTTTATCGGTTGTGGCATAAATACGCTTAGCCGCACCCTCTTTGCCGTACTTCTTTTCAAGAAGCTCCTTAAACACTCTGAAGGCAATTGTGGGCTCGGTTGTTGTGCCCGACTTTGAAATAACATTAACGGAAAAATCCTTACCCTCGCAAAGCTTTACCGTTTCATAAAGCGCCGCCGAAGAAAGAGTGTTACCCGCAAAATATATTTCGGGCTTTTCAAGCAAATTATGATTTTGCGATTTGCAAAATTCAATTGCGGCTCTTGCACCGAGATATGAACCGCCTATTCCTATAACAACGAGAACATCACTGTCGCTGCGAATTTTCTCAGCCGCTTTTTTAATTCTCGCGAATTCTTCTTTATCGTAATCAACCGGAAGGTCAAGCCATCCCAGAAAATCATTTCCGACACCCGTACGGGAATTTAGCTTTTCAACAGCCGAAAGCACCTCGGGCTCAATTGACTTAATATCTTCCTCGGTAACGAAGCCTTCAAGATACTTTGTGTTGAGTTTTACTGACAAATCAATTCATCTCCTTGGAAACCGAGGCGATTTTTTTACCGCCCCAAAAAGGAAAAGACTTCCTTTGAAAGTATTTTACAATAAGCTCGCGATTTTTTCAATAGATTTTTTGCACTTTTATCAAAAATTTACTGTAAATTCATAATAAGCACTCGTATTTTCATTAAAAATTGCCGTTTCTCCCGCAATTTTCGGCATTTCACCCGAAATATTCGCCTCAGCTTTTGCCGTTGCAACGAAGCAAGCGGCAAAAAAAGCCGTTAAAACGGCAATTACAACAGCCGTCACCGTGAACACTCTTATAAGCTTTACAAATCCCGTAAAATCACCCGTCCGAATTTTCATTTAAAAGCCTCGCAAGACTTTTTCCCAAAAGGCGCCCCGAATAAACCGCCTCGTCAAGCGTATTTGCATCCGTACCGAACTCGAGAAGAAGCGAGCACGGAGTAACATTCATATTATATTTTCTGCCGCAGAAAAACACCGGGCGCATAAGTCCCTCATAATCCGACTGAACCGCATTTTGAAGAGCAACGGCAAAGGTCAAATTTTTTCGCCATTCCGGAAAATCCTCAACACCGTCGTACTCGCAGCCGGTAATTATCATAATCTGCGCCGCTTTTTTACCGTTTATTACAGCGGTGGGCTTACACTTAACACCGCTGTCATAATGTATTGCATCACGGTGAACATCAAGCGTGACAACAATAGACGGATATTGCTTTAAGTATTTTTCTATCATAACAAGCGAGCGATCATACGCGCCGCTGTAGGATTTGTCATAAATCTCCTTATCATGAATGACCTTAAAGCCGGCATTTTCAAGCTGTTCGGTAATCTCGTCACCGACTCTCACAACCGTCTTTTTAATATCCGTGGTGCGCGAATCGTAATCCGATGAATACCACCCCTTATCAAGGAGCTCATACCCTTCGGTTGTGTGGGTGTGATAAATCAAAACATACGGCTCAGCCTTTGTTATTTTACCGAATTCCGGGGTCTCGCCTAAAATACCCTTAACATCTATAGTGCGGTCGGTTTTGTTATTTACGGCAACAATTCCGTATTTGTCGTTTGCGCTCGAAGCCGAAAGCTGTATTTCCTGAAGTTCTGCGGTTTTCTCAAAGCCCTCGTACATTTTTTCGGCATTCTTCATAAGCGCCTCAATATCCTCCGGTATATCGGTTTCGCTTTTCCCCTCTTTTTTACCGCTTCCGAAGCCCGAAACAAACTGTACCGTTTCCGCTTCACCTGTCGAGCTTTTCGAAGAAAGATTAATATATTCACCCACGCTCTCGCCGGCACCGAGGCTTCTTTCTATTACACCTCTTAAAACGCCGCCCAACTCGTCCGAAAAAACAAATGTAAGCACCACAAGAGCAAGAGAGAGCGAAAAGCTCATTGCGGCATTTATGTGTTTTCTTCTTTTTTTCATACCGTACACCGCCTTTACAAACAGTATATAATATGAAAAAGAAGCGTCGTTAATTACATAAGTGCGTTAATTTGTTCTGCGGAAAGCGACGGCTGCAGCGCGCAGTTTACCGCAAGCGCCAAAAGCCTTGATGAATCCTTTATCAAAACATCAATATCCTTCGGCGTTACTATCATATTCGCATATTTTTTAAAATTCTTCTTTTCGCAAGCACTCTTCTCGCAAATATCCTCCGCAACAGACGAAACCGAAACAACCGTAGGTACACCTATTGCTATAACGGGAACACCCATATATTTTTCGTCTATGCGACGTCTTGTATTACCCACTCCCGAGCCGGGAGAAATGCCCGTATTTGAAAGCTGCACCGTGCAGCCGAGGCGCGAAAGACTTTTCGAGGCGAGCGCATCCACCGTTATAACACACTCGGGCTTAATGCCCTCGGCAATATATTTTATATATTCCGAGGACTCAAGACCCGTTTGTCCCAAAACGCCCGTTGAAACCGCCGCAACCGGGCGAAGCTTCTCAAAAAAGCCGTATTCTTTTTTTATTTCGCCGCTTATATGGCGCGTTGAAAAAATTTGAGAAGCAAAAAAAGGGCCCAATGCATCGGAGGTTATATCGGAATTCCCGACACCCGCCACAAGCACAAGGCCCTCGCCCTTCGGCAAAAGCTCCTTAACCGCCTGTGAAATCACCTTCAAGCGCTCATCCGAAAACAAGCTGTCACTGTAAAGCGGCGTTTCCACTGTAATATATTTACCGCAGGGTTTGCCGAGCGCTTTTGCACAGTCCTCATCGGTAATTTCTATAACGGTTGTTTTAGTTGCGGCTGTGTGGCTTTCACGGCGTTTCACTCCCAAAGCCGCACCTTCGGCGGCAAGGTCAACTCTTTCAAGCGCCAAATCGGTTCTGTAATTCAAAATTTATCACCGATTTTATTATAGCCCGTAAAAGCCCGTGTATTCCGAAGCCATACAAACCACAACGCATTTTATATTTTAAAAATCGTATTCGGTTAAAAGTACTTCCTTCCACTCGTTTTCGGTGTCGGCAAGGTAATATGTATTAACAGACCACGGTGTAAACGTCGCCTCAAGCGGAACCCTCAGCATATCGCCCGAAACCGTAACGTGCGTTTCCAGACCATCCGTTTCATACAGGCGCAAAACCATACCCAAGCCATCCTCACTGCGCTTGCAAGCGGAAAGCATAATATTTTCGGCATCTATTTTAAGCGAGCTGTAAGGCTCATTTGAAAGCCTTCCGCTGTGAAGTGATGAAATAACGCGCGCCTTTTCCTCCTCGGAAAGCGTTTCGACAAGCTCTGAATGCCACGTTTCCATAACGAGAGTAAGCGGCTTGTTAAGCTGCTTTGCCGCACGTATAACAGGCGCCCAGCTTTCACCCACCGGCATAAGCACATACGAATATTTTCTCTTGCCCTGCTCTGTGAATTCGCTCTCCGCTGTACGCGGTCCGCCGTGATCGCCGTATATCGGGCTACGCAAAACAGTATGGAAAATCGTGCTGCCCTTAACAGAGGAGCTGTAGGTATCACTGTTAATAAGTGCGTAGCCGCCGCTTTCGCCCTTTACTGCCGTCCACTGCAAGCCGGGCTCCTCTTCACCGTCTGTTGGGCGCTCTATTACGCCAAACGGAATTTCATAATACGCCTTCGGATTTTCAATCTTCATAGGCCACGCTGTTTTAAGCATTTTATGCTTTTCGTGCCAATCAACCTCGGCGCTTACGAAAAGCTTGTCACAGCCGGGAATCAACGAAAAATACTGTGTAAGACTTGAGTCTCCGTAACGGCTTATAACCTTTACCGTCGCACGAATGGGTCCGCTTTCGGTTACAGTCACCTCTGCATCGGAAAAGCGTGCCATATAATCCGTGAAAAACGTCTTCGAGTGGCTCCAGGTATCGTGATAATACTCGTCAGCAACAACGGGAACAGCCGCACGGTCGGTTATAATTTCTTCGCCGGTGCGCTTATCCTTAAACGAAATAATGTAGCCCGTGTGAAGCTCAAACTCTATTCTGTAAACATCATTTTCAAGAACGGTTCCGTTATGATTGTTTGACGAACGGTAGCCGGCGTATTCAACGGCACGCGCTATATGCTCGGGCGAATCCGGAGTAAGGCGCAGCTGCTCCTCCTGCGGTACCCAATCGTCGTTTATATAATACACCGCATAGCCCATAGCCGGAACATGCGCCTTAAAAATAGTGTCCGTCCTAAAGAAGCACTCCTCTGTTGTGGAGTGTATTTTTTGATACGGAATATCCGCACCGGTGTGATCGGTCATACGAATGGCACTTCTGAAAACGCGCACCGTTTCATCAACATCGAAGCCGTGAGAATTGAAAAGAACAAGGGGAAAGCCCGTTCTTTGAACCGCTGTATTGATTTGCCACGAAACTGTTTGCAATGCACTGTTTTCTTCAACCGCCGCGGTATTAAGTGCGGCACCGTACATATAAGCGGAATCGTCATGAACCTCACGTATTGAACAGCCGCCCATTGAATCGTGGAATTGGAGAAACAAAATGTTATTCCAAGCCTCTTCAAAGCGTTCGCTTCTTACGCGCCTGTTACACAGTAAATTTGCAAGCATACTAAAGCTTTCCGCGGCAGTTAAATTGCACTCGCCGCGCCTTATTCCGTTTTTAACCGCCGAAAGCGTGGCGTAACAGCCGGCGGCATGATGCTGTAAATCGTCGCGGTGCTCCGGCAGCTTAATGCCGCTTTTTCTCACATAGTCAAAAAAGTCCGAAACATCCGAATAAATCAAATTAACCTCGGGATGCTCTTTTTTATATTTATCAAGCAGCTGAAGATTTTGAATGGTGGGACCGCCGCCGTGATTACCCACACCGTAAAAAAGGAAGGTTGCATCGGAATCGGTAACGGTTTTTTCGTTAATCTCATCCATTCGCGCCTCAAGCTGCTCTATTGAGCGGAAATTATAACCGTAGCCCTCCGGAATTCTATGAACCGAAACACAAGAGCCGTCCGGCGAAATCCAATTGAAAAGGTCACTTTCCAAATGCTTTTCATGGCTTGCCGGGCGCATAAAAATATAGCTGTCCATACCGCTTTTCTTCAAAATCTGCGGCATCATCAAATTATGACCGAACGAATCCACATTGTAGCCGACCTTTGCCGTAACACCCAACTTCTCTTTAAAATAGCGTTGTGCGTAAAGAGTCTGCCTTGCGAAGCTCTCGCCCGAGGGGTTGTTGCAATCGGGCTGTACATACATACCGCCCACAATCTTAAAACGCCCCTCCTTAACGCGCATTTTCAGCTCCTCAAACATACTCGGCGCAAACTCCTCTACCCAACGGTAAACAACCGACGAGGAACACACAAAAACAAAATCCGGGAATTCCTTCATTCTGTCAAGTGCCGAGCGTATTGTCGCCTTTGCTTCGCTGCTCCCCTCCTGCCAGCGCCATTGCCAAACAGGGTCAAGATGAGCATTTCCGACAAGATAAAAGGTAGACTTCTTTTTCATAACACCATTCCTTTCATACGAATATATATAGTATAACGTAGTACATTGCCGCTCACAAAATCATTATACAAAAGGCTGTAATAAATTACAAGTACCGCGCAACACTTTTATTTAAAGCTCGGGCGCATATAGCTGAGCTTTCTCTTGAAAATCCACCGGTTAAAACCGCTAAAATCCGAAACAATTTACAAATTATCGGTTATAACCGATAATTTGCCCCTTTTCGGCTATTGAAATTACCGTAAATATGGATTATAATGCTGTAGTAATCTCACAAAAGGAGAAAATCATGAAATTAGGTATTGTAGGATTGCCCAACGTAGGCAAAAGCACACTTTTTAACGCACTCACAAACGCAGGCGCGCAAGCGGCGAATTATGCGTTTTGTACAATCGAACCGAACATAGGCGTTGTTGCCGTTCCCGATAAGCGCCTCGACGCACTTTGTGAAATGTACAACCCCGTAAAGGTTACCCCCGCAACAATAGAATTTGTTGACATTGCCGGTCTTGTTAAGGGCGCCTCCAAGGGCGAGGGCTTAGGCAACAAATTCCTTTCGCACATTCGCGAGGTGGATGCAATAGTTCACGTGGTGCGTTGCTTTGACAACGACGACATAATGCACGTAGACGGCTCTGTCGACCCCGCCCGTGACATTGAAACAATCAATCTCGAGCTTATTCTTTCGGACGTTGAAATTCTCTCAAGAAGAATAGACAGAACTCAAAAGGCCTTAAAGGGCGACAAAACCCTCGCCTCGGAATTAAGCTTTTTCCAAAGAGTTAAGGAATCGCTCGACAACGGCATTTGCGCAAGAGCAATAGAGATGACCGACGATGAAAAGGCACTTCTTGATACGGTTGACCTTTTAACATCAAAGCCCGTTAT
The DNA here is from genome assembly GCA_964419515.1 of uncultured Eubacteriales bacterium. Taxonomy (GTDB): domain Bacteria; phylum Bacillota; class Clostridia; order Oscillospirales; family Acutalibacteraceae; genus DTU089. The sequence goes on from CAYQPJ010000001.1 coordinate 74,426, forward strand.
TTATGCCTGCAACTTAAGCGAGGACGATTTTTCCGCGGGAATTGCTGATAATGCACGCTTTAAGGCAGTAGAAGCTCTCGCAAAAGCAGAGGGCAGCGAGGTTCTTCCCGTTTGCGCGGAGCTTGAAGCGCAAATTGCCGAATTACCGGAGGATGAAAAAGAGCTTTTCCTTTCGGAGCTTGGTATTACCTCAGGCGGTCTTGACCTTCTTATAGAAAAAAGCTATGACCTTTTGGGTCTTATGAGCTACCTTACGGCAGGTCAACCGGAGGTTAGAGCGTGGACTATTAAAAAAGGCACAAAAGCACCTCAAGCGGCAGGTAAAATTCACTCGGATTTTGAAAGAGGCTTTATAAGAGCCGAGGTGGTTTCGTTTGACGACCTTATGGCTTGCAGCTCAATGCAGGCGGCAAAGGAAAAGGGTCTTGTTCGCTCGGAGGGCAAGGAGTATGTAATGCAGGACGGCGACATAGTTCTTTTCAGATTTAACGTATAATTTAAAATGTATAAGTACGAAATTCACTGCCATACAAAAAACACAAGTCGTTGCGGTCACCTTGACGGCGCCGAAATTGTAAAGCTTTATAAGGAAGCCGGTTACTCGGGCGTTGTAATTACAGACCATTACTCCCCTATGACCTTTTCGCTTTCGGAGCATTTTAATAAAAAGAAGGCTGTTGAGCATTACCTTGAGGGCTACAAAAGGGCAAAAGCATGCGAAACAGAAGATTTCAAAGTCTTTCTCGGTATGGAGCTTCGCTTTTATGCAACCGTAAATGATTACCTCGTTTACGGAATAAGCGAAAACGACCTCTTTGAGCTTCCGTTTTTACTGCCCGTCTACCTTCCGCGCGCTTATTCTCTTTTACATTCCCGCGACTGCCTTTTAATTCAGGCGCACCCCTTTAGAGAGTTTGTAACCCGCGCAAATCCAAAGCACCTTGACGGCGCAGAGGTTTTTAACGGCAAAACCTCGGAGGAATTAAACAACAAGGCTCTTTTGTGGGCACAAAGCTTTCCACAAAATGCGATTATGACCGGCGGCAGCGACTGTCACTCAAAGGGTCAGCTTGCAACCTCGGGCATTATAACAAAAGAAAAGCTAACCACCAACACCGACCTCGTTCGCATTTTAAAAAGCGGCGAATTTGACATTATAAAAAATAAAAAGAAAAAGCCCTGAGCATTTGTTGATTTTCATCAAACATCCCGGTATATTTTTGTAATATCTTCTGATTGTGAATCAACGCCGCGTGTAATTAAATATAAACAAGAGGATGAATATTCACCGATTGATACTTACAAGCATTAAACACCCGCGGCGCAATGTGAAAATCGGCAAAACAACAGGGTGACGATAATTGAACTTATTACTGCTTTGAACGGCATTTTTTCACAATTACCTCGTCAAAAGCCTTGCAATACGTAACAATAACCGACACGCATAAAGATTATTTTATTCGCTTTCGGAATCATTGTGGTCTGATTGCATCAGCAATACTCTTTTTTAAGAAAAAACAGCATATAAACAACATTAACGCATAATTTTAAGGCTGTACAAAATACCGTAATTCGGCGCTTTGTACAGCCCTTTAATTTTATTATTTATCTTTTTTCACGGAAAGCGCAACCCAATAATATATAAGGTCAATAAAAAACACCATCCATGCAGGGTGCCATTTCCCCCACAAAAAGCCTATTGTAATAAATACCGTAACGGTTATTAAAAATACCGGAAGCCTTAAAAGAAAGCTCTTTTTTGTGCGCGCGCCGAACGCATGAACAAAGCCGTAATAAATCGGTATTAAAAGATTTATAAGCCACGCCGGGCTCCATACACCCCCAAACACGCCCAAAAGAACAAATACAAGCGGAACGATTATTATTACGGGAAGCTTTAAAAGTGCACTGTGCACCTTTGGAAAAAGGCGCGCTTTTTTTATTTTTTTCACTCTTTCGGGCTTCTTTGATTTTTTCGGCTTTTCCGTTTTAATAATTTCGGCGCTCCCTTTGCTCTCCTCCGAAAAGGAATTTTCATCGGCGGTTTTTACAAGCGCCTCGCTCTCACCGAGCTCTGTTTTTTCCTCTTCAAGCGCGCTTTGCGGTAATTCCTCCGTCTTTGTTTTTCCGTTTAAAAGCTCATCAAGTGTAACGCCGAAAATCCTCGAAAGCGTTATTAAATTCTCCGTATCCGGCGAACTTTCTCCACGCTCCCATTTTGAAACAGCCTGCCTTGAAACACCTGTTTTTTCCGCAAGTGCCTCTTGCGAAAGCTTGCTTTCCTTTCTCAATTGTGAAATTCGCAAAGCTATATCCTGCACGGTAATTCTCCTTGATAATACAATTTCATAAAATCATTTTGCCGCCTTACCGTATAATTTTAATACATTTTTACATATATTTCAAGTACCGCTTTACTCATTTTAATAAGCCCAGACGATACAATCAACAATAGTGTTATATTTGAAGCTCTTTAGTTGTGCAAGCCACCGCAACCGCTGCTTGCAACCGATAATTGCCCCGTATTTTTCAAAAAAGCAACCGATTGTTGGTAGCGCAACCGCAAAAAATGCGGTATGGTTAGGGTGATGACAAAAAAGGAGTAATAAAAATGACAGTAACAAACACAGAATATTTCGGAATTCAAAGAAAAATAGTAGCCAATATGACAAGCGAAAGCTGGCAAAGCATTCCACACGTTTGCTACAACGCGGAAATAGATTTTTCAAATATTTCACACGAGCTTAATGTGCTTAACGCAAAAAGAAAAAATGAGGACAGATTTTCCGTAAACACCGTTGTTTTAAAAATGCTTTGCGAGGGCTTAAAGGCAGCGCCGCAAATGAACGCGCACATCAGCTTTAACAAAAGACTCGTTCGCGGCAAGGTAGATACTATAGAAGAAATTAATATTTCAATGCCCGCAATTCTTCCGAACGGAAAAATGATGACCTTAAACCTTCGCGACTTCGGCAATAAGGATTTAGACGAAATGACATTTTACATTAACGACCTTTTAAGAAAGGCACAAAACACAAATCTTGATGAAGCTATGTTTGAGGTGTCGTTTATTGACACATTAAAGGAAATCAAAAAAGGAAAAATCGCAAAGGCATTTTGCAGGCTTATCGGTTCAAAGCTCGGCTCACACAGAATTAAAACCCTAAGCGGAAGAGAACGAAAAGAATATCTTTCAATCCCAAAAACAGACCGTCTCACCTTCCGCGACCTTGAACAGGGCACCGTAACCGTTTCGAATATAGGCTCGCTTTATAAAGAGCAAGCCGGACAAATGACGCTTCTTGAAATTGTACCGCCTCAGGTTGCGGCATTCGGAGTAGGTGCTCTAACCGATAAGCCTTACGTTTTTAAAAACGACCGCGGCGAAAAGGAAATCGGAATTAAAACCGTGCTTCCCGTTTGTATTGCCTTTGACCACCGCGCACTCGACTTCGGCGATATTATTCCCTTTATAAAAAGGCTTGACGAAATTTCAAGGTCACCGGAGGTAATTTTAAAAATAAAAAACGATACCAACGGCACAAGATGCGCATAAAGTAATAAAATTTGAGGCATCTTACTTGTAAGATTTGAGGTGTTTTACTTGTCGGATTTGAGATGTGTATTAAAGCCTCCGAAAGTGTTAATAAATGTTTAAATTTCCCCACACTTTCTTGACAATAATTTATACGTATAATAAAATTCAAGGGAAGGAGGTCTTTTATAATGAAGCAAAAATTATTAAACCTTAAAAGTTCCGATAAGGCACTGTTTGTAACGTCAGTTCTTCTGTCTGCTTTAGGGCTTGTGCTTGCGGTGATTCCCGAGCTTTCACTAAAGGCGCTTTGTGTTGTATCGGGCTTTACAGCACTCGCCTTCGGCATTGTAAAAATCATCGCATACGTAACAAGCAGGTCGGATTATTCGGCCTCACTTGATTTAACCCTCGGCGCGATATTTGCGGGCTTCGGCGTTCTTTTACTGCTTCGCCCGAAATTTCTTCTTTCCGTAATTCCGTTTTTAATAGGTGTTGCAATTACCTTAAGCGGTCTCGCGGCTTTAAAAAAATCGTTCGCCTTCGGCAAAGGTGTTTCGAGGCTTTTGGCTGCACTTACGACATTTGCGGGGCTTATAATTATTTTTAACTCATTTAAAGCAGGCGTGACAATCACACGTTTAATAGGTATTGCGCTTCTTATTTGCGCTGTTGAGCTTTTTTCACAAACCTATAACACGGCAAGAAAGCGCCGCGAGGGAACACTCACAGACAATAACGGTTATATTGAGGTCGATTTTAGGGATGTTGATAAATAATCACGCCGCAATTAAGCGCAGCTGAAATTAAAACCTCACTTAAAAGCTTTTAAACGACAAGCCGCTTGACAAAATCACCGTTAAGGATATTATTGAGAACTGCTGCACAAATCGAAAAACCCTTTATTACCATTTTAATAATATTTACAATGTTTTTGAGGCTATTTGAGTCTGCTCACACAAACGGTAAATTTCTTGCTTAGCTTCGGGAATTCTTACGGTAACATACGGACTTGCCCGAATAATCGGCTATTATTCCGACAATACATTTTGCCTCGCACTTCGGTTTAATTTGCCACCTGGCGTTTTGATGCTTGTTTTCGGAATTATTCTTATAACCCGTCCAAAATATATAATTCCATTTTTCCCGATTCTCAGGTTGAACTCCATACGGTATAAAGCCGATTGCGGCTTTATATATTCTTATTCTTTTGCCGCAAAAAATTTCTCAAGTTTTTTGCGGCGCCCCAACCCCAAGCAAGCAAGGCCGAGCTTTTCGCAAGAGAAGCTCGGCCTTGCTTGTTTTTTTGTTGACACGATTTTTTTCGTATAGTATAATAAATATATAAATTTACCGCTCGAAAGGATGTTTAATAAATGAAACAAAAAGGCTTTTACACCTCAAGCTCCTTCCCGCAACGCATATGCGAATTTTTTACCGATGAAAACGGCTTAATATCAAAAAAGGTTTTCTGCCTTTTTGCCGAAGCAGACGGCACGGTTTATTTCGGCACAGACGCAGGTCTTACCGTAAGAAGCCCCGAAAAAGCCTTCACCTCATACCCGCTTCCCGCGGTTAATTACATTTTGAGCACAGAGTGCGGTGTGCTTGCGGCGTGCGGCAAAGAGCTTTACCTTATAAAAAACGGAGATGCTTCGCTTTTTCAAGCCTTCTCATGTGAAATAACCGGCTTATCGCTTTTTGAAGACACAGCATACCTCACAACTCCCGAAAAGCTTTATAAGCTCGAAAACGGCACGTTTGTACGCTCACTCGGTGCCGATATGCCTCTTTTGGGACTTGTGTGCGGCGCCGGTAAAATAGTTACATATTCAAGCCGTTCGTTAAATGTATACACCGGCAAGCGCCCCCATTGGCGCTGCATCTTCCCGGAGCACAGCACAATGCCCGAGCTTGAAATCAATTGCGCCGCCTTTGACGAATTAACGGGCTTTATTTACCTCGGCACAAAATCCGGCGCATATATTTACGATAACAGAAGCAATTGGTTCGGCCCCTCGGATATTTCCGCTCTTCCCAAAGAGGAAATTTTCGATATTGCCTTTACCGCCGACAAGTCGGTTATTTTTGCCACAAATGCGGGACTTATTGTTTTAAAGAACGGCAAGAAAAAGCACCTTCCCGCTACTCGCTGGGTTTTAGAGGAAAAGGTAAATGCAGTTGCCGTTACAAAGGAAGGTATTTTTACCGCAACCGACTCCGGCGCAACGCTTATTTCCGAAAAAGAGATGACTCTTCTAAAAAAAGCAGAGCACTTTTTTGATATTACGGAAAAATATTTTGTAAAAGAGCCGGGCTTTGTTACAAGACTTAACGGTGTTCGCGGAAGCGATATTTCCACGGGCACACCCGCTATTACAGACAACGACGGACTTTGGACCGAAACCTATATAGGCGCACTGTGCTATTGCTACGCCGTAACTCACGACAAAAAAGTTCTTGAAGCCGCAAGGCGTTCTAAAAACGCAATGCTTCTTTTAATGAGAATATCCGGCATTAAGGGCTTTACCGCAAGAGCGGTGCGCTTTCCCGAGGATGCGGATTACGGTAAAAACATAAACTCAGAAAAAGAAGGCTCCGAGTGGCGTCGCGCCGCCGACGGCACAACCGACTGGCTCGGCGAAACCTCAAGTGATGAAATGACAGGTCACTTTTTCGGTATGTCGCTTTACTTTGACCTTTGTGCCGACGAAGACGAGAAAAAAGAGATTTGCGAGGCTGTGTGCAATATTGTAGACCACATTTTGGAAAACAACTACCGCCTTTGCGATATTGACGGCAAGCCCACAACCTGGGCGTGCTGGGATCCGAACGAATTAAACAGAAACAACATTTGGCTTTGGGAAAAGTGTGTTAATTCACTTGAAATACTCACATTTTTAGATGTTGCCTATCATATGTCCGGAAATAAAAAATACCGCGACGAATTTATGCGTCTCGGTATTGATGAGCATTACTTCTTAAATATTGCACAGCATAAAAAGGATGACGGCAAGGTAACTCATATTGACGACAACCTCGCCTTCCTTTGTACCTCAACTATTTTGAGAATAGAAAAAGACGAAACGGTACGTGCATATGTTCATATGGGACTTAGGCACCATTGGGAATACGAGCGCCCGGAGGGCTGTGTGCTTTGGAACTTAATGTACGGCGCATTCTCCGGTGAGGTTTGCGACTTAGACACGGCCGTTGCCGTTTTACGCGACCTTCCGTATGACTACATAGATTACAAAATGCTTAATTCCGCAAGGAAGGACCTTGTTTTTGACACCGTACAGGAAAAATGGGGCGGCGGTGCGCAGCTTCTTTATCCACTTGCCGTTGACGAACGTCCTCTTTCAAATTACGATTCAAACCCGTACGTTGTAAACAGCTACCGCACGGGCCGCGCTCAATCCCCCTCAAGCTATCTTTTGCCGTATTGGTTTGCAAGGTATTACGGAATCATTGAAGAATAAGGCGGCATTTAAAGCGCCTCGCTCAAATAATCCGCGGTCTTCGCCTTTTTCCCGTCTCGCGCAACAGCCTTCTGTGTGTAAATTCTTCTTTGGTGGTAATTTTCAGCCTTTTTTCAGCACTCAAAAGCTCGGACATCTTTCTCAGGGTAATTCTGTTTTGCCTGTTTTTTACAAGCTGCGTTGCTATTTTGCTTCGTTAGCGGCAGTTAAGCCCCTCAAGCTCAAGCTTGTGAAGATAAGCCTGTGTGATTCGTTCTTCGTTTTTCACAGCCTCTGAGTTGTATGTATATTCGGACTTTGCCGTTTCAATAAAATCAGGAAAAGCTTTAACCATCTTTGATGGGCTTTTCTGTTCGTTTTCCATGACACACCGTGAAAATGTGTTAATAATTTATCAATTCTTGACACATTATGATGTTTATGGTAGAATTTTTTTGTTAAAATTATTCGGCATGAGCGGTGGAGTCTGTCATAAAGCCTTTTTCGGGCTTTATTCATGTTGCTTTTGGGTTTCCCATGCACTCACGCGAGCCGTTTCGGTTTTACCGTCGACTCGCTTTTGTTTTTCGCCGCACGCCGTCAGGAGGTATTGCTTTGATAACAGCACTTATCATTTTCATCATTACATATGCACTGATGCTCGCCTTCCAAAAATACAGACCGTGGATAGCGCTCGGCTCTGCGGCTGTTTACATTATTCTCGGAATGTGCGGTATGTTCGATATGAGCATTATTTCCGCTTTAAAGGCGGTAGACTACAACGTTCTTTTAATGATAGGCGGCACAATGGGCACGGTTACGCTTTTTGTTGAAAGCAAAATGCCCGCTCGCCTCTCGGAGCTTCTCATTTCAAAGGTTCCCAATGTTTTGTGGGCGGTTACGGCACTCTCGCTGTTTGCGGGCGTAATAAGTGCATTTGTTGACAATGTGGCAACCGTTCTTATGGTAGCGCCCATAGGTCTTGCAATTTCAAAAAAACTTAAAATTTCGCCCATTCCGGTAATTATTTCAATTGCCGTTTCTTCAAATCTTCAGGGTGCGGCAACTCTTGTCGGCGATACAACAAGCATTCTTCTCGGCAGTGAAGCCAATATGAACTTTCTCGACTTTTTCTTTATGAACGGCAAGCCCGGTATTTTCTTTGCAACGGAGCTTGGCGCTATGGCATCCACCTTTGCACTTCTTTTCATTTTCAGAAAAGACAAGGGCAAGGTTGACGCAAAAGTTGAAACGACCGTTGAGGACTATGTTCCCTCTATTCTTATGATTTTAACGGTAGTGCTTCTTATAATAGCCTCCTTTATCCCGGAGCCCGACGGCGGCGCACTTCTTGTTCTTTATAACCTCAGAAGCGGTCTTATTTGCTTTACGCTTTGCGTAATAGGCGTAATTTACGAATGCACAAAAAACAAAACAAGCGCCCCCTTCAAAAAGGTGCTTGAGGACTTTGACAGAGAAACAATTCTTTTACTCTTCGGTCTTTTCATCGTAATAGAGGGCATTACGGCAGCAGGCGTTATAGATGCCATAGCAGACCTCTTCTACAAAATCGCCGGTAACAGCCCGCTTATGCTTTACCTTCTTATTGTCGGCGCATCTGTTATTCTTTCGGCGTTTATTGACAATATCCCTTATGTTTTGACAATGCTCCCCGTTGTTACAACTCTTGCAGGAGAAATGGGCTGCGACCCGTATGTTTTCTACTTCGGTCTTCTTATCGGCGCAACCCTCGGCGGTAACCTTACTCCCATAGGTGCCTCGGCAAACATCGCCGGTATAGGCATTTTAAGAAAGAACGGCGAAACCGTAAAAACCTCGGACTTTTTAAGAATAGGCATCCCCTTCACGCTTGCCGCGGTAATTGCGGGCTCGGCCTTCACCTGGATTGTTTGGGGCGTATAAATAATAAGATTTACCGACTGCGCGGATTTTCCCGTTGCAGTCGGTATTTTTTTTAACTTCACTTAAAATTCACTTGATTTATTTAATTTTCGGCTTAATTTCCGCTTATTTTCACTGTTTTCAGGATATTTTCAGGATAATTTATCTTCAATATTTGACATATTCCACATTTTGTAGTAAAATGTATAAGTTGAATTATAATTATGAAAAGGACTATTATTTAAATGGGCTTATTTATAGACCTCGAAGGGCTTGACGGTTGCGGTAAAACAACGCAAATTGAGCTTTTATGTAAAAGGCTCGGCGAGCAAGGTGTTCCGTACAAAAAAATCAAGCTCCCCGATTATGACAGCGACTCAAGCATTCTCGTAAGAAAATATCTTCGCGGCGACTTCGGCAAAAATGCCGGTGATGTTAACGCCTACGCCGCCTCGCTGTTTTTCTCCGTTGACCGCTACGCCTCATACAACGAGCATTGGAAAACGGACTATTTAAACGGCACTCTTATTCTTTCCGACCGCTACACACCGGCAAATGCGATTTACCAAATAACAAAGCTCCCCGAAAACGAGTGGGACGGCTTTCTTGATTGGCTTTTTGAGCTTGAGTACAATAAGCTTTCGATTCCCGCCCCGAATAAGGTTATTTTTCTTGATATGCCCGTTCACATTTCACAAAAGCTTATGACAAAGCGCTATAACGGTGACGAGGGCAAAAAGGACGTTCACGAAGCGGATGTTTCTTACCTTAACCGTTGCCGCGATGCCGCACTTTACGTTGCGAAAAAATACGGCTGGACGGTTATTGACTGCTCAAACGGTACAGAGCCGCTTTCAATAGACGAAATAAGCGGCAAAATTTTAAACGAAGTAACCCCTCTTTTAATCGGCGGTTAAGCTATTACCGCAAGGCTCAGCAAGGAGATTTTTATGGTTTATGTTTTTTTGGCAGACGGCTTTGAAGAAATTGAAGCGCTTACAGCTGTTGATGTTTTAAGGCGTGCCGAAGTTGATGTTAAAACCGTCGGCATAGAAAAAACCGAGGCTACCGGTGCACACGGAATTACCGTAAGAACCGATATAACCGTTTCCGAGATTCTTCTTACAAATGAGCTTGAAGCGGTCGTTCTCCCCGGAGGAATGCCCGGCGCAAAAAACCTTTACGACTGTGAAGCTGTTTTAAACACCGTAAGGTTCGCGGCTTCAAACGGCAAATGTGTTGCAGCTATTTGCGCCGCACCGTTTATTTTGGGAAGACTCGGCATTTTAAACAATAAAAAAGCCGTTTGCTATCCGGGCTTTGAGCCTGAGCTTGCGGGCGCTTATATACAGTCAACCGCCACAGCCACGGACGGCAACATTATTACAGGTAACGGCCCCGGCGCGGCAACGGAATTTGCCGCCCGAATTTGCGCATATATCGCAGGGCCCGAAAAAGCGAAAGATGTGTTAAGGGGGATGTTATGCAAAAGCAATTGACAAATTGTTCGGAAATGTCAAAAACGGAGCTTAGAGCGCACTCCCAAAGCCTGCGCCGCAGCTTATCCCCCGAAAAAAAGGAAGCTCTTGACAAACGAATCGAAAGCAAGCTTTTAAATCTTTGGTCACTGCGCGAGGCAAGCCTTGTTTTAATATATGTTTCAGCAGAGCGCGAAATTGAGACAAAGTCGCTTATATCCGTTCTCTTAAGCCGTAATATTCCCGTTGCCGTTCCGCGCTGCAACGATGGTGAGGGCAATATGTCATTTTACAGAATCTATTCGTTTGATGACCTTGAGCCCGGCGCTTACGGGCTTATGGAGCCGATTATCGAAAAATGCGAAAAAATCACCGAAACCTTACACACCGTTTGTGTCATTCCCGCACTTATGTGCGATACACGCGGCTACAGGCTCGGCTACGGAAAAGGCTATTACGATACATTTCTTACAGACTTTCGCGGCAAAAAAATTATGCTTTGCTACGATTTCGAGTTGGTGGACAGGCTTCCGCGTACAAGCCTTGACAAAACCGCAGATATTGTCCTTACCGACAAGCGCACATTGTTTATTTCAAAGTATTCACACTACATTCGCAAACGGTAAGCTTTTAACAAAAATCCCACAAGGAGGTTTATTATGGCTCAAAAATATGATGATTACGACGAGCTTTTGAAAATGTTCGAGGACGAGCCTAAGAAAAAACCATCGCCTAAAAAAACGGTAGACAGCACCCCTAAGAGTGAAGCTCTTGAAAAAGCGCAAGAGGAGCACCGAAAAAAGGTTCAAAGCTTCAACCTCAATATTGAAGGCGAAAAAAAGCAGTCGTCGCGCGGCGAGGTTTATTTTTCAAACTCGCCCGAGGACATAAAAAAAAGCATTCGCGCAAGAAGCGCACAAAAAAGCTTTGATACACCCGAAGCTGCGCCTAAAAAAACCGCTCCGAAAAAAGCCGCTCCACCACCTGCCACGGCTTCACAGCAGCGTCTTTTAAAGCTTAAGGAGCTTAAAAAAACCGAAAAGGCGAAAAAGCGCACCGCTAAAAGCGGCTCACTCGGAAAACTCTCTTCAAAGCTCGACAAAAATGACCTTGCAAAGCACAAAAACCGCCTTACGCGCCTTGCGCTTTCTCTTGCTATTATTGCATTTTTCAGCGTAATACTTTGCGTATACGGTATAGGCTGTATTAACGATATTTTGGCGCTTAACCGCGACGATACCGCTGTTGAGGTTACAATCTCCGACGGTATGAGCGACAGCGAGGTTATAAGCATATTAAAAAAGAAGGACCTTATAAAAAACAAGCTCTTCTGCAATATGTTTATTAAGCTTATCCACATTACGGATGACCCGAAATACGAAGGCGGCGACTATGTAACGGGTGTTTATACTCTTTCCGCAGATATGGGGCTTGAAAAAATGCTTTCCACGGTTCAGTCCGACTTTACGCTTTCGGAGACAATTCAGCTTACCTTCCCGGAGGGCTGGACAGTTGATCAAATTGCCCAAAAGCTTGAAACCAACGAGGTTTGCTCCGCATCAAGCTTCATAACGACGCTTCAATCCGTTGATTTTTCGGAGGAATACCCCTTCTTGAAAACTTTAACAAGCAAGGAGGAGCGCTTCAGAGCACTTGAGGGCTATCTTTACCCCGACACATACGAATTCTATCTCGGAGAAAACGCTTCAAGCGTTGTAAGGCGCTTCCTTGATAACTTCAAGGCAAAGTGGATTGACAGCTACGCCGAAGCCGCAAAGGAACGTGATATGACGGTAGATGAAATAATGACCATTGCCTCAATTCTCCAAAAAGAGGCAGCGAACACCTCGCAGATGAGCACAATTTCATCAATACTTTACAACCGACTTAACTCTTCAAACTTCCAGTGGCTTCAGTGCGACTCCACCGAGACGTACCTTCTTGAAACCATTAAGCCAACTTTAACCTCTTCTACCGAGGATACCGAAAGATATATCCGCTACCGCGACCTTTACGACACCTATTCAACAGAATGCAAGGGTTTGCCGTTAGGACCGATTTGTAACCCCGGAGATTCCGCAATTTATGCCGCGCTCCACCCGGATGACACCTCGTATTTCTACTTCCGTCATGATGACGACGGTGAAATTTACTACGCCTCCACCTTCGCGGAGCACGAGCAAAACGGCAGATTGATTGAGAACAACTGATGAAACGTATATTATCGCTTATATTGGCATTTGTTACGCTAATTTTAAGCACCTCATGCACCAAAGCATTAAAAAAAGAGTATTCATTCTTCGGAATGGATACTCTTATGACTGTTACCGTTTTTGACGGCGGCGCGCTTTCGGCAGATGAAATTGCCGAAAAAACAGAAGCTCTTTCAAAAGAGCTTGAGACGGTTTTCAGCGCAACAAACGAAAATGCCGAGGTTTACCGCTTCAACTCGCGAGATGGCGACTCGTTTGCCGTTTCAAGCACATTAAAAAGTGCACTTTTAAAGGCGCAAGCCGCTTACGATATTACAGAGGGTGCGTTCGATATTACGGTAATGCCGCTTCTGACTCTTTGGGGCTTCCAAGACGGCAGCTACCGTTTGCCACGTGATTCCGAAATAAAATCCGCACTTAAATATGCAAACGGCTCCGCGCTTACACTTTCCGGCAACACTCTTTATGCCGAAAACGGTGTGAAAATAAGCCTCGGCGGTATAGCAAAGGGCTTTTTCGGCGACGAAATAATAAAAGCCTTTGAAAAAAGCGGCGCTTCCGCTGTTTTTTCGCTCGGCGGCAATGTTGTAACACTCGGCACAAAGCAGGGCGGCGCTTGGCGCATTGCAATCAAAGACCCGACAAACGGCAGCTCCTCCTTTTGCACGGTAAGTGTAGGCGAAAACACCTCTGTTGTAACCTCCGGCGGCTATGAGCGCTACTTTGAATTCGAGGGCAAAACCTATCACCACATTTTAGACCCGAAAACGGGCTACCCCGCAACGGGTGACGTGCTCTCCGTTACCGTAATAGGAAAAGACGGTGCGCTTTGCGATGCACTTTCAACGGGACTTTTTGTTCTGGGGGCAAAAAAAGCCGCCGAGCTTATCCCGGACGGCTTTGATTATGTAATCCTGTGCACCGAAAACAGAATTTATACCTCGCTCTCACAAGATACTCTTGAGCTTTTTGAGCCGCAAAAATACGAAATAATCAAATAAGCTCCGCTATAATGCTGTTTGAAACAAGAAAACCCTTTTCCGTTAACGAAAGACTTTCTCCGTCAAAGCTTACAAGCCCGTTCTTTTTTAAGAACGGAGCTTTTTTTATAATTTCATTCACACAAGACTCTCCGAAGCGTGCTTTAAGCTCCGAGAGCCTAAGCCCCGAGGAAAGACGGAGACGAAGCATAACATATTCCTCAAAATCGCCGCCGAAGCCGTCAAAAACAGGCTTTTGACCGTTTATAAAGAATTCCTTGGAGGATTCGAAATAAAAGCGCTTGCCGCCGACAAACGAATGCGCCGCCGCACCTATCCCGAGGTAATCCTCAAGAAGCCAATATTTTTTATTATGTTGGCTCTCAAAGCCCTCTTTTGCAAAATTCGATATTTCATAATGCGAAAAGCCGTTTTTTTTAAGCTCTTCACAGCACTCAAGATACATCTCGGCAACAAGGTCATCATCGGCAAAGGTGTACCTGTCACGGTTTTTATAAAAAAATGTACCCTCTTCGAGCTTTAAAATATACGCACTTATGTGCTTTGCGCCAACATCCACCGCAAAATCAATTGATTCCTTAAGACTTTCCTTCGTTTGGCACGGCACGCCGAGCATAATATCAAGCGAAATATTATCTATGCCGTTTTTCATAAAAAGCCGTACAACCTCTTCAATCCGCGCTCTGTCGGAGGCTCTCCCGAGAATTTTCCGTTCTTTTTCAACAGCCGACTGCATTCCGAGAGAAGCTCTGTTTACGCCTGCCGCCTTAAAATACGGCATAAGAGCCTCAATATCCGAGGAAGGATTGCACTCCACGGTAATTTCCGAATTTTCCGGCATATCGAAGGCTTTTTTGGCGGCGGTAACAATTTTATAAATATCTTCTCCGCGCAAAACGGAGGGCGTACCGCCTCCGAGATAGAGCGAGTCCGCGCAAAAGCCTTTAACATATTCCGCGACACGGCGACCCGTAATTATTTCATCCGTAAGAGCATCTACATATGCTTCTCTCTCGCCGGGTCTTGGGCAAGCCGAATAAAAGTCGCAATAAGGGCATTTAGATGCGCAAAACGGTATATGAATATAAACTCCGCCCAAAAAATCACCTCTTGAAGTATTGTAATTTCAAAGACATTCACCTGCTTTACGGGTATTAAACGCCTTTTATTGCTTTATTTGATTTTACCACACAAAGCAAAACTTAACAACAGTAAAAACACACAAATAGGCAATTATATAATCCGTCATAAGTCACAATTTTTTTCATATGTTTTAAAGGGAGGAATTAAAATGAGCACCTTTTCTTCGATTTTTCTTGCAGCTTTTGCTGTTATTATGCTTTTTATTTTCAAAAAATCCGGCTGCTTTTTCAAATCGCTTTCGGCAAGCGTTCTCGGCGGAATAGGCTCGCTGTGCGCTTCATGCGCAATATCGTATTTTCTGCCGCTTTCCGTAGGTCTTAACGCATTTACGCTCACCTTTTGCGCTGTTTTTTCCGTACCCGGAACAGTATTTTTACTTCTTTTAAAGGCATTTCTTTTTTAATTGTGTAATTTTACAATTCACCTCTTTAAAGCGACTTGTATTTTGTAAAATCCGAAGAAAAATACATATTTTTACAGACGCCTATTGACATGATATGTAAAAAGTGATAAACTTCAAGCATTCGGTAGTTTTCAAAGGGAGTTTTTGAAATGAAAAAGGGCTTCACCGCAACCGCTATTACCGCTACCACCATGTACACCTCTATGTACATGCTCTTTTGCGCGCCCCTTTTTAATACGCTCCGCGAAAATGCCTAAGGCATAAGCCGTTAATTTAAGCGTAATCCGCGGAGCCGAAAGGTTTCCGCGTTTTATTTTTGTGAGGTAATTCTATGAAAAACTTTTTTGAACAGCTTATAAGAGCTAATTTTCGCTTTGGGCGAATGTGATGTATACGCAATTTTTTTATTAAGCAATTTATTATTTTATATTTTTTAAAACCGAAAGGATGTTCATTTTATGAAAAAAACAATCTCGGCTGTTCTTGCCGCAATTCTCGCTATTTCCGTTTTATTAACATTCGCCTCCTGTGGCGGCTCTAAGGGCTCAACGCTTACAATCGCCGTTCCCAACGACACCACAAACGAAGCGCGCGCACTTCTTCTTTTAGAGGACCTCGGCTACATAAAGCTTAAAGACGGCGCAGGCATTACAGCCACCGTTCTTGACATTGCCGAAAACCCCTACAACATTGAATTTAAAGAGTCCGAGGCAGCTCAGCTTCCCAACATTTTAAAGGATGTTGACTTTGCCGTAATCAATTCGAACTATGCGATCAATGCAGGTCTTAATCCCACCTCCGATGCACTCGCTCTTGAAGGCTCTTCCTCGGCATATTCAAATATCGTTGCCGTTAAAGAGGGTAACGAAAGCCTTCCCGAGGTTAAAGCCCTTGTAGCCGCCTTAAAAAGCAGTGCCGTTAAAGATTTTATCACATCTAAATACGACGGCGCTGTTGTTTCCGTTGTAGAAGACGTTACCGACGGCTACGACAGCACAGTTGATTACGTCGCACTTTCCGGCAAAAAAATCACCGTTGCCGCTTCACCCACACCCCACGCCGAAATTCTTTTAAAGGCAAAAACAATTCTTGCCGAAAAGAATATCGAGCTTGATATTCAGGAATATAACGACTACGTTGTTCCCAACAATATTGTCGAAGACGGCACCGTGCTTGCCAACTATTTCCAGCACAAGCCTTATCTTGATGACTTCAACGAGCAAAATAACACTCATATCGTTTCGGTAGCTGCTATTCACGTTGAGCCCTTGGGCATTTACGGCGGCAAGCAAACCTCATTAGATGCAATTAAAGCGGAAAAATAATTGAGGATTTGAAATGATAGAATTAAAAAACCTGAGCAAGACCTTCGTTTTATCGGACGGAAGCGTTGATGCCCTTAACGATGTTTCGCTAACTGTTGAAGACGGCGATATTTACGGAATAATCGGCGCAAGCGGCGCCGGCAAAAGCACACTTGTAAGGTGCATTAATATGCTTGAAAAGCCGACAAGCGGCACAGTTATTATAGACGGCACCGACCTTTCTGCCCTTTCTCAAAAGGCGTTACGCGAAGAGCGCAAAAAAATTGCAATGATTTTTCAGGGCTTTAACCTGATGATGCAAAAAAATTGCCTTAAAAACGTGTGCTTTCCTTTAGAACTTGCGGGCACAAAGCGTGCCGAGGCAAAAAAGAGAGCGCTTGAGCTTTTAAAAATCGTCGGCCTTGAAGATAAGGCGAAGGCATACCCCGCACAGCTTTCCGGCGGCCAACAGCAGCGCGTTGCAATTGCACGCGCACTTGCCTGCGACCCTAAAATTTTACTGTGTGACGAGGCAACAAGCGCACTTGACCCCAACACCACCGCCTCGGTACTTGAGCTTCTTCGAGAAATCAACGAAAGGCTCGGTATTACGGTTATTATGATTACCCACCAAATGAGCGTTGTTAAGGCAATTTGCAAAAATGTTGCAATTCTCGAGAAGGGCTCCGTTGCCGAAAAAGGCTCGGTTGAAGAGATTTTTTCATATCCTCAAACCGATGCCGCAAAGCTTCTTGTATTTTCCGAACAGCTTACGGAGGATATGAACAAGCGCCTTAAAGAAAACGCCGCAGAAGACAAAAGCGAGGTGCAAAAAAATGCTTAACGGAATATTTTCACCGGACTCTCTTACCGAAACCTGGGAAATTGTCCGCACGGAATTTGCGTTTGCGTTTTGGGAAACACTTTATGTAACGCTTGCCGCAACGCTTTTTGCCGCAATAATAGGCGCTCCGCTCGGCATTATTCTTGTAACGGGCGGCAAGGGCGGCATTCACCCCCTACCCTCGCCTTTAATCAAGGTATTAAATGCCGTAATAAACATTCTTCGCTCCGTTCCTTTTTTAATTCTCATGATACTCGTATTTCCGTTAACCCGCGCTATTATCGGAACGGCAGTAGGCACGGTTGCATCAATTGTGCCGCTTACAATAGCCGCTTTCCCGTTTGTGGCAAGGCTTATTGAGGGCAGTATGCGCGAAGTTAACCCAAATGTAATAGAAATGGCGCGCAGTATGGGCGCCTCGCCCTTGCAAATTGTTTTAAAGGTAATGATTCCCGAGGCTATTCCCTCGCTCATCTCCAATTTTACAATTGCTTTTACCACAATTTTGGGGTATACTGCTATGAGTGGTATTATAGGCGGCGGCGGTCTCGGCAAAATCGCCATAAACTACGGCTACTACCGCTACAAATACCTTGTTATGCTTCTTGCCGTTATTCTTCTTGTTATACTCGTTCAGGTATTTCAGTCTGTCGGCACAAAGCTTTCCGTTAAGCTTGACAAAAGAATAAGACGGTAATAATTTATGACATCATATTAATACAAAGGCTTTTCGGTTCGCGTAAGCCTTCCGTATTATCAAAAGAAAGGATTTTTCTCTATGAGTAACGCCGAAATACTGACTGTTTCAGCCCTTCAACAAAAAATATTAAAGCTGAAAAAAGAGCAGGGCGCATATATTCTCGCCCACAGCTACCAAGCAAGACCGATTGTTGAGGTTGCCGACTTTGTTGGGGACTCGTTTGCATTAAGTAAAAAGGCAGCCGAAGTCGACTGCAAAGCGGTAATTATGTGCGGCGTACGGTTTATGGCAGAAACCGTAAAAATTCTTTCACCGGAAAAAACGGTCATTCTCGCCAATTCCGAGGCAGGCTGCCCCATGGCAGAGCAGCTTGATACGGAATTTTTGGCGGCATTGAAAAAGGAGTACCCGGATTACACAACGGTTGCTTATATTAACACCACCTCCGCTCTCAAAACGCTTTGTGATGTGTGTGTTACCTCATCTGCCGCCGTAAAGATTGTGAAAAAGCTTTCAAATGACAAAATTCTTTTTATTCCGGATTGCAATCTCGGCGCATGGGTTCGTGAAAAGGTCCCCGAAAAGACCTTCAAATTTGTTCAAGGCGGCTGTCCTACTCACGCAAAAATCTCCGAAAAAGACGTTTTAAAGGCAAAGGAGCTTCATCCGAAGGCACTTTTCCTTGTTCACCCGGAGTGCCGGCCGGAGGTTGTTAAGCACGCCGATTACGTCGGCTCAACCTCGGGTATAATGGATTTCGCCGTAGAGTCCGACAGTAGAGAATTTATAATCGGCACGGAAACGAGCATAGCGGAGCATCTTTCATATATGTGCCCCGAAAAGCGCTTTTACCCGCTTTCAAAAGACCTTATTTGCCCCAATATGAAGCTCACAACCCTTACAGACGTCTATGCCGCATTAAATGGCGAGGGTGAGGAAATTACACTCTCTCCGGAAATAATGGCAGGCGCGCGGCGCTGTATTGATAAAATGATTGAATTGGGATGAAGGCATTAATAGCAATGAGCGGCGGCGTTGACTCCTCTGTCGCCGCATATATTATGAAAAACAAGGGCTACGACTGTATAGGAGTCACAATGAAGCTTTATACTAACGACGATATTGCCCTCGATAAAACAAAAACGTGCTGTTCGCTTGACGATGTTGAGGATGCACGCTCGGTTGCGTTTAAGCTTAAAATGCCGCACTACGTTTTCAACTTTACGGCAGATTTTAAAAAGCACGTAATAGAGCCGTTTGTTTCGGCATATGAAAGCGGCGCAACGCCGAACCCCTGCATTGATTGCAACAAACATTTAAAATTCACCGCACTTTACGACAGAGCACGCGAGCTTGATTGCGACTACGTTGTAACAGGGCATTACGCAAAAATCGAACAAGCCGACGACGGCAGATACCTTTTGAAAAAAGCGGATGACCTTTCAAAGGATCAAAGCTATGTACTTTGCTATTTAACACAAGAACAGCTTGCGCACACGCTTTTTCCCTTAGGTACGCTTAAAGATAAAGCCGAAACCCGAAAAATAGCGGAGGAACAGCACTTTTTTAACTCCGCAAAGCCGGACAGTCAAGATATTTGCTTTGTTCCGGACGGCGACTACGCCTCATTTATACGGCGCTTTACCGGCAAGGATTACAAGTGCGGCGACTTTTGCACCAAGGACGGCAAGGTTTTGGGAACGCACAAGGGTATTATCAATTACACGCTCGGTCAGCGTAAGGGCTTGGGAATTGCCGCCGAAGCACCGCTTTACGTTACAGAGCTTTGCCCCGCGGAAAACAAGGTTATTTTAGGCTCAAACGATGACCTTTTCAAAAGAGAATTTAAGGTTAAAAGCCTTAACTATATTGCCTTTGACGAGCCAAACCCCGGCACACTTTTTAAAGCAAGCGCCAAGGTTCGCTACCGCCAAAAGGAACAGCCCGCAATTGTTTTTGTAACGGGAAGCGGCACTGCGACTGTTATTTTTGATGAGCCGCAGCGCGCTATTACAAAAGGGCAAACGGCAGTTCTTTACGATGGTGACACCGTAATAGGCGGAGGAGTAATTTACTAAACGCCGTACGCCAATTTTTAAAATAACTTACACACTTTTATTGACAAAGCTAAAATGTTTGTTCTTGCTCATTGTCCGAGACCTGCTTTTCTCAAACTAATGCTACTACAAAACCCTTCTCAGACTAAATGCAATCGTAAATTCTACTGTTGCATTTACTTTGAGAATTTACTATCAAAGCAAAAATACCGTAATATTATAAAAAAATAAAAATAACTATTGACTTTTCCTTAAAGAGATAGTATAATATCCCTTGTTCTTAGCGGGATTGTGTAACGGTAGCACGACAGACTCTGACTCTGTTTGTTGGGGTTCGAATCCCTATCCCGCTGCCAGGAAAAAAGCACGCGAAAGCGTGCTTTTTTCAATGAAGCATTTTCTTCGGAAACATTAGATTGTCAAAACAATGAAGCACTACGCTGATGAAACGTGCCTTCGGCACATTGAAAACGCTTCCTTCATACGTGCGACAGCGAGTGTTTTATTTAATTTTTTAATTACAGCAAGATGAAAAAGCACTTCTTCGGAAGCGCTTTTTTCAATGAAGCGTTTCCTTCGAAAACATTAAATAGCCAAAGAAATAATTCTATTCAAAAATTTCATCTGCAATTTATAAAAGAAAGTATTGACTTTTTGTTAACAATTTGTTTTAATTATCTTGTATAAAGCTTACAAACACATTACAAGCAGAAAGGTTGGAAACAATAATGAACATTCTCACATACCACCAATTTATAAAACAGATTATATCTGTATTGCTTGGAATTATTTCACTTTACCTCTCGGTTTCCGGTAGACCGACAATCCCTCACGGCGAGCAGGTTGATATGAGTAAATTTGAGCTGACATGGGCTGATGAATTTGACGGTGACAGCCTCGATTTAAGCAAATGGAGCGGTCATGGATACGCCAACGGCAGCACCGCTCTCAGACGCGGCGGATATTGGAATAACAAGCTCGCAACGGTTGAAAACGGCAGCCTGCGCATCGCAACAGAATACTTCCCCGACGGTATTGACGGTAACGGAAAAGCCGGTTGGTATTCCTGCGGAATAAATACCAAAAACAGCTTCAGTCAAAGATACGGCTATTTTGAATGCCGCTGCATTTTGCCCAAGGGTACAGGACAGTGGGCAGCATTTTGGATGGGCTGCGAAGGTGTTGCAGACACTCAAAGTAATGGTGAAAAGGGTGCCGAAATAGATATTTTCGAATCTCCCTATTATCACCTTGACGGCACGGATAAAAATTCTGTTTCGTCAAAGCTGCACATTAACGGCTACGGACCGGAGCTTAAAAGCAAAGATGTCAGCTTTTCACGAATTGTCGGAAACGACCCTTACGAGGAATACAATACCTACGGTGTTGAATGGAATGAAAACGGTTATATATTTTATATAAACGGAGTTGAAACAGGCAGAAGCGATTTCGGCGTTTCAAAAGCTCCCGAATGGATGATTTTATCCGTTGAGGTAGGCGGCAATAACGCGCAACCCGAAGACAGCTGGGCAGGTGCCGCAATTGATAAAAACACCGATGAGCTTACCGATTTTATCATTGACTATGTTCGCGTATATCAATATAAATAAACGGTAGGCATAGATATTAAGCATTGACACAACCGAAAGTCCGGTAAAATTTGTACCTGACTTTCGGTTTTATAATAAAAGCAATGCAGGAAAAAACACAAGAAAAAAACAATGTATAGCGAAAACTTTTCGCGGAAAACATCAATTTAAGTTGCATTGAAACATTTTTTAACATCACAAAACCTCACTCCCGAAGCAGCCGAAAATCTCGGCTGCTTCGATTTATATAATAAATCATCATATATAATAAATAAAGCAGCAGATATTTCAAACACACGTATTATTACAAAAACAATATATCACACTATCAAAAAAATGCAATAATTTTTTGTGGTTTTTGCATTAATTGTTTTATAGCGGTAACGCAAAAAAACAAATGTTTCTTTTACTAAAATAAATATGTCTTGATTTCAAAAAAACAGAGTCACCTTTCGGTGACTCTGCCGTAAAGCAAAACTAATTACTCAATAATCTCGGTAACAGCGCCTGAACCAACCGTTCTGCCGCCCTCACGGATAGCGAAACGGAGACCCTTTTCAATAGCGATAGGAGTAATAAGCTCAACGCTCATCTCAACGTTATCGCCGGGCATGCACATCTCAACACCATCGGGAAGAGTGATTACGCCTGTAACGTCTGTGGTTCTGAAATAGAACTGAGGACGATAGTTGTTGAAGAAGGGAGTATGACGGCCGCCTTCGTCCTTAGAAAGAACGTAAACCTGACCCTTGAACTTTGTGTGGGGGTGAATTGAACCGGGCTTGCAAAGAACCTGACCGCGCTCAATACCCTTTCTGTCAACACCACGAAGAAGAGCACCGATGTTGTCGCCTGCCTCTGCATAGTCGAGGAGCTTGTGGAACATCTCAACGCCTGTGCAAACTGTTTTCTTCTTCTCTTCGGTAAGACCTACGATTTCAAGCTCATCGCCAACACGAAGCTGACCACGCTCAACTCTACCTGTAGCAACAGTACCACGACCTGTGATTGTGAATACGTCCTCAACGGGCATAAGGAAGGGAAGGTCTGCCATACGGTCGGGAGTGGGAATGTAGCTGTCAACAGCTGCCATAAGCTCAACGATAGGAGCAAGCTCGGGAGCACCGAGATCATCACCGGCATACTCAAGAGCCTTAAGAGCAGAACCCTTGATGATGGGTGTATCGTCGCCCGGGAAGCCGTACTCGGAAAGAGTCTCACGAACTTCCATCTCAACAAGCTCAAGAAGCTCGGGATCGTCAACCTGGTCGCACTTGTTAAGGAATACTACGATGTAGGGAACGCCAACCTGACGTGCAAGAAGAAGGTGCTCCTTGGTCTGAGCCATAGGACCGTCTGTTGCAGCGATAACGAGGATAGCGCCGTCCATCTGAGCAGCACCTGTGATCATGTTCTTGATATAGTCAGCGTGGCCGGGGCAGTCAACGTGAGCATAGTGACGGTTGTCTGTCTCGTACTCAACGTGAGCTGTGTTAATCGTGATACCACGTGCTCTCTCTTCGGGAGCCTTATCGATCATATCATAAGCTTCGAACTGAGCCTGACCCTTCATAGCAAGAGTCTTTGTGATAGCTGCGGTAAGGGTTGTTTTACCATGGTCAACGTGGCCGATTGTACCAATGTTAACATGGGGCTTATTTCTTTCAAATTTTTGTTTTGCCATTGTGTTTGTCCTCCTTTGATTAAAACATAAATTGCACGGTATTATATTACCAAAATTTTTTCAACATTTCAATAGCTTTTGAAAAAAAGCTTCAAAATTTTATTTTGCTCTTTCATCCATAATCTTTTCGGCTATATTGCGCGGTACGGGAGCATAGCTGTCGGGCTCCATAACATACTGACCTCTGCCCTGTGTTTTAGAACGAAGGTCGGTAGCGTAACCGAACATTTCCGAAAGGGGAACAAGAGCTATAATCTCGGCTGCGCCGTTTCTGTCCTCCTGACCCTGCGGAAGTCCGCGGCGGGCAGTAAGGTCGCCCAATACATCACCGATGTATTCTGTGGGAACTACAACCGAAACCTTCATAATAGGCTCCATAAGCACGGGCGCCGCCTTTGCCATAGCCTCTTTAAACGCCATTGAACCGGCAGTTTTGAAGGCAAGCTCGGATGAGTCAACCTCGTGATATGAACCGTCATAAAGTGTAACCTTTGTGTCAACAACATTGTATCCTGCGAGAACGCCCGAAAGCATTGCACCCTTGATACCTGCCTCCGAGGGACCTATAAATTCCTTCGGAATAGCACCTCCGACAACAGCGTTAACAAACTCGTAGCCCTTACCGGGGTTAGGCTCAATGCGGATTTTAACGTGACCGTACTGACCGTGACCGCCCGACTGACGCGCGAATTTTGTATCTGCGGAAGCCTCTTGAGTGATTGTCTCTCTGTAAGCAACCTGAGGTTTACCTACGTTAGCCTCAACTCTGAACTCCCTAAGCATTCTGTCTACGATGATTTCAAGGTGAAGCTCACCCATACCCGCAATAATTGTCTGACCGGTTTCCTCATCGGTGTAGCACTTAAAGGTGGGGTCTTCTTCGGCAAGCTTCTGAAGAGCAATACCCATCTTTTCCTGACCTGCTTTGGTCTTGGGTTCAATAGCTACACGGATAACAGGCTCCGGGAACTCCATTGATTCGAGTATAACGGGGTGATTCTTATCGCAAAGAGTATCACCTGTTGTTGTTCTTTTAAGACCAACAGCCGCTGCAATATCGCCTGCGTAGCAGCAATCAATATCCTTTCTGGCGTTGGCGTGCATTTGAAGAATACGGCCTATACGCTCGTTATCATCCTTAACGGAGTTGTAAACGGTAGAGCCTGTATCCACCTTACCCGAGTAAACTCTGAAGAAGCAGAGCTTACCAACGAAGGGATCGGTAGCAATCTTAAATGCGAGAGCCGCAAAGGGCTCTGTATCGGATGAATGACGAACCTCATCATCACCCGTATTGGGATTAACACCCTTGATAGACTCAACGTCGGTAGGAGCCGGCATAAAGTCAACAATTGCGTCAAGGAGCTTCTGAACACCTTTATTCTTATAAGAAGTACCGCAAGTTACCGGAACCATCTTATTTGCAATGGTTGACTTTCTGATGCAAGATTTAATCTCGTCAACAGTAAGCTCCTCACCTGCAAAGTATTTCTCAAGAAGTGCATCGTCTTGCTCAGCAACATGCTCTACAAGCTCCGAACGGTACTGTTCGGCAAGCTCTAACATGTCTTCGGGGATTTCCTCAACTCGAATATCCTTGCCGAGATCGTCATAATACTTAACGGCATGCATTTCTACGAGGTCAATAATTCCCTTAAAATCAGACTCAGAACCGATGGGAAGCTGTATCGGCACCGCGTTACATTTAAGACGGTCTTTAATCATATGGAGTACGTTGTAAAAATCCGCACCCATAATGTCCATCTTATTGATGTAAATCATTCTCGGAACCTTATACTTATCTGCCTGTCTCCAAACGGTTTCGGACTGAGGCTCAACACCGCCCTTTGCGCAAAGAACAGTTACGGAGCCGTCAAGAACTCTCAAGGAGCGCTCAACCTCAACCGTAAAGTCAACGTGACCGGGAGTGTCAATAATGTTAATTCTGTGGTTTTTCCAGAAGCAAGTAGTAGCAGCTGAGGTGATTGTAATACCCCTCTCCTGCTCCTGCTCCATCCAGTCCATCGTCGCGGAACCGTCGTGAGTTTCACCTAATTTATGGTTAATACCCGTATAAAAAAGGATACGCTCGGTAGTGGTTGTTTTGCCCGCGTCGATATGAGCCATGATACCTATATTTCTGGTAAGCTCTAATGGTACCTGTCTTGGCATAATACCCTCCGAATAAAATAGTTTTCAGATTACCATCTGAAGTGTGCAAAAGCCTTGTTGGCTTCTGCCATCTTGTGAGTGTCTTCTTTCTTTTTGAAAGCAGATCCCGTTGAGTTAACGGCATCCATAATTTCGTTGGCAAGTCTTTCCTTCATCGTCTTTTCGGAACGCTGACGAGAATAGAGAGTGATCCAACGAAGACCGAGTGTCTGACGTCTCTCGGGACGAACATCCATCGGAACCTGGTAAGTAGCACCGCCGACACGGCGAGCCTTTACCTCGAGAACGGGCATAACGTTCTCCATAGCGGCTTCAAACACCTCAAGGGGTTCTTTGCCGGTTTTTTCACTGATGATATCAAAGGCATCGTAAACAATTTTTTGAGCAACACCTTTTTTACCGTCATACATAACATTGTTAATAAGCCTTGTTACAAGCTTTGAGTTGTAAAGCGGATCTGGCAAAACATCACGTTTTGCAATCTGGCCTCTTCTTGGCACTTCGCTTCCCTCCTTCATATTAATGATATCATAGGTACTCGAGTGACTACGCTTCCCGTGGCGCCAATGTAGGTCAGTACGCTAAAAGTAAAAATACTTACCTTTCATTGGTTGAATTTAATTCAGCCTGCAAGAAGAATGTCCTTGAATAATTTGAAAGAATTATTTCTTTCCTGCTTTCGGACGCTTTGCACCGTATTTTGAACGGGACTGCATCCTGCCGTTTACGCCCTGAGTATCGAGCGTACCGCGGATGATGTGGTAACGCACACCGGGAAGGTCCTTAACACGGCCTCCGCGGATAAGCACTACGCTGTGCTCCTGCAAGTTGTGACCTACGCCGGGAATATAGGCGGAAACCTCAATTCCGTTTGTAAGACGAACTCTGGCAAGCTTACGAAGCGCCGAGTTGGGCTTTTTGGGCGTGTCGGTTTTAACAACTGTGCAAACGCCTCTCTTCTGGGGAGAATTGTTATCTGTAACAATATTCTTCTTAGAGTTAAGACCTTTGCCGAGAGCGGGAGCCTTTGATTTCTTTTCGAGAGTCTCTCTTCCGCTGCGAACGAGCTGATTAAAGGTTGGCAAGTATTTTCACCTCCGAATGTTAATTTATATATGGAAGGGGCAGGGCATACCATGCCCCTAACACAACAAATACTAATTTACCATTTTAAGACCGATTTGTCAACACTTTCAACAAACTTTTTGCCTCAAAATCGTCAAAAATACCATATTACTCGGCAGATTCCGCCGTTTCGGAAGCTTCAAGCGTTTCTACAGCCGCCATAAGCGCCTCTTCGTAGGTGCTTACCGCGCTTTCAAAAGCATCAGCCTCTTCCGTTTGCGGAACAAATGTAGAGGCAACCTCAACGGAGCCGTAACGCTTCATACCCGTACCCGAGGGAAGAAGCTTACCGATAATAACATTTTCCTTAAGACCGAGAAGCGGGTCAACCTTACCCTTAATAGCAGCTTCGGTAAGAACCTTTGTTGTCTCCTGGAAGGAGGCTGCCGAAAGGAAGGAGTCGTTTGCAAGTGAAGCCTTTGTAATACCGAGGAGAACAGGTGTAACTGTGGCAGGCTCAAACGGCATACCGTTTGCCTCACAACGTACTCTCGCTGCTTCATTGGCAGCAGCAAGCTCACGCTTTTCAATAGAGGTTCCCTGAAGAAGATCGGTCGAACCGGACTCTTCAACTCTCACCTTTCTCATCATCTGACGTACAATAACCTCAATGTGCTTGTCGTTGATGTCAACACCCTGCATACGGTATGTCATTTGAACTTCCTTAATAAGGTAGTTGTGAACTGCCTCTACGCCGAGAACGGCAAGTACATCGTGGGGGTTAACCGCACCCTCTGTAAGGTGCTGACCCTTTTCAACGTGTGCGCCCTCGTAAATATCCTGACAAAGACGCGCATCGTAAGGAATAAGATATTTTTTGATGTCATCCTCACCGGTAATAACAACATGTTTGCTCTTTTTAATCTCTTCAAATGAAACAACACCCGAGATTTCGCTGAGCATTGCAAGAGTTTTGGGCTTTCTGCCCTCAAAGAGCTCTTCAACACGGGGAAGACCCTGTGTAATATCCGACTGCGAAGCAACACCGCCGGTGTGGAAGGTTCTCATGGTAAGCTGTGTACCGGGCTCGCCTATGGACTGTGCGGCTATAATACCTACCGCCTCGCCCACATCTACAGGGCCTGCTGTAGCAAGGTTTCTGCCGTAGCACTTAATGCAAACGCCATGCTCGGATTCGCACGTAAGAAGTGAACGAATCTTAATTTTCCTGTCGGCCGGGTTTTCTCTTGAGTTAACGGCTGTTGCAATAACCTTTGCAAGCTTTTCGTCAATTATTGTATCCTTGGAGCAAATAAGCTCGCCTGTATTATCATCGCAAAAATCATTAAGAAGATATCTGCCGGTAAGTCTTTCTTCAAGTGACTCAATAATATCTCTGCCATCCGTAATGTCATAAACATCAAGACCGTCGTGGCAATGGCAATCATTTTCACGGATTATAACATCCTGAGAAACGTCAACAAGTCTTCTTGTAAGGTAACCGGAGTCCGACGTACGAAGAGCCGTATCGGCAAGACCCTTACGCGCACCACGCGAAGAAATGAAATACTCGATAATATTAAGACCTTCACGGTAGTTGGCACGAATCGGGATTTCGATTGTTTTACCTGCAGTATTGGCAATAAGTCCGCGCATACCCGCAAGCTGACGAAGCTGTGAATCCGAACCACGAGCACCGGAATCAAGCATCATAAATACGGGGTTGTAGGGATCCATGGATTTACGAAGTTCTGCCGAAACATTCTTCGTGCATTCCTCCCAAGCCTTAATAACGCTTCTGGAGCGGTCTACGGAGCTTAAGAAGCCAAACTCGTAATTCTCGTTGATTTTATCAATCTGTGCCTCGGTCTCTTTAATAAATTGAGCCTTTTTCTCGGGAATTGTAGCATCGCCTACGGCAACGGTAATACCGCTTCGTGTTGAATATTTGTAGCCCTGTGCCTTGATATTATCAAGAACCATTGCGGAATCAGCGGTACCGTGAACCTTAATGCAGCGCTCAATTATTTTACCGAGCTCCTTTTTGTTAACAAGCTTATCTACCTCAAGCTTAAACATATTTTCGGGCTTGCTTCTGTCAACAAAGCCGAGATCCTGCGGAACGGGATTGTTGAAAATAACTCTGCCGAGTGTTGTTTCGAGAAGCTCCGAGTACTTAACGCCGTCAACCACCTTTTCCATACGGATTTTGATGGGCGCGTGAAGACCGAGAATGCCCTCGTCATAAGCCATTATAGCCTCGTTAACATCCTTATACATCTTACCGTGACCGATTTCCTCGGGCTTAATAAGAGTAAGGTAGTAAGAGCCGAGAATCATATCCTGTGTGGGAACAACAACGGGCTTTCCGTCGGAGGGCTTAAGAAGGTTATTTGCGGCAAGCATCAAGAAGCGTGCCTCTGCCTGAGCCTCTGCTGAAAGCGGAACGTGAACTGCCATCTGGTCGCCGTCGAAGTCCGCGTTAAACGCTGTACAAACAAGCGGATGAAGCTTTATTGCTCTGCCCTCAACAAGAACCGGCTCAAATGCCTGAATACCGAGCCTGTGAAGTGTAGGCGCACGGTTAAGCATTACGGGATGGTCCTTAATTACTATTTCAAGAGCATCCCAAACCTCGGACTTGCCTTTTTCAACCATTTTACGCGCGGACTTAATGTTGTTCGCAATTCCAAGCTCCCAAAGGCGTTTCATAACAAACGGCTTGAAAAGCTCAATTGCCATCTCCTTGGGAAGACCGCACTGGTGAAGCTTAAGCTCGGGGCCTACTACGATAACCGAACGTCCCGAATAGTCAACACGTTTGCCGAGAAGGTTTTGTCTGAAGCGTCCCTGCTTACCCTTAAGCATATCGGAAAGCGACTTGAGAGCGCGGTTGTTAGGTCCTGTTACGGGTCTTCCGCGTCTGCCGTTATCTATAAGAGCGTCCACTGCCTCCTGAAGCATTCTCTTCTCATTGCGCACGATAATTTCGGGTGCACCAAGCTCAAGAAGCTTTTGAAGACGGTTATTTCTGTTTATAACGCGTCTGTAAAGGTCGTTAAGGTCCGAGGTTGCAAATCTGCCGCCGTCAAGCTGAACCATAGGACGAATATCCGGAGGAATTACCGGAATAACGTCGAGAATCATCCATTCGGGACGGTTACCGGAAGCTCTGAACGCCTCGGCAACCTCAAGTCTTTTCAAAAGACGAACCTTTTTCTGACCTGCGGCGGTTTCAAGCTCCGTGCGAAGGTCATCGCAAAGCTTGTCAAGATCTATTTCGGAAAGAAGCTCCTTAATAGCCTCTGCGCCCATGCCCGCTCTGAAAGAGTCCGCATCATATCTTAAAACCATATCCTCATACTCTTTATCGTTGAGTATCTGATATTTTTCAAGAGGCGTGTCGCCGGGATCTATAACAATGTATTTTGCAAAATAGAGCACCTTTTCGAGGTCACGGTGAGAAATATCGAGCATAAGACCCATTCTCGAGGGTGTGCCCTTAAAATACCAAATATGAGAAACGGGAGCAGCAAGCTCAATGTGACCCATACGGTCACGCCTTACCTTGGCTTTTGTAATTTCAACGCCGCAGCGCTCACACACCTTGCCCTTATAGCGAATTTTTTTATACTTACCGCAGTGGCATTCCCAATCCTTTGTGGGACCGAAAATTCTTTCGCAGAAAAGACCGTCTCTTTCGGGCTTGAGTGTGCGGTAGTTTATGGTTTCGGGCTTTTTAACCTCGCCGTATGACCAATTTCTTATTTGGTCGGGAGAGGCAAGCCCTATTTTTATGGATTCAAAGTCAATGCTGTTGTCTTCATCAACTATGGGAGTTCTTGATTCATTATCCATATACAATTAACCCTTCTTCCTATCAATATCGGATTTTACAGACGATTTAAAATCATTCAAGCTCATCTTCACTGCTGTCGAAGCCGGCTTCATCGAATTCGCCGAAGCCGTCATCATAATCTTCGCTGTCATCAAAATCGTCTTCATCGGGATCTTCTATCATATATCCTTCGGCATCCTCGGCATCGTTTACGTTTTCAAATGCTTCGCTGTCAACAACGGGAATACCTATTTCATCGTCAAAGCTTTGCTTAAGCTCAATCTCGTTATTGTCCTTATCAAGAACAAGAATATCAAGACCGAGAGCCTGAAGCTCTTTAACGAGAACCTTGAAGGATTCGGGTACGCCGGGCTTCGGAACATTAAGACCCTTGACAATTGACTCATAAGTCTTAACTCTTCCGACAACGTCGTCTGACTTAACAGTAAGAATCTCCTGAAGGGTGTAAGCTGCACCGTAAGCCTCAAGAGCCCAAACCTCCATCTCACCGAAGCGCTGTCCGCCGAATTGAGCCTTACCACCCAAGGGCTGTTGAGTTACAAGCGAATACGGACCTATTGAACGTGCGTGAATCTTATCGTCAACAAGGTGATGGAGCTTAAGGTAATACATTATGCCGACTGTAACGGGATTATCGAACTTTCTGCCCGTTCTGCCGTCGGTAAGCCATGTTTTACCGTCGGTTGAAAGGTTTGCTTCCGAAAGCATGCTTCTTATATCATCCTCGTGTGCACCGTCGAATACGGGTGTCATAACCTTGTAGCCAAGCGCTCTTGCTGCGTAGCCGAGGTGAACCTCAAGCACCTGACCGATATTCATACGTGAAGGAACGCCGAGGGGGTTAAGAACTATGTCAAGCGGTGTGCCGTCGGGAAGGAAGGGCATATCCTCCTGCGGAAGGATTCTCGAAACAACGCCCTTGTTACCGTGGCGACCGGCCATTTTATCGCCGACGCTGATTTTACGCTTTTGGGCAATATAGCAACGAACAACCTTATTTACACCGGGGCTTAACTCATCACTGTTTGCTCTTGTAAATACCTCTACCTGAACAACAACGCCGTACTCACCGTGCGGAACGCGAAGAGATGAATCTCTCACCTCGCGAGCCTTTTCACCGAATATTGCGCGAAGAAGTCTTTCCTCGGGTGTAGACTCTGTTTCACCCTTGGGTGTAACCTTACCTACAAGGATATCGCCCGAATGAACCTCTGCGCCGACTCTTATAATTCCGTTTTCGTCAAGGTTTGCAAGTGCATCCTCTCCGACATTGGGAATATCTCTTGTGATTTCCTCCGGTCCGAGCTTTGTATCACGGGACTCAACCTCGTGCTCTTCAATATGGATTGAAGTAAATACATCCTCACGAACCATTTTTTCGTTAAGAAGAACAGCATCCTCGTAGTTATAGCCTTCCCATGTCATAAATCCGATAAGAGCATTTTTACCGAGCGAAATTTCGCCGTTGCTCGTAGCGGGACCGTCTGCTATAACGGCATCCTTCTCAACGCGCTCACCTATTTTTACAATGGGGCGCTGATTTATACATGTGCCCTGGTTTGAGCGCATGAATTTAATAAGCTCATAAACATCTGTTTTGCCGTCATCGGTCAAAATTTCTATTGTTTTTGCGCTTACCTTTTTAACAGTACCTGCGTTTTTCGCAAGAACAACAACACCACTGTCTACAGCCGCCTTGTATTCCATACCCGTACCTACTATGGGCGACTCTGTTTTAAGAAGCGGAACTGCCTGACGCTGCATGTTTGCACCCATAAGTGCACGGTTGGCGTCATCGTTCTCAAGGAAGGGGATCATTGCCGTAGCAACGGAAACAAGCATCTTGGGCGAAACGTCCATATAATCCGGAACACTCGGCGAAACCTCGCGGAATTCATCACGGTAACGAACGGTAACGCGCTCGTTAAGAAAATGTCCTTCCTCATCAAGCGGCTCGTTTGCCTGTGCCACACAGTAGGTGTCCTCAATGTCGGCTGTCATATATTCAACCTCTTTAAGAACAATACCCTTTTCCTTATCTATTTTGCGGTAAGGAGCCTCTATAAAGCCGTATTTATTAATTCTCGCAAAGGTCGCAAGGTAAGAAATAAGTCCGATGTTGGGTCCTTCGGGAGTCTCTATGGGGCACATTCTGCCGTAATGGGTATAGTGAACGTCACGAACCTCGAAGCCTGCGCGGTCTCTTGAAAGTCCGCCGGGGCCCAACGCCGAAATACGGCGCTTATGCGTAAGCTCTGCAAGTGGGTTTGTTTGGTCCATAAACTGCGAAAGCGGTGAAGAACCGAAAAACTCCTTAATAGCCGCAATAACGGGTCTTATATTAATAAGCGTTGCGGGAGTTGTTTTGTCGCCCTCCTGAGCCTGAAGAGTCATACGCTCGCGAACAACTCTCTCCATTCTCGTAAAGCCTATTCTGAACTGATTCTGAAGAAGCTCTCCTACGGAACGGATTCTTCTGTTGCTGAGGTGGTCGATATCGTCTGTACTGCCAAGCTCGTTACCGAGGCAGTTTACATAGTTTATGGAAGCGAAAATATCATCTATTGTGATGTGCTTCGGAATAAGATCATCGCAATGTGCCTTAAGTGCCTCGCGAAGCTCCTCTGTTGAGTCGCAAGTGTTAAGAATATCCGCAAGCACCGCAAACGAAACCTTTTCATTAATGCCGAGCTCTTCAAGCTCCTCCTCGGAGATGTCGGTAATAAAGTCTGTGGCATAAACCATTCCGTTGGAAATAACCTTAATGGTTGTGCCCTCTTCCTCGCCTTTAAGAATAACTTCTTTAACGCCGGCTCTGTCAATTGCGTTCGCTTTTTCCTTAGTGAGCTTTTCACCCTCATCGGCAAGAAGCTCTCCTGTAAGCGGATCAAACACCGGAGCGCTTAAAACGCCGCCGACGATTCTTCCCGCAATTGCAAGCTTTTTGTTGTATTTGTATCTGCCGACTCTCGAAATATCGTATCTGTGCGGATCAAAGAAAAGACCGTCAAGATGCGACTGAGCCGTTTCAAGCGTGGGCGGCTCGCCGGGACGAAGCTTTTTGTAAACCTCAAGAAGCGCCTCTTCCGTGTTTTGAGTTGTATCTCTCTCAAGAGTCGCCTCAATTCTGTCGTCATAGCCGAAGAATTCGCGAATATCCTGGTTAGAGGAAAGACCCAATGCCCTTATAAAGGTTGTAATCGGAAGCTTTCTGTTTTTGTCGATTCTTACATTGAAAATGTCGTTCTGATCGGTTTCATACTCAAGCCAAGCACCTCTGTTGGGAATAACCGTGGCTGTAAAGAGCTTTTTACCGTTTTTGTCAAAGGTGTTTCCGAAGTAAACACCGGGCGAACGAACAAGCTGAGAAATAATAACGCGCTCCGCACCGTTTATAACAAAGGTGCCGCTTTCGGTCATTATGGGGAAGTCGCCCATATAAACCTCATTCTCTTTAATTTCGCCCGTTTCCTTGTTGTAAAGTCTTGCAATAACACGAAGGGGCGCTGCGTATGTTGCATCCCTTTCCTTGCATTCCGTTACACTGTACTTCGGCTTTTCATCCATACGGTAATCAATAAAGGTTAAAACCAAATTGCCCGTATAGTCCGTAATCTCGTCGATATCGCGAAATACCTCTCTGAGGCCGACATCAAGGAACCACTTGTACGAGTTCTTTTGCACCTCAATAAGGTTTGGCATCTGCATAACCTCATTGATACCTGCAAAACTCATTCTTGTGTTCTTTCCGAGCTTCACGGGTTTCACATTAGCCATAAGACACATCACTCCGTTCTTATTTTAAATTCTTTTTCACCGAAGCGGCTGAAAAAAGAAATAATTAACTGTAAATTACAATAATTTTCACACCGCGTTAATTCAAATAGCGGTATTATTCCATTATTATAGATTATAGTATTATAAACCCTTGCCGACAATCTGTCAATAGGATTTCGCCTATTTTTTGATGAGTTTTCACGTTTTTTCAGTTATTTAATTGTGCAATATGCCTCAAAAACCGAACCGCCCGATGCCGTTGTTAAGTATTCGGTTCGCAAAAATCAAAAAGTATGTTAAAAATCCCGACTGCTAAACGTAGCAATCGGGATTAAACTGTTTTTTTATGATTCTTAAATTAAATTCCTCGAAAAGCTTAAATCAAGCCGAAAAGCGCGGCAAGCTTTTCAACAATAAACGAGCAAAGCGCAAACGGAAGTGTGTGATAAATTGCAAGAAAAGCCTCTCCGTCCTCATTGTCGGGAATTGCAGAAACGGGAATGCTCTTATCCTGTCTGCCCTCGTACCTAAGCTCAAAGGCTTGTGAATATGTGGTTCCGCCCTCACCGTAAAGCTCAAATCTCACATAACAGCCGAGCTTATCCTCATAATCGTTAAGGTCTATTGTATAATCGGTTGAAATAACCTCGCCATCGGCATACCATACAATACCTTTGCAATCCCTCGTGGGGTCAAGCTCTACACTTATTGTGTTTTTCTCGCCGTCGACCTTAATATCCGTAACAATAGGTGTCGCACCGTCACCGGTAAGCTTTTCGCCATGAACACCCTCGGGATAATAATAAATGCTTGATGAGAAAAACGAGCCGTTTATCATAGCCTCTTTAACATTTTGCTCGGTATTTTCCTCAAGCGGGAAATACTCAAACGCCCTGCCGACCTCGTAAAGCTGCTCGGAGTCGTCATCGGCAAACGCCCAAATATTTCTGCCTGTGGGGATAACCACCTGCAAAAGCTCATCCCAAAGCTCTCTGTCATAGCGTGAAACAACATCTCTGCTGTTTACAATCTCCATGCCGAGGCAGCTCTTTGAAGTAGTGAAAATATCCGAAAAATACGTAATAAACTCATTCCAGTGCGAACGCTCCGGAAAGTGGTTTGAATTAGTCCAATCGCCAACATGATTTAAAACGGAATAACCGCCTGTTTTCTCAATTTCAACCGTAGCGGTTTTATAGTCGTTTTCCGTACCCCAAACGCCACTGCCGTAGGTAGTCCAATAGCCGTTTACGTGCGTTTTTGAAATAACCGCCATATTACACTCAATACCGCCCGTAATATCAACAATGCCTCTGCCGTTTCTGTCGGAGCCGGTTGTAATGCGTGTGTACTGCTCCTCACTCATAGGCTCAACCTTACGGAAGCCGTTGAAAACACCGTGAGTTTCCCGTTCATCACGCCAACCGGTGTTAATAACACCGTGGTCCGTAATGGCAAGAATGTCATACCCCGCATCATAATAAGCCTCTACCATATCCGAAAGTGTAACATCTCCGTCGGAGGCAGTTGTATGAGCGTGAAGACACGCCTTGTATGTATCGACCTTTTCCCAATCGACAGACTCATACGGATTAATAATCGTGTAGTCCGTTTCCCCTGCCGCGAAAGCAGAAACGCCGAAGACTCCGAATAAAATTGCCGCCGAAAGAATTACGCTGATAAGCTTTTCCGTTTTCATTTTCATTTACTCCTTGACAATATTTACATTTTCATTATACCCAATAAACACCGATATGTCAATTCAAATATGTGTAATTTTATACATACACGCGTTGTTATCCCACCATATTGCACAACTCCGTCTGTTAGTGTATATATATTGTAATGGCATATAACGCAATGAACCAACGCATAAAACATCGTAAACGAGCGCAACTCAAGGGCGATGTCAAACGCATATAAGGCAAAAAGCATCCAAATACAATTACGAAAAAATCATCCGTATTTAAATTGGTATTTTTTAAAATTAAAATATACAATTGATTTTCGCAAATGATTAAAGGCTGTAAAAAACCTACGTTCCTTACAGCCTTTCTAAACTTTAATTAATTGATTAAATTAATATTTGAAATCGTACCATTTGCTGGTGAACGCCATAACACCTGTACCGCCTACAGAACCCAAAATTCTTACGGTAACCTTTGCGGCGATTTCGCCTGTTGTGTTGTGGTCAATAGAAACGAACTTACCGTCCTTTGTCATCTCGGCAACTATTGTATATGACTTATAAACAATCTCTGCCTGATCAAGGCTCTTAACGATAGCGCTTACTGTTCCGTCGTTCTTAACGGTATCCTCAACGTCTTCCATGTAAAGAATGCCCGTTGCCATGGATGCTACGCCCTTACTGCCCTTCCTGGGAGTATTCTCGTCGTTCATAACGATTGTAATCTGATAGTTACCGTTTGAGAGATCCTTCTTTGTTGCGCTCTTAACATTAGAGATATCCGCACCGCAGGGAGCCATACGTCTCTTGGCATCATCGGAGCCTTTTTCGGAGGTTTTCGGCTCAGCCTGATCCTCTGTCTTCATAAAGCTCTGGATAACGGGTAAAAGCATATTTGAAGCTGTTGCGCTACCAAAGTCAAGACTCTGAATTTCCTGCCACTCTTTTCTTGTGTGGCCTGCAGCACCCGAGTTTGTGATTTTGTCGCAAGCTGCCTTATAGAAGTTAAAGGTCTTTGCCTTGTCCCACTCGTCGGAGTTTGTTGAACCGCCGTTAGAAGATGAACCGCCGTTATCTGAAGAACCGCCGTTAGAAGATGAACCGCCGTTCGAAGAAGAACCGCCGTTGTCTGCTCCGGGTACATCTGTGCTTACGGAACCGCCGTTATCGCCGGAAACGGGAGTGTCGCTTGAGCTTGAGCCGCCGTTATCGCCGGAAACGGGAGTGTCGCTTGAGCTTGAGCCGCCGTTATCTCCGGAGGGAACATAAGAAGTGTCTCCGCCGTTGCTTGACGTACCGCCGTT
>CAYQPJ010000001.1:111703-114815 GCA_964419515.1 uncultured Eubacteriales bacterium
CCGCCGTTGCTTGACGTACCGCCGTTACTTGCGACAACGTTTGAACCGCCGTTGGCAAGAAGAACTACGGAAGCAATTGAAACAGCATTACTCGTTACGATTGTGAAGAAAAGCGCTATTGCAAGGATAATTGCAACAACCTTTAAATCTGAGCTTTTCATTGGAATTTGCCCCTTTCACTTTTTGAAGCTTTTAATTTATTTTGATTTTGCTCGAATGAGCATTCGCATAATAAGATTAACCTAAAATTCACAAATTGTCAATAGAAATTTCTTTCAAAAATACCTTTTAGAGTACCTCTTTCTTCATTTTCGGCAAAAAGACGAATTTTCAGTCATTTTTTTGTGCATTCCATATATGCGTTGCATACTCATTTACGGCTCTGTCCGCGGAAAATCTTCCGGCACGCGCAATATTCATAAGCGACATTTTGTTCCAAAGCTTTTTGTCGGAGAACGCCTCACGCATTTTTTTCTGTGCGCGGCGATAGTCCGCAAAATCCGCAAGAACCATAAACGGGTCATAGTGTGCAATTGAGCCACTTATCGTGGAAAAGTCCTTGCCGTTAATTCCGCCGTTTATAAAGTCGAGAACACGTCTCAGCTCCGGATTATTTGAAATAAAGCTTTGCGGATTATAACCGTTGTTTTTAAGCTGAACTACCTCCTCGGCAGTCATTCCGAAAAGGAACATATTCTCATCGCCCACAGCCTCGTGAATTTCAACGTTTGCGCCGTCAAGCGTTCCGAGTGTAACGGCACCGTTTAACATAAGCTTCATGTTTCCCGTGCCGCTTGCCTCCTTGCCCGCAAGAGAGATCTGCTCCGAAACATCAGCCGCCGGCATAAGGCGCTCTGCATTTGTAACGTTGTAATCCTCAACAAACAAAATTTTAATTCTGCCGCGAACGTCCGGGTCATTGTTAATAAGCTCCGCAAGCTCTAAAATAAAGCTGATAATCTGCTGTGCCATAAAGTAGCCGGGCGCCGCCTTTGCGCCGAAAATAAACGTGTGCGGAATGTAATCGCCGTCGGGGTTCGATTTAATTTCAAGGTAGTCTGCAACAATACTCAAGGCGTTAAGGTGCTGGCGCTTATATTCGTGAAGGCGCTTAACCTGAACATCGAAAATCGAATTAACGTCAAGCTTAATACCCGTTGTTTTTTGAATGTGCGAAGCAAACGCTTTTTTATTTTTAAGCTTAATTTCACCGAGCCTTGAAAGAACCTCTTCGTCATCCTTGAATTTTTCAAGCCCCGAAAGAGCATCCGCATCGTAAACGAATTTGTCGCTTCCGAGAAGTTCCTTAAGATAAGCTGTCAGCGGCTGGTTAGCCTGACAAAGCCAACGTCTGTGAGCAATACCGTTTGTAACGTTTGTAAACTTGTCGGGAGTAAGCCTGTAATAATCGTTAAAGAGCGAGTCAATAAGAATTTTGCTGTGAAGTGCCGAAACGCCGTTTACGCTGTGACAAGCCGCAACGCAAAGGTTTGCCATTTTAACCGCGCCGCCGGAAATAATCGCGGTGCGCTCAACGTAGTCGGCATCGTGCGTGCTCTCCCAAACAAAATATCTGAAGCGATTGTCAATTTCCTTGATAATTTCATAAATACGCGGAATAAGGCGCTTTACAAGCTCCTCGCTCCAGCACTCAAGCGCCTCGCTCATTACGGTATGATTTGTGTAGGCAACTGTATTTGTAACAAGCCTCCACGCATCGTCCCAGCCGTAGCCGCACTCATCAAGAAGAATACGCATAAGCTCCGGAATAGCCATTGTGGGGTGAGTATCGTTAATATGAATTGCCATTTTCTCCGGAAGATTATCTACCGTGCCGTAAACTCTCAAGTGATGTCTTACAATATCCTGCACCGAAGCGGAAACGAGGAAATATTGCTGACGAAGCCTTAAGGACTTTCCCTCGGGGTGATTGTCCATGGGGTAAAGCACCTTGCTTATAACCTCAGCCATAGCGCGGCGCTCCATTGAACGCATATAATCACCGCTGTTAAAAAGCTTCATATCAAATTCCGGTGCGCTTGCCCTCCAGAGCCTTAAAACGCTTATTCCCTTGCCATCCTTGCCGGCAACAAACATATCGTACGGAATTGCCTGAATCACGTTACCGTTTTCAATTTCAACGTGGTGGTACGGTCCCTCCCAGGAGTCCTTAACAGAGCCTTCGAAAACAACGTCAACCGCACTGCTTTCTCTCGGAACAAGCCAAACCTCGCCGCCGGGAAGCCAATTATCGGGAAGCTCCGTTTGTCTGCCCTCAATAAGCTTTTGACGGAATATGCCGAACTCATAAAGAATGGAATAGCCGCGTGAGGGGTAACCACCCGTTGCAAGCGCATCAAGATAGCACGCCGCAAGCCTGCCGAGACCGCCGTTACCGAGACCCGCATCCGGCTCACAGTCGTAAAGCTTTTCAAGCTTAATGCCGTATTCCGAAAGCACGCTTGAAAAAACGCTTGTAAGATTAAGATTATAAAGCGTGTTTTTAAGGGACCTGCCCATTAAAAATTCCATTGAAAGATAATAGATGCGCTTTCTGCCTTCCTTGTCTGCCTTTGTTGAAAGCTCGGCTCTGCCCTCGCCCATCATATCTCTTAGAATCATTGCTATCGCTTTGTAAAATTGCTCATATGTTGCATTCTCCGCGGAAACGCCGAAGAAATGAAGAAGCTTATTTTCAAGCATCTCCTTCGCTTTGCTCTTGTTAAGCTTATAATTCATACAAAACCTCCAAAAAAATTTTCAAAAAATCCAAATTGACGTCTCTAACTATACATATTATACTAAAACCGCGCGAAAATCAACTATAATGGAAGAAATTTTTATTATTTTAAAAAACCGCAAAAAGCTCCCCCTGCACCACTGCAAACAGTTACATACCTTAATTTACGACAATATTCATTATATTGAATTAAAATATAAATGCGCCATCCACCGTAGGGGCGATTTTTAATCGCCCGCGTTCGCCGCAATGCGCGACACTTGTCGCGCAAATGCAGAATTCAAAATGCAAAATGCAAAATCTCGGGCGCTGCGCGCGGCTATTATAATTGCCTACGGCGTACGATAAATGTGCGGTAATACCGCAATTTAC
>CAYQPJ010000002.1:0-112699 GCA_964419515.1 uncultured Eubacteriales bacterium
AGTGGGTTGATTATAGTTTATACTATTTGGTGTCCCATAAAACGGACTTTATCGTGATAAAAATCATCTTTTTGAATTTTTAATGATTTTTCCCGGTTTATAATATGAGAATGACGGTTGGTGTGCTGTCGAAATGACTTGACGAATGATAAGGGTATGGTTACATTTTAAATTGGAGCTTACTAATGTGTCCTTTCAAAATATTCTTCTATACTTTCAAATTTTCTATCGCACAATCAGATTATTCCTCGCAAGGGTGTTCATTTGAAAATTATAAAAAATTTGAATTTACTCGGAAAGAAAAAAGTTTCGGCAACAAGAGGCTTAATTTGAACCCCATGTTGCCGGAACTCGTTGGTTTACAAGGTTTTTCAGTTAGAAAAAATAAGTCCGAAACCGATTGTATTAACGGTTTCGGACTTTTGTGGTTGCGGGGATGGGATTTGAACCACATGACCTCCGGGTTATGAGCCCGACGAGCTACCGAGCTGCTCTACCCCGCGATATTTACTTGGCGCACTTCAAAGTGCTAATATAATATACACTATCGGTGTGGGTTTGTCAAGTCTTTTTTTAAAGTAATTTGTTAAGTTTTTGTTAACAGATGTACTTGTCTGTTGTGTAGCTTTAAGAGGTCGTGTTTAAAAGTTGTTGTTGAGTTCCGGTATTGTCGATTTTATAATTATTCCAATAAATAAGTTCACTTACATTAACAAAGCTATAGCCCTCGTCATTTAGCTTGTTTAAAATTTTATCAAGTGCCTCGGGTGTGTTTTTTACGCCGTTGTGAAAAAGAAGAATTGAACCGTTTTGCACTTTCCCTGTTACGCGCGAATACATTTCTTCAACAGACAAAAGCTTCCAATCAAGCGAATCTACAGACCATTGAATCATTTTCATATTTAGCTCTTCGCACACATCTAAGCTTTCATTTGTATAATCGCCGCTCGGCGCTCTTACAAGTCGGCATTCTTTGCCGGTGATTTTCTTTATTTTTTCATTACAGTCTGTTATTTCGCGTTTTATTTGCTCACGCGTAAGCTTTGAAAAGGCCGGGTGAGTGTTTGAGTGGTTCGCAATTTCAAAGCCGTTGTCATAAAGTGATTTTGCCGCCTCGGCATTTTTATCAAGCCAAGCACCTACGGCAAAAAATGTGCAGCCGGCATCGTATTTTTTCAGAATTTTAATAAGCTCCTCGGTGTCGTCTGCACTCCACGCCGCATCAAAGCTTACGGCAAGCTTTTTTTCATCTGTTTTAACGGAATATATCGGCAGCTTTTTAATTCTTGCGACAGTGCTTGCGGCAGCGCCGGCGCCTGTAAAAATAAGTGCAAAGAAAAGAAAAATTAGAAAGAATGCGCTGCCTGCTTTAAGATTTATGATTTTATAAAGCTTCAAAAAAATCCCCTCCGACAAAAATATATTTACGCGGAGGGGATTATATGCTTTTTTAAAGGTCGTAACGCCATTTTACATCTTTAATTACGGCTTCTGCACATTTAATTCCGTCAACAGCAGCAGAGACAATGCCGCCGGCGTAGCCTGCGCCCTCGCCCGAGGGGAAAACTCCCTGAAAGCGCGTTGCTTGGAAAAATTCATCGCGTACAATTCTTATCGGCGACGAACTTCTTGATTCGGGAGCGGTTAAAACGGCATCGTAAAGCTTAAAGCCGCTTAGCTTGCGGTCAAAATCATCTATAGCTCCGGCTATTGTGTCTGTAACCTTTTTCGGAAGGCAAAGGCGAATATCCGAAGGAACAACACCTGTAGGACAGGAGGGATTAACACTGCCGAGTCGAGTGCTTTTTTCGCCCTTTAAAAAGTCGCCGAGAAGTTGTGCGGGAGCAGTGTAATTACCGCCGCCGAGGGCAAAGGCTTTTTTCTCGATATCACGCTGTAAAAACATTCCCGCGAGCGGGTGGTCGCTCTGAAAAGGCGGTTCAATCCCGACAAGAAGAGCGCAGTTTGCGTTTTCTTTATCTCTGGCGTATTCACTCATGCCGTTAACTACCATGCCGCCTTCTTCCGAAGAGGCGGCAACAACCGTGCCGCCCGGGCACATACAAAATGTATAAAGTCCTCTGCCGTGCGGTGGATGGCACGCAAGCTTATAATCTGCGGCGGGTAAAAGAGGTGAGTTGTAAAGCTTGCCGTATTGAGCCTTGTTGATGTGCTCTTGCGGATGCTCTATTCTTGTGCCGACGGAAAACGGCTTTTGTGTAATTTCAAAGCCGCTTTCATAAAGCATTTCAAAGGTATCACGCGAAGAATGACCTATAGCGAGAATTAACGCATCTGCTTCAAAATCCTTTAATGAGCCGTCTTTTTTTTCAACGGTTATTCCGTGAAGAGCGCCGTTTACGGAAATAATCTTCTTAAGCTTTGTACAAAAGTGAACCTCGCCACCGAGGCGAATTATTTCGTTTCTGAGGTTTTTTACCACAATTTTAAGCTTGTCGGTTCCAATGTGGGGTGTCGCCGAATATAAAATCTCGGCAGGTGCGCCGAAGTTTACGAATTGAATAAATACCTCGCGGCAACGTGGGTCCTTAATGCCCGTTGTAAGCTTTCCGTCGGAAAATGTGCCTGCGCCGCCTTCGCCGAACTGAACATTGGATTCCGTATCAAGCTCTCGCTTGCTCCAAAACTCCGTAACCTTTTTTGTTCTTTCGTCTACGTCGTCGCCGCGCTCTATAACAATCGGCTTTAAGCCTGCCTTTGCAAGTGTAAGTGCCGCAAACATTCCTGCAGGGCCAAAGCCTGCAACAACGGGACGAAGAGCAGATGTGCGTTCCGTTTCCGGAAGTGTGTATTCATATTTTTCGGTTAAAAACGCTTTGCTCGGCAAAAAGCCGGAAATGATTTTTTCTTCGTTCAACGAGGTATCTATATTCGCGGAGTAAACAAGAAAAATGTTATCCTTTTTTCTTGAATCAACGGAACGCCGCGCAAGAGAAAAGTCTGTAATATCCTCGGGCTTGATTTTTAATATTTGTGCAGCGGCGAGCTTTACCTCTTCATCGGTACTGCCCAACGGCATCTTTATTTCATTAAGGCGTATCATTTGTAATTCCTTCTGTTCTTTACTGAAAATTCAGCGGCGTTTTTACCTGCGAGCCTTCCGCTTGCAAAGGCGAAATTTAGGTTATATCCTCCGCAATCACCCGAAACATCGAGTATTTCACCGCAGAAAAACAAACCCGGAAGCTTTTTCGACATAAGTGTGTCAATATTTATTTCGTTTGTGCTTATACCGCCGCTCATAACCTGAGCTTCACAAAAATCACGTGTGCCCGTAACGGAAAATTCCATATTTTTAATAACCCTTGAAACGGTTGAAAGCGATTTATCGGAAACTTCGGAGAGGGGGAGGTGCTCCTTTATTTTGCATCTGTTAATAACGGTAAAAACAGCCTTTTGAGGCAAAATTCCGCAAAGTGCGGTTTCG
The DNA here is from genome assembly GCA_964419515.1 of uncultured Eubacteriales bacterium. Taxonomy (GTDB): domain Bacteria; phylum Bacillota; class Clostridia; order Oscillospirales; family Acutalibacteraceae; genus DTU089. The sequence continues at coordinate 3,449 of CAYQPJ010000002.1, forward strand.
AGCTCCTTGTGGGGAGTGGCATTTTTTATATGCTTTAAAAAGTCGGTAATATCTTTTTCCGTCATATCCTCGCACATATCGGCAACAAGAGTCATGCCGGCTTTTGCAAGGCGCGAAATATTAAAAGAGGGTATACCCGAAACGGCTTTTTCGGTAAATTGCAGCTCACCGTGATCTGTTGCTATGAGAACACCGTTTTTTAAAATTTTCAAGCCGCCTTTAAGGCGCGTTCCCGAAAGAAGCTTTAAATCTTTGTTTGAGCAGGTTATAGCCGTAAGAGCAGGTGAGAGCGGTGTGAATGTGTGACCCGCCTCAGTTAAATATCCGTAAAACGAGCCGTCGGTGCCTTGCTTCGGAGCGGCTTTTCCTCCGCAGGCCGCAATTACCGCATCATAAGTATTACCGTTTACTGTAAATTCACGCATGGCGGTATTAAATGAAAATGAAGCTATTTCCGCTTCACATCTTATATTTATACCGAGGCTCTCGGCTTCATATAAAAGTGTGTTTCTTATTGAAGCTGCCTGTTGTGAGCGCGGATATACTCTTCCGTCCTCGCAATAGGTTAAAATACCCATTTTGCCGAAAAAATCCATGGTGGAGGAAAGCTCGCTTGAAATAATACGCTCTATTAAAGCACGGTTACCGTGATAGGAGGCTGTATTGATTTTTTCATTTGTAAAATTGCATCTGCCGTTTCCCGTAACAAGAAGCTTTTTTAACGGCTTGTTCAGGTGCTCAAGCACGGTGATTTCCGCTTTTATATTTTCAGCCGAAAATTCGTTTGCGGCTTCAATTGCGGCGGTAACACCGGAGGCGCCGGCACCTATGACGGCAAGCTTTAACGGTTTCAAATCAATTTCTCCTTAAAAGTAAGTTATCTGTTTTATTATACAATATTTTACCGAAAGTTACAATACCTCGTTTGATATTACCGAAAAAATGTCTGTAAATATTTTTTTACACCTTGAAATTTGTTATTATTCACAAAATATTGGGGCGTGTTTTGTGACTTTGAACAAATATTAAAAAAAGAAAAAATATACTTTTTTTAATGGAAGTTTTGTGATATAATTATACGGAATAAATGCCTTTGAAAGGGGTACTAACCTTATTATGAAAAAAATTTCCTTAATAATGGCGGCAGTTCTTGCTATGAGTGCGATTCTCTTCAGCTTTACCGCCTGCTCGTCGGATGACTCCGAGGATGTGGTGGAAAGCACTGCCGAATACAAATATGTTGAAAGTGCTACGCCCGTTAAAACTACGAGTGAAGAGGTTCTTCTTTATTTTAATGAGCTTCTTAACAATGTTAAAAGCGATAAGCCCGCTATTTCGTACAGAATCGAAAAGAGCGTTCCCAACAACAGTCTCCGCGTTACCAAAAAGGGTGCCGAGGACAGTGAAGAGGTTGACTCATCACTTGAAGCGATTAACGATGCCGCAAAGGGTCTTAAGGACCTTATTCTCGAAAAAATCAAAAAGTCGAGCGGTAATATTGCGTACGGTGAAGAAAATTCCGATATACTCTTTGTAAAAGGTGAATCTTGGGCCTCAAAGCTTACCGATAACGACATTATGTACGCTTCAATGAAAGAGGTTGGCGATAATTACTACATAACAATTGCTTTTAATAAGCTTGTCAGTGCAGAGGCACAAGAGGTTCTTACAAAGGCTTTTGATCTTCGCGATAAGGACGATATTTTAAATTCAGAGGAATTTAAAAAGACAGAGGCTTATTTAAAGCTTAACGATTATGATGTTTGCTACGAGGGCTGTAAAATTACCGCTACCGTTAACCGTTTTACCGATGAGCTTATAAATGTTTCATATTACAAAGCCGCTAATGTTACTGCCGATATGACAGGCGCTGATACTCTTGAGCACTACGGTGACGTTTCTGTTATGTTTACGCTTGAGGACAAGGCAAACTTTGATATTACGTGGAGTACCGATCACCCGGTAAGTCCGCTTGAAACAACAGAGGGTTAAGCTATGAATGAGAAAAAGATTATTATTACAATTGTTTCTTTGACACTTGCTCTTGTTGTTGTATTTGCCGCTTGCGGCAAGGCAACCTATACCGACCCACAAACGGGTAAGAAGTATTTACTTGTTACAGATGAAAACGGCGAAAAGGTACGCTCGGAGGATGGCGAGCTTCTTGTTTACGTTACCGATGAAAACAACAAGATAGTTAAAGATGAAAACGGAGTTCCTCAAACTGAAATTCACGGCTTTATAGGTCAAATAGAAGATGTTAAGGGCGTTGTTGAGGATTATGCTTACACGGTCACTCTTCCCGAAAATTGGGTTAGCACCGACCAAAAAGGCTATTTTGACAATAAAAAAACCGATGAGCGTTTTAATATAAGTATTGTACAGTATACATACGAGGATTACGTTAAAAGAGTTAGAGTTGTTTACGATGCCGCTCTTGAGCAGTCGGATGAGCTTGCAACAGGCGATGAAACCACAATTAATTATGATGTTACTTGGAACGAGGATTTTGAAATTCCCAACACAAACGGGGTTAAGGGCGTTCGTATGGTGATTAAATCAGGCGAGTTCGCAGGCTATTATTATGTTTACGAGCAGTCCGGCAATACTTACAAAATCATTATGGAGCTGTCTTTAAGCACAGACGGCGACGCTGTTGCAAATGAGCTTCTTTCATCAATAACATATAAGCCTTATACTTATTACCCGGATGTAACTTCCGCTCCGGATATGGACGAAGAGTAATACTTAGAATTAATAAAAACCACAGTCGACAATGTGTTCAAAGCTCTTGTCGGCTGTGTTTTTACATAAAAACTCCCGTCAAGCTACGCTTGACGGGATATTTGATTATTCGATTGTGATTCCTGCTGCTTCGCGCTTTTTACGAAGCTCTTCTTCCATTTGCGGCTTGATGTCGTCTATCTTGTAGAACAGCATCGGTAATGCACAAAGAAGAAGCGAAATGCCCGGAACAATTGAAACAAGTGAGAACATTGCGAAGTTTTGAGACTTTGTAAGGTCTGTTGCTGCCATAACAACTGTACTGCTGAGCATTTGTGCGGGATCGATATCTATAAACATATACATAATAACTATTCCGCAGGTTGCAAAGGCATTGCCGAGTTTGTTTACGAAGCCTTGGCAAGCAGAGCCGAGAGCGTTGTCACGGAAGCCCGTTTTAAGCTCCATATAATCAAGACAGTCGCCTATCATGGCATAAGAAATAACATTGAGAACACCTAAAGGAATGCACGAAATAAGGAGGAAGGGGATGCAAAGGTAAAGGTTTGAAGTGAACCAACCAATAAGCGTTGTGAAAACAGCGGCTATAGCACCGGCAAAGCAGGTTACAAGAACAATTTGCTTGTAACGGAACTTTTTCATAAGATAGGGCATAAAGAGCATTGCTCCGAACATACCTACAATTGCGCAAACCTGGAAGATTGTTTTAACAGAAGAAACGCTTGCCGCTATGGCTGCCGTACGCTCCTCGAGCGAAAGACCTTCAAGGTCGGGACCTATATAGAAGGCATAACGCGCAACGTGAACTGCCGCCGCCTGAACCATATATCTGCCGCTCGAAAGAATACCCATTATAATAACGAGCATTAAGGGCTTGCATTGGAAAATTCTCTTAAGTCTTGAAGGCTCACCGGGAAGGGGCTTTCTGTCGGGAATAATTACGCGCTCTTTTACGTGGAAGTAAGAGTTAACATAAAGTGCAATACCCAAAACAACGCAAATAACGGCGATTATAAGGTATTTTTGCTTGTCAAACTTTAAGGGGTCGGAGGTATCGAGGATAAGGGGAAGCACAAAGCCGGCAGCAAGGAAAAGAACCTCGGGGATAGCCGAGCCAATGCCGTTAACCGTTCTACCGAGAGATATAAGCGAGCCGCGTTCCTCGGCGCTCGGGGTGAGCACGTTTGGCATACTCCAGAAGGGAACATCTGCCATGGTGTAAATCATACCCCAAGCAACATAAACTATTGCCGAATAAACCATTAGAGTGGTTTTATCAAGGTTGGGGCTTAAATACATAAGAACCGTTAATATACCAATCGGTATTGCGGCGTAAAGAATGTAGGGCTTCATTTTACCGCGTTTAAGCGTTTTGCGGTCAACTATAATTCCCATAAGCGGGTCGTTAATAGCATCCCATACACGCGCCAGAAGCATAAGAAGAAGCACGAACATTAAGGGGAGTTGTAAAACATTTACGTAATAGTCGCTTATGTAGCTTGACATCATAGCGTAAATCATGCCCTGACCGCCTGCGGCAAGCGCAAACATCATCAGCTCTTTTTTCGGAACATACTTATTTGGCTGTAAGCTGTTGTCTTTTGTTTTTTTTGCCATTTTCTAACCTCCGTCAGTCAATGAATTTGTATGCATAAAATAGCTTTTTTGCCTCATCGGAATAGTCTCCCTCGTTATTTTCTATAAAAAGGGGAGGGCATATTCTGAAGCCCGGAGAAGCGCCTTTTTTGCCTTCAAGTAAAATAAGATTCGGCTCCTTGCCTTCACGCTGAATAATCTCACGCATAAGCTTAGGCTCGATTTTATTCTCTCTCATTGTGGAAAACATGTCGGGCAGTCTTTCCGGTCTTTGGCAAATACAGTACCTTCCGCCGAATTTTAAAAGATACGCGGCGGCACGTGCTGCATCACTAAGCGTGCAGTTGAATTCATGCCTTGCGTTTTTATAATCTTCGCCTTCGTTTACTATACCTGTTCCAAGCTTTTTATACGGTGGATTTATTGTGACAACATCAAAGTATTCGCCGGGCATATATTTTTTAACGGCTCTTAAATCTGCGTGAAAAAGGTTAATGTCATTAATTCGGTTAAGCTCAAGCGTTTTTTTGAAAAGCTTAACAGCAGACTCACTTAGCTCAACTGCAGAAATCTCGGAAGGTGAAAAGTCTCGCTTCCAAAGCATGGGAATAATGCCGTTGCCCGTGCCGAGATCGCAACATTTGTCCTTTCTGCGCGGCTTTGAAAAATCCGCAAGCAGAATTGCATCGGATGTGAAAATGTGTGCTTCGCTTACGAAAATCTTCATGCTTTTTGAGAGCGCTTCTGTGCGCTCCGCCCTTGAAGCCATTAAAAAACTCCTTGTTGCCTTTAAAGAAAAGCATTCTTTAAAGGCGAAAAATCCTTGTGTTTTATCACAACATTGTAATTTTAACACAAGGAATTAAAACATTCAACAAATTATATCAAATATATATTTTTTTGTCAAAACTGCACATTTTAAGTTGCAAAATTTTATTCATTCTTCCATCTGCTTTCCGAGGAAAGAGGCAGCTACCTGAGCTAATTTTACCTCTGTATCGGAAGGGACTTTGTATTTTTCACCGGCAAGGAAAATTACGGAACCCAAAATGTCTCCGGAGCTTATAATCGGTACGGCAATGACAGCTTGCACATCTGTTGACTCAACAGGCAAAAATGCCCTTTTTTCGCCTTGGCTGCGAATGTAATTAACACGGTCATCCATTAATATTTCAAGCTGTTTTGAAATTTTCTTGTCCATTAAATCCTTTTTTGAAGTACCGGAGACGGATATTACCCTGTCGCGGTCCGTGATAATAACGGGAAAGCCCGAGGTTCTGCTTAAAACCTCCGAATACTGTCCCGAAAATTCCGATATTTCACCCATAGGTGAGTATTTTTTGAAAATAACCTCACCATCGCTTGCAGTGAATATTTCAAGTGGGTCGCCTTCGCGAATACGTAATGTTCTTCGTATTTCCTTCGGTATAACAACCCTGCCCAAATCATCTATGCGACGTACAATACCTGTTGCTTTCATATATACATTTCTCCTTGAATTACAAATAGTGTTGTTATTATCTGTATTTTGAGGAGATTTATACTGCGTGAATTTACTTTTCAGGTTAGTTGTGATATAATAAATTAAATGAGGTGAAAAGTTTGAAACACTGTAATTTAAGCACCATTCCCAAAAGGGCGCAGAAAGCCAAGTCGTCAAAAAGGCGACTTTTCAGAAGTGTTGAAAGCCGATAATCAGGCCGGTGCAGGATCAACTTCCTCTTTGAAGATATAACCTCTTTTGCGGAGAAGTTCCAACCCTTGAGATTTGGTGATCAGAACGGAATGTTCCAAAATGTAGTGAATAATGGAACGTGAGGATTTACCAAACACGACAGAGAACACATCATCCGGTTTTAAGTTGGAAACGGTGAGGCAGTTCAATGCCCGTTTTTTTCGCAGGTTACCATATTGGTAAGCTTCATACGGTAACGCATCAGGTCACGCAATTGTCGGATGTCCGGTGGGGGAATAAAGCTGGGCTTGACCATATCACACATATACAGGCCGCAGATCCACTTGGCATCTTTTCGGTCTGTTTTGTTCCCTTTCTGCGGTTTTGTGTATTTTGTGTGTGCCAAGGTGACCCAACAGGTCTTTTCAAGGACATTGAACACAGGTATCCAGAACTTACCGGAGGATTTTATACAAACATCGGTACAGTCGTATTTGGCAAGCCAGTCAGCCAACTCCTGTAATCCTTTCGTGAAGGAGGAGAAGCGAGCCTGCTTATACTCCGTGGTGGATATTGTAACAAATTCTAAAAACGTGCGAAAGACCGCAGGTTTCATAACCCCGTCGGTGCCTTTCGCAGAAAGGCGGATTATACATATGTCATTATTCAAATTCTTTCACACAACCAAAACGCTTGAAGAAAATATTCAAAGAGAAAAAGACTGCATTTTAAGAATTAAAAATGCAGTAAGTCAAAAATGTGGTATCGATAACTTCATAGATTACGACGATTTTACAGTTGCTTTTGCAGGATCAAAGGATAATATGGAACTGTTACTTGAAATCTGCACGCAAAAGTGTGAGGGCAAAAAATATTTATTAGCTTCTGTTGACGACGAGATTTCGTGGCAAGAATGGGATTTTGACAATCTCAACGAATTTGAAAACAATATTATTGAGTATATTTCAAATCGAGTTAATCGCACAATTAAAACAGTAATCAAAAAAGTAAAACATAAAAGTTTTCAAGAAACTGTTTATTATCTTGACAAGAAAACAAACGAATGGGTTTTAATGAAGGATGACCAAACCGAAGATAAATTTGTTTGTTTTATTGCTGCTAACAAATCGGAAACGACCGAAACAATAAAAACATATAAATTGGATAATTAACCACAAAAGCGAGGTGAAATTCACCTCGCTTTTTGCTATGTATAATAACCGCCCAAAACCTCGTTTTGACACCAATGCGTTCAATGGGGTAAACCAGCGAAAACCCCAATGTTTATGCGGGTTTAAGGCGGTTTGCCCTATTATAACGCATTCCTCTATTCTACGAACAATCCCTGTTGCTTTCGCATAAAAAAATCCCCTTTGTTGTTTTGATAACAATTCTATTATCTGTAAACAAAGGGGATTTATACTTATATTTTAAAGATTCAAGTATATATTTAGTAACTTGAGTGCAGTTTCTCTTTCCGAGGTCGAACAGTTTTTAATCGCTTCGGCAATATCGGCTTCTGTGATTTCGATTACTACTGCTAAGCTTATTAAATAATTGCCGATAAGTTAATTTCCTCCTTCGACGGTAAGATTTTACTGTCGTAGGGGTTATGCTTTTTATACGCCTTCAAGGTCAAAGGGCGGGATGTATTCTTCCTTTGCAGAGGAGAGCTCTTGCAAAAAACCGTCTTCAATGCCGCTTTCGAAGAGGTAATCGGCGGCTTCATTGTATTCTTCTTCTGTGAGTCTTCTGTAAAGCTCGTCCTTTTTGCAGTCCGGAATCGGTGTAAATTGGCTCATTAAGCTGAACATAACCTGCCCGGGCTTGAATTCGTTTTTCACCCAATCAATAACCGATTTTGTGTTTTCCGATTGACCGGGAAGAATAAGGTGGCGAATTATTATACCTTTTTTCATTATGCCGTTTTCATCAGTTTCGTAATCGCCGACCTGACGGTACATTTCTTTTATTGCATTTGCGGCTGTTTCAAAATAGCCCGGGGCATTCGAATATCGCTCGGCAAGTGCATTATCGCCGTATTTAAAATCCGGCAAATATATTTGTATTTTACCTTCCAAAAGACGAAGTGCTTCGACGCTTTCATAGCCTCCGCAATTGTAAACAACGGGGACGGGGAGCGGTTCTTCGAGCGATTCGCAAACAGCTTCAACATAGTGAGTTGGTGTTACAAGATTAATATTGTGCGCGCCCTTTTCTATAAGTTCAAAATAAATCTCTCTGAGACGTTTTACGGAAACAACCTTTCCGAACGCGCCTCGGCTTATTTTTTCATTTTGGCAAAAAGCGCAACGTAAATTACAGCCGCTGAAAAACACGGTGCCACTGCCGTTTTCGCCGCTAATAGGCGGTTCTTCCCAATAGTGAAGACCGGCTCGTGCAATTTTCGGGAGCGCTCCCACACCGCAAAAGCCCCTGCCGTTTTCGGCAAGGGGCGCTCGTATAACATTGCATTTTCTCGGGCATAAATTGCATTCCTGTATCATGGCTTAATTGCTTCTTTTTGTTTCTGTTTCGGAAAGCTTCGCGGAAACACCGATCGGCTCAAGGTAATTCATTGAAAGCCAGCCGCCTGTTTTTTCGTAAATAACGTAGCCCCAATCCTCCCAAACGGCAATAATATTTACCTCCGTGCCGCCTTCAATGTATGTTATTATATCCGTTTTTACATCGGGACCCATTCTGAGATTTAACGGGTCGTTGCCGGAAACCTTGTATTTTCCGATGGTTGCGGTTTGTACGGCAGGCTGCGTTGTGTTGTTTCTTGAAGCAAGTGCCTCTAAGTCAAGTCCCTGAGAGGTTGTTGAAGAGGCTTGGGTATTCGGCTTCTCAAAGCTTTTTTTGTCTGAGGAAATTGCCGTCAATGCTATAACAACAGCCGCTATGATAAGAACAGCCGACAGAATTAATATAATTGTATTTTTATTTTTTAATCGATCCATAAATAATACTCTCCTTCTTGGTTAGAATAACTTAATTTAGGTGTGTTGTCAAGTTACATAATTGTAACAGTGGGTTTTTGAGGTTGTTTTTGCGCTTTGAAGAAGAAAATATCGTAAACAATGTGTAAAAACAGATAATTTTAGTTGCTATTTACATATGCTTTGTGATATAATAAGTTGATAATTTGTGTGTGGTGATGGCGTGGTAATTTTCGGAATAGACCCGGGGTATGCAATTGTTGGGTGCGGTGTTGTGAGGTACGAAAGAAATAACTTTTCACTTATAGGCTACGGAGCGGTAACAACAGATAAGGATATGCCTTTTAATAAACGCCTGAAAAAAATATACGACGAGCTTACGGAGCTGCTTTTACGCTTCAAGCCTGATGCCGTGAGTATTGAAAAGCTTTACTTTAACACAAACCAAAAAACAGCTATTGATGTAGCTCAGGCACGCGGAGTTGCGGTTCTTGCCGTTGAAAATGCCGGTATTCCGCTTTATGAATATACTCCGCTTCAGGTTAAGCAAAGTATTGTCGGCTATGGCAGAGCCGAAAAAATCCAAGTTCAAAATATGACTAAAATGTTTTTAAAGCTTGACAAGATTCCGAAGCCGGACGATGCTGCGGATGCGCTTGCACTTGCTATTTGTCACGGCCACGCGAGCGGTTCGATTATTTTGGGAGGTTAACTTATGTTTTACAGCTTAACGGGTAAGCTTGCCTTTAAAAGTGAACAGTTTTCCGCTGTTAATTGCGGCGGTGTTGCTTTTAAATGCTTTACAACAAAAAATACGCTTTCTTCCCTTCCGGAAACAGGTAGTGAGGTTACGCTTTTCACTTATTTAAGTGTAAGAGAGGATGCTCTTGACCTTTTCGGCTTTATTTCGGAGGATGAGCTTGAAGCCTTTAAGCTTTTAATCGGTGTTTCCGGTGTCGGCCCCAAGGCGGCGCTTGCAATTCTTTCTCAGCTTTCGCCTAATGAGTTTTTCACCGCCGTAAGCACGGGTGATGCAAAGTCTATTACTGCGGCAAACGGTGTCGGGCCCAAAATAGCACAGCGTATTATTATAGAGCTTAAGGATAAATTCGGTGCATTTTCCGTGAGTGATGTAAACTCTTCTTCTTCAGTTGCTTCCGCTTCCTCTTCGGGCTATATTGAAGCGATTTCGGGTCTTGTAGCATTGGGATATTCTCAAGCGGAGGCTACCGAGGCTCTAAAAAATGCGGATCGTTCGCTTTCCGCGGAGGAGCTTATTAAGGTTGCCCTTAAAAACCTTGTTATCAGATTTTAATTGAATGTGGTGTGAAAATGGATGATTTTTTTGTTGCGGATGAGGAGCGCGTAATAGTACCCGAATTTACGGGTGCCGACAGCGAAATAGAAACCTCGTTAAGACCGCATGCTTTAAGTGAATATATCGGTCAGGAAAAGGCGAAAAGTAACCTCAAAATTTATATTGAAGCCGCAAAAAAGCGCGGTGAGCCGCTTGACCATATACTTTTATACGGCCCGCCCGGGCTCGGTAAAACAACTCTTGCCGGTATTGTTGCCGCCGAGATGGGTGTTCAAATAAGAATTACCTCGGGCCCTGCCATTGAAAAGCCCGGGGACCTCGCGGCGCTTCTTACAAGCCTTAATGACGGCGACGTTCTTTTTATTGATGAAATTCACCGTCTTTCAAGAAGCATTGAAGAAATTCTTTACCCCGCAATGGAGGATTTTGCACTTGATATTATAATCGGTAAGGGTCCTTCTGCTCGTTCAATAAGGCTTGACCTTAAGCACTTTACCTTAATCGGCGCAACAACTCGCGCTGGTCAGCTTTCCGCGCCGTTAAGAGATCGCTTCGGGGTGATTTTACGGCTTGAGCTTTATTCTCCCGAGGAGCTTTCGCGTATAGTTACGAGAAGCGCGGGAATTCTCAATATCGGGATAGATAAAGAAGGCTCTCTTGAAATAGCTTCACGCTCAAGAGGAACTCCGCGAATCGCAAACCGTCTTTTGAAGCGCGCGAGGGATTACGCCGAGGTTATAGGTAACGGTGTGATTGATTTAAGCTCGGCTCAAACGGCTCTTACAAAAATGGAAATTGATGAGCTTGGACTTGACCTTGTTGACCGTAATTTAATGCGTGCAATGATAGAAAATTACAGCGGAGGGCCTGTCGGACTTGAAACAATTTCCGCGATGATAGGCGAAGAGGCGGTTACAATTGAAGATGTTTATGAGCCTTATTTAATGCAGCTCGGTTTTCTTGTGAGAACTCCGCGTGGACGAAAGGTAACGCCTGCCGGATACAGTCACCTGGGGCTTAAGGCTTCGCAGGAAAATGAGCAAGAAACGTTTTCGGAGTATTAAAAATGAATTTATTAAACAAATTGTTTTAAATGTTTTATAATTTTAAGTTTTACGGAGGTATTTGTATGGGTAGATTATTCGGAACAGACGGTGCAAGAGGTGTTGCAAACTCCGAGCTTACATGTGAGCTCGCTATGCAAATCGGCAGAGCCGCAGCAATGGTCCTTACGCAGGAGGGCAAAAGAAAGCCGAAAGTTTTAATAGGTATGGACACAAGAGCTTCATCGCAGATGCTTGAATCGGCAATTTCCGCCGGACTTTGCTCTGTGGGTGCGGATGTTATGCTTTTAGGTGAAATTCCCACTCCTGCCGTTGCGTATCTTGTGAGAAAATACGAATATGATGCTGCTGTTATGATTTCCGCATCGCACAACCCTTGTGAATATAACGGAATTAAGATTTTCAGAGGCAACGGTTATAAGCTTCCGGATGCCCTCGAAGAGGAAATAGAAGCTATTATTCTTGATAAATCTCAGGTTCCGCCGGTTAAGGTGGGCGGCGAGGTCGGCAGAATTACAAAATCAAAAACCGCCGCAAGAGATTACGTTGAATATCTTCGCTCAATTGCCGAGGATGACCTTGAAAGAGCCGGACTCGATGACTTTTCCGGTCTTAAAATTGCAATTGACTGTGCTAACGGAGCTTCATCCGTAACGGCTCCCGAGCTTTTTATGAGCCTTTGCCCCGACTGCTTTTTTATGGCGTCTCACCCGAACGGCACAAATATTAATGACCGTTGCGGTTCTACACACCTTGAAATGCTTAAGGATTTTGTTAAGCGCAACGAATGTGATGCGGGTCTCGCCTTTGACGGTGATGCAGACCGGTTTTTGGCTGTAGATGAAAACGGAAACGAGATTGACGGTGACAGACTTATTTCCGTATTTGCAAAGAGCATGAAGGATGAGGGTACTCTTAAAAATGATACCGCCGTAGTCACGGTTATGAGTAATATGGGCTTTTTTAAGTTTTGTGAGCAAAACGGCATTAACTGTGAAAAAACGAAGGTAGGCGACCGTTACGTGCTTGAGAATATGCTTGCAAACGGTTATAATATCGGCGGCGAGCAGTCCGGTCATATTATTTTCCTTGATCATGCTACTACAGGTGACGGAGAGCTTTCGGCGTTAAAGCTTCTTTGCATTATGAAAAAGACCGGTAAAAAGCTTTCGGAGCTTGCAGGTGAAATGAAGGTTTACCCGCAAACACTTATCAATGTTCGCGTTTCCGATTTTGGTAAGGCGCGTTTTCCGCATGACGAGGAAATTAAAAATGCAATTGCCGCTACAGAAAAGGAGCTTGGCAACGATGGTAGAGTTCTTGTGAGAATTTCCGGAACAGAGCCGCTTGTTCGCGTGATGCTTGAAGGCAGCAACGAGAGCAAAATCGCCATTCTCGCAGAAGAATTGGCAGAGGTTATAAAAGAGAGGTTGCTTTAATGCGCGTTTCCGATAATTGGACAGATTATGAGCTTATTGATTGCTCCGAGGGTGAGCGGCTTGAGCGTTGGGGCGATATTGTGTTAATTCGCCCCGATCCACAGGCGATTTGGCAAACGCCTAAGAAAAATAAGCTTTGGTATAATGCACATGCACGTTATGTACGCTCAAGCTCCGGTGGCGGTGCGTGGCAATTTTACAGGAAAATACCCGAGGTTTGGCAAATCAGCTATCTTGATATGACATTTAATTTAAAGCCTATGGGCTTTAAGCATACCGGTGTATTTACGGAGCAGGCGTGCAATTGGGAGCTTGTTCGCGACATAATAACAAAAAGCGGGCGAAAAAATGTTAAGGTTTTAAATCTTTTCGCATATACCGGTGCCGCTACCGTTTCCGCTTTAAAGGCGGGCGCGTCGTGCGTTCACGTGGATGCTTCAAAGGGTATGGTTCAGTGGGCAAAGGAAAATGCAGTATCAAGCGGTGTTTCTGACAGACCCGTTCGTTGGATTGTTGATGACTGTCTGAAATTTGTTCAAAGAGAGATAAGAAGAAACAATAAATACGATTTGATTATCATGGATCCTCCGTCATACGGCAGAGGTCCCGGCGGCGAGGTTTGGAAGCTTGAAAATGAGATTTATCCGTTTGTGCTTGAATGCTCAAGGCTTTTGTCCGATAATCCTCTTGCCGTGCTTATTAATTCATATACGGCAGGTGTTTCTCCCGCTGTTATGAGTTACATAATGAACACTGTTATTACGCCGCGCTTCGGCGGCAACGCGCTTGCAGATGAAATCGGCTTGAGAGTTTCCGAAAATTCACTTGCGCTTCCGTGCGGCTCTACCGCGGTTTGGTCTTTATAATATGGAAAAAATCATTGAATTTAAAAATGTCAGCTTTAAATACGAGAGTGAAGGCGAATATGTTTTAAAGGATATTTCGCTTGATTTTTATGATGGGCAGTTTACGTGTGTTTTGGGGCATAACGGTTCCGGAAAGTCCACTCTCGCAAAGCTTATGAATGCGCTTATTGTGCCGACAAAGGGCGAGGTATTGTCATTTGGCTTTAATACCGCAGACGAAAGCAATGAGCTTAATATAAGGAAAAATGTGGGAATGGTTTTTCAAAATCCGGACAATCAAATTGTTGCGACTGTTGTTGAGGATGATGTTGCCTTCGGACCGGAAAATCTCGGACTTTCACGCGAGGAAATAAGAAAGCGGGTTGACGAAGCACTTGAAATAACCGATATGACATCCTTTAAAAACAGTGAGCCCCACAAGCTTTCCGGCGGTCAAAAGCAACGTGTTGCAATAGCCGGTGCAATTGCCATGAGAACGCGCTGTATTGTTCTTGATGAGCCGACTGCCATGCTTGACCCAAAGGGAAGGCGAGAGGTTTTGGCAGCGCTTAAGCGGCTTAACAAGGATATGGGTATTGCTGTAATTCTTGTTACGCATTTTATGGATGAAGCTGTTGATGCCGACAGAATAATTGTTATGAATGACGGCAAAGCAGTTCTTGACGGAGCGCCTGAGGATGTGTTTGAAAAAAGTAACTTTCTTAAGAAGGTAGGTCTTGATGTGCCGAAGGCACTTGAGCTTACCGAAGCCTTAAATGAGTGCGGAGTTAATATAGGCTCAAGCATTTTAACAGCCGATGACTTTGTGCGCGAATTTAAAAAATATGTATCGGAGAATAAAAGATGACTGTGCTTTCAACGCACAATTTAATATTTGAGTATTCAAAGGGCACACCGTTTAAAACGGGTGCTCTTAAGGGTGTTTCACTTGATTTTGAAAAAGGTGAAATAATAGGCATTATCGGTCATACAGGCTCGGGTAAAAGCACGCTTTTGCAATGTCTTAACGGACTTTTAAAGCCCGATTCGGGTGAGGTGCTTCTTGACGGTGAAAATATTAACCGATCAAAGCAAAGCGTTCGCAATTGTCGCTTTAGGGTTGGACTTTGCTTTCAGTATCCCGAGTATCAGCTTTTTGAGTCAACGGTTTATAAGGATGTTGCCTTCGGACCTAAGAATATGAAGCTTTCCGAGGCGGAAGTTGACAAGCGTGTTCGTGATGCTGTAAAATTTACGGGTCTTTCTGAGGATTATCTTGAAAAATCCCCATTCGACCTTTCCGGCGGTGAAAAAAGAAGGGTTGCAATAGCCGGTGTTATTTCAATGGAGCCGGAGGTTCTTATTTTAGATGAGCCGACCGCCGGTCTTGACCCGATAGGTAAAAAATCACTTCTTTCGCTTATTAAAGAATATAACAGCTTAACGGGTCGTACCGTAATATTTGTTTCTCACAGCATGGACGATGTTGCGAAAATAGCAGACAGGGTTATTGTTATGAACGACGGTAGTTCGGAGCTTTCGGGCACTGTTGATGAGGTTTATTCGCAGGGAGATAGACTTGTTTCGCTGGGGCTTGATGTTCCCGAGATTACAAGGCTTTTTATAAAGCTCAATGAAGCCGGCTTTAAGCTTCCCACCAATGTTTATACCGTTGACGATGCAAAAGATGCCATAATAAAATATTTAAAAGAGGGGGACTTGTTAAATGGTTAAGGATATTACCTTCGGACAGTATTTCCCCTTGAATTCATTTGTTCATAAATTAGATGCAAGAACAAAAATAGTTTTAACCTTTTGGCTTATTGTTTTTTCCTTTGTATGTAAAAACTTCTGGTCGTTGGGTGCTTTGGCTGTTTTTACGGCTGCCTCCTTTTTTGCTTCAAGGCTTTCGCTTAAACTCGTTTTTAAAAGTATAAAACCGATTTTTCCCATTATTGTTTTAACCTCGGTTTTACAGCTTTGGTACAATAATTCGGGGAATGTGCTTTTTCAATACAAAAAGCTTGTAATTACGGACGGTGGTGTTTTTACTGCTATTTTTATTATAGCAAGGGTTATTCTTTTGCTTATAATAAGCTCACTTTTGACGTATACAACTTCACCTACACAATTAACGGATGCAATAGAAAAGCTGTTTTCGCCGTTAAAGCTTTTTAAGGTGGATATTCATACATTTGCTATGATGATGACTATTGCATTGCGCTTTATTCCAACGCTGATTGATGAAATAGACAGAATAATGTCCGCTCAAAAGGCACGTGGCGCTGACTTCGAAACAGGTAATATAATAGAGCGGATCAAAGCACTGTTTCCCATATTTATACCGCTTTTTGTTTCTGCCTTTAAGAGGGCTTTTGAGCTTGCGGATGCCATGTCGTGCCGTTGCTATTCGGGTGGAGAAGGGAGAACGAGACTTAAGGTAATGCGCTTTTATTATCACGATGTTGTGGCTTTGGCGGTTACGGTTGTTTTGAGTGCCGGTATTATATTATTGAATATATATTTTAAGCAGGTTATTTAATTCGGAAGGTGTACATTTGAGAAATCTTGTTTTTAAGGCTTCGTATGACGGCTCTGCGTTTCACGGCTGGCAACAGCAAAAAAATGCGCGGAGCGTTCAGGAAACCGTGAAAAATGCAGTAAAAGCGCTTACGGGGGAGGATGTTGCCGTTATCGGCTGCAGCAGAACCGATGCCGGAGTTCATGCAAGGGATTATTGCTTTAACTTTAAAACCGATTCTACTATTCCGGAAAGCGGTTTTGTGCCGGCACTTATTACAGCTCTTCCGAGGGATGTTTCCGTTTTTCTTTGCAAAAAAGCTCCGGATGAATTCAATTCTCGCTTTGACTGCTTGAAAAAAGAGTATGAATATGTTATATATAATGAAAGAATAATGTCGCCGTTTTATTACAGGTACGCTTTTCATTATAAATTCCCGTTATGCGAGGAGCTGCTTGACGAAGCCGCAAAGCAGTACATAGGTACATATGATTTTTCAGCTTTTTGTGCCTCGGGTGCGCAGGTTAAAACGAAGGTTCGTACTATTTACGATTCATCTGTGAGGCGTGAGGGCGAAAAAGTTATTTTTAAGGTAACCGGCGACGGTTTTCTTTATAATATGGTACGAATTATGGCGGGCACGCTTATTGGTATAAACGAAAAAAAGCTTGCCGTTTCGGATATTAAAGCCGTCATAGAGAGTAAGGATCGCACAAGGGCGGGTGTTACACTGCCGCCGCAGGGTCTTTACCTTAATAAGGTGTTTTACGGGGGAGATATTTTTGAAGAAGCTTAAGCTTACAGAGCTTAACAGCGGTTATGAGGTTGTTAAAGCCGAAAAACCGACCGCCGGAAAAAAAGCGGTTACAATTGTTTCTGCTGCGCTTATTATCGCATTTGCCGTTACGTTCATTGCATCAATAATCGGTGTTTTGCCTGTCGAGGCGCTTTTTGCAAGAGTTTTCGGCGGAGTAAAGGGCTTTGCCGTAGGCGTTGAAACAGACAGTGTTATCAATATTAAAAGCATGGGTGAGGGCGTTCTTGTTCTTACCGATAAGGATGTTGTTTTTTACGGAAGTGACGGTAACGAAAAATACCAGGCGCTTCACAGCTTTATTAAGCCCGCAATGTCCGTTAACGGTGACAGAGCTGTTGTTTTTGACAGGGGAGGCACGGGCTTTATGCTTTTAAATGAAAAAAAGCAAGTCTTTTCGGGAGAAGCCGATGGTGTTGTTATTGCCGCTGACTATATTAAAAACGGTAACTTTGCGCTTTCAACACGTGGCGAAGCCTCAACCGGAACGCTTACTGTTTACAACAGACAAACGGATGTTATTTTTAAATGGAACTGCGCCTATGAAAACATTACATCAGTTTCGCTTTGTGATAACGGAAAGCTTGCGGCTGTTGCTCTTTTGGGTGTGAAGGACGGCGACTGCTATACAACAGTTAAAATATTCGGCTTTGATTATAACGAGGCGCTTTCAAGTGCTACTGTAAACGGCGCTTCGCCGCTCGGTGTTTCGTTTTCTTCCTCAAGCATCGCCTTGCTTTTTACCGATGTCGGTGTATTCGGCATTGAAAAAAATGCTACGGAGCTTTCTGCACTTGAAGAGTATTACAGCCCCGAATTCAATTCGTTTGCTACTGTTTCCTCCGGCTATTCTCTTCTTGCAATTGCCAATCACGGAAGCACGGATTCCTTTACTGTTAAGCTTTTCGCTAAAAACGGCTCCCTTAAGACGGAGTTTTCCGTTAAAGAAGAGTTGAAAAGTGTTTCGCTAAGCGATAAATATATATTTGCTCTTGCCGAGAACGAAATTTTGGTATATAATTTCAAGGGTAAGAGTGTGGGTACGGTGAATATTTCGGGCAAGCTTTACAGCATTTACCCGAATGATAAATATATTTATATTTACTCACTTGATAAAATTACAAAAGCCTATTCTTACGGCGACAGCACCGTTTCATTAGGTTAAAGGAGGAATTTTTTTGAATTACGTTATAGACATAGCACTTATTGTCGTGGCGGTTATTGTTGTTTCCTTATCGGCAAAAAAAGGCTTTTTGTCATCTCTTCTTGAAAGTCTTTCACTTGTGATTTCGGCGGCTGTGTCATATTTTATAACACCTTCCGTTTCCGAATTTATTTATCAAAAATTTGTTTACAACAGCGTAAAGTCAAAATTAAGCGAGGCTATTTTATCAATTTCTTCAGGTCAGTCGCTCGGCGATAAAATAACAGAGCTTATAAGCAGTCTTCCGGAGAGTGCATTACGCCTTGCTCAAAGCGCCGGCGTTGATGTTAACGGACTTGCTACCTCAGTTTCGCAGTCATCCGTAGGAACAAATGAGGCTCTTGTAAATACTGTTACAGATAATATTGCATATAACATATTAATAGTTGCAATTGAGGCAATTGTTTTTCTCGTTTTATTTGTTTTGCTTTCTATTGTAATTAAATTAATTTCAAAGCTCTTAACAAAAATAATAAAAAAGCTTCGCCTTATGGGTTCTGTAAACAAGCTTCTCGGCGCGGTGCTCGGTGTATTAAAGGCCGCTGTTATTGTTCTTGTAATTTGCACGGTGATGTTTTTTATTGCGGGAGCTACCGACAACGGCGATTTAACCTCGGCTATTGAAGCCTCTAAGATTTATGCATTTGTTTCGGCAAATAATCCCATTATTAGTTTTTTGAGCTGACAGAAAGGAAATGTGAATTATGAAAGATTTATTTAAAGGCTCGCTTACAATACCTAATCTTCTTTCGTTTATTAGAATTCTTATTGTTCCGGTGTTCGCTGTTCTGTTTTTAAAAGGCGAGTTTTTATGGGCTGTATTTACACTTGGTATTTCAGGGCTTTCTGACTTTTTTGACGGAAAAATTGCACGTCGCTTTAATCAGGTGAGTGCACTCGGAAAGCTGCTTGACCCTGTGGCGGATAAGCTTACTCAAATTACACTCGCCGTGCTTCTTTACATAACCTTCAGCTCTGCTCAAAATGAAACGCTTAAGGCTTTTTCTTGGGTATTTCTTGTGTTTATAATTAAGGAGATTGTGATGGTTGTCGGCGGTGCTGTAATGCTTGCCTTTGGCATTCGTCCCGGTGCTGCTGAAATATACGGCAAGGTCGCTACCTTTGCTTTTTATGCTGTTATGATTATTATAATTTGCTTCGGTCCGGAGGTAGGTGCCTTCAGAGCGGTATTTACACTTCCCGATGCACTTATGATAGCTCTTGTTGTGATTTCGGCAATTCTTACGTTAGTTGCATTTGCAAGCTATATGCCGGCAACATATGCTCAATTTAAAGAACGCTTTAATTGGGGCAAAAAATCAAAATAATTTAATCTTTTTTATTGGGAGAAGCTATGGACAATAAACTTATATGTTCAAAGTGCAAAAAGCGCCCCGCTGTGATATTTGTATCACGTATAGACGGTGATAAAACCACACAGGAAGGCTTTTGCATGAAATGTGCAATGGAGCTTAATATAGGTCCCATTAAGCAAATGATACAAAATATGGGTATTTCTGAGGATGAGCTTGAATCTGTCAGTGAGCAGTTCGGTGAAATGCTTGACGGCTTAGAGGGCTTTCAGCCCGGCGGTGCGGGTACAATGCCGTTTATGCAAAGCTTTATGAACAACGCCGCAAGCGGAGAAAAACCCACCGATTTGCAGGAACCGGACGACGATGAAGCCGACGGTGACGATAAAGGACAAAAAAAGGGTAAAAAGAATAAAAAACGTACAAAGCGCAAGTTTTTAAATCTTTATTGCACTGATCTTACCGCAAAGGCTCGTGACGGTAAAATTGACAGAATAATCGGCAGAGATACCGAGATTTATCGTGTTATGCAAATCCTTTGCAGACGTACAAAAAATAATCCCTGCCTTATAGGTGAGCCGGGTGTAGGTAAAACCGCAATTGCGGAAGGGCTTGCTTTAAAAATTGCTTCCGGTGAGGTTCCCGCCAAAATCGCAGATAAGGAGATTCATCTTCTTGACCTCACGGCACTTGTTGCCGGAACACAGTTCAGAGGTCAGTTTGAAAGCAGAATAAAAGGGCTTATCGATGAGGTTAAGCAGGAGGGGAACATCATTCTGTTTATAGATGAGGTTCATAATCTTGTGGGTACAGGCGATGCCGAAGGTTCAATGAATGCCGCTAACATTTTAAAGCCGGCACTTTCAAGAGGCGAAATTCAAGTTGTGGGTGCCACAACCTTTACAGAATACAGAAAGCACATCGAAAAGGATGCCGCTCTTGAAAGACGCTTTCAACCTGTTAAGGTTGAAGAGCCTTCGATTTCCGATGCATACAATATGCTTCTCGGAATTAAGAGCTATTACGAAAACTTTCACAAGGTTTCAATAAGTGATTCGCTTGTTTATAAAACTGTCTCACTTTCCGAGAGATATATTAACGACCGTTTCCTTCCCGATAAGGCAATTGACCTTCTTGATGAGGCTTGTACGTGTGCCAACCTCAGAAATGTTGCCATAAGTGACTACGAAAAGCTTCAAAACAGGCTTTTGGAGCTTGATGCGGATGAAGAAGAAACAGTTAATGTCACCGAAGGTGAAATTGATTATGAAAAGCTTGCGAATATTAAGCAGGAGCGTATGAAGCTTAAAGCCGGTGAGGAGGAGCTTAAAGAGAAAGCCTCCGATAACGCCGTTACGGAAGGCGATATTGCAAAGGTAATCAATCTTTGGACGGGTATTCCGGTTTCAAAAATCATAGAAAACGATATGAAAAAGCTTTCGTATCTTGAAGAAAGGCTTAAAGCACGCATAATCGGTCAGGATGAAGCTATTGAAGCCTTGTGCGCCGCTGTTAAAAGAAGCAGAGTTCAGATTTCACCTGTAAGAAGACCGGCGTCGTTTATATTTGTTGGTCCCACGGGAGTAGGCAAAACCGAGCTTGTTAAACAGCTTGCAAACGAGCTTTTTGAAACTCCCGAAACACTTATCAGGCTTGATATGTCGGAGTTTATGGAAAAGCACAGCGTTTCACGTCTTATAGGAGCACCCCCCGGATATGTCGGCTATGATGAGGCCGGACAGCTTACCGAAAAGGTTAGAAGAAAGCCGTATTCTGTTATTCTTTTTGATGAAATCGAAAAAGCACACCCGGATGTGCTTAACATACTTCTTCAAATTCTCGATGAGGGCAAAACAAGCGATGCACAAGGCAGAACAGTGAGCTTTGAAAACGCGGTTATTGTAATGACCTCAAATGCCGGCAGTGAGCTTAAGGAAAATGCTCTCGGCTTTAACAGGGATGCCGCTACCGCTTCTAAGGATAAGGCTCTTAAGGCGTTACGCGAATTTTTAAGGCCCGAGTTTATAGGTAGGGTAGATGAAATAATAGTATTCAACCCACTTTCAAACGAGAGTCTTATTAAGATTTCTTCAATTCTTATTGATGAGCTTAAGGAGCCGCTTAAGGACAAGGGAATTCTCCTTAATGTCGGTGAAGGCGTTGCCGAGATAGTTGCGAGCCGCTCTCAAAACGGTGGCAGAGGTGCACGTGATATTAGGCGCACGATAAGAAAAGGCATTGAAGATAAAATTGCCGATATTCTTATTAATAATGTCGATAAACCTGTTTGCGCAATTGAGCTTACGGCTGTTGACGGCAAAATCGAAGTCGGCTATTCCTGTTGAGTTGAGGTTTAGATATGCATATACCGCTTTGTGAGACAAATGAGCTTGAAATTATTGACTTTTATGAAGCTTTGAATAATGAAAAATCCGTCCCTTCGGAATATGATACAAAAAAGTGGATATATGTTCCGAATATCTATTCCGAATACCGTTATATTCTCGGTACAAGGGGCGAAAATCCGCTTATTTGCATTGGTATCAATCCTTCAACCGCAAAGCCCGATAAGCTTGATAACACGCTTAAATCGGTTCAACGAGCCGCAGCATTTAACGGCTTTGACAGCTTTATTATGTTTAATGTGTATGCTCAGCGCTCAACCGACCCCGATATGATGGATTTGACCTTTAACAGAAGGCTTCACGAAGAAAATATGAAGGCGTTTGAATATGTTCTGTCATCTTGTGAAACAGACGTTTCTCCGACTGTTTGGGCGGCTTGGGGTACGATTATCGAAAAAAGAGCCTTTTTAATTGAATGTCTTAATGATATGGTTTCGCTTGGTAATAAATACGGTGCAAAATGGGTTACCATCGGAAAAAAATCGAAAAAAGGTCACCCACATCACCCTTTATATCTCAAAAACGGTCTTTATACCGATTTGTTTGATGTTGAGGATTATTTAAAGGCTTTAAATTAAAACATTTTGCTCACCTTTACATATATTGTAATAGGTGAGCATTTTGATTACATATTATTTCAAGCCGATAAGAAAAAAGCACTACAGAGCTATTTTTAATCGCGGTGGCTACGGTAAAAGCCGGAAAATTAAAATATTTTTAATTGTTGCAGCAGTCGGTGCAGCTTTTTTGGCTTTGACTGCAATTGCCGACATAAAGGTCAGACCGATTGTAAAGGCTTCTGTCGGTAATGCGCTGAAAAATAAAATGACACTTACCGTAAACGATGCGGTAAGCAGTGTTTTAAGTGAAAATTCAATAAGTTATACAGAGCTTGTTTCGGTTGAAAAGGATAATGCCGGTGCTGTTACTTCAATAACGTCAGACAGTGTTAAAATGAACCTTTTTAAATCGGACATTTCAAAAAAAGTAAGTGAATATATTGAAAAAAACCCCACGCTTACCGTAAACATTCCATGGGGAACGCTTACGGGAAGTGAGGTTTTGTCGGGCAGGGGAGGTAATGTTAAAATTAATGCGGAGCTTTTCGGCTTTACCGTAACGGATTTTAAAAGCAGCTTTGAAAGTGCGGGAATAAATCAAACGCGCCATTCACTTTATATCACCGTAAGAGCCTCTGCATATGCCCATGCCGGTGCAGTGAGTATCAGTGAGTCGATAGAAACCGATATTCTTATAGCCGAGACGGTAATTGTAGGAGGTGTTCCTTACGGATATTTTTCTTCAAACGAAGTACGTTAAATGTTGTATTTTTTGCGTGCTTCCGAAACAATTTTTTCCATATCGTCAAAATGCTCTTCGATTTCCTTTACGAGCTTAAGCTGTGTTCTCGCTCTCACAAGATTGTGCTCGGGGTATTCGGTTTTAAAATAGGTGTCACCGTTTAAATAGTCGCCCAAAAAGCGCATTCCGCATTCAAGTGTTAAAAGCTTTGCCGAAAAGGAAAGATATTTAATCTCATTTTCGCAAAGCGCATCACCTGCGGCCTTGAGATACCCTTCAACATATGCTTTGTAAAGCTCAAGGCTTAAGTTTACCTTACTTAAATCTTTTTCGTCCTCGGCAGCAGTATTTGCCCCGAAGCGGATGCTGTCGCCGAAATCGTAAAGTGAAAGGCCGGGCATTACCGTGTCGAGGTCGACAATGCAAAGCCCTTTGTTTGTTTTGTTGTCAAACAGTATGTTATTAAGCTTAGTGTCGTTATGGGTGACGCGAAGAGGTAATTCGTTTTTGTTTAAAAGACCGACAAGCACGCCACAGTCATTTTCGCGTTCCAAAACAAATTCAATTTCATTGGCGACATCGGTGGCTCTGCCTTTAACATCGGACAAAACAGCTTTTTTGAAATCGGCGAAGCGCGAAACGGTATTGTGGAAGTTCGGTATTGTTTCATAAAGCGTATCTATGGGAAAATCGGCAAGAAGCTTTTGGAAATTGCCGAAGGAATATGCGGCGTTGTAAAATTCCGAAGGGGAGTTTATTTCATCTAACGAATATGTGTCATCAACGAAGTTGTAAAGTCGCCAAGAGGTGCCGTCGTGTGCCGGGTAAAAGCTGTTGCCGTCTTTTGTTTTGTAAACGGTCAGCGTTTCACGTGATGTATCACCGCCGTATTCGTTGATTTTTCTTTTTAAATGCTCTGTTACGCCAATAATGTTTTTCATAAGCTCATCGGGCTTCTTGAAAACATCGGTATTGATTCTTTGTAAAAGAAATTTCTCCTCTTTTTCCTCATTTACAGAGTATGTTACGGCGAAGGTATCGTTGATGTGACCGTTTCCTATCGGCTTAAAGGACTTGAATTTTCCGAAGGCGGGAAATGCGTTTAAAATATTGAGTATGTAATTTTCTGTGATATTGCTCATAACTGTAACCTCTTTTATATTTGATTAATGAGAGTCGCTTTTACAAAGCATTTCGGATTGTGAAAACCCGGCGGAAGAGTTGTAACGGGAAACATTGAAATAAAATGCGGAATTTCGCACTCATCGCCGCATTTGTAAAAGTTTACATACGGGCTTGTTAGGTCGATTTTATCTTCGGGAATATTGTAACATTCGGATAAAAGCTTTTTTGAAAGAGAGATACTTACTCCCCAAAATGCACCCTTTGTGTCATTTCCAGAAAACGCACTTACAAAAGGCGAAGTGTCTGTAAGCTCCTTTAAAAACCGTCTGTTTTCGCGGGATGAGCCGAGCTGTGCGAGAAAAACGCCCTTGCTGTTAGCTTCGATATTAATATATTCGTCGAAATACTCAAACGGTTTAACAAAAAATTCGAGACAGCTATCGCACCAAATTTTGCCGTCACGCTCTGTTTCAGCTGCTTTCGGATTGTCCTCGTAACAAATAAGTTGTGTAAAAAGAGCGTCCTCCGTCAAGGCGAGCTTTGCATAGGTTTTCGGTCTGTAGCAAGGCTCGCTTTCCCAATTATAATATGTAAGCTCTGAAAAAGGAATATCGTTAAGCTCGTTCGGACTGTTAATTTGTTTGAAAATCAAAGAATTCATTTCATCGTCTTCCTCTTAAATATGTAAACATTATAATAAACTCAATTAAAATAGTCAATAAATACTTTACAAAGAAGATGTTTTATTGTAAAATAAAGGATGTATGGTTGTGCCTTAATACGACTGTATTTTTAGGTGCTTAAAATAATTCAAAGGAGTATGTAGATATGGTACCGAAATTCAAAAGAGTTCTTTTAAAGCTCAGCGGCGAGGTTTTGGCAGGCGAAAAGAAACACGGCTTTGATTTTGATGTTGTAAACAGTGTTTGCGGCGCCGTAAAGGATATTACCGATAAAGGCGTAGAAGTTGGCATAGTAGTAGGCGGCGGTAACTTTTGGCGTGGCAGATCAAGCGGTGAAATGGACAGAACACGTGCCGATAATATAGGAATGCTTGCAACCGTTATGAACTCGCTTGCGCTTCAGGAATCCCTCATAAGGCTCGGTGTTGATGCGCGTGTGCTTTCTGCTGTGCAAATACCCGGTGTTGTTGAAACCTTTGTTCGTGATAATGCCGACAGATACTTAAATGAAGGCGGAGTTGTTATTTTTGCTGGCGGAACGGGTAATCCGTTTTTCTCAACCGATTCCGGTGCGGCTCTCAGAGCGGCTCAAATCGGTGCCGATGTTCTTCTTAAAGCAACTAATGTTGACGGCGTTTATGATAAAGATCCCAATAAATTCAGCGATGCCGTTAAATTTGACGAGATTTCTCACGATGCTCTTCTTGAAAAGCATCTTGCCGTTATGGATGCTGCTGCCGCAGCAATTTGCAGGGAAAACAATATACCGATTCTTGTTTTCAATCTCAATAAAACAGAGAATATTATGAAAGCAATTTGCGGCGAAAACACAGGCACAATAGTAAAATAAAAAAATTGACATATTATTTTATCGGAGGTAAATTTATGAAAACCGTATATGCTAATGCAAGAGAAAGAATGGACAAAACAATCGCTTCACTTAAATTTGAGTATAACTCAATTAGAGCCGGCAGAGCAAATGCCGCTGTTCTTGATAAAATCCAGGTTGATTATTACGGCTGCCCCACTCCTATTAACCAAATGGCGGCAATTTCCGTTCCCGAGGCTCGCGTTCTTGCTATTCAACCCTGGGATGCTTCTGCACTTTCACTTATTGAAAAGGCAATTTATGCTTCCGATCTCGGAATTAACCCTTCAAATGACGGTAGGATTATACGTCTTGTTTTCCCGCAGCTTACGGAGGAACGCAGAAAACAGCTTTCAAAGGATGTTTCAAAGTTCGGCGAGGAGGCAAAGGTTGCCATTCGTCAAATTCGCCGCGACTCAATTGAAAAAATTAAAACAATGAAGAAAAATTCCGAGATTACCGAGGATGACCAAAAAGACGGTGAAGAGGAACTTCAAAAGATTACAGACGAATATATTAAGAAAATCGACGAGGTTGCCGCTGCAAAAACCGCCGAAATTATGGAAATCTGATTATGAGTACAGATATACCTGAATTTGATGTTTTGCCCGAGCACGTTGCGTTTATTATGGACGGTAACGGCAGATGGGCGCAAAATCGCGGCTTAAAAAGAAGCGAGGGTCATAAGGCAGGCGCTAAGGTCTTTAAGGAAATAGGCGAGTATTGCGCTGATGTCGGCATAAAATATATGACCTTTTACGCGTTTTCGACCGAAAATTGGAACAGACCCAAAACCGAGGTTTTGGCTCTTATGAACCTTTTCAAGGAATACCTTCGCGATGGTGACAGACGTTTAGGAGAAAACAGAGTTCGTCAAATGCGCCTCAGATTTATAGGCGAGCGCTCCGGACTTCCCACAGACCTCTTAAAGCTTATTGAAAAAGCCGAACGTGAAACAGAGGACTATTCTAAGGTTACGGTAAACATCGCACTAAATTACGGTGGTAGAGCCGAGATTGTTCATGCGGCAAGGACTCTTTCACAAAGAGTACTTGATGGCGAAATAAAACCTTCGGACATTGATGAGGATATGTTTGCAAGCTTTATTTATACCGCAGGTCAGCCGGACCCGGATATAATAGTTCGACCGAGCGGCGAGCAACGCCTTTCAAATTTTTTGACGTGGCAGTCCGCGTATTCGGAATTTTGGTACTCCGATGTTTTGTGGCCCGATTTTTCAAAGGATGATGTTAATAAAATGCTCGGCGATTACCAAAACCGCCACAGAAGATTCGGAGGTATTTGATATGAAACAGCGTGTGATTACCGGCGTTTTAGGTTCGGTATTATTCATTGGTGCACTCTTTTTAATGAACACACTTGTTTTTCCCGCTTTTTTGGCTTTCCTTTCTGTTGTTGCGGTTTGGGAGGTTGAAAAGGCTGTTGGCTTGAAAAACAACCTTATTTACGCGGTTACCCTTCTTCTTTCAGCCGTAATTCCGTTTATTTTTCATTTTAATATTAAATTCCCCGTTGCGGCATTCGGCGGAATTTACGTTGTACTTGTTCTCATTTTTATGCTTATTAAATTTGAGAAAACAAAATTTGAAGAAGCTGTTATGGCAATTTTCGCATCGGTTTGTATACCGTATTCGTTCTCACTTATGATAGCCTTTCGTGATATTGATCGACTTTCATCCGACTACACTAAAATTGACGGAATATACTTGATTTTGTTCTCGTATTTTGCCGCTTGGATGACCGATATTTTCGCTTATTTTGTCGGCAGTAAGCTCGGTAAGCATAAGCTTTGTCCGAAAATAAGTCCCAAAAAATCAGTTGAAGGCGCTGTAGGCGGTGTAGTAGGTGAAATTGTTTTAAACCTTTTACTTCTTTTTGTATTTAACAAATTTTTCTTTAAAGGTGAGTCATTCCTTTCATATCCGGTTGTTGCGGTTTTAAGCGTGTTGCTTTCTGTTGTAAGTATGTTCGGTGACCTTGCCGCATCTACAATCAAGCGCAACTTCGGTATAAAGGATTTCGGAAAAATTCTTCCCGGACACGGCGGAATTATGGATCGCTTTGACAGTGTTTTGTTTGTTATGCCCGTGCTTTACTCGGCAATTTACATAATAACGGTTTATTGAGAAATAATAGCTATGAAAATTATTAATTTATTAGGCTCCACCGGCTCAATCGGTGTTCAGACTCTTGATGTCGCAAGGCGACATGGCTATAAAATCGCCGCTCTTGCAGCACACTCTGATTATAAAAAGCTTGAAGAGCAAATAAGGGAGTTTAAGCCCGATTATGCTGCTCTTGTTGATGAAGGTGCGGCAAATGAATTGAAGGTAAGAGTTGCCGACACAGGCGTTAAGGTACTCTCCGGCGAAGAGGGTGTTTCATTTTGTGCCGCTGAGGCTAAAGGTGACACGGTGCTTAACGCTGTTGTGGGTATGGCCGGCTTAAAGCCTACTCTTGATGCCGTTAAAGCGAAAAAAACAATAGCACTTGCCAATAAAGAGACTCTTGTTGCCGGCGGCGAGCTTGTAACACGTGCCGTAAAGGAAAACGGCGTAGCTCTTTTACCTGTTGACAGTGAGCATTCCGCTATATTTCAATGCCTTTTGGGCAGTCCCGAAAACTCGGCGTTGAAGCGTATTATTTTAACTGCCTCCGGAGGTCCGTTTTTCGGCAAAAATGCCGATGAATTAAAAAAGGTTACTCTCGGAGATGCGCTTAAGCACCCAAGCTGGAATATGGGGGCAAAAATCACGGTAGACAGCGCAAGTATGTTTAACAAAGGTCTTGAATTGATTGAGGCAGTTCATCTTTTTAATGTTTCACCGGATAAGGTTGATATTGTTGTTCACCGTGAAAGTATAGTTCATTCGCTTGTTGAATATGACGATAATTCGGTTATAGCTCAGCTCGGTAATCCGGATATGAGGCTTCCGATACAGTTTGCTTTAACGTATCCTATGCGATACCCTTCACCGGAGCGTGAGCTTAATTTGTGGGAAATAGGTAAACTTTCGTTTTATAAGCCCGATTATGAGGCTTTTCCGTGTATGGATATTTGCAGAAATGCAATTAACGTGGGTGGTCTTATGCCGTGCGCGGTTAATTGCGCAAACGAAGAGGCAAATCTTCTTTTCAGACAGGAGAAAATTGCCTTTTTTGAAATACCGCAATTAATTACCGCCGCCGCTTCGGCTTTGAAGAATAAGATGATTTTTGAATTACAGGATGTTTTCGAAACAGATAAGCTTATGAGAGAAAAAGTACGAGAGCTTGTACTTTAAGAGGTGACATATGATTACTCTTAGTGTAACTGAATTTATTGGCAATGCGTGGGGGGCGGTTTGGCCCTATCTGCTTGCAATATTCCTTTTCGGAATTATAATAGCAATTCACGAATTCGGGCATTTTATTTTTGCAAAGCTTTTCGGCGTAAAAGTAAATGAATTTGCTTTGGGAATGGGGCCCACACTCTTTAAAAAGCAAAAGGGTGAAACTACCTACGCACTAAGGCTTTTGCCGATTGGCGGATTTGTGAGCATGGAGGGCGAGGACGAGGCGAGTGAGGATGACAGGGCATTTAATAATAAGCCCGCATGGCAAAGGTTTATAATCGTTGCCGCAGGAGCTGTGCTTAACCTCATTTTGGGAGTGCTCGTTGTTGCAATTTGTCTTACCTCCGAAGGAATTGTCGGCTCAAGAACCGTTTATAAATTCAGCGAAAACGCCGTAAGCTCGCAATATGGGCTCAAGGAAGGCGACGAGATTGTAAAAATAAACAATACTCCCGTTTACTCTTTTAGAGGTGTTGCCTTTAATATGGCTCGAGATCCCGATAATAAAATTGATTTTACCGTTATTCGCGACGGTGAAAAAATTGAGCTTAAGGATGTTGAGTTTGCGCAATATGAGTACGAAGGCAGAACTTTTGTGCAACAGGATTTTTATATTTTGGGGTATACTCCGACCTTTATAAATGTTTGTGAAAATGCCGTTCTTGATTCGGCTTCCATAATTCAAATGGTTAGGCTAAGTCTTGTTGATCTTGTAACCGGTCATTACGGGCTTAAGGATATGTCGGGACCGGTCGGTACTATAAGTGCTATTGCGGAAACTACCGCTCAAGCTCCCGACTTTAAAGAAAAAATGATTACGGCACTTACCCTTTTATCGTATATTACAATTAATGTAGGAGTATTTAATCTTTTACCGATTCCCGCACTTGACGGCGGTAGGCTCTTCTTTATATTTGTCGAGATTTTAAGAAGGAAGCCGATTAACCCTAAAAAAGAGGGTAAAATTCACGCTGTGGGACTTATATTACTTTTGTTGTTTATGGCGGTTGTGACTGTAAGCGATATTATCAAACAATTTTAGCGGTGAATAAAATGAAAAGATATTCAAGACAGGTTAAAATAGGAGACAGAGTAATAGGCGGCGGCGCGCAGGTGCTTGTACAGTCTATGCTAAATGCTCCTGCCGATGATTTTGAAAAAAATCTTGAGCAGCTTAAGGCGCTTGAAGCCGCCGGCTGTGAAATTGTGAGAATGGCCGTTCCGGATATGGCTGCTGTTGATGTTCTCGGAAGGCTTAAGGAGCACGCAAGAGTACCACTTGTTGCTGATATTCACTTTGATTACAAGCTTGCTCTTGAAAGTCTTTCGGCAGGTGTTGACAAAATAAGAATTAATCCCGGTAACATCGGCTCATTTGATAAGGTTGAAAAGGTTGCAGATGCGTGTAATTTGCGCTCTGTTCCGATAAGAGTTGGTGTGAATTCCGGCTCGGTTGAAAAGGAGCTTCTTTTAAAATACGGTGGCCCAACGCCCGAGGCTATGGCGGAAAGCGCTTTTAGGCATATTAAGCTTCTTGAAAAATGTGATTTTTATAACACCGTAATTTCTATTAAATCCTCCGACGTAACAAAAATGGTTAAGGCATATAATATCGTTGCCGATAATTGCGACTATCCGTTACATTTGGGTGTTACCGAGGCCGGCACGGAAAGAAGCGCCTTAATTAAATCCTCGATAGGCATTGGCTCACTTCTTTTAAACGGAATCGGCGATACAATAAGAGTTTCGATTACAGACACACCCGTTAAAGAGGTTTACGCCGCATTTGATATATTAAAAGCGCTTGATTTAAGAGTTGAAACGCCGAAAATTGTTTCGTGTCCTACCTGCGGAAGGACAAAAATCGACCTTGTTTCACTTGCAAACCGTGTTGAAAATGCCGTTAAGGATATACATAAGCCGATAAAGATTGCCGTTATGGGTTGCGTTGTGAACGGTCCCGGTGAGGCGCGCGAGGCCGATATAGGTGTTGCCGGCGGAGACGGCTGCGGAATTATTTTTAAACACGGTGAGATTTTAAGAAAAGTTAAAGAAGAGGAGATTGTTTCTGAATTATTGAAGGAAATAGACCAAATATGACAAATTCATTTTTAGAGGTGTTCGGCGAATATATTAATAATCCAACGCATCGTGAGATGCTTAAAAACGCCTCGTTTTCACAGCTTTATATTAATAAAGAAGAGATGCGTTTAAAGGCGCTTCTTCATATAGACGAATTTAATAATATAATGTGTCTTAAGGCGGTTTCAAATTCATTAAAGGCAGCGCTCAGGTTCAGAAGCGTTGAGCTTGATTATATTTTACCACCGGATGCTCTTAATTTTGATTGCTTCCCGATGCTTTTAAAGGTATTGAAGGTAAATGTTTTACAAACAAATGGTTTTATAGATAACAGCACATACGAATTTGACGGTAACACGCTTACCGTTTCGCTTCTCGGCGGCGGTTGTGATATTTGTAAAAACGCAGCTGCCGATACATTCCTTGAGAATTATATACTTGAGCATTTCGGCAAAAAAATTCAAGTTGTTTTTGAGGGCGAAAACAGTGACCCTAACGATTTTAAAAAGCGCGTTAATGCCATTGATCGCGAAAACAATAAGCCTGTAATTGCGGATTTGGCACCCGGTGAACATATAATTAAGTATGATTTACCGCTTTATTTTGAAACCATTAAGCCGATTTTCGGTAATGAAATTAAAGGCACACCAGTAGATCTTTGTTCAATTTCACCCGAGGATGGAAGCGTTGTTGTTTGGGGCGATATTTTTAAGCTTGAATCAAAAGAAACCAAGGATGGCAAGCGCCTTATTATAACCTTTAGCATAACAGATTACACATATTCTTACACTGTTAAGCTTTTTGACTCCAAGGATGAGCTTGAGTATCTCGCTTCAAAGCTTTTCGAGGGACAAACGGTTGTTGTTCGCGGTTTTATAGAGGATGACCCATTTTTAAAGGATAGAGTTATTAGAGCACGTGCTATTTCGACTGTAGAAAAATTTACCGAAACAGACGATGCCGAGGAAAAGCGTGTTGAACTTCATCTTCACACAAATATGTCTGCTATGGATGCAATGTCAAGTGCAAAATCCATTGTTAAAAAGGCTATGGCATGGGGACATAAGGCGCTTGCGATTACAGATCACGGATGTGTTCAGGCTTTCCCGGAGGCGTGTAATACAGCACGTGGAAGCGGTTTTAAAATTATTTACGGCTGCGAAGCGTACCTTTCAGACGATTATGCAGACAACGGTGAAAAGCTCAAAAAGGACGATTTTATAAAACAACGCTATTATCATTGCATTATTCTTGTTAAAAATAAAGTCGGACTTAAGCATCTTTATGAGCTTGTTTCCGCTTCTAACCTTGATTACTATTATAAAAAACCGCGTATGCCGAAAAGCCTTGTCAGCGAGAAGCGCGAAGGTCTTATAATTGGCAGCGCCTGCTCCGAGGGTGAGCTTTTTCAAGCGTTTATTGATAAAAAGCCGATTGAAAAAATTAAAGAAATTGCAAGCTTTTACGATTACCTTGAAATCCAGCCGGACGGTAACAATGAGTATATGTTATTTAAAGACAGTGACGGTTATGAGGATATTAACTCATTTGAAGACATACA
The DNA here is from genome assembly GCA_964419515.1 of uncultured Eubacteriales bacterium. Taxonomy (GTDB): domain Bacteria; phylum Bacillota; class Clostridia; order Oscillospirales; family Acutalibacteraceae; genus DTU089. The sequence goes on from CAYQPJ010000002.1 coordinate 36,307, forward strand.
CAGAATAAACCGTGCAATAATAACCTTGGGCGACAGTCTCGGAAAGCTTACCGTTGCAACAGGCGACGTTCACTTTCTTAATAAGGGCGACGCAAAATTCAGAGCAATTTTGCAAGCAGGACAAGGCTATAAGGATGCAGACCGTCAGCCGCCGCTTTATTTGAAAACAACTAACGAAATGCTCGAAGAGTTTTCATACCTCGGTGAGGAAACAGCTTACGATGTAGTTGTAAAAAACACAAATCTTATTGCAAACCAAATCGATGGTGATATTTTACCTATTCCGGACGGTACATTTGACCCGAAAATTCCCGGTGCAGATGAGGATTTACCTCGTTTTTGTTGGGAAAGGGCTAAGGAATGGTATGGTGACCCTCTGCCTGAGGTTGTTTCACAGCGACTTGATAAGGAGCTTAAATCTATTGTTGAGCACGGCTTTGCCGGACTATATATGATAGCTCGTCTTCTTGTTAAAAACTCCGAGGAGCACGGCTATTATGTCGGCTCACGTGGTTCTGTTGGCTCATCGTTTGTTGCAATAATGGCGGGTATTTCGGAGGTTAACCCCTTACCGCCGCACTACCGTTGTCCGAATTGCAAGCATTCGGAATTTTTCCTTCATAATGAGGTGGGCTCCGGCTTTGACCTGCCAAAGAAAAATTGTCCGGAATGCGGTACAGAAATGGTACGTGACGGTCACGAAATACCCTTTGAAACCTTCCTTGGCTTCTACGGCGATAAATCACCCGATATCGACCTTAACTTTTCCGGTGAGTATCAAAGCAAGGCTCACCGCTATACCGAAGAGCTTTTTGGAAAGACTCATGTTTTTAAAGCAGGAACAATTTCGGGTGTTGCCGATAAAACCGCTTACGGCTATGTAAAAAAATATCTTGATGAACGGGGACTTACCTATTCAAAGGCTGAAATTGACAGGCTTACAATAGGCTGTACCGGTGTTAAGCGTACAACAGGTCAGCACCCGGGTGGAATGGTTGTTGTTCCGGCAGAGTATGATGTATGTGACTTTACGCCTGTTCAGCATCCCGCTGAGGATAATTCAAAGGGAATTATAACAACGCACTTTGATTTCAACTCGATGCATGACACACTTTTAAAGCTTGATGAGCTTGGGCACGATGTTCCGTCAATATATAAGCATCTCTACGATTTAACCGGAATTGATGTTATGGATATTGACATTGCCGATAAGAGCCTTATTAAGCTTTGCACTACCCCGGAGCCGCTTGGCGTTACAGCTGATGATATAGGCTGGCCCACGGGAACGCTTTCAATACCCGAGATGGGGACGGGCTTTGTTTGCGGAATGCTGCTTGAAGCTCAGCCGCAAACCTTTTCGGACTTATTGCAGATATCCGGGCTTTCACACGGAACCGCTGTTTGGCTCGGTAATGCCCAGGACCTTATTAAGGATGGTACCTGTACAATTTCCGAGGTTGTGGGAACGCGTGACAGTATAATGGTTTATCTTCTCCATAAAAATCTTGAACCGAAGGATGCCTTCAATATAATGGAGAATGTGCGTAAAAAGAATAAACAGCTTACTCCCGAAATGGAAAAAATAATGCGCGACCACGATGTTCCGGAATGGTACATTGAGTCTTGTAAAAAAATTCAATATATGTTCCCGAAGGCACACGCAGCGGCATATGTTATTGCCGCACTTAGGCTTGCCTGGTACAAGGTTTACAGAAAGCTTGAGTATTATTGTGCATATCTTACAGTTCGCGGTGGTGATGTTGATGCGGAATCAATGTCAAAGGGAAAAGATGCCGTTAAAACTCTGCTCAAAATAATCAAGGATAAGGGTAACGAGGCCTCCCAAGCCGAAAAAGATAAGGAAACAATTATGATGATTGTTCACGAGGCAATGGCGCGTGGTGTTGAGTTTTTACCGATTAATATTTATAAATCCACGGCGAATTCATATGAGCCGGAGGACGGTAAAATCAGAATGCCGTTTTCTTCTCTTCCCGGTGTAGGTGAGGCGGCAGCCGAACAGCTTGCAAATGCAAGAAATGTCGGTAATTCCGAATTTACCTCTATTGAGGATTTTGCGATACGTGCAAATGCCTCAAGCTCGGCTATTGCCACGCTTAAAGCAATAGGTGCTTTCGGAGACCTTCCGGAAAGCGACCAAATATCTCTTTTTGAAATGATGTAATTTACAGCAAAGGTGTTGATATTTATGAAAAAGAAATCTTCAAATGCTTCAAAGGTGCTTAAGTGTATGGGACTTGCCGCCGCTGCAGGTCTTGGAGTAAGTATGGTGCGTGCGGCCACCGTTTATACTCCCGATAAGCTTGAGCAGGGTTCGGCATTACCGCCGGAAAATATTGACGTTGACAGATTTGTAAAAAATCTTTCCAAGGCTATATCTATTCCGACGATTTCCGATGACGATGACTCGCTTGTTGATTGGTCAAAGTTTGATGAGTTTCATGAGTTTTTGAAAGAGGCGTACCCGCTTGTTCACGAAAAGCTTGAACTTACAATGATAGCCGGTCAAAGCCTTATGTATCATTGGAAAAGTGCTCACCCCGAGAAGGAGCCTATAGCTCTCCTTGCTCACCAAGACGTTGTTCCCGTTTCTCCCGGTACCGAGGGCGATTGGGAGCACGACGCCTTCAGCGGTGATGTTGCCGACGGCTTTATTTGGGGCAGAGGAGCGCTTGATATTAAAAATCAGCTTATTGGTATTATGGAGGCTGTTGAAGCCCTTCTTTCCGAAGGCTATGTTCCCGAGAGAGATGTATACCTTTGCTTCGGTCATAATGAAGAGATTATGGCAAACGGTGAAAAGTCCGGTGCCTATTGTATGATGAAATATTTTAAAGACAACGGCATTAAGCTCGACAGCGTTATAGATGAGGGCGGTGCGATATTACCTGTTAATATTAAGGGCGTTATCAATAAAAACCTTGCAGGTGTGGGTGTAGCTGAAAAGGGTCATGTTGACTTTGAAATTTCCGTATTCGCAAAGGGCGGTCATTCATCACAGCCTGCCGATCATAATGCAATCGGTGAGCTTTCAAAAATCGTTTTGGCACTTGAAAATAATCAATTCAAGGGTGAAATTTCACCCTCGCTTTGGGAGCTGTTTAATAAGGTAGGCAGAAATACAACATACCCCGTTCGTGTTGTTGCTTCCAACCTTCCCGTTTTAAAGCCTCTTGTTAAAAAGGTGTGCACGCTTATTCCGCCGGCTGCGGCCATGATGAGAACAACAACAGCCGTTACAATGGCAAGCGGAAGTCCTGCACCAAATGTTCTTCCGCAAAAGGCTTCAATTGTGGGTAATTTCAGAATTATGCCCGGCGAAACAATTGCCGATGTTGAAAAGCATATTAGAAAATATGCCGGCAAGGATGCTGAAATTCGTTTAATGAAGGGTAACGAGCCCTCAAGTGTTTCTCCGACTGATTCAAGAGCGTTTAAAGCAATTGAAAAAATCTGCAAGAGCATGGATCCGAATACAATTGTAGCTCCGTACCTTGTTATGGGCGGTACCGATTCACGTCAGTATGAACCCGTTTGCGAGAATATTTACAGATATTCACCGTATCTTGTTGACACCTCACTTCTTCTTACAACTCACGGTACAAACGAGCGTATTCCGATAGATACCGTATCTAACGGCGTTGCTTTCTTTAAGAGATATATAAGAGAGCTTACAAAAGACTAAACACTACTCAACTCCCCATAAAAGGGGAGTTGTTGTTTAATATAAATCATATTTTTATTTTGTTAAATACCACCTAACGTCGCAAAAAGCTTGTAATATATATCACTTGCTGCGTCTATATACGCCGTTCGAGCTTCTTAAACAAGATGATGCTGTGTTTGAGGAACATATCGAAACGAAATAGCGGCTCGTATGAGATGATTTCGTGAACCGTTGGTTTAGGGTCTTCAAAATTCGGTAACCGGAATGGATAATTGCTTTAAATAATTAAAAACAGCCGTAAGCGTTTGATACGTTTACGGCTGTTTAAGCTTGTTTGATTTTCAGTTTGTGCTTGCGAGGGCTCTTTCAAGCCAAACGGAGGCTATATCCATAGCTGCCCAAAGTCCTTTTTTTTCGGCTTTTTTTGTAACCGCATCCTTTGGATTAACATTGGGGTCGGTATTTAAAAGCTGAACGGTTACTCGGTCGGCAATGTCAACGCCGTGAACCTTGTGAGAGTCTGCAATAGACATCATGATAACAAAGGGGTCTGTCATGTTACCGTAATAAATTGTATTGCCTTTTCTTACAAGCGGCTTGCCTTTATAAGTTAAAAAATCGGTATTTGCCAAAAGAAACACTCCTTTATGTTGTTTAGGCGTGACTTAATTAAGGTAAGCTTTTAACAGTGCTTGTAAAAGCTCGTCACGGTCAATTTTTCTGATGAGGCTTCGCGCGTTGTTGTGTGTGGTTATATAAGTGGGATCCTCCGATAAAATGTAACCTACAAGCTGGCTTGTCGGGTTGTATCCCTTTTCAACAAGAGCGTTATATACCTGAACAAGAATCTCGCGCATTTCTCTCTCGTGGTCATCATTGATGGTAAATTGAATTGTTTTATCAGTCATAGGTACACCTCCCGTATAATTACACACTATTATATACCATCTTTTTAAAAATTACAACAGTTATTTATTAAAATTTCGTTACGATTTAGCTTCTTAACGCAACACCTATTGCTTTTAGGTTTGAAAGCACTGTGTTAATCCAGCCTTGAACTTCTTCCATAACAAGAGTTCTTGTTTTTGAAGAGAACACAAGGCGAACCGTGAGGCTCTTAACACCGTCTTTTTCATAAGTATCTATAACCTTAACGCTTTCAAGCTCCTCTAAGCCGAGTGAGTTCCACGCGTTTTCAAGCTGACTGAATTTTGTTTCGCCGTCGAGTACAAGTGAAAGGTCGTAGTAGGTGGACTGCTTTGTCGAAGGCTCGATAAATGAAATGTTATTTCCCTTTACCTTAATAAATTCGTCAACATCAAGCTCGATGCAAACAACAGCTGCGTTTTTGTCAAGCTTTGCAAGATTAGTCGGGTGAAGTGTGTTGAAGTTACCGATTTTAACGCCGTCACAGGAAACGCTTGCGGTGTTTTTTGGGTGCTGCCAAGCGTGTACAGGCGCAATTTTTTCATAAACAGGTGCTTTGTGCTTTATATCACCGAAAAGCGTGTTTATAATGCTTACTGCCTTAAAGAAGAGCTGTTTTTCCGTAACGGTTTTGTCAAACAAAACAATGCCGAGGCGACGTTTTTCGTTTGCCGTACCGTCGGGCTTAACACCGTCTGCAACTCTGCCTATTTCGAATATGCCAAAGCTTTCGCTAAAATCCTTATTGTCTGCCGTCGCGGCAATAAGTGTCGGAAGCATTGAGTTGCGTATAGTACCGTTGTCGGAGCTTTCAATATTAAGGACCTTAACATTGTCCTCAACCTCAATGCCAAGCTTTTTATAGCGTCTTACGTCACCCCAAATATACGAGTGAACCTCGTGAAGGTTGTAATGCTTAACAAGAATATCCTTTAACTCATTGCTTTGTGTTCTTACGGCAGAAGGCTCTACGGGCTTTAACGGGGAACGCGTCGTTTTTATTGCAAAATTGTCATAGCCGTAAATTCTTGTGATTTCCTCAATGATATCGGCTTTAATTGTAACATCCTTTGTTGCGCGGTAGGAGGGAACTATAACCTTAAAGCTGTCGCCGTTCTTATCAACCTCAAAGCCGAGGGATGAAAGTGTTTTGAGAATTCTCTCGGACGAAATATCAATGCCCGTGTAACGGTCAACATAGGTCTTGTCAAAGTCAATTGTGATTTGCGGATATTTTTTTACATATTCGTCAGTAAGAAGAGATGCGACTTTTGCGCCGGAATCTACATCCTTCAAGAGTTTATAAAAGCGCTTTGCGGCTGTAACTGTCATTTCGGGATCAAGCATTTTTTCGTAACGTGCGGAGGCATCTGTACGAAGACCGAGCCTCGAAGAGCTTTTTCTTACGGAAACACCGTCAAAGTTTGCGCATTCGAGAACAACGGAGTCGGTATCGCCGATAATTTCGGAATCAAGACCGCCCATAATACCGGCAATTGCAACGGGTAAATCGCCGTTTTTAATTAAAAGAGTATCTGTTGTAATATCCCTTTCGGTGTTGTCAAGAGTTGTGAATTTACAATCCTCCTTCGGTGTACCGACTACTATTTCGTCAATCTTTTTTCCGTCGAAGGCGTGAGTGGGTTGACCCATTTCAAGCATAATGTAGTTTGTGAGGTCCGCAAGAAGGTTAATACCTCTCATACCGCAATAGTAAAGTCTTATCTGCATTGCCATGGGGCTTGTGTTTTTTGTGATATTGTCCATTTTAACGCAGGAATAACGATAAACAAGGTCGGGTCTTTCAACGGTAACCTTTATTTTATTGTCACCGCTGTAGTCAAGCTCCGCTAAGGGAAGAGGCGCAAGCTCTCTGTCTGTTAATGCCGCAAATTCACGTGCAATACCGTAAATACCCCAAAGGTCGGGTCGGTTTGTAAGAGACTTGTTATCAACCTCGAAAATGATATCGTCAATTGGATAAATCTCTTTCAAATTCGTACCGTTCTTGCAGTCAACATCAATTTCCATAAGGCCGGATTTATCGTCGGAAAGACCCAATTCAAAAGCTGAGCAGCACATACCTTCCGACTCGTAGCCGGCAACTGTTGCTTTTGTGATTTCGCCTGCGGGAACTCTGCCGCCGGCTTTAACAAAGGCAACTTTCATGTTTTCGCGAACATTCGGTGCACCGCAAACAACATCATAAATTCTGTCGCCGCCGTCAACCTTCAAAAGGTGAAGCTTTTTTGAGTTGGGATGGTTTTCTATCGAAATTATTTCGCCAACGACAACATCTCGAATGTCCTCACCCTTAACTATTATATCTTCTACCTCTGCCGTAGCGAGAGTAAAGCTATTTATGAGCTTTTTAACGTCAAAGCCGTCAAGGTTTACATATTCTTTTATCCAATTAATTGAAACAAACATTTATTTTTCCTCCTTTTCGGGCTCGGTGAAGGCTCTGTTTTCAAATTGCGAAAGAGCTTTAAGGTTACAGCTGTTAAATACACGAATATCTTTAATGCCGTAGCGCATCATGGCTAGCCTTGTAAGGCCTAAGCCGAACGCAAAGCCCGTGTATTTTTCGGGGTCGATTCCGCCTGCTGTTAAAACATTGGGGTGAATCATTCCGCAGGGACAAAGCTCGAGCCAGCCGGAGTCCTTGCAGGAGGGGCAACCCTCACCGCCGCAAATCAGACACTGAATATCAAGCTCAAAGCCCGGCTCAACAAACGGGAAAAAGCCCGGGCGAAGTCTAACGGTAACATCACGCTGAAATACCTCGGAAAGCATGGTTTTCATAAAATAAATAAGGTTTGAAATCGAAATATCCTTGTCTACCATAACGCCTTCCATTTGGAAGAAGGTGTTCTCGTGGCATGCATCTATCTTTTCGTTTCTGAAGCATCTGCCGGGGAAGATAACTCTTATAGGTCTGCCTTCTTCAAGGTTTTTTGCGTATTTTTTATAAATAGCATTTTGCGCGGCAGAGGTGTGAGTTTTTAAAAGCTGGCTTGTGCTTAAATAATATGTGTCCTGCATATCACGTGCGGGATGGTGCTTGGGAATGTTAAGTGCCTCGAAGCAGTGATAGTCATCTACTATTTCGTCGTAGTCCTCAATATCAAAACCCATAGAGGTGAAAATGTCCTCAACCTCACGCTGAACAAGCGTTATCGGGTGATAAGAGCCTTTATTTTCGGTTACGGGGAAGGTAACGTCATAATCTTCGGCTGCGTTTATTTTGCGCTCCTCCTCAAGCTTTGTGAGATGGGCGGCACGCTCGCTTATAGATACTTCAATAAACTGCTTAACCTCATTTATAATTTGACCTGCTTCTTTTTTCTTTTCATTGGGGATGTTTCTGAGCTCGCTCATAAGAGAAGCTACGGAGCCTTTTTTGCCGAGGAACTCAATTCTGAGCTGTTCAAGCTCCGAAGGAAGTGTAGTGCTTTTTACCTTTTCCTCAAATTGCTTTTTTAAAAGCTGTGCGTTTTCAAGCATTTTTGATTTCCTTTCTTTTTATGATTTATTATGGTGTTTGGGAATTACGGCAAAAAAATAACGCCTCATCCCACAAAGGGACGAAGACGGTTCTCCGCGGTACCACCCTTATTTTTGCATCAGAGCAAACACTCGTAAATCTTTAACGGAATTACCCGTTGCCGCTTACTTTGCTTCTGCGGCACCGCTCCCGGGCGAACTTCAATGCAGAATAATGAACACACTCACAGCCTAAGGTGTGTATCTCTGGACATTAAGTGATGCATTTACTTTCCCGTTCATTGCGTTTTTAATATTTTACCATATTGTCACAAAAATTACAACCACATTTTATTATTATTTTAAGTAAAAGAATTGGTCGAAAGAACTTTACAATTGTGCAAAATGTGGTAAAATAGATATAATAACTGCAAAAGGAGTTTTTGTATTGGAAAATATTAAGTTAGGTATTCAGCTTTATACATTACGTGATTTTTGCAAAACGGCAGAGGATTTTGAAGAAACTCTTCGCTTTCTCGATTCTATAGGCTGCGGTGTTATACAAATTTCAGGTATAGGTCCTATAAATCCCGAAACGGTTGGCGAGCTTGTCGACAAATATAAAATGGATGTTTGCGTTACACATAAGCCCTACGACAGAATGAAAAACGATTTAGAGGAGCTGTGCCGCGAGCACGACCTTATTCACTGCGATAACATCGGCATTGGCTGTATGCCGGGGAGCCTTCATTCCTCTTACGAAGGTGTTTGGGGATTTATTAATAAATGTAACGAAATAGGTAAAGCTATGCATAAATACGGCAAGCAGCTTTGCTACCATAATCACGCACTTGAATTTGAGGTTCACGACGGTAAGCGCACCTTTGAAAGGATTATTGAAGAGACTGCGCCTGATGCTCTTCACTTTGTGCCTGACACATATTGGCTTCAAATGGGCGGTGTAAACCCTGCCGAGTACCTTTATAAGCTTAAGGGTAGGGTTGAGGTTTGTCATTTTAAAGATTGGTGCGTAGTGGATAATACTGCTCGTTTTGCTCCCGTGGGAGAGGGTAACCTTGATCTCGACTCATGCTATAAGGCTTGCCGCGACATCGGCGTGGAATATATTGTTGCGGAGCAGGATCTTTGCTACGATAGAGATGTTTTTGACTGCGTTAAGTCAAGCTTTGAGGGTCTTAAAAAAATTGCCGATAGAAATAAGTAATTATTTTGAAGTATAAATAGAATTATTTGAAGATAGTATTTTGAAAGGTAAGGTAATAAATGGCAAAAGCTACAGGCACGTCTTCGAAAAAGTACGGCAACGAAAGCATTTCAAGCCTTAAGGGCGCAGACAGAGTTCGTAAGCGCCCGGCGGTTATTTTCGGTTCCGACGGTATTGAGGGCTGTGAACATTCTGTTTTTGAAATTATTTCAAACTCAATAGACGAGGCACGCGAGGGCTTCGGTGACAAGATCACCGTAACACGTTTTCTCGACGGTTCAATAGAGGTTCGCGACTACGGTAGGGGAATACCCGTTGATTTTAACAAAAAAGAAAATTGCTACAATTGGGAGCTTGTTTTTTGCGACTTATACGCAGGCGGCAAGTACGATACAAATAACGGTGGAAGCTATGAGTTTTCATTGGGTCTCAACGGTCTCGGACTTTGTGCAACGCAGTATGCCTCTGAGTATATGGAGGCTGAGATTCACACGGATGGCTTTTTATATGAGCTTCAATTTAAAAAAGGCGAGATTGTAGGCGATATGAAAAAAACGCCCTACGACAAGAAGGATACCGGCTCGCGTATAAAATGGCGTCCCGATATTGAGGTGTTTACGGAGATTGATATTCCTCTTGAGTTTTTGCAGGAAACACTTAAGAAGCAATCTGTCGTTAATAACGGCGTTAAATTTATTCTAAGGAATCAACTCACGGAATCACGCTTTGAGACGTTTGAATATTGCTACGAAAACGGTATTGCGGATTACGTTAAGGAGTTTGTCGGTGATGACGGCTTAACACAGGTGCAATTTTGGAACGCAGAGCGAAAGGGCAGAGACAGAGCCGATAAGGATGATTATAAGCTTAAAATGAATATCGCTCTTTGTTTTTCAAATAAAAAACAGCTTAAGGAGTATTACCACAACTCAAGCTTTCTCGAACATGGAGGTGCGCCCGAAAAGGCTGTTAAAAGCGCCTTTGTTGCTCAAATAGATGCATATCTTAAGCAAAACAGCAAATACCTTAAAACCGATCCGAAAATCAGCTTTCAGGATGTTGAGGACTGCCTTATTCTTGTTATTTCATCCTTTTCAACTCAAACCTCCTATGAAAATCAGACAAAAAAGGCAATAACGAATAAGTTTATTCAGGATGCCATGACGGAGTTTATTAAGCATCAGCTTGAAGTTTACTTTATTGAAAACAAGCTTGATGCCGACCGCATTTGTGATCAGGTACTTGTTAATATGCGAAGCCGCGTTAAGGCGGAAACAACAAGGCTTAACCTTAAAAAGACGCTCGCTTCTTCAAACGATATGACAAGTCGTGTTGAAAAATTTGTTGACTGCCGTAGTAAGGATACCTCCGAGCGTGAAATTTTTATAGTAGAGGGCGATTCGGCTCTCGGTGCCTGTAAGCAGGCCCGTGACTCGTCTTTTCAGGCTATTATGCCCGTTCGCGGTAAAATTCTCAATTGCCTTAAGTTTGAATACGATAAAATATTCAAAAGCGAAATAATAGTAGACCTTATAAAGGTTCTCGGCTGCGGTGTTGAGGTTTCTTCAAAATCCAATAAGGAGCTTTCGCTTTTCAGTATGGATAACCTTCGCTGGAACAAGATAATTATATGTACCGACGCCGACGTTGACGGCTTCCATATAAGAACGCTTATTCTTACGATGATTTACCGTCTTATGCCTACTTTAATTTACGAGGGTAAGGTATTTATTGCGGAATCTCCGCTTTACGAAATTACCTCTAAGGGCGAAACGTGGTTTGCATATACGGAAAAAGAAAAAGCGGATGCGCTTTCTCAAATAGGTGATGCAAAATTTACGATTCAGCGTTCAAAGGGACTTGGTGAAAACGATGCCGATATGATGTGGCTTACCACAATGAATCCCAAAACGCGCCGTCTTATAAAAATCAATCCCGATGATATGAAGGAAATAATTGCCGATAAATTCGAGCTTTGGCTCGGAGACAATCTTCAGGGTAGAAAGGATTATATCGCAGAAAACGGTCATAAGTACCTTGAGCTTGCCGATATTTCATAAATTTTATGGCTAAAAAGAAAAAAACAACGGAAAAAAACGAAGCTCCGGAAAACATTAACGCTCACATTCTCGGTGCGGGCGAGGTTGTGGAGCAATATATCACCGATACTCTCGAAACTAACTTTATGCCTTACGCCATGAGTGTAATTGTTTCGCGTGCTATTCCGGAAATTGACGGCTTTAAGCCCTCGCACCGCAAGCTTCTATATACGATGTATAAAGCAGGCTTAATTCAAGGCGGACGTATTAAGTCGGCAAATATTGTCGGAAAAACCATGGAGCTTAACCCGCATGGCGATTCGGCAATTTATGACACAATGGTTCGTCTTTCAAGGGGTAACGAAACTCTTTTACATCCTTATGTTAACAGTAAGGGAAACTTCGGCAAAGCGTATTCGAAAAATATGGTTTATGCCGCATCACGTTACACTGAGGCGAAGCTTGAAGCGATTTGCACCGAGCTTTTTTCCGATATAGACAAGGATACGGTCGATTTTGTCGATAATTACGACAGCACCACGAAGGAGCCTACTCTTTTACCCGTTACATTTCCGAGCGTGCTTGTAAATATGAACAGCGGTATTGCGGTAGGTATGGCAAGCAGTATTTGCTCCTTTAATCTTCGTGAAATTTGCAATACTACAATAGCACTTATCAAAGATCCGGATTTTGATATTTTCGAAACACTTAAAGCACCGGATTTTATAGGCGGCGGTCAAATTATTTATGACAGGCAGGCTATTGAAAGCGTTTACAATACGGGCAGAGGCTCCGTGAGAGTCCGCGCAAGGTATTCTTACGATAAGGCAGCTAACTGTATTGATGTTACGGAAATACCGCCTACAACAACAAGTGAGGCTATAATTGATAAAATTATAGAGCGCGTTAAGGCGGGCGCGCTTAAAGAGATTAGCGATGTTCGTGATGAAACCGATAAGGGCGGTCTTAAAATTACAATTGACTTGAAACGCGGCACCGACCCCGACAAGCTTATGAAAAAGTTATTTAAGGCTACAACGCTTGAGGATTCCTTCAGCGCAAACTTTAATATACTTATTGCGGGTGTTCCGCGTGTTATGGGTGTTAAGGAAATTCTCAGCGAGTGGTTGGCATTCAGAACTGAGTGCGTAAACAGACGTGTTTATTTCAACTTAACAAAGGCTAAGGACAGACTGCATCTTCTTTTGGGTCTTCAAAAAATTCTTCTTGACATTGATAAGGCAATTAAAATTATAAGAAATACCGAAGAGGAGAGTGAGGTTGTTCCGAACTTAATGATAGGCTTCGGAATTGATGAGATTCAAGCCGAATATGTTGCGGAAATCAAGCTTCGTCATTTGAATCGCGAATACATTCTCAAACGCACCGCCGATATTGATAAGCTTAAAGCTGATATTGCGGATATGGAGGACATTCTTTCGAATAAGTCGCGCGTTAAAAAGATTATTATCGAAGAGCTTAAAAATGTTGCGGATAAATACGGCAAGGACAGAAAAAGTGAAATAATTTATGAGGTTGATGAAGCCGAGGAGGAGGGTGAAGCAGTTCCGGATTACCCCGTAAATCTCTTCTTTACGCAAGCGGGCTACTTTAAGAAAATAACTCCTCAGTCTCTTCGTATGAGCGGTGAACAAAAGCTTAAAGAAGGTGACGCGCTTAAAACGACGCTTGAGTCAACAAACAATACCGAGCTTTTATTCTTTACCGACAAGTGCCGGGTTTATAAATCGCGTGCAAGCGAGTTTGATGATACAAAGGCGAGCGTTTTAGGTGACTTTGTACCCTCTAAGCTTGATTTTGAAGCCGATGAAAAGCCGATTTATATGGCGGCAACAACGGATTATTCCGGGTATATGCTGTTTTTCTTTGAAAACGGTAAGCTTGCAAAGGTCAGTATGAGTGCATACGAAACAAAAACCAATCGCAAAAAGCTCATAAAGGCATTTTCCGACAAGTCACCCGTTGCGGCAGTTCTTTATATTAAAGAAGATTGCGATGTTGTGCTTACGTCAACAGCCGGCAGAGTGCTTTTGATTAATACCGGTGCCGTTTCCCCGAAAACGACAAAGGATACAGCCGGTGTTAATGTAATGACACTTAAAAAGTATCATAAATTAAACGACGTAAGGTTTTATAAAGAAGGGGAGTTTTCAAAGCCTCACCGCTACAGAACGAAAACCCTTCCTGCGGCCGGTGCAACTTTAAGTGCAGATGATACTGCAGAGCAGCTGTCTCTTATGTAAGTTGAATTTACCTGAAAACAGTATAAATAAGGGTTGTAAAAAGTAAATGCTTTTTACAACCCCGGCGAATAAACCTTCTTTCGTCAAAAAGACATTAAAAAAGCTTCGCCTTAAGTAACGTTGCTTTTTTCTGTAGCCTTATGAAAGAAAAATGCAAAAGCATTTGCAAACGCAATTTGTTTTTTGTTTATTCGCTGTGAATATTATGCTTAAATTCGTGCGAAATATTCTTTTTTTAAAAATTATTTAAAAAATCAAAAAAAATCGCAAAAAAGACTTGATTTTTCAATTGGTATATGTTAATATAGTCGGGCGTTGAAAAAGAGAGTATTCCCTATGAAAGGAATGTATAAATTTTGACTTGGTTTCATTATATTTTAGGCTCAATTCTCATTGTTGCTTCTATAATAATAATTGTTCTTGTTATGCTTCAGCAGAGTAAGCAGGCAGGTCTTTCCGGTGCTATTGCCGGCGGTGCCGATACCTTCTTTGGCAAAAACAAAGGCAGAACGATGGAGGCTAAGCTTGCTAAGCTCACAAAGATTGTTGCTATTGTGTTCATGGTAGTTGCCCTTGGTTCAGTTGTTCTTTTCGCGTTTGTAAAGTAATCAATAATTCCCGGTTTTACCGGGATTGTATATGAGTTATTAGCTCAGTAGGCAGAGCACCTGCCTTTTAAGCAGGGTGTCCGGGGTTCGAATCCCCGATAACTCACCAGGAAAAGGCACACTTAGGTGTGCTTTTTTCTTTTAATTTCGATTTAAAAGCTTTTAAGGAGAGTCAATATGAGCAGTATGAAGGATAAAATGCATACAGGCGAGCTGTACCTTCCGGGTGATGAGGAAATTATGAAGGAGCAGCTTTTATGCCTTGACAGACTTTATGATTTTAATCACACGCGTCCTACGGAGCTTGAAAAGCGTACGGCTCTTATGAAAGAGATGTTTGCGGAGGTTGGAGAGAATTGTTATATAGAGCCGCCGTTTTACTCGAATTTCGGCGGCAAGCATGTTCACTTCGGTAAGAGCATTTATTGTAATTTCGGACTAACAATGGTTGATGATACTCATATTTATGTCGGTGATTACACAATGTTCGGACCGAATGTTACGGTTGCCACTGCCGGTCACCCGATATTACCGGAGCTTCGTGAAAAGGCGTATCAATATAACGCTTCCGTTCACATCGGCAAAAATTGCTGGATAGGTGCCGGTGCTGTAATTCTTCCCGGAATTACCATAGGAAATAATGTCGTTGTTGGTGCGGGCAGTGTTGTAACAAAGGATCTGCCGGATAATGTTGTTGCTGTCGGTAATCCGTGTAGGATTTTACGTGAGGTTAATGAGCATGACCGTGAATATTATTTTAAAAACAGGAGAATCGACGAAGAAACAAAAAAGTTGATTTAAAAGTAAGGTGGCTGTAAAAAAATTGTGATTTTTTACAGCCGTTTTTATTTCGCTTTTTTGTGGGAAAATACGGTAAACAGTCGGTTTTGGATGCTTTTAATGGAAAATCTACTTGAAATATATGCAGGCGTTTGGTATAATATATTTGTAATTTTTTCGGAGGTGTCATTATGAGATGTCCTTTTTGCGGTTATGAAGAAAGCAAAGTTATAGATTCCCGCCCAACCGATGAGGGTGAACGCATTCGCCGCCGACGTGAATGCATAAGCTGCGGTAACCGTTTTACAACGTACGAGATAATTGAAAAAGTTCCGCTCGTTGTTGTTAAAAAGGATAAATCACGTCAGGTTTTTGACCGCGAAAAGATTTTTAACGGTATGATAAGAGCCTGTGAAAAGCGCCCTGTTTCAATTGAGGTAATTGACAAGGCTATTGATGAAATAGAGCTTGAGCTTCAAAACTCTCTTGACCGAGAGGTTACCTCTGTGAGAATAGGCGAGCTTGTTATGGAGAAGCTTAAAAATATTGACGAGGTTGCATATGTGCGCTTCGCTTCTGTTTACCGTCAATTTAAGGATATTAACACATTTATGAGTGAGCTTGAAAAGCTCTTGAGAAAATAAAATGATACAGTTTAAATGTCCTGTTTGCGGTGCACTGCTATTTGAAGAGCCTAAGCTTTATTGCTGTAATAATCACCATTCCTTCGACAAGGCCGCCTCGGGCTATGTTAATCTTTTAATGAATAACTCTTCGAGTCTTAAGCGTCACGGGGATGACAAGGTTATGGTTTCTTCGCGTCGTTCGTTTCTCGAGGGTGGATTTTACGAACCTCTTAAAAACGCTTTGACAGCCGAGCTTAATTCTCTTGAAAATTCAAATACCGTTTGCGATATCGGCTGCGGTGAGGGGTATTATACATCTGCTTTTGCCGCTAATGGTGCTCGCGAGGTATTCGGTATTGACATTTCAAAGGAAGCATTAAGGTTTGCCGCACGCCGCTGTGAAAACGCAAAGCTTGCCGTTGCGAGTGCGTATTCACTACCTTTTTTCGATTCGTCATTTGACGTGCTTTTCAATGTTTTTGCGCCGTGCGCATATTCGGAATTTGCGCGTGTTATAAAGCGCGAGGGTGTTTTAATTAAGGCTGTTCCGCTTAGTGACCATTTGTGGGAGCTTAAAAAGGCGATTTATGAAAAACCGTATAAAAACAAGCCTGAGCTTACCGATGATATTTTTGAAAAGATCGGTGAGCGCGAGCTTAAATATAAAATTCAGCTTGATTCAAATAAAAGAATTTCCGAGCTGTTTTCTATGACTCCGTATTTGTACAAAACCTCAAGGGATGATATTAAAAAGCTTGAAGAGCTTAGCTTTCTTGAAACTACGGTTCATTTCGGAGTGGAAATATATAAAAAAAGGGTGTAAATTATGTACGAAAACAATTGGGCTTCATTAAATACAAGAAAGGTTCCCGAATGGTTCGGTGAAGCCAAATTCGGTATTTTTATTCATTGGGGTCTTTACAGCATACCCGCATATGCTCCCAAGGGTTATTATGCCGAGTGGTACGGCTGCTGGTGCAATAGAGATGATTTGGAAGAGGGTAGTGTTGAAAAGCATTACAGCGACTATCACAAAAAGCATTACGGCAATAAGGATTACTTTGAATTCAAGGATGAATTCACAGGTGACCGCTTTGATGCTTCTAAATGGGCAGAGCTTTTTAAAAGAAGCGGTGCAAAATACATAAATCTCGTTTCAAAGCATCATGACGGTTATTGTCTTTATAAATCCGAGTACGCTCCCGGACTTAACTCGGTGGAGTGTGCTCCCAAGCGCGATTTCCTTGCAGAGCTTAAGTCGGCTATGGAGGGGACAGGCGTGCGCTTCGGCGTTTATCACTCTGTTTACGAATGGTTCCATCCTCTTTATCTTAAAAACCCCGAGGAATATGCAACAGAGCATCTTTTACCCATGTTAAAAGAGCTTATTGAAAAATATCAGCCCAACACGCTTTTTACAGACGGTGAGTGGGATCAGGAAAGCTCTGTTTGGCATTCCGAGGACTTTTTACAGTGGCTTTACAATGAATCCTCTGTTAAGGATACTATAGTTGTCAATGACCGTTGGGGTAAGGAAACGCGCGGTAAGCTCGGAGGATTTTTCACCACCGAATACGGAATTATAGATAACGGCAGAAAAATAGAGGATATTGAGCTTGACAGGCCGTTTGAAGAGTGCCGCGGTATAGGTGCCTCCTTCGGAATAAACAAGGAAGAGGGCTGTGAGGAATATCTTACGGTAAATGAGCTTGTTAAAACTCTTTGCTCACTTGTTTCAAAGGGTGGTAATTTACAGCTTAACATCGGTCCCGATGCAGACGGTACAATTCCACCTATTATGGAAGAGCGCCTTCTCGGAATCGGTAAGTGGCTTGAAACAAACGGTGACGGCATTTACGGCACAACCGTTTACAATGCAAAAGCTCCCGAGGGTATTTATTACACAAAAAAGGGTGACACCGTGTTTGCAATGACGGAAAGCTTCCCTTCAAATAAAGTAAACTTTCCGGAGATTCCTTTTGAGGACGGCTTAAAGGTTACTCTTCTCGGCTCCGATAAAACTGTTGAGGTTATTAACGAGAATGGTACGCTTTCTCTTAAAACCGATATTTGCGACCCGAAGGATGTTGCTTCGGAGCATGTTTACGTTTACAAAATTTCAAAATAAGAAGGAATTTTAATTGGCTCATCCAATTAAGCATTTTGTTACAATAACAAAGCACCGTCACCTTGTTATGAAGCATTGCAAAAAGGCGGGAATACTTTCTCAGGGGCTTCTTCACGACTTGTCAAAATATTCTCCTGCGGAATTTATTCCCGGCGCAAGGTATTATTACGGTACAAAAAGTCCCAATGAGGGTGAACGCAAGGAAAACGGATATTCGCTTGCGTGGATGCACCATAAGGGCAGAAATAAGCATCATTTTGAATATTGGGTTGATTATAATATCAATTCAAAGAAAAACGAGCCTGTTGAAATGCCCGTCAAATATGTTGCGGAGATGTTTTGTGACCGTGTTGCTGCAAGTAAGATTTACAACCCATCATCATATAATGATTCATTTCCCCTTGATTATTTTGTCAAGGGGAAGGGGAAGCGTGAAATAAATGGGAACACTTCTCGGCTTTTGGAGTCGCTTCTTGTTATGCTTCGCGATGAGGGTGAGGAAAAGACCTTTTCTTATATAAAATCACTTGTTAAATCAAATAAGAATTAATTATTAATTATGTTTAAACGATTTTTAATACTGTTGTAATCGGGCGCATTGTGTGTTAGTATAGCAGTAAAGAAAATTAACTGTTTTATCGGAGGAACTTATGAAAAAATATAGAATTTTTTCTTTGATTTTATGTCTTGTTTTAATTACCGCCTCTTTTTGCGGTTGTGATTTTAAAATCAATTTAAACGGCGACAAAGGTGGAGAGAGTACTACTGCCTCGCAAAACGGCGGCAGTCCGGCAATTTCCGAGGACGACGTTACCGTTTCCCCCTCTACCGCCGAGGATATTAAGAAGCAGGTTGACTCTTTCTCCGATGAAGAAGTAAAGAAAAACAATGAGTTTTTTACTATTAAAGATAATAAAAAGCCTTCTGCGGGGATTTCTTCATCAAGAGTCGATGAAGGTGCTTCGGGTAGCTCTTCGAATGATGAAAACGTCATAAATTCAAATGTCTTTACCGTTTCCGGAAGAATTGTGGACGGTGGTGACACCTCTTATTACAAAATGGCACGTAACGGCGATAAGCTCTCCGTTATGGCGTATTATAACGGCTCACCGATTGGCTTTATACTTAACGGTAATAATGTTTATATTGTAAACTCTGCCGATGAGGTTTATTATGTAATGTCAAAAAAACTCCTTGAAGCCGCCGATTCGAGCGGTACACTCGGCTCATTTTTCAATAACGATATTTCGATCTATTCCAAAAAAGTTGTAAGCGAAGGTACTGAAACTGTTGACGGCAAAAAGCTTACCTATAAGCAATACGACGACGGCACTTACACATATTTCAGCGGAAACGTTATTGTTATGACGAAAACCGAAGAGGGCTCTGTTATTTATTATGATGAAATTTCAAGTGAAGCTCCCGATTCGCTGTTTTTGCCGCCTAAGGGCTATAAGATGCAGCAGTTAATAGACGGTGTTAATAATAATGAATAAAACAGTCATTGTGACAGGCGGTAGTCGCGGTATTGGCGCCGCCGTAGTAAATGAACTTTCGAAAAACGGTTATAAGGTTGCGCTTGTTTACAACAATTCGAAGAACGAGGCTTTGGCAATTTCAACAGAGCTTAAGTCACTTGGACATTCGTGTGAGATTTTTAAGTGTGACGCTTCAAGCTCTCTTGAGGTTAAAGCATGTGTAGGTGAGGTGTTAAGCGCATTCGGCGAGGTTTTTGCACTTGTAAACTGCGCCGGTATTGCACAACAAAAGCTTTTTACCGATATTACCGATGATGATTGGCACAATATGATAGAAACTGACCTTTCCGGCACGTTTTATTTTTGTCGTGAGGTATTGCCGTATATGATTTCCGAAAAATGCGGCAAGATTGTTAATATAGCTTCAATTTGGGGCGAAACCGGCGCTTCTATGGAGGTTCATTACTCTGCCGCAAAAGCCGGTATAATAGGCCTTACAAAGGCACTTGCCAAGGAGGTTGGGCTTTCCGGCGTTACCGTAAATGCCGTGTCTCCCGGTGTTATAATGACCGATATGATGTCTTCATTTTCAAAGGAGGATATAAACGTCTTAAAAGAAGATACGCCGCTTAATAAGCTCGGCAAGTCGCAGGATGTTGCCAATGCGGTAAGCTTTCTTTTAAGCGAGGGGGCGGATTTTATAACCGGTCAGATTTTGTCCGTAAACGGCGGATTTGTTATTTAAAAGAAAAAATTATACGCTCGCTTTTTCGGTTTTCCCGAATTATGCGAGCGTATTTTTATGAAAGCCTTCTTTTGATATTTATTTTTTTTAGTATTTCGGAAATAAGCATAAACGCTATTACGGATACAGCGCCCTGAACAGCGTTACCCGTAATGTCAACAACAGCAGCTTGAAAACCGTAAAGAACAAGTTCAAATAAAAAGTAGCCTCCGACCATAATTATCTCGGAAAGAATTCCGAAAAGAAGCCCGAAAACAAATTGTTTTTTACTGCTTTTTGATGCGGTTTTTGAGGCTGCAACGCTGCAAATAACGCCCATCAAAAGTTTTATCGCAAAGCTTGCGGGAGCATATACCGCAAAGCCTGCCAAAAGGTCTGTTAAAAGACCGCCCAAGCCCGCTGCAATACCGCCCCAAACAGGGCCCAAAACAACACCGCAAAGGCAAACTACGGCATCTGAGATGTTTAAAAAGCCGTTTCCGGGCAGGGGAATAACAACGAGTCTGCCGACAATAGCGGTAATTGCCGCCATAAGAGCTGCGAGCACCGTCTTTTTTGTCTTGCTATTCATACAAAACCACTTCTTTTATTTTATAAAATCGGTCATTGCATCAATATATATGCTGTTTCTCGTTGTAGACATATTTGCAAGGAAAATAATATCATCGACGGGATTTTTCTTTAAAAAGTCTGAAAGTGTTCCGTTATAATGCCGCGGGTCTATAACGTGAATTGTTTTGTAATGGGGTATTAAAAACGGAATAAAAGCGTTTCCGTATGACTCTTTGATAATAAGACAGGTTTGCCCCTCGGATAAATCATTGTTTTCGATGATTTCATAAGGTTGATCTCCGGCGGTAAAGGTAAGATATTTTCCGCTCGAATTGTAATCACTTACATCTGTGATAACCGGCCAATTGAGTGTTTGTCCGTCTGTTTGGGTAAACCTCATTGTGGCATCGTTAATGGGCATATATGCAATTACGGAATCGGGGGTTTTGCCGAGAGCACTGCTTTGCTCGGAGCTTGAGTAAAATGTTCCCAAGAAGCCGTTAAAGGTTTTCGTCTCATAGCTTGAAAGCGGAACGGGTGTAATTCCCTTTGCAAAAGCGAACTGCTCATACGCATAATAAGCCCCGAGAGCCGTCCAGTGGTGGTCGGTTCTGAAGTATATGTACTCATCCTTATGTGATTTAAGAGATTCGTAAATACCGGTTACGGGCGTGGAATCCTTGAAAGATGAGTTAAAATAGTCGATTGCTTTTTTTTGATCGGATGAAGCTACATCCTTACGAATGTTTTCATCAAGAACAATGTCAATGCTTGTGGGAATAAGCATAGTGTAAACATTTGATTTTCCTTCGGAGCAGGCTTTGATGCTGTTTATAGGCTTGATAAAGCTTTTCGCAAGTGAGTTTGAGAAATTGTAGTATTCATAGCCGCTGTTACCCGCAACAAGTATAGCGCCCATTGTCTGTGTTTTAATCTCTTTTGCGGTTGTTTGCGGCATTGTGGTTGCGTCGGTTGTTTCCGGAACAGTAGAGGATTCGGTAGTTGTTACCGTTTCGGGGAGTGTTGTACTGATTTCGGTGCTTTCTTCAATGAGCGGAGCGTCGGGAATTTCATCGCCAACCTCTACGTCACCGTGAATATCAACCTTAGCTATGCCGTAAAGCTTTTGAACCGATGTATTAAGCCTTGTGAGATTTTCTCTAAAGGGGAAGGTATCGGAAAACCATGTTGTTATATCGTCAAAATAAGAGCCGCTTTTAAGTGCTGTAAATGAAAATTGCGGAAAGCTTTTTAATTCGCGTTTTTCCGTTTCGGAATAAGTGGGCCTCAGAGGGATAATAAAGGCAATAAAGGTTCCGAGGTAGAGCGTAATAAAGAATGCGGCGATTTTAGTACATCTTGCAATATTAATCGGCGTTTTTTCGGGCTTAGGCTCATACGGATTTACAATTTTTTGTTTTTTTGAAGCCGAGAAGGATAGATCTCGCGGTTTGTTATAAATCATTTTTTCAGCCTTTCGTATCAGAATTGGAAATAAAGGAAGGGATTGTAGCTGTCTCCGACTAAAGTAAGCGTTGAGAGAAACAAAAGCGCAACGGGCGAAATAACCGAAGCGGCCTTGTATGTGAGCAAAGCGACTTTTGAATTGTCGGAGCGTTCCTTAAGGCGCTTTCCGAGGCTGTGCACAAGCGGCGTTACGGAAAGAAGAGCTATAGCTATGAAGAAAATGTTTTTAAGAAGAAGCATTTCCGTTTCAAAGTCAATAAACGAATTGCCGTTAAGTCCGAACAAGCCCTTAATAACAACGGGAATTGCCGTAAAATCACTGAATTTGAAAAGAATCCAACCAAAGAAAACAACAAGAAGAAGATATATATGACCGAAAGCAGACGGTATTTTTTTCAATACGTTCAAAAAGCCGGCTTTTTCAATTACGAGGAATACAAAGAAATAAAGACCCCATAAAATAAAGTTCCACGATGCACCGTGCCAAAGACCGGTTAAAAACCATACGCAAAAGATGTTTCTGTAGGTTTTGAATTTTCCTTTTCTATTGCCGCCTAAGGGTATGTAAACATAGTCCCTGAAAAATGTGCTTAAGGAAATATGCCAACGGCGCCAAAAATCCGTAACCGAGCCTGCGATGTAAGGGTAGTTGAAGTTTTCCTTAAACTTAAAGCCGACCATATAACCCATGCCTATTGCCATATCGGAATATGCTGAAAAATCAAGGTAAATTTGAAGCATATAAAATATTACGCCGAACCAAACTCCTACAGCGGAGCGGTTTGAAAGCTCGGTAATAGCCGTGGCGGCACCCTCGGGCGTGGCAAAGGATGAATCCGCAACAAGAAGAGTATCGGCAAGTGAGCCGCAAAGGTTTGCTATTAGTGCTTTTTTAGCAAGACCTACGGTAAAACGTGTAACGCCGGCACTAATCAACTCGGCGTTTACGCTTCTTTCTGTTATTTCATCATTTACATCCTTATATCTTACAATAGGACCTGCTATGCATTGGTAAAAAAGGCTTGAGTACAGAAGAAGCCAAAAGAAGTTTTTTTGCGCGGGAACTTCTTTTCTGTAAACATCGACGACGTATGAAAGAAGCTGAAATGTGTAAAATGAGATACCTATAGGTAACGCTATTTTCGGGATAACCTCAGGGAAGTCGAATATCATCTGAATATTTGTAAGAGCAAAACCCGTGTATTTAAAAAAGCCTATAAACCCGAGATTTATTATAACAGCAAGAATCATATGTACCTTGGCAGCACTCTTTGATTTGCTTTTTTCGATAAGAAGAGCGGATATCCAATCGGAAAATGTCATAAGAATTAAAATTATTACATAAACCGGCTCGCCCCAGGCATAAAAAAGAAGTGAAAAAATCAAAAGAATGATGTTTTTGACTGTTATATTTTTAGCAAGCGCATAAGCGATAAGCGATAAGGGTAAAAAAGCGTAGACAAAAATAAGACTAGAAAAGACCATTTCGAAACCTCAACATAAAAAATTTTCGGAAAAAACTTCCGAAATCCGTGATATTGCACGCGTAAGCGGATACATTTAACTTTAAACTCTAATTATATATATTAATTATATACCCGGGTAATGAAAAAACAAGTGCTGTTACAAAAATGTAATAAATTTAGTGAAAATATATATATTTCACTATTTTGTGACAGAAAAAAACATTAAATAATTTGCGGTGATTTTGCTTGACTTAAAGGACGATATGTAATAAAATAAACGGTGTACGACACTTTGCCGTTTTTAGGCTTTGTGCTGTTTTCAGAAGTAAAAAATTTCCGAAAGGAGTCAATTAAATATGAACTATTCGCGCGAAGTTGAAAACATGTGCGTAGTCGCTAAAGGACCCAAGCACGGTCCGGCACCCATCCCCGAAGAGGGCAAGTGGGTTAAAGCATATGAAATTAAGGACATTTCCGGTTTTACACACGGTGTGGGCTGGTGCGCTCCTCAGCAGGGTACCTGCAAGCTTTCGCTTAATGTTAAAAACGGTGTTGTAGAAGAGGCACTCGTTGAAACAATCGGTTGCTCCGGTATGACTCATTCCGCCGCTATGGCTGCCGAAATCCTTCCCGGTAAAACTCTTCTTGAATGCCTTAATACCGACCTTGTTTGCGATGCCATAAACGTTGCCATGAGAGAACTTTTCCTCCAGATTGTTTACGGCAGAAGTCAGTCGGCATTTTCCGATGACGGTCTTGTTGTAGGTGCAGGTCTTGAGGATCTCGGTAAAGGTCTTCGTTCACAGGTTGGTACAATGTTCGGAACAAAGGCCAAGGGCGTTCGTTACCTTGAAATGGCTGAGGGCTATGTTACAAGAGTAGCTCTTGATGAGGATTCACAGGTTATTGGCTATGAGTTCGTTAAGCTCGGCAAAATGATGGAGGATATCCGTCACGGCATGAGCGCCGACGAGGCTCTTAAAAAGAATACCGGCAGCTATGGCCGTTTTGCCAATGCTCCTAAGTATATCGACCCCAGAGAAGAATAATAAAGGAGGACACTTACAATGGCTAATGATGTTAAGTTTGAAGGTAAAGAAAGAAGAATGGCCGGTATTGAAAAGTGCCTTGCCGAATACGGTCTTGCAAGCCTTGAAGAGGCGAGAGAGCTTTGCCTTTCAAAGGGTATAGACGTTGAAAAAGAAGTTAAGGGCGTTCAGCCTATCGCATTTGAAAATGCTGTTTGGGCGTACACTCTCGGTGTTGCCGTTGCTCTCAAGAGCGGAAAAACAAAGGCAGCGGATGCCGCCGCCGCTATAGGTATAGGTCTTCAGGCATTCTGCATTCCCGGCTCTGTTGCCGACCAGAGAAAGGTTGGCCTTGGTCACGGTAACCTCGGTGCAATGCTTCTTGATGATAACACAAAGTGCTTTGCATTCCTTGCAGGTCACGAGTCCTTTGCCGCAGCAGAGGGTGCTATAGGTATTGCTCGCTCCGCAAACAAGGTTCGTAAAGAGCCTCTTCGCGTTATTCTTAACGGTCTCGGTAAGGATGCCGCAATGATTATTTCGAGAATCAATGGCTTTACCTATGTTCAGACCTCTTATGATTATTACACAGGTGAGCTTACAATTGTTAAGGAAACACCTTATTCTGACGGCGAGCGCGCTAAGGTTCGTTGCTACGGCGCAGACGATGTAAACGAGGGCGTTGCTATTATGAAAAATGAGGGTGTTGAGGTTTCCATTACAGGTAACTCAACTAACCCCACTCGCTTCCAGCATCCTGTTGCCGGCACATACAAAAAATGGGCCGTTGAAAACGGTGTTAAGTATTTCTCGGTTGCTTCCGGCGGCGGTACGGGCAGAACTCTTCACCCCGATAACGTTGCGGCAGGTCCCGCTTCCTATGGTATGACAGATACTCTCGGAAGAATGCACTCCGACGCGCAATTCGCGGGTTCTTCATCCGTTCCCGCTCACGTAGAGATGATGGGACTTATCGGTATGGGCAATAACCCCATGGTAGGTGCTACCGTATCTTGTGCAGTTGCAGTTGAAGAGGCTTGCAAATAAAGGCTTTTCGGCAGTTTTTAAGTTTGTTGGATTTATAAATTTTTCAACCGATAAATAGAACAAACGCTCCCATCATTCAGGTTTTTTTCGAATGATGGGAGCTTTTTTGGAATAAGAGAATATGATGTGCGAGCAGATAAAAAATAAACGGGCTGCAAAAACCTTTGTTTGTACAGCCCGAAAATTATTTCAATAAATTAAAGTTCAACCTCTGAATCGCCGAAAATGTCAATGATTTTATCATCATCGGGATCAACAAGACCGTTATAGTCGTTGTATGCGCCGGCAATAGCATTAAAGTTTCTTATAAGAAGACCTCTGGCAATAGCGGGACCTACAAGTGTAAACATACCGATTGTACACGAAACAACAATAACGGCACCGCTTTCACTGAACTTAAGGTTGTAGCGTTCGGCGTTATCTTGAAGTCTTTCGGCGAGCTTATATTTCCAAACAAGTCCGAAAATTCCGAAGGTAATTAAGCTCAAAAGCCATGCAGGGAAATACTTCATTGTTTTTTTGCCGTCGCCCTCGCAAAGAACATTAACCTGCTTTGAAAGCTTGTGCCAAAAAACAAGAGTGTAAATGCCGAATGTAAGTACAGAGAAAACATAGTAACCGAGAATGCTTCTCTGAGGAATTTTGTTTTTCATCGGGAAAACTCCTTTAAATTAATTTCAATTTCTTATATTATAGCGTACCGCATCACAAAAATCAAGTAATTTAACAATTTTCTATATAATATGTTATTATAAAATAGCACTTTTTTTGATTGATTAATGCGTAACGTTGTGTTATAATTATCTTAATACAGTCTAAGGAGGCGCTTTTCTTGAAAAAAGAGCTTGCAAAGCAGTACGATCCTAAAGATGTTGAGGACCGTATTTATAAAACCTGGCTTGATAACGATTATTTTCATGCTAAATGTGAGCCGGGTAAAAAAACATATACTATAGTTATTCCGCCACCCAATATTACAGGTCAGCTTCATATGGGTCATGCGCTTGATAATACATTACAGGATATTCTTATTCGTTGGAAAAGAATGTCCGGTTATGACACGCTTTGGCTCCCGGGCACAGATCATGCTTCTATTGCCACCGAAGCGAAAATCGTTGAAGCTATGCGTAAAGAGGGTATATCAAAGGAGGAGCTCGGTCGTGAGGCTTTTCTTGAGCGTGCTTGGGATTGGAAAAAGCAATACGGCGGCAGAATTGTCGAACAGCTTAAAAAGCTCGGCTCTTCATGCGATTGGAAGCGTGAGCGTTTTACACTTGATGACGGTTGTTCAAAGGCAGTTCGTGAGGTTTTCGTAAGACTTTATGAAAAGGGCCTTATTTATCGCGGAAACCGTATGGTCAATTGGTGTCCGCATTGTAATACCTCGATTTCCGATGCAGAGGTTGAGCATGAAGAAAAATCCTCTAACTTTTGGCATCTTCTTTATACAGTTAAGGAAACCGGTGAAAAGCTTGAGCTTGCAACTACCCGTCCCGAAACAATGCTCGGTGATACCGCAGTTGCAATTAATGCGGAGGATGAGCGTTATAAGCATCTTCACGGTTGCCACGTGATTTTACCGCTCTTAAATAAAGAGATCCCTATCGTTTGCGACGAGCACGCCGATATGACAAAGGGAACGGGTGTTGTTAAAATTACTCCCGCACACGACCCAAATGACTTTGAGGTTGGTTTAAGACACAATCTTCCGGTTATTCGCACATTTACATATGACGGTCACTTAACGGGCGCAAAGGAAAAGGCGGAAGCTGACGAGCTTTTCGCTTCGGGCAGAGCTTCCGTAGGCGAGCCCGAGGTTCTTGATTGCGGGAAATATGCCGGAATGACTACACTTGAAGCGAGAAAAGCTATTCTTGCCGACCTTGAAGCCGGCGGATATATTAAAGAGATTGAGCCTATTAAGCACGAGGTTGGCACTTGCTATCGCTGCAACAGTGATATTGAACCCATGGTTTCAAAGCAGTGGTTTGTAAAAATGGAGCCTCTTGCAAAGCCTGCCATTGAGGCTGTTGAAAAAGGCGAAACGGTATTTATTCCCGAGCGCTATACAAAAACGTATATGAATTGGATGAAGAATACACGTGACTGGTGTATTTCACGTCAGCTTTGGTGGGGTCACCGAATTCCCGCATGGTATTGTGACGAATGCGGTGAAATGACTGTTTCAAAAACAGATATTACCGCTTGCCCCAAATGCGGCAGTACGCATATAGAGCAAGATTCCGACACGCTTGATACGTGGTTCTCTTCCGCGCTTTGGCCCTTCTCAACGCTCGGTTGGCCCGAAAATACAGAAGAGCTTAAGCATTATTACCCGACGAGCACGCTTGTTACGGGCTATGATATTATAGGCTTCTGGGTAAGCCGTATGATATTCTCGGCGCTTGAATATATGGGCGAGGTTCCGTTTGATACTGTTTTAATTCACGGACTCGTTCGCGATGCTCAAGGTCGCAAAATGTCAAAATCTCTCGGTAACGGTATTGACCCGCTTGAGATTATTGATACATACGGTGCAGATGCGCTTCGTTTTGCACTTGCAACAGGTAACAGCCCCGGAAATGATATGCGTTTTTCACAGGAAAGAATAGAGTCAAGCAGAAACTTTGCCAACAAGCTTTGGAATGCTGCTCGCTTTGTTCTTATGAATCTCCGTGAGGATGAGCCTTCACCGCATATTCCCACAACGCTTGCACTTGAGGACAAGTGGATTTTAAGTTCGTTTAATACTCTTATTAAAGAGGTTACCGAAAATCTTCAAAAATTCGAGCTTGGAATTGCCGTTCAAAAGCTTTATGACTTTATATGGGACGTTTTCTGCGATTGGTATATAGAGATTTGCAAAATAAGGCTTTTCTCCGATAATGAAGAAATTAAAAACGGCGCAAGAGAAGTTCTGGTATATGTTCTTTCAAACACATTAAAGCTTCTCCATCCGTTTATGCCCTTTATCACCGAGGAAATTTGGCAAACGCTTCCGCATAACGGCGAAAGTATTATGATTTCACAGTGGCCCGTTTTCAGCTCTGAACTTGACTTTTCAAAGGAAGAAGCCGAGATGGAAAAAATTATGACTGCTGTAAGAGCTGTAAGAAACCGACGCGCGGAAATGAATGTTCCCCCTTCAAGAAAAGCGCAGCTCTTTATAGCTTCGGCTAACACGGGTGTATTCTCCGATGGTGCAAGGTTCTTCCAAAAGCTCGCTTATGCTTCCGAAATTGCCGTTTCCGAGAGCGAAGCTGACTTTGACCTTGACAAAACGGTTTGCGTTGTTACAGCGGATGCCAAAATTTATATTCCGATGAACGAGCTTATTGATTTCGAAGCCGAAAAAACAAGGCTTGCAAAAGAGCTTGAAGCTGTTAAAAAAGATCTCGCTTTTGTCGAAAATAAGCTTAACAATGAAGGCTTTATGGCAAAAGCGCCCGAAAAGGTAGTTGAAGCTCAACGCGAGGCGCAGGCAAAATATATTGCGAAAATCAAAATGATAGAAGAGAGTATTGAAAAGTTAAAATGACTTATAATGAAGCAATAGCTTACATTCATTCTCTTTTAAAATTCGGCATCCATCCGGGGCTTTCTCGGATGGATAGCCTTTTAAAAGAATTGGGCGAGCCGCAAAAGGATTTAAAATTTATTCATATTGCAGGAACAAACGGTAAGGGCTCTGTTTCAACGGCAATGGCTAACATACTTATTGAAAGTGGCTTTAATATCGGCTTATATACCTCTCCGTATGTCACCGACTTTCTTGAGCGCATTCAATATAACGGTGAATTTGTTAGTCGTGAGCTTTTTTCAACTGCTGTTGAAGACGTTAAGCTTTCCGTGGAGAAGCTAAA
The DNA here is from genome assembly GCA_964419515.1 of uncultured Eubacteriales bacterium. Taxonomy (GTDB): domain Bacteria; phylum Bacillota; class Clostridia; order Oscillospirales; family Acutalibacteraceae; genus DTU089. The sequence continues at coordinate 65,724 of CAYQPJ010000002.1, forward strand.
TAAAGAGGGGACTCTAATTACGGAATTCGAAGCGCTTACAGCCGCCGCATTTTTGTGCTTTAACAGGCTTTCGTGCGATGTTGTCGTACTTGAGGTTGGTTTGGGAGGAAGGCTTGATGCCACAAATGTAATAGATAGGCCTCTTGTAAATATAATAACCTCGCTTTCACTTGACCACACGGCTGTTTTAGGCGATACAATCGAGAAGATTGCATTTGAAAAGTGCGGAACGTTAAAGCCGGGCGGTAGCGCGGTCGTTTCATATAATCAATGCGAGGGTGCGTTTAATACCATTAAGGATATTGCCGCAAAAATGCACAATACTCTTATTATCCCCGATAAAAGCGCTGTTTCTGTTATTAAATCGGATATTACGGGAACGGAGTTTTTATATAAAGGGGAAAAATACAGCGTGAAAATGCCAGGTCTTCATCAGGTTGTTAATATGACCTCCTGTATTGAGGCGGTTAATGTTTTAAATGATAAGGGCTATCATATCTCCGAGAGTGCCGTAAAGAACGGTATTTTAAAAACTGTATTGCCGGCACGCTGTGAGGTTATATCAAAAACACCTCTTGTAATATTAGACGGCGGTCATAATGATGACGGTGCTAAGGCTTTTTATGACCTCCTTTCTAAATCGGTTTTCGGTAAAAAGGTTACTGTTATTGGCGGTATGATGAAAGATAAAGCCGTTGAAGCTTCATTAAAACCATTAATGAGCTTTGCAAATGAGTTTTATTCTGTTACACCGAATAATCCTCGTTCAATGTCAGCAGAGGAGCTTTCCGAAATTGCGAAAAAATACTGTAAAAAAGTATTTACGGCGGCCTCTCCCGAAGCTGCGGTAAAAAAGGCTGTTTCCGAATTGGAAAATGAGGGGGTACTTTGCGTTGTCGGCTCCTTGTATCTTGCGGGCGAGATAAGAAAAGTTTTAATCGAAGAATGTAATCGACGTAATTTTTCTTGATTTAAATGTGTTTTTGTGTTATTCTTAATGCGAGGTGTTTATATGTCAGGATTTGATGCGTTTGCGAGCGGAATTGTTTACGGCGGTCTTCGCAATATGCTTGAAATAAAAATATTGGTGTGTTATATGCTTGATAAGGTTAAGGAACCTATGTCAAGAAAACAGCTTTGCGATTGCTTGCAGGATACAGGTCTTGTAAATTATTTTGACCTTAACACGGCAATAGATGAGCTTCTTAATGCCAAAATGATTTGTGAGGTCCGGTATCTTGATGAAGCTTGCCTTTCTGTAACAGAAGCCGGCAAAAGCAGTTCCAAGGAGCTTGAAACCGTTTTAACTCATACAACGAGAGAGCGTTCCGTTAAGGCGGCACTTAAGCTTCTTGCAAGGGCTCGAGCAGAGCGTGAAACAACCGTTAAAATCGAAAAAATCGCAACAGGCTACAATGTAACTTTTATCATTGAAGCTCTCGGTGATGAGATGATGAGTCTCTCACTTTATGTTGCAGATATTTTGCAGGCAGAACAGCTTAAGGATGAGTTTTTAAACGACCCTGCCGGTTTGTATACTTTAATAATAGATAAATTGACCGGTGAAATATAAAATTAAACGAGCTGTAAAAAACACGGATTTTTTACAGCTCGTTTTTTATGGGATGAAAAATCGGTCGTCTTTTATATATCCTCTTATTCCAACGAAATTGTGATATTACTTATCGGGTAAGACACGCATGTGTGAATTATTCCGTAGATAATGTCACTTTTTTTGCGGTGTTCTGTCAGCTTGGGAATAAAAACATTACCGCGAAGAAGCTTTGCGCGACATTTTCCACATTCACCCGTACCGCAGCAAATATGTGCTTCAATGCCTTCCCTTTCAAGTGCCGTTGAAAGAGGTTCATCGGAACGACAGGGAAGTGAAAACGTCTCCTCGTTTTTAATTACCTTACAAAGGAAAATCTTACCGCGGCTGTTTTCCGGAAAACCGTTTAAAAGCATTTTTTCATCCTTGAAACCGTTGTTTCCGAAGCGAATATATTTCTTTTCTAATTTTAATGCTGAAATATGCGGTGCAGTTTGAGTATAAAGCTGAGAGGCGCCGTTAATAAAAATACTGAAGCGTTTGTTCTCGGGAAGATATTTCTCAATAAGTGCCCTTGTGATAAATCCGCGCTCACATTTATCTGCTTTTTCATCACTGAAAACGAAAACGGGCTTGAATTTATCCGTTTTTTCGGAAATTGAAATTAATTCATCCATAAAAACAGCTTCATTCTTTTTTCGACAACCGTAAATGAGAGTCAGATTAATATCAAGTGTGCCGTCACATATTGCATTCGCCATTGAATAAAATGCAGGGGCACCCGTATCATCCGTGATACCGAGTATATTTTTTTCATCACGCAAAGGTGTATAGAAAAATTGACCTGACGGTTCACCGCAAATTAGCTGTGTGCCCTTTTGCCAATTATCGAAAATATAAGCGGAAATATTGTCAAACGGTATTTTCTTTAAACAGATGAGATATTCATCATTTAAAGAAAGTGCAGGCGAGGAGCAAATTGTAAATGCCACGGTTGAAAAAGCATTGCCCATTTGAACCTTAACGGGTAAAAACTGCCCCGGTTTAAAAAGACTTAGTGCTGCCGTTCCTCTTGATGCATCCGGCTCTAAAACGAAAAGCTTAAAGTCATTTGAGAGCTGCAGCATATTTTTAATACGAAGATACTGAACGCCCGGGTGCAGAAGCGCCGCATTTGAATTAACGGCGTAATTTGTAGTTTTAAGCTCAGAAGAGGCTTCGCCTGTCACAGAGTCTCTATAAGCGGAAATACCACAGAAAGCCGCCGCATCCTTAAAAGCGGAGCGAATAATTATTTTATCCTTCATGCTTTTACCTCCGTTTCGTTGACATCACTTTTACCGATTTCATCAACAAACAGCGAGTAAAAAGCGTTTCGCCCCGAAGCGATTGAAGCGTGTACGCCCGAAAGCTGGGTTCCCCATCCGCCGCAAAATACAGCGCCTTCGATATCGTTATCGGCTTTTTCCGTAGAAAGGCGAGCAATAAGGCTGTTGTGAGTGTCGGAGCGATACCCGAGAACAACACCTTGAGGTGTACCGATATAATTCGCGAAGGTGAGAGGTGTAGCAACCTCAAGCTCTTCTATATTGTTGCGTATGGTATTTCCGGTAGCGGTTTCGTATATGGAAATGAGTCTTTCTGCAAGAGCCTCTTTTTCTCTGAAATACTCTTCGGATTCAACATTACCCCAACAATTATCCGTGTAAAGTGTTGTTAATGTAAGGATACAAGTTCCTTGAGGCGAGCGGTCGGGAATTATTGTATTCGGACAAACGGCAATAACCGTATTATTCATATTAAGTGTTTTCATTTGAGAAAACAACTCCGAGGAATCCGCCGTAGGCGTAATGTAAACGGAATAATCCTTAATACCTAATTCCTCCGGTGAACGGTTAAGACCGAGATAAACACAAGCGGCGCGCGCCCCGAAGTTAGAAGCGTTAGTGCGTTTTACGGCAGTGTCCGGCACGCTTTTTCGTTTAATCATTTTAGCGTATGCTGTATACGGCGAGCAATTACAAATAATTTTATCGCAAGAAAGCTTTTCGCCGTTTTTTAAAAGGACTGCAGATGCCTTATTGTTTTCTGTTATAATTCTGTCGGCAGGGGAAAGACAGCGTATTTCACCGCCGTGCTCTTCTATTACCTCCGATAGTGCGGTTGATATTTCGTAACCGCCGTTTTTGGGGAATGATGCACCCTGTGTAATAAAGGAGTACATATAAAGCGCATATTGTGAAAAATTAAGCTCTTTCGCAGGCACACAATAATAAAGCCACATCGTATTTAAAATGTCGCGTGCCCTTTGCGGAATTTGCAAACGTTCAAAAACCTCATTTACACTGTAGGCGGCTGTACGTACAAAGTTTCCGTATTCCTTTTTTAACTGCTTAAAACCCTTGGCGCTTATTTCAGAATCCGATTCGGCAATTTTCAAAAAACCGTTGTATACCTCCGAGAAGAGCTTGAAAAGTCTTTCAATAGAGCGACGGCTTCCCGGTACATATTTTTCCATAGCTGCAGTAAATGCTTCTTCACCGAAGGGCATAACAGCATCAATATCGGTGCCGCCAACAGTACGAGTAATTACCCTAAAGCTTTCTCTTAAATTGCACCAATGAATTCTGTCGGATATATTTAAAAAGTCAAAAATCCTTTTTACATCGCCGGTGTTTTCGGTTGCGCCTATAACCGAGCGTGCACCGACATCAAATTCAAAACGTCCTCTTGTAAAGGTGGAAAGAATACCGCCAACCGAGTCGTTTTTTTCTAAAAGAAGTACTTTTTTTCCTTCTTTTGCAGCACAGGCTGCGGCAGTAAGACCGCCGCAGCCGCCGCCTATAACAATTAAGTCATAGTTTGTCATTGAAAAATCCTTTAATTACTGAATTTCGGAAAGCTTAACGGGTCTGTGCTCGGCAACACTGAGCTTAGCTGCAAGACCTATTTTTACTGACTGAAGACCTGCGTGAATGCCAACGGGAACATCTGTGTTGTTTTCACAAGCATCTACAAATTGACGCATTTCTTCGGAGAATGAGCCCATATATCTTTCAAGGAAGAAGAAGAGGGGCTTTTCACCTGTAACACCGTTTGCATCGGCAACAACGGCAGAGGAAAGTGTGTCGTTAGAGGTTGCAACCATGCCCTTGGAGCCGAAAAGCTCTGCTCTCTGGTCATAGCCGTAGGCGGCTCTTCTGGAGTTATCTATAACAGCAAGAGCGCCGTTTGCCATTTTCATTGTAATAATAGCCGTGTCAACATCGCCCTGTTCGCCAATAGCGGGGTCAACAAGAACAGCAGAGTTTACATAAACCTCTTCAACATCGCTGTTTGTAAGGAAGGTAGCCATATCAAAATCATGAATGGTCATATCAAGGAAGATACCGCCCGAAACTTTAATATATGCCGGGTTCGGCGGCTCGGGATCACGTGATGTGATTTTAAGGATGTGTGCATCACCGATTCTGCCATCGTCATATGCCTTACGGATAGCGGCAAAGTTGTGGTCAAAGCGTCTATTAAAACCAACCTGGAATTTAACTTCGGGATGAGCCTTGAGGGCTTCTGCAACTGCTTCGATTTTAGCTACCGAATGGTCAACGGGCTTCTCGCAGAAAACATGCTTGCCGGCATTAATAGCCTCAATTGAAATTGCAGCATGAGTATCAGTTGAAGAGCAAACAAGAACAGCATCAATTGTTTCGTCCTCAATAATTTTTTTGTAGTCGGTGTAAATATTTTTAACGCCGAAGCCTTCAATAAACGATTTTGTTTCGTCGTTCATAAAGGGGTCTGCAACTGCTGTAACAACAGCGTTCTTTACATGGTAGGAAATTGATTCAAGATGAACCTTTCCTATTCTGCCTGCACCGATAATTCCGATTTTAAGCATTTTTATCACCTTTCGATTTTTAATTTTATATTGTTCCGTCCCAGGTTGAAACCTCGGTCTTTTTCATTTCTTCCTCGTCAAACCAACGTGTTGTTACACACTTGCTTTCGGTAAAGAAGCGATAAGCATCCTTGCCGAGGCAGTGGAGATCACCGAAGAAGGAGTCCTTATGACCTGCAAAGGGGAAGAAGCCGATCGGAACGGGAATTCCAACATTAACGCCTACCATACCGCCGTCAGTGTGGCGAACAAACTCTCTTGCATAGTAGCCGTTTTGAGTGAATATAACAGAGCCGTTTGCATAGGGGTTGGCATTCATAACGGCAAGACCCTCGTTAAAGTCTTTAACACGCTTAATGCAAAGCACGGGTGCGAAAATTTCATCTGTACCTATTGACATTTCGGGGGTTACATAATCAAATACCGTGGGTCCTACGTAGTAGCCGCCCTCAAAGCCCTCAACCTTAACGTTTCTGCCGTCAAGAACAAGCTTAGCGCCTTCGTTAACGCCTTTTTCAATATCTGCAAGAACCTCATCATAATGCTTCTTGTATGTAATCGGACCGAGCTTGGAGGTTTTGTCATATGCCGGGCCGACCTTTATTGCGGAAGCCTGTTTAACAAGCTCTGCTACAAATTTATCGGCAATGCTCTCTTCAACAACACATACGGAGAGAGCCATGCAGCGCTGACCTGCGCAACCGAAAGCAGAGTTGATTACACCTGCAACGGTACGCTCGATGGGAGTGTCGGCAAGAACAAGTGCGTGGTTTTTAGCCTGGCAAAGCGCCTGAACACGCTTACCTGCACGAGCAGCTCTTTCATAAATGAGTTTACCAACAGGGGTTGAGCCTACGAAGGTAATACCCTTAATATCGGGATGGTCAAGAAGGGTATTAATTTCGTTTCTTGAGCAAGTGATAACGTTTACAACACCGTCCGGCATACCGGCTTCCTTATAAAGCTCGGCAATTCTGAGAGCAGTTCTGGGTGTGAGTGATGCAGCTTTTAACACTATTGTGTTACCGCAAGCAACGCACGTGGGGGTCATCCAGCCGAAGGGAATCATTGCCGGGAAGTTTACGGGAACAATACCGGCAAAAACGCCCATAGGCTCGCGGTATTTTACCGTGTCGTAGCCTTTTGAAGCATCCATAATGCTTTCACCCATCATAAGCGAGGGAACCTGTGTTGCAAGCTCAGTGCCTTCCTTGGCTTTAAGAACATCGCCCTCTGCCTCTGCCCAAACCTTGCCGTTTTCTTCGGCAACTATTTGTGTAAGCTCGTCCATATGCTCAATAAGAAGCTCACGAACCTTATAAAGGATTTGAGAACGCTTAATTGCGGGAGTTGAGCTCCAGCCGGGGTAAGCTGCCTTAGCGGCCGCTACAGCCTCTAATACCTCATCGTTAGTGCAGCAGGGTGCATAGCCTGTTACTTCACCTGTGCTCGGATTGTGAAGGTCATACCATTTATCGGTTTTTGACTCAACAAATTTACCGTTGCAAAAATATTTAAGTTTTTCAACTGCCATAATTTTTATTACGCCTTTCTGAAATTATAATCCTGCCTTTTCGGCAATATATTTTCTTGCCTTAACGGCATATTCAAACGGATTGGCAACAGCCGGGTCCTGTTCGGCTTCTACAAGAACATAGCCCTCGTAATTGTTTTCGGCAAGAACATCGAATATAGGCTCAAAGTCAATAGCACCGTCACCGGGAACGGTAAATGTACCGAGTCTTACACCCTGTAAAAAGCTTAAATGCTCAGCCTTAACCTTTGCAACCATTTCGGGGCGAATGTCTTTAAGGTGAACGTGCTTAATGCGGTTAATGTATTTCTTAAGAACATACATATAGTCCTCGCCGCAATATGCAAGGTGACCGGAATCGAAAAGAAGATTGAAAAGCTCAGGATCGGTGTTTTCCATAAGTCTGTCGATTTCAGCGGCTGTTTGAACAACAGTGCCCATGTGGTGGTGGAAGGTAAGGGTAATGCCCATATCCTTGGCAACCTTGCCGAGTTTGTTGAGACCTGTGCAAAGCATATCCCACTCTTCGTCGTTCATAACGTACTTATCTTCAAAAATAGAGAGGTCCGTACCCTGAATTGAGTGACCTTGCTCGGAAACGCCTACAACCTTTGCGCCCATCTCTTTTAAGAAGGTGATGTGCTTAATGAATTCCTTTTCGGTTTCCTCATAAGGCTTTGTTGTGAGGAAGGTTGAAAACCACGCGTTGCAAATTTGCATTCCGCGAATGTCAAGAGCCTTCTTTAAAACCTTAGGGTCCTTCGGGTATTTGTTGCCGATTTCACAGCCCGTGAAGCCTGCAAGAGCCATTTCCGAAACACACTGCTCAAAGGTGTTTTCTGCACCGAGATCCGGCATATCGTCGTTAGTCCAGGCGATAGGTGCAATGCCGAGTTTTACTTTGTTTTTATCAAGCATCAGAATTTCCTCGCTTTTCTAAGATTTTCTTCTTTATTCTCAAAAGCGGCGTTTACCGCTTTATTTGATGAGGTTGAAGCAATGCCCACATGCCACCATGCGCCGTAGCCGTCGGTCATTGTTTTAGGTAATACTTTAATGTCAATAAGTGTTGAAACCTCTTGCTTTTTTGCATCCTCGAGAGCGTTTTTAAGTTCATCGAGTGTTTTTACCGAATAGGTTTTAACACCATACCCGGAAGCGCATTTTGCAAAATCAATCGGCAAAAGTTCACCTAAAAGATCACCGTTTTCGTCGCGCTTTCTGAATTCGGTGGCAAGGTTTCCAATACCGTTTGACATTTCAAGGTTGTTAATACAGCCGAAGCCCGAATTATCAAATAAAAGAACATTAATCTTTTTGCCTTCCTGAACAGAGGTAACAAGCTCACTGTGAAGCATAAGGTAGCTGCCGTCACCGCAGAAGGCGTAAACCTCCTTGTCGGGAGAGGCGAGCTTTGAGCCGAGGGCTCCGGCAATTTCATAGCCCATACAGGAGTAGCCGTACTCCATGTTATAAGAATAAAGGCTGTCGGTTGTCCACATTCTTTGCATACAGCCGGGAAGTGAGCCTGCTGCGGCAACAGCTATTGAATCGGGATCAATAGTATTTCTTATAAGAGCAACCGCTGCTGTTTGTGTTATTGAGGAGCCGGTCATTTTTACAAATTCAGGAATTGATTTTTCGTATCTCGCCTTTATAAGCGGCTCGAAATTCTCATCACTGTAAGAATATTCGGCAAGCTTTTCCATTTCGGCGTTCCAAGCGGCTTTTGCGTCGGCAATTTCCGATGTATAAGCTGTTTTATAACCATCTAATTTATCGAAAAGCTTTGTAAGCGCAAGCTTTGCATCGGCAACGAGCTTAACCGCACCGAGCTTATATGCATCAAATCTGTCGGTATTTATTGTAACGAACTTTGCGTCGCTCTTAAAAAGAGATTTGGAAGCTGTTGTAAAGTCCGAAAAACGTGTGCCGACACCGATTATAAGGTCTGCATCTTTGGCAATTACGTTTGCACTGAGATTACCCGTAACACCTACACCGCCGAGATTTAAGGAGTGTGAGGAGTGAACGGCAGACTTACCGCTTTGAGTTTCGGCAAAGGGAATATTGTACTTTTCGCAAAATTCTTCAACTGTGCGTCCCGCTTCTGAGTATCTTACACCGCCGCCGGCTATAAGTAGCGGTTTTTTTGAAGCGACGATTAATTCCGCTATATCGGTAAGCTCTTCCTCGGAGGGGGCGATTCTTGTGATTTTATGAACCCTTTTTTCAAAGAAATATTCCGGGTAATCGTAGCTTTCGCCCTCAACATCCTGTGGAAGACAAATGCACACCGCACCGGCATTTGCCGTATCGGTTAAAGCGCGCATTGCATTTATCATAGCGGACATAAGCTGCTCGGGACGCACAATTCTGTCCCAATAGCGGCAAACGGGCTTATATGCATCGTTAGTTGTAACGGAAAGTGAAAACGGTTGCTCAAACTGCTGCAAAACGGGGTCCGGCTGACGGCATGCGAATGTATCCGCAGGGAAAAGAAGAAGAGGAATATTGTTTACCGTCGCGGTAGCGGCGGCAGTAATCATATTGGCAGCGCCGGGACCGATTGAGGATGAGCAAGCAATGATTTTGCGTCTGTTATTCTGTTTTGCGAAGGCAGTTGCGGCGTGAGCCATACCTTGCTCGTTTTTGCCCTGATAAACTCTTAAAGAGCCCTTATCCTCATCGAGCGCCTGTCCGAGTCCGCAAACAATTCCATGACCGAATATTGTAAAAATACCGTCAACAAATTTTGTCTCAACGCCATCAAAGCTTACATATTGGTTATCAAGAAATTTCACAAGAGCCTGTGCGGTTGTCATTATCGGCATTTATATCACTCCTTATTAATTTTCGTGTGCAAGCCATTCGTGCTCATCGGCATAAAAGCGAGAGGTTTTGTACCACGGGTCATCTTTAAGGTGACGAACCATCCAAACATAGCACATTTCATAACCGGGTGCGGTTACCTGCTCGTGGTCGTTACCGTCTGTAATAAATGCGGCAGAGCCGTCGGTGCTTTTGTAAACATCGTCACCGATAAAGCAAGCGCCGAAGCCTTGGGGCTTGTCGAATTGATAATAATAAACCTCGGGTTGAGGATGATGGTGCGGAGGGTAGCTTGACCATTTACCGGGTTGATTGAAAACCTCGCCCAAAACCATATTTGAGTAAGGTGCGTTGTCGTAATCAAAAACGGTTGAGCAAATTCTGTGGCCGGCACCACCCCACTGACCCTTACCGAATTCTTGGTAAAGAACCTTTTCGGGGGTGTAAAATACAGGTTCAAAGAATTTTTCGTTTTCGGTCTGCTGAACAAGTACCTCGCTGTCCTCGTTTGCCGTGATTTTTACATCTGTGCTTTTCGGCACGTGAAGGCAGTACGGTGTTTTTTCAAACGGATTTTTTCTTTTCATATTTTCCGTTTTGCCGTTCCATGAAATATCAACGTTGCCCTTCAGCATAAGAAATGCCGTTTCGCAATCGGGAGATAATACGGAAAAGTTTTCACCCTTTGAAAATTTCTTAATAAAAACAGTCATAAGCATATCTGTGTTTTTTTCGCCGATTTTGCAAAGCAGCTTAATTCCGTTTTCATCATATTTCGGATATTCGAACATATGTTTATCCTTTCCGACAGTCTATACTGTCTTATAAGTTTGTTTTATCATCAGTAAGCGAGCCACTCGCGCTTATGGGAATTACTTCACCGAGATAGGTGGGCACAGGCTTTATTATACACCACAAAACATCCTTGGTACGTGCAAGAACCTCGCGGGAATTGTTGCCGAGCTTTACGGGCAGGGAATAGTTCAGTTTTTCGGCATCAACACCGTACGCCTCAAGTCCTAATTTTCGCGCGTCGTAAATTGCACGGTAAAGGTGGTATTTTTGTGTAACGACTATTACGGACTTAACCTCAAAAACCTCTTTAGCGCGGTACATTGATTCATAAGTCGAAAAGCCCGCGTGGTCCATAAAAATGCAATCGGCAGGCACGGACTGCTCCTTGGCACACTCCTTCATTACGTTAACCTCGTCATAATCCTCTTGACCGTGGTCACCACTCATAAGAATTCTCGTTGTTGCTCCGCAGTTGAAAACCTCAACACCCGAGTTTATCCGCTCGCGAAGCATGGGAGTGGGGGAGCCGTTTCTTACACCTGCACCGAGAACGAGTGCGCAGTCAACGTTAAGGCTTGATGCCTCTTCAATGGTAACAATGTAGCGTGCGGAATATGCACACATATAAACATTCGCAAATAAAGGTATTCCGATACCGAGAATGCAAAGCACGAGGAAAGCTGCGGCAATTCTCTTTAAAGCCTTATGTGCACCGAAAAAAGAAGACACTCGCCGTGAAAGCTTTTTCGATCGTCTTTTCATAGTGATTAACCTCTTGCTATCATTTCGCCGTATTCTTCTTTTTCTTTTTTGATAAATTCTTTAACAGCATCGGCTGAGGGCATATCTTGTGAACAGGCGTGACTTGCAACCAGCATTGCCGCAGAGGCACTGCCGAATTCAAGGCAATCCCAAATATCCCAGCCCTCAAAAAGACCGTAGAGGAATGCGGAAGCATAACCGTCGCCACCGCCGAAGGATTTTAAAAGCTTTACGGGGAAGGGCTTTATTTTATAGCTTTCGCCGTCATTTGTATAGGCGGTAGAGCCTTCCTTGCCGTGCTTGATTATAACAATTTTAGCGCACTCGTTATGCCAATGCGCGGCACTTGCCTTATCTGTGCCGTCAAGACCGAGGAACTTTTCCGTAAGGTCAAACTCTTCGCGTGAGCCGAGGATTATATCGGCATTTTTGGCAACGATAGAATAATAAATCGCGATTTCGTCAAGTGATTTCCAATTGTAAGGGCGGTAGTCAATATCAAAAATAACGGGTACATTATTTTTCTTTGCAAGCATTGTAGCTTTGAGAGCGGCTTCTCTTGAGGGGCTTTCACAAAGTGCGGTACCCGAAATAAGAAGAGCGCCGGCTTCGTTTATATATTCCTCATCAATATCATCAGTAGAGAGCTTAAGATCGGCGGCATCGTTTCTGTACATAAGAATCGAGCTTTCCGTTTCCGAACGAATCTCGGTGAAGGTAAGACCGATTTTTTCTCCGTTTTTACATCTTGTGATGTGTGAACAGTCAATACCTTCGTTTTTAAAGAAGTTTTCAACGAAGATTCCGAGCTCATCATCGGAAACCTTGGCAAAAAATCCACACTTTTTACCGAGACGCGAAAGACCTACCGCAATATTTGCGGGTGAGCCGCCGAGGTATCTTTTAAAGGTTGTGCTCTCGGAAAGGGGACAGTAATAATCGGTCGGGTTAAAATCAACGGCAACCCTGCCCAAAAGAACAAGGTCATACTTTTTGCTTTTATCAAATTCGATATACTTCATATTCAACACTCCGTATCATTTTTGAGAATTAAACCGAAATTCTCTTCACCGATAAATTCTACTACATTTTACAGTATAATGCAATAATTATTACAATAATTTTATGTAAAAAATTTTTTGTATTAAGTTGTAAGTTTAAAGTAAATGTGTTATTATGTAAAAAAACCGTGGAGGTATTCAAATGCTTTATTATCTTTTCCTTACCCTCGGCATTCTTTGTACGGCGATTTTTCTTGTAAAAAGAGGAACGCGTGTTCCGCTTCACGTGGCTGTTTTAAAGGGTGTAACAAGCATTCTTTTTATTGCCACAGGCTTTTCCGCGTTTATTCAAAATGACAATTGTACAAAGTTTTTTGCATTTTTGATAATTATCGGCGGAATTTTCGGCGCTATGGGTGATATTGCGCTTGACCTTAAATATGTTTTTTCGCAAAAATCAGAGGAATGGCTTATAATCGGCATTACAAGCTTTCTTATAGGACATGTTTTTTACGCCGCATCAATGATTTTCAATTTTGAGCTTATGTGGTATCATTACGCCTTTTCATTCTTGGGCGGCGGCATCTTTGCACTGCTTGCAGCAACCACGGAGAAGCTTTTAAAGGTTAAATACGGTAAATTTAAAAGGCTAACCGTGCTTTATATCGGTATGCTCGGATTTTCGCTCTCTCTATCGTTTATCTGTATGCTTTATACCGATTTCTCCGCATTTTCAATAATGCTTTTTGTGGGTATGCTTATGTTTATCGTGTCCGATGCATTTCTTGCGGGAATTTATTTCGGCATACAAAAAAAGCCGGGAAAAATCGAAATTTTTTTAAATCATCTTTTCTATTACATCGCGCAGTTTTTGCTTGCCTCGTCACTTCTTATTGCGAAACCTTTTTAAGACGGAATTATGACAGAAAAATTATATTACAAAAGCAGTAAAATCAAAAATTTCACCGCAGTTGTTTTAAGCTGCATACCTTCAAAGGGTTGCTTTGAAGTAATCCTTGACAAAACGGCGTTTTTTCCCGAGGGTGGCGGTCAGCCTGCTGATTGCGGAAAAATCGGTAATGCCACTGTACTCGATACCGGAGAAATTAACGGTGATGTTATACACTTTTGCGACAGTCCGCTTGAAGCAGGGAAGACCGTTGACTGTGAAATTGATTGGAAACACCGTTTTGCTCTTATGCAGAATCATTCGGGAGAGCACATTGTATCGGGAATTGTTCACTCACTTTACGGCTATGATAATGTAGGCTTTCATATGTCCGATAATACCGTAACAGTTGATTTTAACGGTGAGCTTTCTCGTGAACAACTTAACGAAATTGAAGATAGAGCTAACTCCGTCGTTTCTCAAAATGTTGATTTTACGGTGTTTTATCCCGATAAAAACGAGCTTTCATCTATTGATTACAGAAGCAAGCTTCTGCTTACGGAAAATGTTCGCCTTGTAAAAATAGGTAATGTTGATATTTGCGCCTGCTGTGCGCCGCATGTTGAAAAAAGCGGTGAAATAGGAACAATAAAAATTCTTGATTTTACACGTCATCGCGGCGGTACACGTCTTTTTATGAAGTGCGGTGCGTGGGCTCAAGCCGATTACCGCGAAAAATATACAAGCGTGCGTGAAATATCCAATCTTTTGTCAGTTAAAGAAAATGAAGCTTTTTCCGGTGTGCAAAGGCTATACGACTCTCTTTCGCTTTCAAAGCGTGAGCTTTACGAATTCAAATTGAAGTGTGTTGAAAGAGATTTTGAAGCAACTATTGTAAATAACGGTGTTTCATTAAATGTAAATTCCCTTTACGACAGCGATATGCTTCTTGAATTTGTTGATATTTCTTGTAAAAGCGGCGCAACGCTTGCTGCGGCCTTTTCCGGGCGAGACGGTGAAGGCTATATGTATGCCGTTCTCGGAAAAAGCGGCGATATGAACGCATTCTCAAAGGCAATGAACACAGCGCTGAACGGCAGAGGCGGCGGCAGAAACGGGCTTATTCAGGGGAGAGTAGCTTCGTCAAAATCGGAAATAATTGAATATTTCAATAATATATAAACAGGAGTACACTTATGGATTTTTCTAACAAACCGCCGAGAGGCTCAAAAAGCACTCCCGACCACATCTTTATAAGCTTTAACGGGGACCCGAAAACTTCTATGAATGTCACATGGAGAACATCTGTTGACGTTACCTACGGCTACGCACTTTGTCGCGAGGACGGAAGCGATAAAGCCGTAAAATACGATGCAAAAACAGATGTTTTTAAAAGCGATATTGATGAAAGCAATATGTTTTGGGCTAATATGACAGACTTAAAGCCCGATACAAAATATTATTATACCGTCGGTAACGACGAATTCAGAAGCGAGGAGTTTTATTTTACAACTGCTCCCGAAAAAGCCGAAAGCTTTAAATTTATTTGCGTTTCCGATCAGCAAAAGGGCGCTCCGCACGATTTACCGGATTATTCAACCTTTAATACGGAGCTTAAAAAGCAGCTTGAGCTTGACCCGGATATAAAATTTATCCTTACTGCAGGTGACAACACCGACTGCGGTCAGCATGAGGTTCAGTGGAACGGCGCATTTGAGGGCTTAAAGGGCATAGTCGAGCACATTCCGTTTATGATGACTCTCGGTAACCACGATAACCGCGGCTTTAAGGACTATAAAAACGGCATAGGCAGATATTATTCGGAGCCGGCAGAGTTTTTCTCAAAGCAGTTTAAAGGCTCGTACCCGTTTAACGGTCCCAAGGGCTGGGAAACAGAAAATTACACCTTCGATTACGCAAACACTCACTTTGCCGTTCTCGGTGTAAACGCACCCGAGGAGGTAAACGAATGGCTTGTTAAAGACCTTAAGACAACCGATAAGGTGTGGAAATTCGGCTCCTATCATTTTCCGATATATTACGCCGGTCCGGAGCTCAGTAACGACGATGCATACCCCATGATGCGTGAGGGTGTTGAAATGCTCGATGTTATGTTCTCCGGTCATGAGCACAATTTTTCAAGAAGCTACCCCATAAAAAACGAAGAGCTTTTTGACAGACCTTCGCAGGGTACAATCCATTATGAGCTCGGTAACAGTAACTTTAATCCACCGGGAACCATGACTGTAAGAAAGTTTTGGCATGCGGCACATTTCCCGCAGGCTGAATATGTTGCGGCATTTGCAATCGTAGAGGTTTTTGAAGATAAAGCTGTTTTCACCTCGCGCCTAAATGACGGCAGAATTGTTGACCAATGTGTTATAGATAAGAAAAACGATGTTATTTTACCGTATGCTCTTGCACCACGCTTCAGACGTGCACGTATGCTTTATAAGGGTGTTGACATCGGTATTTCCCAAAGAGATCAATCGCCCGAATTAAAGGATGGAACATGGTTTGCACCTCTCGCAATACTCTTTGCGGCAGTTGGAGCGGAGGTTGTTAAGGAAGAGGGTAAGGTTACCCTGGGAATTTACGGTCACAGGGTTACATATTTTGAAAACTCCGATGTTGCCGTTGGTGAAAATGGCGAAATTAAGCTTTCCGCACCCGTATATCGCGGTAACAGAGGTCAGCTTTATATGCCCGTGGATTCTGTAGTTCCCGCCTTCGGTATGAAATGGGCTTATGCCGAAAGAAATAACTTTATTTCATTTGAACACGCGACCGAGGCAATCCCCTCAACTTTTCAGCCGTAAACAATAAATATAACATCTTCCGTAAAGGGGTGTAAAAAATGGCAGACAAAAAAGGATTATTACCGAAAATTCTCGAAGCTTATCTTAAAAGCGTAGGGAAAAGGTCAATACGAAAAAATCCCGTTCACGCTTTAAAAGAAGGCGAATGCGACTTTATCAAAGAGCCTGTGAGTGAAAAATTTACGGCAGGCTTCGGAAAATGCGTTATGCTTCCCGATGATATTGACACAAAAAAGTATTACATAGCCGGCTACGGTGAAAACAACCCCGCAAGGGGTGTAATCGATCCGCAGTACGCACATGCACTTTATCTTGACGATAACTCCGGGCGCGGAGGTGTACTGTTTGTATCGTTAGATGCGGTAGGCCTTTTGAGAAATGATGTTTTAAAAGCAAAAGAACGTCTTTCCGAATTTAAAAAACGTACCGGTTGCCGTCATATAACTGTTTTTTGCACACACGATCACGCCGGTATTGATACCATGGGCATTTGGGGTAAGTTGCCGTTTTCCGGTAAAGATCCAAAATTTATGGAGGTTGTTTTCGAGGCGATAGAAAAAGCTGCAGAGGATGCGTTTTCAAGTGCCGCGAAGGGCGATCTTTATCTCGGAACCGCAGAGGTTCCCGATATGCAGGAGGATATAAGGACGCCTGTTGTATATTCGAAAACCTTAACACGCTTTAGGTTTGTTCCCGATGACGGCTCGCGTGAGATTTGGTTCTTAAATTTTGCTTCGCATTCCGAATCGCTTCAGGGCTGCAACAGTCTTGTAAGTGCCGATTTCCCGTGCTATTTACGTGAACGCATAAAAGATAAATGCGGTGCCGAGGTTATTTACGGTGTCGGTGCCATAGGCGGAATGATAAGTATGAATATCGACTCCGAGCAACTTTTGCGTCGTGAACACCGTCTTTTGGAGTCCACAAGAAAAATCGGTACAAAACTCGGTGATTATGCTCTTTCGATATGCAATGACACTAAATTACAACCTGTTGTAAACTATATGAATAACGAATTTTTTGCAGAAGCAGACAACACTCTTTTGGCTCTTGCATGCAATTTCGGTATTTTGTCGGCTGAAAAATACGGTGATAAAAACGCATCTAAGCTACTTTCATTAAAAACAGAGCTTACGTATTTTGAAATAGGCAATGTTAAGCTCCTGTTTTTGCCGTGTGAGATTTTTCCAGAGCTTGTTTTCGGTGGATATCTTTCCGCAGAGGAGTCTGCAACCGGCAAGGGCGTCGAGGCGAATCCCAAACCGCTTTGTGAAATTTTCGGTGATGAAGGACTTGTTGTTTTCGGTCTTTCCGATGATGAGCTCGGCTATGTTTTACCGCCAAACGATTTTTTATTAAATGAAAAGTCACCTTACCTTGACAGAGCCTTTGACTGTCACGGAAGGCGACATTATGAGGAAACAAATTCCCTCGGAATGAAAACGGCGGCAACCATTGCCGAAGCGGCGGAAAAAATTGCCGTCACGGTTAATAAAACAAAGTCGTTTTAAAAAACAAGGAGCTTTTACAGGTTCTCTTCCTGTAAAAGCTCCTTGAGTGCTTGTTGTAGCTTATTTGTATTTTTGCGACTGTGCAACGGCAAGTGCATCGCACCGTTCATTTTCCGGGTGCTCATTATGACCCTTAACCCACTTAAGCTCAACCTCGTGAATATCGAGCAGCTTTAAAATTTTTTCCCAAAGGTCAACATTAAGTGCCGGCTTTTTATCGGCTTTTTTCCAATCGTTTTTTTGCCAAGAGTAAACCCAACGCTTTAAAATTGCATCGCAGACGTATTTTGAGTCGGTTGTTAGTGTGACACGGCAAGGCTCTTTGAGAGCACTCAATGCTTCGATAACAGCTGTAAGCTCCATTCTGTTGTTTGTTGTTTGTTTTTCGCCGCCGCTTAACTCCTTTTCATTTGAACCGTACCGAAGGATTGCGCCCCAGCCGCCGGGCCCCGGATTTCCGGAGCAAGCTCCGTCTGTGAAAATTTCTATATGCTTCATTTTTATCTCCGTATGTTTTTTTAATATTTTATCACATTATGCTTAAGATTTAAAGACTTTTTTCAAATTAAACCTCAATGCGGTTAAAAAGCCTCTTTACGGTTATACTTACTTTAAAAAGTATTATGTGGGAGTTGTTTTAATGAGAGCTGTAATTTTAGCGGGAGGCGAAGGTAAAGCACTCAAGCCGCTTACATGTACAACACCGTTTTCGGCAGTTGAGCTCTTTGGCAAGCCTTTTATTTCTTACTCATTGGAAAAGCTTAAGACATCCGATATGAGCTCGATTTATATTATTTTAGGCTATAAAGCCTCGGAAATTGTTGCTCTTTTTCCCAAATCGGAGCTTGAGGGTATAAAGGCGGAATTAATCACCGAGGAAGCATCATATAATACCGCAGGTGCACTTAAAAGCTGTCTTCCCGGCTTTGACGGGGCAACTATTGTTATTTACGGGAATGTGTTTTTCGATTTTAACATAGAGGCTTTGTGCGATTTTCATTTAAGAGAGAATAATGAAGTTACGGTTGTCGAAGGACTCGAAGGCGTATATATTTTTGAAAGCGCGGCTTTTGAATATATTCCCGAAAACTTCGTTTTTGATATTGAAAGCGATCTTTTACCTATCCTTTACAAAAAAGGCTTAAAAATCGGTTCGTTTAAAAATAATTCCTACAGCAAAATCATTAAAAACACACGCGATTTTTCAGAGCTTAATTTTGATATTTTAAGTAAAAAGTCTACCATCGTCTTACCCGAGCTCGCGGACGGATTCTTTTGTGCCGGTGGTGTACCGACGGGTGAGTACGTAGCTGTTCCTCCGGTGTGGATAGGCAAGAATGTTCAAATTGAAGAGGGGGCTGTCGTGGGTCCTTTTTCGGTTGTTGGCTCCGGGTCGCTTATTTCAAAAGGCGCAAAGGTACGTGAATCGGTACTTTTTGACAACATTTATGTTTCTTCAAAGTGTAATATTAACGGTGCGCTTTTGTGTGAAGGAGTTTCTGTTAAGCATGGCGCCAAAATATTCGAAGGTGCAGTTATCGGCTCTGAATCAATAATAGGCGAAGGCGTAACGGTAAACGCGGATATTCGCATTTGGCCGAAAAAGACAGTTGAAGACGGAGAATGTGTAAATGAAGATATTAAATATGCCACACTTAAAACAAAGGCACTTAGAATTAACAGCATAATCGCAGGTGATTTCGGCGTTGAATTAACACCGGAAAAAGCTGCTAAATTGGGCGCAGCTCTCGGAACGTTGTTTGAAAATGTGAGAGTGGGAATCGGAATCGACGGTGAAGCGAACGCTTTGGCATTAAAATGCGGTTTTTTAGGCGGTCTTATATCAACAGGTGCAAAAAGCTTTGACTTCGGTAAATGCTTTAATTCTCAAATTTTTTATTACTCGGTGTTTTGTGACCTTGATTTTGCCGTTTTTATAAGCGGTGGGAGTAGTGGTGTATCATTTTCTTTTTATGAAAAGGGAGGAATTCCGCTTGTTTTCGAACATATAAAAAAGCTTGAAGAAATTATGCAGGCCGGCGGGTTTAATCGTTGCTCTGGTGGAGATTGCAGAAGCGTAACGGTTATGAACAGTATGGAAAAAATGTATGAAGCCGAAATTTTGCGAATGTTTCCGAACAGCATGCTTTCATTGGGTACTTCTGTTTTTTCGGGAAACGATACGGTAACAGCCTGCGTAAACAACTGTTTAAATAAGCTTTCGGCGGATACAGACGGTGATGAGCTAATTTTTAAAATTAACAAATTGGGTACAAAGCTTACCGCGATTGAAGGTAATAACACGTTTTCTCACGAAAAGCTACTGGCAATCGCTTCTTATAACGAAATGCTCTCCGGAAACGATATAGCTCTGCCTTGGGATGCGCCGCAAATTATCACCTCCTTAGGCGCTTTGGCAGGCAGAAGAGTTTATCGCTATTCGGAAGAAACTCACGCCTCCGAAATATCGGCTATTTCCGTCGGTGCAAAACAGCTTTGGTCGCGTGATGCGGTGTTCCTTCTTTTTAAGCTTTTATTTTATATGAACGAAAAACGCTCTACACTTTATGAGCTTTCGGAGGATTTACCGGAATTTTATATTGCAAAAAAGGTGATGGAAATTAATATACCGCCGCAAAAACTCGCAAAAAGACTTCTTGACTCCGGTTTTCAAAAGGTCGAGGGAAGCGGTGTTATTTTGAAAAAGAAAACCGATAACATTAAGCTTAAGTCGGATTTTGACGGCAAGACTTTAAAAATCATCGCGGAAGCCGTTTCGGTTGAGGCGGCTAACGAGCTTTGCGATGAGGTATTTAACCTTATAAGTAACGGAGCTATTGACAAAGAGGCTTAATAATAGTAAAATAATATATTGATTTAAAAGATTTTGCCGCTTTTGCGGCTGTACATAATTAATGAAACAGATATGGAGTAAATATGCAAAACGAAAAAAAGAAAACGAAGAAGCAGCTTTTATCCGAAGCTGAAGAGCTTTTTGCGGATTACGAAAAATTTCAGGTGCAGGACAAGGGATATCAGCAAAAAAAGCGCAAGGCACCTAAAAAGAGCTATACCGAAACGGGAAAACAGAAAACAGATAAAAAAAAGAGTTACCAAAACGATGCGAAAGCACTTCAAAAAGCAGAGCGTTCCGCATCAAAAAAGACTTCATCAAAGCAAAACCCACAGCCGCTTCAGCGCAATACAAAAAAATATCAAAAAATAACACCTCCGCCTAAGCTTATGCCCGTTAAAATCGCCTTTCTCGGCGGTCTTAACGAGGTCGGCAAAAATATGACCGTTTATGAATATAACAAAAGTATGATAATTGTTGACTGCGGTCTTGCTTTTCCGGAGTCCGATCAGCTCGGTGTTGATTTTGTTATACCGGATTTTACCTATGTTGAGCGCAATGCGGACAAAATAAAAGGTATTCTTATAACACACGGTCACGAGGATCATATTGGTGCGCTTTGCTACCTTTTAAAGAAAATTAAGGTGCCCGTTTACGCTACGCTTCTTACGGCCGGTCTTATAAGGGGCAAGCTTTTGGAGCACAAGCTTGAAAACGAGGTCGAAATAAACGTTGTATACCCGGGTGATGAGGTTACTCTCGGTGATTTTAAAACCGAATTTATTAACGTAAACCATTCAATTCCGGGTGCTGTTGCACTTGCAATTAAAACATCTGCAGGCACTGTTGTTCAAACGGGAGACTTTAAAATAGACACAAACCCCATAGACGGCGGTATTATTAACCTTTCTAGGCTTGCACAGCTCGGTGATGAAGGAGTTTTGTGCCTTTTGTCGGATTCCACAAATGCCGAACAGCCCGGTTATTCACAAAGCGAGAGTAAGGTAGGCGAAACCTTCCAAAGCTTATTTTCACGCGCAGGTAACAAGCGTATTATTATCGCAACCTTCGCTTCAAATATCCATCGTGTTCAGCAAATCATCAATAATGCCGCTCTTACGGGGCGTAAGGTTGCACTTTCGGGCAGAAGCCTTGAAAATGTTACCGCTATAGCCTCCGAGCTTGGATATATTCATATTCCGCAGGGCACGCTGATAGGTGTTGACGAAATTAAAAAATATCCTGATGACAAGCTTGTTATTGTAACAACGGGAAGTCAGGGCGAGGCTATGTCTGCGCTTTCGAGAATGGCGTCGAGAACACATCGACAGGTTGAAATTACACCGAACGACTATGTAATAATTTCCGCAAGACCGATTCCCGGAAATGAGAAAACGGTTTATAAGGTAATTAACGACCTTTTGCGCTTGGGTGCCGAGGTTATTTACGAAAAAATGTATGATGTTCACGTCTCCGGTCACGCTTGCCAAGAGGAGCTTAAAATAATGCTTTCTCTTGTTAAGCCCAAGTATTTTATTCCCGTTCACGGTGAGCAAAAGCATCTTCGCCACCATGCCGCGCTTGCACAGGAGGTAGGTGTACCGTTTAATAATATTGTTATTGCGGATAATGGCTGTGAGATTACATTAACGGAAACCGCGGTTAATATTTCCGGTACGGTTACAAGCGGAAAGGTTTATGTTGACGGCTACGGCGTGGGCGACGTCGGAGCACGTGTTATGCGAGAGCGGCTTCACCTCGGTCAAGACGGTATTATTATTATTTCCGCCACTATAGATGGTGCCTCGGGTGAGCTTTTGTGTGGTCCTTACCTTGATTCACGCGGCTTTGTGTATGTTAAAGAAGCAGAGCTTTTAATGAAGGAAGCTGTAGCTCTTTCAATTAGTGTCATTGACGGCTTTCCTCCGTACAGCTTTGATGTTAACTCAATGAGCAGTAAGCTTCGCGATGAAATTTCAAGGCTTATGTACGAAAGAACAAAGCGAAGTCCCATGATATTACCGATTATTATGGAGGTTTAATTTTTCTTCTTAAAACGGCGGTGAAAATTTTGAAGTTCAAAACATTTTTATACAAATCTCCCGTAGGCTTTTTTGCATCCTTTTTATTGTTACTTCTTACGGTTGCGGCATTTTTTGTTGATAAAAAGCTTGATTTATTATGCCTTATTGCATTCCTATCGGTTTTTGCTGCTTCATGCTTCTTTTCCGTAACCTCATTACGCTCTTCAAAAAAGCTTGTTACGGAAATTAACAAAAGCTTTATGCCCGGTGAAACAGATGCGGTATCCTCATTTCCGATTCCGGGTATAATTTGCGATCATTACGGCAAGATTGTATGGTATAATAAAGAGTTTAATTCGCATTTTGTAGGTAAGGGAGTAGCCTCTCACTTAAGGGTGAAGGAGCTTATGGGGAATTACGATTTTTCGGACCTAAATGAAATTAAATTTTTTGACTCTTCCTACGGCGATAAAAAATTCACCGTTTTCGTTTCACGTCTTCACGATAAAGGGCTTCCTCTTTACGGTCTTTACTTTATTGATAATACCGAGTTGAAAAACACAAAGGAGGAGTATGAAGCCTCAAGACCCTTTGTAATGCTTATTACCGTTGATAATATAGAGCTTCTTTCAAGCCGTTTTTCGGATAGTAAATTTGCTCTTGTTACGAGCGGTATTGAAGGCAGAATTGAAAATTGGCTTAAAAACAAAAGCATTATTTTCAAAAAGCTTTCCAACGGGCGGTTTATTGTAATAGGTGAAAACAGAAGCCTTGAAAAGCTTTGTGCAGAAAAATTCACGGTTTTATCACGTGTTCGAGAATATAAATACAATAATGCTCCCGTTGATGCTACGCTTTCAATTGGTGTCGGAAGCGGCGGCGATTTTTCGGAGTGTGAGGAGCGTGCCAAAAAGGCGCTTGATATGTCACTCGGACGAGGCGGTGACCAAGCGGCGGTTCTTGATGATGAGGGGTATACATATTTCGGAGGAATGTCTAATCGTTCAAACGATAATTCCAAGGTTTCTCCGAGACAAACCTCGGCGAATATTTCCAACCTTATCAAAAAGTTCGATAAAGTTATGATAATGGGTCATAAATTTTCCGATTACGACTCAATAGGTGCGGCGCTCGGGATGTTGTTTTTATCCGAATCGAACGGTGTTGAAGCACGAATTGTAGTAGACAAAGAAAAAACACTTTCGACCGACCTTATTAAGCTTATTGAAGATGAAGGTCACAATTTGTTTATCGAACCCGAGGAAGCTCTTAAAATGTGCGACCAAAGAACGCTTGTAATTGTTGTTGATACTCACAGACCCTCACTTGTTGAGGTTCCGGGGCTTTATGAGCAATCGGCATCACAAATTGTTATTGATCATCACCGAAAAATGGAGGATTTTATTTCCGATGCGGAGATTTTCTATCACCGTCCGGCTCAATCCTCAACCTGTGAAATGGTTTCGGAGCTTATAGAGTATTCATCTATTCAAGAAAAGCTTCCGCCTGTTATTGCAACCTCGCTTCTTGCGGGAATTGTACTTGACACAAAGGACTATGTATTGAGAACCTCTAAAAGCACCTTTGAAGCTGCTGCATTTTTGCGCGACAATGGAGCAAATACCGTTGCCGTAAGAAAGCTTTTCGCTGTCGATGAGGAGCATATAGAGCTTAAAAACGAGATCATTTCACGCGGTAGCATTTATAAGGGCTTTATGATTTCCGTTACAGGCAGTTCAGATGGAAATTTAAGAATAATTTCTTCAAAGGCGGCAGACGAAATGCTTAATATTGACGGTGTTAAAGCATCGTTTGTAGTGTCAAGACTCGGTGAAAGCGTTAATATTTCCGCGCGCTCATTAGGTGAAGAAAATGTTCAGCTTATAATGGAGAGGCTCGGTGGCGGCGGTCACAGCACAATGGCGGCGGCACAGCTGAAATCGGTTGAGCTTGATGAAGCCCGTGACAAGCTTTACGAGGCTATAGATTCATATTTAGAAGCAAAATAACAAAGGAGAAGAAAAGTTATGGAAGTTATTTTAAAAAGTGATGTTAAAAATCTCGGCAAAAAAGGCGAGAAGGTTACCGTTTCGGAGGGCTATGCACGAAACTTTCTTCTCCCGAGAGGTCTTGCGGCAGAGCTTAATGCACAGCTTATGTCGGAGCTTAAAAATAAGCAGTCCTCTGAGAAGTTTAAGGCTGAGGAAGAACTTAAAGCGGCAAAGGCGAGTGCCGAAAAGATTAACGGCGCTATTGTTGTCGTAAAGGCGAAGGGCGGCGCCAACGGAAAGCTTTTCGGTTCTGTTACAGCAAAGGAAATTGCAGCTGTTCTTAAAACAAGCTATTCTATCAATGTTGATAAAAGAAAAATTATTGTTGATGATATTAAAGCTTTTGGAACATACAATGCACAGGTTAAACTTCATCCTAACGTTACAGCCGATTTTAAGGTTAAGGTTTCGGAGGTATAATAAATGGCTCAGAAGGAGATTTCCGCTTCTGTAGACGGGCTTGATATGCCGTTCAGCATAGAAGCGGAGCAGGCGGTGCTCGGTTCGGTTTTAATGGACCCCGAGTGCTTAAGTACGGTCCTTACACTCGTAAGAAGCGAATATTTTTATCTTGCACAACATAAAAAAATATTCGACATCTTTGTTTCGCTTGACACTCTCGGCTCTAAAATAGACGCCCTTATTGTTCTCGAACGCCTTAAAGAAAGCAACGCCTTTGACGATGCTGCAGGTAAAAATTACCTTGTTCAGCTTGCACAGTCGGTACCTTCGACAGCAAATGTTGAGAATTATTGCCGAATTGTTAAGGACAAATATTACCTCAGAACTCTTATAACCGTTTCGCGCGACACAATTGAGGATGCTACCTCGGGAAGTGTTGAAGCAGATAGAATTTTAGATGCCGCCGAGCAACGGATATATGACATAAGAAAAGGCAAAACCTCAGGCGGTTTTCAGCGTTTAAGCGACGTCATTTCAAACGAGGTTTACCCAACGCTTCACAACATAACCTCTGAAAATGCAGAGGAGTTTAAAGGTATACCCACGGGCTTTTCAAAGCTTGATGATATGATTTCGGGACTCAACCGCTCTGACCTTATACTTATAGGTGCGCGCCCCGCTATGGGTAAAACAAGCTTTGCCTTAAATATAGCGCGTAATGTTGCTATGCGTGGAAAAAGAACAGTTTTTTTCTCACTTGAGATGTCAAACGAGCAGCTCGCTTCAAGAGTTCTTTCGACAGAGGCAAGAGTTGAATCAAATAAGCTTCGTTCGGGTAATATTTCTCAGGAGGAATGGATGCGTATTGCGGAGGCAACCTCGCTTTTAAGCTCCTGTGAGCTTTATTTTGATGATACCTCTACTATTACCGTTCCCGAAATGAAGGCTAAAATAAGGCGAATGAAAAATGTTGACTGTATTATAGTTGACTACCTCGGTCTTATGCAATCTGCAAAGAAGAGCGAAAACCGTGTTCAAGAGGTTACCGAAATCACTCGTAGCCTCAAGCTTTTGGCAAAGGACCTTAAAATACCCGTAGTTGTCTGCTGTCAGCTTTCGCGCGGACCCGAAAAAAACGGCAAGGCATCAAACAGACCGGCTCTTTCCGATCTTCGTGACTCTGGTTCTATCGAGCAGGATGCAGACATAGTTTTAATGCTTTACAGGGAAGGCTATTACATAAACGAAAAAAAGAATGCCGAGGATGTTGATATGACAAAAGCTGACGTTGACGTTGCCAAAAACCGTCACGGCCCAACAGGCGGAGTTAAGCTTCATTGGGATGCTCAATATACTTTGTTTTCAACCTTGGTGGAGTACAACAATGAACCCTGAATCAAGCCTGTTGCTAAACGACTTTAAAGCTTATGTTAAAGCTCATAATATGATAACCGCAGGTGATACGGTCATTGTCGGGCTTTCGGGCGGAGTTGATTCCGTTACTTTGTTATGTATTTTAAATGAGCTTAAATGTGAGCTTCAAATAAGCTTAAAAGCAGTTCACGTCAATCACGGAATACGCGGAGAAGAAGCAATTCATGATGAAATTTTCGCAAAAAAGCTTTGCGAAAATCTCGGTGTACCGTTTAAGGCATTTCACTTTAATTGCCCGGCTGTTTCTAAAAAGACGGGTGAGAGTCTTGAGGAATGCGGCAGAAGGCTGAGATATGAGTCTTTTTCCTCTCTTTGTGAAAATACGAAATCATTTAAAATCGCAACTGCCCACAATGCCGACGATAATGCAGAAACGGTTATTTTCAATGTAACGCGCGGCGCCACTGTTAAGGGTGCTTCGGGAATTCCTCCCGTAAGAGAAAATATTATAAGACCCCTTCTTTTCGCTTCGCGTGAAAGTATCGAAAGGTACGCTGAGCAAAACTCGCTTTTTTATGTTGTTGACAGCTCTAATCTTACAGATGATTATACAAGAAACAAAATAAGGCATAATGTTTTACCCGAATTGAAAAAAATCAATCCGCAATGTATTGAATCGTTTACTCGTTTTTCAAAAAGCGCAGCCGAAGCGGCGGACTTTATTGAAAAAGAAGCCAAAAAATCGCTTATCGCTTCTAAAACGGGTGAAAACAGCTATTCTGCCTCGATGCTAAAAAAGCTTCATTCCGCTGTTTTAAAGGAAGCGCTTTTTATGGCTGTTACGAATTTTTGCGGTATTTCACCGTCTTTTTCAAGGCTCGACGAAATTTTACGTGTATTAAATAACGGTGGAAAAATTCAGTTATACGGAGATAAATTCTTTGAGGTTAATGGTGACAGTGCCGTCTTTTATAAAGTCGATACAGAGTGTGAGGCCTTAACTGAAATCCCGTTAAATGCATTGCCTTTTTCCGAAAAATACGGCAATTTTGCCGTAGCAATAAAAAAATATACAAATAATTCAAAAAAAATTAACCAATTGGTATTGGATAATCTGATTGATTATGATAAAATAGTCGGTATTCCGATATTGAGAACAAGACGTGAAGGGGATTTTCTTACTCTGCCGCGTCGAAATGTTACCAAAACGCTTAAAAAGCTGTTTAATGAGGCAAAAATTCCACCTTGCGAAAGAGACCTTCTTCCGATAATTTCGGATGAGCTCGGCGTTGTTTGGGTGTGCGGCTTTGGTACTGCCTTGCGTTGTAAACCGAATGCCGACTCGAAAAGAATATATATTGCAGAAGGAGAAAAATTATGATCGGAAAAATAATGAAGGATGACATTGAACGCGTTCTTATAAGCGAGGATGAGCTTCGCGAGATAGTTGCAAAGCTCGGCAAACAAATAAGTGAGGATTATAAGGACAAAAACCTTTTGATGGTAAGTGTTTTAAAAGGTTCAGTTATTTTTATGGCCGATCTTATGAGAAGCATCTCCATTCCCTGCAATATAGATTTTATGTCTGTATCAAGCTATGGTAGCGGCACGAAATCCTCGGGTGTGGTTAAAATCATAAAGGATCTTGATGTTTCGATTGAAGGCAAGGACCTTTTAATTGTTGAGGATATTCTCGATAGCGGAAAAACTCTTAACTACATTCAGGAAATTCTCCTTGCGAGAAACCCCAACAGTATAAGAATTTGCACATTGTTTGATAAGCCCGAGCGCCGCGAGGTTGACCTTTATGCCGAATACGTCGGCTGCAAAGTGCCAAATGAATTTATTGTCGGCTACGGTCTTGATTACAATGAGTATTACAGAAACCTTCCCTATATCGGCGTTCTTAAGGAAGACGTTTATAATAATCAATAATTCTGCACAAAATATAATTGGTTTCACAGTAAATCCGGAAAAAGGGTGAGTTACGATTAACAAAAAGAATGATAAGCTCAAGGCGATTATCCCGTATATAGTAATACCGCTGATCTTTATATTGGCTGTAAGTTTTCTGTCGGGTGATATGCAGGGCACGGCTAAATCAAAAAAATTACAGTACTACGAAATTGTTGAGTTGTTTAACGAGGGTGAGGTTACCGAATATGAGCTAAACCTCGGCTCGGGTGTTCTTAAATACACCTTGAAAAACGGCGACAAAGCAAAATATACTGTTCCCAATGTCTCAATATTCGTTGAGGATATTCACGATAATGTTGTGAAGTACAATAAATCTCATAAGGACGCGCCGATTAAAGCGGATTATGTGTCCGGCTCGTCATCGTATTGGGTTCAATATATACCAATTATTTTATCTATTGTTGTCACTGTATTAATAGGCTTTTTGCTCTTAAGGAAAATGAGCAACTCTATTTCGTCGGAAAACAACCGTGCAATGAATTTCGGCAAAGCGCGTGTCAAATTCGGCAAGGATGAAAAGCGCAAAACAACCTTTAAGGAGGTTGCGGGTGCAGACGAAGAAAAGGAAGAGCTGCAGGAAATTGTCGAATTCCTTAAGGACCCGCAAAAATTTACCGATCTCGGTGCAAGAATTCCCAAGGGTGTGCTTTTGGTCGGCCCTCCCGGTACGGGCAAAACAATGCTTGCAAGAGCCGTAGCAGGTGAAGCGAATGTTCCGTTCTTTTCAATTTCGGGCTCGGATTTTGTGGAAATGTATGTCGGCGTCGGCGCTTCACGTGTTCGCGACCTTTTCGACCAAGCAAAAAAGAGTGCTCCCGCAATAATATTCATTGATGAAATAGATGCCGTAGGACGACACAGAGGTGCCGGTATGGGTGGCGGTCACGATGAACGTGAACAAACACTTAACCAGCTTCTTGTTGAAATGGACGGCTTTGGCAATAACGAAGGCATTATTATAATTGCCGCTACCAACCGTCCCGACATCCTTGATCCCGCTCTTTTGAGACCCGGACGCTTTGACCGTCAAGTTACCGTCGGCAGACCCGATTTAAAGGGCAGGGTAGAGATTCTTAAAGTTCATGCAAAAGGCAAGCCGTTAAGCCCCGATGTTGACCTTAAAAGCATTGCACACGCAACAGTCGGCTTTACGGGTGCAGACCTTGAAAACCTTCTGAATGAAGCAGCCTTGCTCGCCGCAAAACGCAATCAGAAGTCAATTACAATGACAGATATTGACGAAGCTACTATGAAGGTTGAAGCAGGTGCCGAGAAAAAGTCACATAAATTTACAGAGCGCGACAAAAAGATTACCGCTTATCACGAGGCCGGTCACGCTGTTGCCGCTTATTATCTTGAACACAGTCACCCGGTTTACGAAGTTTCGATTATTCCGAGAAGCATGGCGGGAGGTTACACACTTTACCGTCCCGAGGAGGATTATTCTTATATTCTCAAAAGCGAAATGCTCGATAATATCGTTTCCTCAATGGGCGGCAGAGTTGCCGAAATAATAAAGCTCGGCGATATTTCTCAAGGTGCCTCGGGTGACCTTTCACACGCAACGGATATTGCAAAGGGAATGGTTACAAAATACGGTATGAGTGATGTTCTCGGTCCGGCAACATATGCAAAGGAAAGCGATGAAGTTTTCCTCGGTATGGATTACAGTCATACTAAAAATTATTCCGACGAGTATGCCGCACGTATTGATGACGAGGTTAAGCGCATCCTCACAGATGGCTTTAATAAGTGTAAGAGCATTCTTGAAGATCATGCCGACAAGCTTGAGCTAATTGCACAAACACTTCTTAAAGAGGAAAAAATCGACCATGACCGTTTTATGACTCTGATGAGTGATGATTACGACCCCGAAAAAGACAGCTACGATGCCGATAAGGCGCTTGATGAAGCCTTAAATATCGCTGATGTTTCGGGAGAAGCTGTAAATAATGGCCTTGAAAATACTGCTGACGAAGCTTCGCAAGACGAGACAGCAGAACAATAAAAAATCACGGTGCACTCAATTAAGTGTACCGTGATTTTTTATATATTTTCTTGTTGTATGTTGTTATGTACGCTTTTTCTTATAAAGCCCAAGAACCACAAGCACGCCTACAATCGGGAAAACAGCGGCAATAAGCATACCTATCTTAAAGCCGATTTCATCAGGAGTGAGTGCAGAAGAATTGCTGATTTTAAGCGCGAAATCGGATGCCGAAGTATTGTCAACAACAATCCCCAAAAGCTGTGGAGCAACAGAAGCGCCGAAATCTCCGGCGGCTGCCATCAATGCAAACGCGGCAACGCCCGGTGCTTTGATGCGCTCTTCCATAAGAATAAGTGTTCCCGGCCAAAGCATTGAGGTGAAAATTCCAATAAGTATACACGCCGAAAACGAAATAATAACATTTGATGAAATGCCTGTTATGACGTAGCAAATCGCCGCACCTATCATACTGACAATAAGAGTTTTTGAAATGCTCGGCGTGAATTTAGCATAAACGCTTCGTGTAGCCGCCAATAAAAGTGCAAACACAGCAAGACCTAAAATATCACCAATTGTTTTTGAAAGCCCCAACGCGCTTTCCATATAAGATGAAATCCAATTTGTCATAGTGTTTTCAGCTGCACTACCTAAAAATATACAAGCGGCGCAAAGGGCAAGCACCTTTGTATCGGAGGTTTTAGCGGATTTTACACTTTCCTGCTTTGTTTCGGGAATTGGTGAAATACAAAAGATAAACGATGCAATAAGCGGTAAAACAGCCAAGCCGAGCGTTAAAAATATCCAATTACCTGTTCCGAACAGCTTAAAAAATATCGTGCTGATTACAGTAACACTCACAACTCCCCAGCCGTAAAGTGAATGAAGAACACTCATATCCTTTTCGGGCGAGGAGGAGGGGGCGGCTGCTACAAGAGGACTTATGAGTACCTCACAAAGTCCTGCGGCAATTGAAAAGACCACTGTACCTGCCGCTAATCCGAAAAATGCATAATCCGGAAAAAATGTGGGGAGAAGGGCATAAATAGTAAGTCCCGCAAAAGTCAACAGCGGCATTATTCTGACCGTAAGTGCGATATTGAAGTGCTTTGAGAAAAACGTAAAAATTAAATCTATTATCAGCTGTGAGCAAAAATTAATGAGAACAAGCGTTCCGAGGAGTGTGTAAGAGATGCCGAAAACATCATGAAAGGTATTAAACAGCATCGGCGGTAAAACAAAAACCGACGACATTGCAAGATACGCAAAATAACAGGAAAATCGAGTTCTTTTATTGTTGACCATTTTATTCATTCCCTTTCTGTTTCAATACGCGATTTGCGACATTATGCAGAACCTTCAAATTTGAAAAAAGCACTTCCGAAGAAGTGCTTTTTTGGTGGGCCATCAGGGACTCGAACCCCGGACCGACCGGTTATGAGCCGGTTGCTCTAACCAACTGAGCTAATGGCCCTCATATCGGTAACGAATAGAATTATATATAATCATAACTGATTTGTCAAGTGTTTTTTGAATTTATTCTAAATTATTTTATTAATAAAAGTATTGACATTTATAAAAAAGTATGTTAATATATCACTCGTTCATTGGGCAAATTAAAATTCAATATAGGGGTATAGCTCAGCTGGTAGAGCAGCGGTCTCCAAAACCGCGTGTCGTGAGTTCGATTCTTACTGCCCCTGCCAAGAAACGGAGTTGTGAAAAAACTTATGTTTTTTCACAGCTCTGTTTTGTTAGTCGAAAAGATATAAATGAAATGAAAAAACAATATCTATACCTGTTGTTTAACGACTTGTAAAAATTACAATAGTGTCATATATTTGACTTTCAGGGCAAATAATGATATTATAAATTGAAATATTGAATTGTTATGTTTTTCAATTCAATTCTTTTCCAAGCTTTCTCGCTTGAACATCCTTATTAAAGCCCTCGCGAATTTCTTCCAAAACGCGTTTTTCTATTCGTGAGACATAAGATCGGGAAATGTTCAGCTCTTTAGCTACTTCACGCTGGGTTTTCGGTAATGCGCCGTCAAGACCGTATCGTTTCACGATAATACTTTTGTCACGACTGTTTTTGAGCCCATCAATAACCCTTGCGGCTGTCTTCAGCTTGAGCTTTGTATCTATATCATCAATTATCGTATCATCAACACAAATAATATCCATAAGTGTTAACGGATTGCCTTCGCTGTCGGTGTCTATCGGCTCACTGAATGATATTTCAAGTGCGGTTTTCTTTTGATTTCTGAAATACATCAAAATTTCATTTTCAATACACTTTGCGGCATATGTTGCAAGCTTTGTGCCTTTTTCGGGTTTAAAGCTGTTTATGCCTTTAATAAGACCGATTGTTCCGATTGAAATTAAATCATCCTGTTCACTTGAGCTTGCATAATACTTTTTAATTACGTGAACAACAAGTCTTAAATTATGCTCTATAAGCTTATTTTTTGCAGCTGAATCACCTTTTTCCAACTGCTCAATAAGCTCAGCCTCCTCCTTTTTTGACAGCGGCGGTGGAAAAGCATCTGTATTTGTTACATGAAGAACAAGAAATACCATATTTTTTATGATATCCGTAATACCCATAATAAAACCTCCCTTTAATTATATTCGCCAATCAGCCCGAATTTACAACATTGTGAAAAAAGAGTGATTTAATGAGAAAATTTGAACAATTTCAAACCACTGTTCGTTCGCTTTTACTTCTTATATACTGTGCCGGCGCGACCGCTGTTTATCTCTTTATTTGGCATAGATTTTACAACCTGAGTTTTGAGCATCCTTTCAGAGATGACGGTAAGCTGTTTCTTATAACGGTTTATTTTGTTATTTTAATTGTTTCAAACGCATTTATAGGTACCTTCAGAATTGATGAGCTCAGAAAAAGTGAAATTATTTTTTACGGTGTTTTCGCCCTTCTTTTCACAAACGGCATTGCCTATGTTCAAATTTGCCTTGTTGAAGCTTCTCTTGTTGGGATAATCGGTATGGTATATATAATATTTTGGCAATCCGCGCTTTTGGTTATTTGGGCAATTCTTTCATCCGTTATAATTCACAGAACGAATCCTCCGGAGGAAATGTTGATTATTTACGGCAGTCATCTCGCAACTGAAATTGTATATAAGATGAGCGAGATGGAGGAGCGTTACAGAATTCTTGAATCCGTTAATGTAGATGAGGGCTTTGACATTTTAAAAGAGAAAGCTGACCGTTTTTCGAGCATAATTATTTGTGATGTTCCCGCAAGAATGCGAAACGATATATTGAAATATTGCTATGAAAACAACAAAAATATTTATGTAGTGCCCAAAATTTCCGATATCATAATCAGAAGTGCTTCGGATATATCATTTTTTGATTCTCCGATAATGCGTTGCACTTCAAACGGGCTTACAAACGAACAACGCCTTGTTAAACGTTTTTTTGATATTTTGCTTTCCGGAATTGCTCTTGTACTTCTTTCACCGCTGTTTTTGGTAGTTTCAATTGCAATTAAGCTTACAGACGGAGGTCCCGTTTTTTACAAACAACGCCGTTGCACACGTGACCTTAAGGAATTTGACATATTAAAATTCCGCAGTATGATTGTTGATGCGGAAAAAGACGGGCCGCAGCCTGCTGTTGATAACGATTCACGTATTACAAAGGTCGGAAAAATAATAAGAGCTACGCGAATTGACGAGCTGCCGCAAATTATAAATATTATAAAGGGCGATATGTCAATTGTGGGTCCGAGGCCGGAACGAATTGAGCATGTAAAAAAATATTCCGAGGAAATCCCGGAATTTGTTTGCCGCTATAAAGTAAAGGGCGGTCTCACAGGCTATGCTCAGGTATTCGGTAAATATAATACCTCTGCCTACAATAAGCTTAAAATGGATTTAATGTATATTCAAAATTACTCACTCGCTCTTGATATTAAGCTTATTATAATGACTGTTAAAATTCTCTTTAATAAAGAAAGCACAGAAGGCTTTAAAAAGAAATGAAAGAAGATACAAAATGCTTTATTTTATGATTCTTGCGGGAGGTATCGGCTCTCGAATGAATTCACCCGAGCTTCCGAAGCAGTTTATCAAGCTTTCGGGTGAGCCGATAATTGTGCGCACCGTTAAAAATTTCACTGAATACGGCGCCTTCAGAGCAGGTGTGATTTGTTGTCCGGTGGATTGGCTTGAATATACAAAAGCCATGCTTCTCGAATACGGACTTTCTTCGCACGATATTTTCGTAATACCGGGTGGTGTTAACAGAAACTCTTCCGTGAAAAATGCCTGCAGATTTTTTTCCGAGCACTATAATATTACAGACAGCGATGTTATTTTAACACACGACGCGGTAAGACCGTTTATAAATTCGCGCATTATAAAAGAAAATGTCGCTGCTGCCGAAAAATATGGTGCTGCTGATACGGTTATTCCGATATATGATTCCGTAATACGGTCTCTTGACGGCGAAAACCTTTTTGAACCGCTTCAAAGAAAAAACATTTACCGTGTTCAAACACCGCAAACCTTTAAGGCGGCAACACTTGTGAGAATTATAAACTCACTTTCAAAGGAAGAGCTTGAACAATATACCGATGTAGCCTCTGTTTTTACAGATAAAGGCTTTAATGTAAAACTTGTTAAGGGCGAGGATTCAAACATTAAAATTACAACTCCGTTTGATCTTGCCGTTGCAGAAGCGGTTATTGATAACATTCCTTAAAATCAACTCACATAGTCGGAAATAATTTTTGTTATCTCATCCTTGCCGTTTGCTTTGATGCCTTTTTTTACGGCTTCTCTATCCTTTTTCGGAAGATTCGATGTAAAAACATCGAATATCTCATAAGGTATTTGAGCTTCATCCTTAAATACGGCAAGCTTTCCGTTGTAATCCTTTAATGTGTAAACCGTTTCAGACTCGCTTATGACATTACCACTGCCTATTGCTGTAGCATCCTCGGGTGAGAGTACATATGCCAGCATAATTACGGTCACAAAAGCGAACAATAACGTAAATAATCTATTTTTCATAAATTCAGCTCCTTAGCATTATTGTTACAGCTTTTTGTGCATTTATTAAATTTGTTTTTAATATGTACTTTTAAAAATAAATGTGATATAATATACCTTGTTTTTCAAGGAGGTTTCCTTTATGGCAAGCAAAAAGAAAAACGCTTTTTTACAACCGCTTTTAAAAAATTTAAAACGCGGCAAAAAAAGCACAAAGTCAAAAAAGAAAGAAAAAAAGCCGCATCCCGTGTTAAAAAGAGTGATGTCGGTACTGTTGATTATAATTGCAATCGGCGTTGTGTGCGGCTCGGTTGCCGCTACCTATGTTTACAAATTCGGTAAAGAATACGTAAATTCCGGTAAAAAAATCGACCTTGACCTTTATAAAGCAAACCAAGAGCAAACGAGTATTATTTACGGCTACGACGAAAATAACGAGCTCGTTGAGCTTTTAAGGCTTCACGGTGCGGAAAACCGCGTTTGGATTTACTATAAGGATATACCAAAATCAATGATAGATGCTTTCCGTTGCCTTGAGGACAAGCGTTTTAATGACCACAAGGGCGTAGACTGGAAAAGTATTGTAAACGGTGTTGTTACTACCGGTTTTCAGCGCGGTTCATCCACAATTACCCAGCAGCTTATTAAAAATCTGACAGGGGAGAACGGAAGAACCTTTTCACGTAAGTTTTACGAGATTTTAAACGCGCTTAATCTTGAAATTTACTATTCAAAAAGCACTATAATGGAGTCATACCTTAACACTGTTTACCTCGGTAACGGCTGTTACGGAATTAAAACCGCGGCAGAATTGTACTTCGGTAAAAATGTCGAGGATTTAAATGTTGCGGAATGTGCTTCAATTGCCGCGATTACGCAGTCTCCGGCTTATTGGGATCCGCTCACCGTGCCGGAGGATAACAAGGCGCGCCAAGAGTATTGCCTGCAGTGTATGTATGAGCAGGGTGTACTGTCCAAAGAAGAATACAATGAGGCGGTTGATTATAAGCTTATTTTTACAAACAGCGAGGATTATCAAGGCAGCCAAGTTACCAAGGATGACAATGACGACGATGACGATACAATTTACACACCGGCGGCATCTACTACAGAATCCTCTTATTATGTCGATTACGTTATAGATAAGGTTATAGCTGACCTTGAGGAGCAATATGACCTTACCTACAATGAAGCGTGGCGCAAGGTCTTCTTCGGCGGATTACGAATTTACACCGCTGTAGATTCACGCATACAAAGCATCGCCGAGGAGGTTTACGTTAACCGTGAAACCTTTCCCGATGAAGAGGATACCGAGGACAACCCCGCTGTTCAGTCAGCAATTACAATAATGGATTACAGTGGCAGAATCGTCGCAATTGTCGGCGGTGCAGGTGAAAAAACAACCTTCCGCGGTCTTAACAGAGCCACCGATTCCGCCCGTCAGCCGGGCTCGTCAATTAAGCCTGTTTCGGTTTACGCACCGGTTATTGAAAACAATGTTGCCACATGGTCTACCATGGTTCAAAATTACGGCATTAAAATGGGTTCATCTCGTTGGCCGTACAATTTCGGCGGTCTTGCAGGCTCGCCAAAGCAATTTGTTACCGTTCAATACGCTGTCCAGGAATCATTAAATACCGTTCCCGTTCAGCTTGTACATGAAATAGGCTTGACAAAGTGCTTCGATTTTCTTGTTGATGATCTTAAATTCTCAACGCTTGTTACAGATGAAGATGACCCCAATTGCGACAAAAACTATTCTTCCATTTGCGTTGGCGGTATGAGCGAGGGCGTTACTACACTTGAGCTTACGGCATCGTATGCGATATTCGGTAATAACGGTTACTATTTTGAGCCGTTCTGCTACTATAAGGTTACCAACAACGACGGAACGGAGATTCTTCTTGAATCTGACCCCGAGGGCGAGCAGGTTATAAGTGAATCAACGGCGGGAGTAATGCTTCAAATTTTAAGAACCGTTTCTACATCGGGTACAGGCTACGGCTACGGTGTAAGCGGCTTCCAAAACTTTTCGAAAACAGGCACAACCTCCGACGATAAGGACAGATGGTATGTAGGAGGCACGCCTTACTACGTTGCATCGGTTTGGTACGGCTACGATATTCCTTCTCCTATAAGAAATGTTTGGGGTAACCCGGCAGGTAAAATTTACCATGCTGTTATGGAAGCTATTCACGAGGATCTCGATGAAAAGAGCTTTCCCACCTCAAGCGGTGTTGTAGCAAGAAAATACTGTAAAATTTCGGGCGACCTTGCCACGGATACGTGCAAAAGCACGGCAACAGGCTACTACAAGTCTTCAAATCTCCCCGCAAAATGTAAAGGCTGCGCGATGATTCATGCCATAGGCAGTGAAATATCCGACGATATGACAAAGCCGCAGGTATCTACCACTCAAGCACCTACAACAACAAAAGCGCAAAAGCCCGCAACCACGACGCCAGTTAAAACAACTGTATCACCCCAAACAACAGAGCAGCCCGTAACCGAACCGCCAAAAACCGAGGATGTTACGGAGCCCGCCGGAGATTAAGACTTATGATTATTTTATCTGTTGATTACGGTGACACACGTACGGGAATTGCCGTTTGCGATAAGCTTGAAATTCTCGCAACCCCCATTGGTGTTATTAAAGAATATAACAATCGCGTGCTTGCCGAAAAAATAGTTGCGCTTGCTTTTGAAAAAAATGCCGAGCAGATTGTAGTGGGACTTCCGAAAAATATGGACGGTACCTTAGGCTTCAGAGCCGATGCGTGTAAAGAGCTTGGTAGCTTAATTTCGGAGCTTACCGACATTCCCGTGGTTTTTTGGGATGAACGACTAACAACTGTTTCCGCACATAGATTTTTAAACGAAAACAATGTTCGCGGAAAAAAGCGTAAGGCCGTTGTTGATGCGGTTTCGGCAGATATAATTTTACAGGATTATATTGACTCGCGCCGCAATTAAATAGTTCTTAAAAACGGACTGTAAAAAGCACATTTTTTACAGCCCGTTTTTCTTTTTTCAAAAAAACTATTTATTTTTTCCTTTTAATGTGGTAATATGTAAAAAAAGACAAGGTCGTGATAGTATGGCACAAATTCCAAACGGTGTTTATCCAACCATGATAACACCGTTTACAGATGACAATAAGGTTGATTATAACGGCGTTTTAAGCCTTCTTAATTGGTATAATGAAAAAGGTGTAGACGGTATATTTGCTATTTGCCAGAGTAGTGAAATTTTTTATTTATCCTTTGAAGAACGGCTTGAGCTTTTAAAGTTTATTATGAAAAACAAGCCCTCGGGAATGAGTGTTGTTGCCTCCGGTCACACCGCGGACGCTTTTTCGTTACAGCTTGATGAGGCAAAGGCTTTTTCTCAGCAGGGAATAGATGCTTACGTTTTTATTTCCAACCGTTTTGCCGCTGCAGATGAAAGCGACGACGTATTACTTGAAAAAATGTTTTCCGCCGCAGACTCTATCCCAAATATGGGCTTCGGTGTTTATGAGTGCCCATACCCTTATAAGCGCGAGCTTACGCCTTATGTTTTAAAGGAAATGGCTTCCGACGGTCGCTTTTTGTTCCTTAAGG
Source organism: uncultured Eubacteriales bacterium (assembly GCA_964419515.1). Classification (GTDB taxonomy): domain Bacteria; phylum Bacillota; class Clostridia; order Oscillospirales; family Acutalibacteraceae; genus DTU089. The sequence continues at coordinate 104,617 of CAYQPJ010000002.1, forward strand.
ACACATGCTGCAGCTTAGAAAAGCTTAAAGCAAAGCTTGAAGCCGTAAAGGGAAGTGACCTTAAAATTTACAATGCCAATGCGGCAACACTCTTAGAGAGCCTTAAAATGGGCTGTAGTGGCTATTCGGGCGTTATGGGCAACTTTCACCCCGAGCTTTATTCGGAGCTTATCTCGGCATTTAACGCCGGCAATACGGAGCGTGCACAGCTTTTGCAAAATATTGTCGGCTATCTTTCGATTACCGAGTGTCAGTGCTATCCCGTTAATGCAAAATATTATTTAGGTCTTGACGGTGTTGATATCGGTATTAACACCCGAACAAAGTCTCCCTCGGAGCTTACGGAAAGCAGAATGCTTGAAATTGACCAGATGTACGCTTTAACAAAGCTTATCAAAGAAAAAATATTATAATATAAGGAGTTTAGATTATGTCACTCAAGAAAAAATCTTGGCTTTCGGTAATTTTGTTTATCGTTATTTTCGGTTCACTTCTTACCGCCGCCACCTTTACCGACCTTTCGGTAAGCACAATTCTCACCAAAAACGCGCTTGTTCCCGGTGAGTATCTTTCAACCGACAGCTTCGGAGTAGCTCTTGAAGCAATAGGAAGCACACCTGTTTACATTATGCTTGCCTTCTCATTTCAAATTCTGTTTTGGTACATTATGCGTAATGTAAAAAACGGCGTTTTAAGCTATTTGGGTGAGGTTTTAACCTTTGCCGCTTCAACTATTGCTTATTACATCGGTATTGATGATACCTTAGGCTACCTTTTTGAGCATGCTTACGATGAAACAACACAAGAAACCGGTTACTATAAGATTGTTGTTATACTTTTTGCGTTTTGCACTACACTTCTCGCATTAACTGCTGTCAGAAATTTCAGCGATGAATCCATTCAAAAGCTTTTCGGATTTTCGATTGCCGTTGTTTGTGTTGTAGCAGTTGCAAGTATTTTCATAGCGCTTGTAAAAAGTCCCGTCGGCAGAATGAGATACAGAGCTATGAACTGTGAGGGCGGCAGAAAAATAGGCGGCTTTGACAACTTTACTCGCTGGTATGTTGTAAACGGTAAAAACCACGGCTACACAAAAGAAGAGCTTCTTGCTATTTTCGGAACCACCGATGCTTGCCGTTCCTTCCCGAGCGGTCATACAAACGCCGCCGGTATGTCCTATATGCTTATTATGTTAAATGATGCTCTTGGCATTAAAAGCAAGCGTAAAAGAGCGACTATGTGGATCATACCGCTTATCATCACAGGCTCTGTTGCCGTAAGCAGAATAATTGTCGGCGCACATTACTTCAGCGATGTTTTAGTCGGCGGCACAACCTCATTTGTTACGATGATTATTTTCCGTGAAATTTTTATTTGCAAATTCAGTCATTTAAAGGCTATGTTTTCAAAATAAATAAGCAAACAAGGGCAGTAAAAGCAACCGTCTTTTACTGCCCTTATAAAATTATATTGTGTCAATTAATCGTTTTTCCCTTTAAATAAAGCTTAACCTTATCCGTATCGCCGTAAAGCTTGTAATCCTTAAGTTCTCCGTTTTCCCAGGAAATATCAACTTTAATATTCCCTACCGCTTTTAAGCCCGTAACACGCCCTGTTTTCCATTCCGAGGGAAGTGCGGGAAGAAGGAATATTTTCCCTTCGCGTGACTGTAAAAGCATTTCACAAACACCGCTTACATAGCCATAATTTCCATCTATTTGGAAAGGCGGATGCGCATCGAAGAGATTTGGATACGTACCGCCGCCGCGACTTGTATTTATTCCGGCGGGAACAGGCTTAAGCTGCATTTTAAGTAACTTAAGCGCGTGGTCACCATCCCAAAGACGTGCCCACATATTGATTTTCCACCCGAGGCTCCAGCCTGTTCCGTTATCTCCGCGCGCTTCAAGCGAGCGCCTGCAGGCATCGGCTAAATCGGGAGTTTCATCGGGAGTTATCAAATTCGCAGGGTGAAGACCATATAAGTGTGATTTATGTCTGTGATGCGGCTCCGTTTCTTCTTCATCGTTATACCATTCAAGAAGCCGGCCGTCATTTCCTGTTTTGAAGGGCAAAAGGCGAGGCAACACTTTTTTTACCTCGTTAACTGTTTCGTCCTCAATACTAAGCTTATCTTGTGCCGAAATAAGGTTTTTGAAAAGCTCTTTAATTATTGACATTGACATAGTTGTTGTTTGTGAAACAGAAACAGGCTTACCGTTATAATAATATGTATTTTCCGGTGAAGTTGAAGGTGCGAAAATCAAATAACCGTTACCGTCATCAACAAGTAAGTCAAGGAAAAACTTTGAAGACTCCTTCATTATGGGGAAAGCGATTTCTTTTAAAAACTTAAGGTCTCTTGTATAAAGATAATGGTTATATAAATGCTCACAAAGCCAACCGCCCGACATTGGCCAAAATGCCCACTGTGCATCGCCGAAAACAGGAGAGGCATAGCGCCATAAATCTACGTTATGGTTTACACAAAAGCCCCTTGCGTTATAGCGTTCCCTTGCTACCTCCTTGCCTGTTACGGACAGATCCTTTATCATCTTAATAAGCGGCAAATTACATTCCGAAAGGTCACACATTAATACGGGCCAATAGTTCATTTCGGTATTTATGTTTACGGTGTAATTTGAATTCCACGGAGGATTCAGTTTTTCGTTCCAAATTCCCTGTAATGTTGAGGGCTGCGAGTTCTCACGCGAGGCGGTAATTATTAAATAACGGCCAAAATTAAACATCAATGTATAAAGAGCAGGGTCTTCTTTACCGTCACTTAATAGCTTTAAGCGCTTATTTGTCGGAATATCACCATTACCGTTTGAGCCCAAGTCGAGGCTAACCCTTGAAAACAACGACAAATAATCACTGATATGCTCTCGCTTTAATTCGTTATAGCTTTTAGCAAGCACGTTATCAAGCTTTCCTATACAAGCGTTTTTATACTCCTTGCCCTCAAGAGTCGGTTGCTTTGAAAAACCGTTAAAGGAGTTTGCGGTTACAAAATAAATCTCCGCATATGTAGCGTTTTTCACTTTAACGCAAGAATCGTTATAAGCTACATCACCATCGGTAATAACCTTAAGCGCATTTCTGAAACGAATACCTTGATTTTCAGGCTTTTTCGAATAATAGGGTCCACGCTCAGTTTTAAAAGAAGTCTGATTATTTTTTGAATCGGATGGGGCGATTCCTTCTTCAATGAGAATATCGTTTTCGCAAAATACGGTATGCTTAACCTTTGATTTAAGAGAGACCTCTAAGCTTAACGCACCTTTATGAGAAGCCGAATATCTACAAACAAACGCATCGGCAGGCTTTGAAATGAAAGCCTCTTCACAATATCTCACGCCTGCTCTTGTATACTCAGCCGAAAAAATCGCTTTTTCAAGGTCGAGTACACGAGTGTAGTTTTTTTGAATTCCATTTTTAGGCAGTTTAATTAAAATATCGCAAAGCGGAAGATAGCTTTGGGTCCAATTACCTAAGCATTTTTCTTCAATTAGTGCCTGCGCTTCACCGTTTTTGCCGCTTAAAGAAAGCTTTCGAGCCTCTAAAAAGCTTTCATAACAATTGTCATTTATGCGAGCCTTTCTCGGATATCCCGTCCAAAAGGTATCGCTGTTCATAGAAAATTTTTCAACATCCGTTTTACCGAATGCCATCGCGCCCAAGGAGCCATTACCCAAGGGGAGAGCTTCCACCCAATATTTTGCGGGGGAACGGTACATAAGTGTTGTCGAATCGTTTAGCATAATTTCACCACCGAACACAAACGGCATATTTATGCCGCTGTTTTTTTATACTATACCTTATTTTTTCACCTAAATCAATAGAGAAAGAAATTATATTTTAATAAATTATATTTTCTTTTAATATTGTAAACAACGTGAAAATGTGCTATATTAATATGTAAATAACGTTATAACACCCCAGAGGTGCAAAACAAGCCTTGCAGGAGCCAAAATGGATTATATCATTATAGACCTTGAATGGAATAACACATATTGTAAAAAGAAAAAAGGATTTCTTAACGAGATAATAGAAGTCGGTGCGGTTAAACTCAACGAAAGCCTTGAGATTGTTGACACATTTTCAATGATCGTAAAAGCCCAGCTTGGAAAAAAGCTTCACACGCGCGTTAAGGAGCTTACAAATATCACCAACGATGACATTAGCGGCGGTACCCCGTTTTCGCAGGTTATGGCAACTTTTCGTAAATGGTCTGCGGGAGAAAACGTTGTTCTCACCTGGGGGGATACCGACATAAGAGTTCTTATTGAAAACTTTAAATATTTCAACGGAATAAGTGTTGTTCCGTTTTTAAAGAACTACATAAATATTCAGAAATACGCTCAGGCATTTTTAAATCTAACCAAGGCAGAGCAAATCGGTCTTTCCGCTGCTGCCGAAAAGCTCGGAATTACGACAGATGAATATTCACTTCACCGCGCTTTGGATGACAGTCTTTTAACAGCCGATATTTTCAAGCGCATTTTCAATCCTGATATGGTGGCCTCATATACGCTTAAATGTGACAGCTCCTTTTACGCAAAGCTTTCCTTTAAGCCGAGGATTATTACGGATATTAACAGTCCGCTTATTGATAAATCGCGAATGAAATGCTTCTGCGATGCGTGTGGCTCACCCTGCGAAAAGATAAGTGAGTGGCGCGTTATGAATCAAGCATTCAGAGCCGTTTTTCAGTGCAAAAGCTGTAAAAGAAAGCTTCGTTTCACAATACGCTTTAAAGAATATTACGACAGGGTAGACATTAAATCATCTGCCGTACCCTTTATTGATAAAAAAGAACTTGAAATAAACAGAAATTCATAAATAATTTTTACAGACGAAAGGATTTTTAAAATGTACCCTATAAAACTTGAACCGGTTTTTAAAGAAATTGTTTGGGGTGGCGATCGCCTTAAATCGGACTTCGGCTATGAAGCTGACCTTAACAACATTGCCGAGGCGTGGGTTTTAACCGCCAGAAGTGAAGGAGATAATATAATCAAAAACGGCGAGCTTACGGGAAGCTCATTCACCGAATACGTGAAGTCTCACAAGGAGGTTCTCGGAAGAAAAGGTGAAAAATATGATGAATTTCCGCTTCTTATTAAATTTATAGATGCCAATAAAGACCTGTCCGTTCAGGTTCATCCCGACGATGAATATGCAGCTCTCCACGAAAACAGCTACGGTAAAACAGAGGCTTGGTATATTCTCGATTGCGAAGAGGGGGCGGAGCTTATTTACGGCTTTAATAAAAAAATCACCTCCGAGGAATTCAGGGATTCAATCCAAAACAACACCTTTTTAAATTATGTAAATAAGGTTAAAGTTAAAAAAGGCGATGTATTCTTTATAAAATCCGGCACCCTTCACGCTATAGGCGGCGGTATTCTTTTAGCCGAGGTTCAACAAAGCTGTAATACCACCTACCGTGTTTATGATTACGGTAGGCTTGTAAACGGCAAGCCGCGCGAGCTTCACGTTGACAAGGCGGTTGATGTTACAGTTACGGATGTTCCCGAGCGCTCCGGCACTGCAGACGGCGCTCCCGTGAAATGCGGGGATGCCACAGTAACGCAGCTCTGCTCTTGTGAATTTTTCAAAATGACCTCTGTTGAGCTTTCCGGAAGACATACCGTAGATGTTCTTGATGACAGCTTTCTCTCGATATTGATTTTTGACGGAAAGGGCAGCATAACGCTCAACGGTTCTGTTGTAAGCGTAAAAAAGGGTGACAGCGTATTTATTCCCGCGGGCAGTGGCGAGGTTGCATTGAGCGGTGAATTTAAAGCGCTTTTAAGCACACTTTAATAGGTGAAATAAATGTCTTTACTGACAGCACAAAATTTAAAATTCGGATTTCTTGACGGCGTTTTATTTTCAAACGCCGCCTTCAAAATAGAAAACAATGACCGTGTAGGTCTTATCGGTGCAAACGGCACTGGAAAAACAACTCTTTTCAAGCTCATAACGGGTGAGCTTTTGCCGCAAGAAGGCGGTATTGTTCGCTCGCGTGAGCTTAGAGTGGGATATATGGAACAATATCTTGAAGCCGACGAGGGTAAAACTCTTTACGATGAGGTTCTTACGGTTTTTTCCGATGTTGCCGAAATGGAAAAAGAGCTTGATACCGTTAATTCTCAGCTCGCCTTTCAAAATGATTTATCTCTTATTGAACGACAGCTTTATTTAAATGATGAGATTGAGCGCAGAGACGGACTAGTTTACAAAGCGAAAACACGTTCGGCTTTATTGGGGCTCGGCTTTAACGAAAACGACCTACGCCTGCCGTTCAGCTCATTAAGCGGCGGTCAACGCTCAAAGGCGGCGCTTTGTAAGCTTCTTCTTTCGGATTCGCAGCTTTTATTACTCGATGAACCTACAAACAATCTTGACATTGATTCTGTTGTTTGGCTTGAGGATTTTTTACAAAAGTTTAAGGGTGCATTTATAGTTGTGTCACATGACCGCTATTTTCTCGATAAGGTCACAACCTCCACAATGGAAATATCACATAAAAAGCTCTACTTTACAAAAGGCTCTTATTCACTTTATTATAAGCTTAAAGCCGAAAGAGAGCTTGCTATTGAACGTGAATACGAAAAAAACATTACAGAAATTAAACGCATTGAGGGGATTATAGAGCAACAAAAGCGTTTTAATCAAGCAAGAAATTACGTTACAATCGCTTCAAAGCAAAAGCAAATAGACCGTATCAAGGAACAGCTTACACCTCCCGAGACTGCTCTTAAAAGTATTCACTTTTCCTTTGACAGCGAGCTAAGAGCAGGGGACGACGTATTAATTGCCGAGGGACTTTCAAAAAACTTTACCGACAAAAAGCTGTTTAACGATTTTTCCGTTACAGTAAGGCGCGGCGAAAAACTTTTTCTTTTAGGTCCGAACGGTTGCGGGAAATCAACTCTTCTTAAAATAATAAATCGTGAAATATCCCAAGACAGCGGTATTTTTCGCTTTGGCGTAAATGTAAAAAAGGGCTACTTTGCGCAAAATATTGATAATATAGACACCAATAAAACCGTTTTAAACGATGTTTGGGACTTATATCCTTCAATGACCGAAACAGAAGTTCGAAGTGCTCTTGCAATGTTTCTTTTTTACGGCGAGGATGTTTTTAAATCCGTTGGCTCTTTAAGCGGCGGCGAAAAAGCAAAGCTTTCGCTTTTAAAAATAATGCTTTCAAAGCCTAATTTCCTTATTCTCGACGAGCCGACAAACCACCTTGACATTTCATCAAGAGAGGTGCTTGAAAATGCGCTTTTATCATTTTCGGGTACACTTCTTGTTGTATCACACGACCGTTATTTTATTAATAAACTTGCCACACGAGTTGTTTATCTTTCAAAAGAGGGTGCCGTTAACATAGATGGCAATTACGATGCATATTTAAGCTACCGCGAGGGCTTAACAACATCAAAAGTCGCCTCGGAGAATACAGAGCCTAAGCCTAAGGTTAACGAATATAAATTGAAAAAAGAGCAGGCAAGCAATGAACGAAAGCGTCAATCACGTCTTAAAAAGCTTGAAAACGAAATTGCCGAAAAAGAAAAGCTTATAAAATCGCTTCAAGATGAGCTTTCGCTTCCCGAAACCGGTGAGGATTATAAAAAGCTTCTCGAATTAACAAATAAGCTTGACTCGTTAAAGAATGAGCTTGATTCGAATTACGCCGCTTGGGAAGAGTTAAGCGAAGGAATATAATATTCGTCATCCGCATAAATATATGCGGGTGATATTTTTTGGAAAGCAATAAAAAATCTCAAGATTATTTAATTAAAAACCTTTTATTTCAGCTCTTTTTTTGTGTGGCAATCTTTCTTTTTATATTTGCACTGTCAAAAATGAATTCTGATTATTTTGAAAAATTCAAAGTTGAGCTTTCGCCGATTATCGAGGAAAATATCTCTCCCGAGAAAGCAAAGGAAAGCTTTGCTTCAATTGAAAAAGAGGTTAAGTCAAAAATTAACAAGGCCTTAGGTTGGTGAGAGTCGAACTGCACACGCCTAAAATTTAATCTTTCGGCGCACCGAAGGCGTTTTTC
>CAYQPJ010000003.1:0-83598 GCA_964419515.1 uncultured Eubacteriales bacterium
AGAAAAATTTATTACAGCACAATCCCAATCTAAAGTTCATTGATGACCTTAATGAGAAAAATTCTGTTAAAGTCGACGAACCGGCATGGATTGATCGGATTGAAGAATTTGACGCAATGATGGATTAAGAGAAATTACGAGTTTATTGTCCTATCAAGCTGCGAAAAATAAGCAGAATGGAATTTTAGATAAAGGAGGGAATGCGGATGTTAATGAACAACAACGAATATCTTGATTTGATGCAAAATATTAAGCATGAAATTCAACACACACAATATAAGGCAGCTCTAAGCGTGAATAAGGAACTGATCGGTCTGTACTACAACATTGGTCAGATGATTAACGAGCATAAAACATGGGGCAGCAAGTTTTTTGAAAATCTTGCTGCCGATATTAAGCTGTTATTCCCAGATGCCAAGGGATATTCTGTACGGAATCTGAAATACATGGCGAAGTTTGCCGCAACCTATTCCGTGGTCACACAATACGGTCATTTTAGATAAGATCAAAACACCGGAACAGCGAGAATGGTATATTCGCAAAACTGCTGAAAACGGTTGGTCGCATAGTGTTCCGATCCATCAAATTGAGAGTGGCTTGTATGAGAGACAGGTCATCGCCAATAAAATTAGCAACTTTGAAAACCGCCTTGCTTCGCCTCAGAGTGAGCTTGCCGTAGGTAATTCACTTACCTGTGGCTTACCTATGCGCTGACACTATCGACTTACCTATGCGCTGACCGTGCATGCATAACGCCCTCTTGTTGAAATCATCATTATACATTTCCTACTATAATATTTTCTGCATATCGGACAGTTTCCATTGCGTCCTTTGCGTATTTGTCTGCACCGATTTTGTCGGCATATTCCTGTGTTAAAACGGCACCACCGACAACAATTTTGCACCACGGTGCCTTAATTTTCAATTGTTTAATGGTTTCCTCCATTGCAGGAACAGTGGTGGTCATAAGAGCACTAAGACCCACAAGCGGTGCGTGAAGATCTGTAACCTTTTGGACAATTCCTTCCGGTGTTACATCCTTTCCGAGATCCACTACATTAAAGCCGTAATTTTCAAGCAATAATTTAACTATATTTTTACCTATATCGTGAATATCTCCACGAACGGTGGCAATCACAAACGTACCTTTATCGGCGGCTTTTTCTCCGTCAGCCATAAAACCTTTTATTATTTCAAAAGCACTTTTTGCCGATTCGGCACTCATCAACAGCTGCGGTAAATACACCGTCTTTTCTTCAAATCCTTTACCTACGGTATTAAGTGCCGGGATAATTTCATTATTAACTATTTCAAGCGGAGCAACACTTAAAAGAAGAGCCTTTGTAAGTTCAGCGGATTTATCCTTCAATCCCTTTATAATTGCATATTGAAGTTCGGAAGAATATTCTTCGACTGTCTTTTTTGTTTCAGCGGTTGTAGTAGATGCGGTAACAAAAAACGAATCTGACGCACCTATATATGCAGCACAATTATCATCCATTCCTTTTAATGCCCTGTATGTGTAATAGGTCTTCATCATATCTGCTGAATAGGGATTCATAATTGCAGCCGAAAGGCCGCTTTCAAGTGCTAAAGCAAAAAACGTTCCGTTTACAGCGTCTCTGTTAGGCAATCCAAATGAAATGTTTGAAACACCGAGAGACGTATGACAACCCACCACATTTTTAATTATTTTAAGAGCATCAAGAGTTGCAATAGCGGCTTTATTATCGGCGCTGATAGTCATAGCCAACGTATCAAAAACGATATTCTTCTTCTCGATACCGTATTTTGCTGCGGTGTCAAGTATTTTTTCGGCAATTTTTACACGTCCCTCAGCAGTTTCGGGTATTCCGTTTTCATCTAAGGTAAGAGCCACTACCACGCCACCATATTTTTTCACAAGCGGAAATACGGTTTTCATACTTTCCGATTTGCCATTTACGGAATTCACCATTGCTTTTCCGTTATAACGACGAAGTGCGACCTCCATTGCAGTAACGTTAGCGGTATCTATCTGCAAAGGCAAGTCGATAACAGCCTGTAATTCACAAACAGCATTTTTAAGCATTTGCGATTCGTCGATATCGGGAAGTCCTACATTAACATCCAATATGTGAACACCTTTTTCTTGCTGATTAACGCCTTCGGAAAGAATATAATCTACATCATTATCTATCAGCGCTTGCTTAAAACGCTTTTTACCGGTAGGATTGATACGCTCACCAATAAGGATAGGTTCTTCGCCAAATTCTACAGCGTGAGTATATGAGGATATCATCGTTATATTTTTATTTTGGATAGGCATAGGAGCAATATCACAAGTTTTTCGATATAAAGTTTCAATGTATTCCGGCGTAGTGCCACAGCAACCACCCACAACACGAATGCCCTGTTTTACAAGTTCCGCCACTTCGTCCGAAAAATCATTGGCAGTTACATCGAAAACGGTTTTGCCATCTACCGATTTTGGAAGTCCTGCGTTTGGCTTGAGTATTACAGGAACAGATGCATATTTAAACAATTCCTCTGCAACACCGCGAAGTTGATGCGGACCTAAAGAGCAGTTTGCACCTAATGCATCAACCCCCATGCCTTCGAGAAGTGCTACCATTGCGGCAGGCGTTGCACCTGTCATAAGTTTTCCGTCTTCACCGTAAGCGTTGGAAACAATAACAGGCAGATCACTGTTTTCTTTTGCGGCAAGTAAGGCGGCTTTGGTTTCGTAAGAATCATTCATTGTTTCAATGATAATAAGGTCGACGCCGTGTTTTGCGCCAAGCTTTACAGTTTTTGCAAATACATTTACAGCAGCCTCAAAATCAAGATCACCAAGTGGTTTTAATAATTTCCCCGAAGGGCCGATATCAAGAGCAATAAATTTTTCTCTCTTGGATACAGACTGTTCTCTAGCTGCTTTGGCATTAAAAACCGCTGCCATTATTATCTTTTCAAGTTCATCGTCTTCAAATTTAAGGACATTTGCACCAAAGGTATTCGTACAAACAACATTACTTCCCGCATCAAAATAAGCTTTGTGGATATTGGTTATTACATCCGGATGCGATAAATTCCATCGTTCAGGATGCTCACCGGGACAGAGCCCTTGTGCTTGCAGTAACGTTCCCATGCCACCGTCAAGATAAACGATGTTATTTGTTAAATATTCTTTGAAATTCATAAAGTACCTCTAAACGCACAATTTTTCATATTACAACCATAGCATCTGTTCTTTTGCTTTTTCTCGCCACCGAGTCCTACTATTGCCGTAACCGATTTTGACGGAGACATCAGCAGACTGTCATTGAGAGTTAGTCCTATATGCTTTTCAGGTGAAAGAACAGCAAAAATATCTTTTTGACTGCTGAGCGGCAAATCGCCGTAGCCCGCACTAAACCGAGCCTTTGTGCTTATATTATATTCATTTGAAATGTCTATACAAAATTCATCACAAAGTGCCTCGATACGTTCAGCACCAATGGCCTGAAATATCAGTGCTTTCGACGGAGAAATCCGTCCGTATTTGGCGATAAGACGGTCAATTTCAACACCGACGGTTGCAGCAAACAATATCACACTTTCACTTCCCTTTAAATTTGATGCTAAATTTTTTGACTTCAAAGTGAAAGTTCCGAAATCACAAACATCATCACAAATTCTTACATCAAACTGACAGTAACATACCTTATATATAAGTTTGTTTTTAATTTCGTTGATACAAGATTTTACAAGTGCTTCTGTTTCGATATTTGCCTCTTTGCATCCTGCGTACCTTAAAATTTCCTTTTCGCAGAAATGCGGTTCATTATAGGTTTTACTTAAAATTATTGAATGCATTTTCCCAATATATCCGAAAGATTATTTTGAATTTTTGTCGCTACATCAGGTTTGTTCATAGAATAAACATGCACATTTGTGATGCCGTTGGCATATAAATCAATGATCTGGTCGGTAGCATAAGCAATACCCGCCTGTTTCATAGCGGCAGGGTCACAGCCGAATTTATCGACCAAACTTTTAAAACGCTGTGGCATAAACGAACCCGAAAGTTTGATAGCACGGGCAACCTGATTGGCATTTGTTATAGGCATAATTCCCGGTATTACAGGTACGGTAATACCCGCCTCACGAATCTTATAAAGAAAGTTATATAATAGATTATTATCAAAAAACATTTGCGTGGTTAAAAAATCGCAACCGGCATCTGCTTTTTCTTTAAGTCGTTTGATATCATCTTTTTGATTTTCGCTTTCGGGATGAATTTCGGGATAGCAAGCACCACCAATGCAAAAATCGGGGGCAGCTTCTTTTAATTCTAAAATAAGGTCTATGGCGTACTTATAGTCCCAATCACTTCGATCGGCGTTTTGGAGTTCTACCGGAATATCTCCCCTTAGTGCCATAACATTCTCGATTCCGGCCGCTTTTATTTCTTCGATCTTTTCCCTTACTGTTTCCTTTGTTGACGAAACACAAGTGAGGTGTTCGAGAGTCGGAACACCATAACACTTTTTCAGGTTTTTTGCAATGTCAAGCGTATACTTGCTTGTGCCACCGCCCGCACCATATGTAACACTCATAAAGGAAGGGCTAAGTTGTGCGATTTCCTCAGTAGCAATTTTCACACTTTCAAATGCAGTATCGGTCTTAGGTGGAAAGACCTCAAAAGAAAGAGAAAACTTATTTTGAGTGATTATATCAATAATTTTCATAACTGTGTTCCTTTTAACAAAATCTCACAAAGCATTATACAACAAAACAGTAAGGCAAATCAAGTAAATATTATTACTATTTTATCGTTCCACTGCCGAGAATAACATTACCGTTTTAAGGACAGATCCCGCGTACATACAATAGCTCAGTGCTCGGAATACCAAGACCCTTTCTCTGACCTATAGTGTAATGAATAATACCCTTGCGCTGTCCAAGAATTTTGCCTTGCTTATAGGCTATGCTCCTTGCATCCTCCACATCATCAAGAGAACAGCAGGTGCGCGAGCTTTCAATGCCGGCATCTTCGTTGTTATACAACTTCATCGTACAGCCGATACAGTCATAACCACGATCCCTCATCAATTTTGCCACAAGCGAGGAATCCACACCACCACTCATTGCAATCAATGCCTTTTTCATTGTAAAAACCTCATCATTTCTTTAATACAATCCATTCTTATTAAACAGTTTTACGAGCTTGCACTTTCAGAAAATTATCATGCCGACGATAACGCAACCAAACGAGCTAAGCGGTAATACACAGCCAATAGGTTGTACGCTTGATATTTTGATTCGGGTGTTGCTACACTATAATTTTGTTTCATCTTTCATTAGTCCTTTCAATGTTTGGGTAATGTGTTTTGGTAGAATTTCTTTCTACCAAAAGCATAGAATATCACAAAGCACAATAGTTGTCAGCACTTTTTCAGAAAATTATTCTGAAAAAGTTGAAATCTATTCTATTTTGTGCTATAATACAGTAGAATCATATTGTAAAAAAGGAATAGTATTATATGACTACCGGACAAATCATCAAAATGTTGAGAGAAGAAAGAAAAATGACCCAAGAAACCCTTGCCGAACTGATGGGTTACTCTCATAAATCTTCCATCAACAAAATTGAAATGGGTAAATCGGATTTGCCACAATCTAAAATAATTGCTTTTGCAAAAATCTTTGGTGTAACCCCCTGTGAACTTCTTGGTTATGAACCAACCCCTGCAACAGAAGAACAGAAAAAGCTGTGGGATGAAAAATTCAATACTGACAATCAGTTGAAAAATGAAACTGCATTGATTGAACAGATTCAAAAGAAGTATGGTAAAGATGCAGTTCAACTTCTTCAACTGTTCAATTCTTTGAACGAAAATGGAAAACAAAAAGCGGTTGAAAATCTTGAAGATTTAACCGCAATTAAAAAATACTTAAAATAAGAGAGGTGAAAAGTATGTTTATAAGTCTTTCAAAAACATTTACAAAGTTTGGAAAATTCCGCATTGGTGCCGGACTGCGATTGACCAAGAAAAATGCACCGATGATGTTGTTCATCTTGATGTTCGTTTGGATGTTCCGACTTATTTGGTATATGATGGTTCTTTGCTTTTGGTTAATGTATGCGTTTTTTTACGGAATTTATTGGTGTATCAAGAAGTTGATCACTGCTTTGAAAAATAAAAGGTAACAGGGTAACACTTCTTTACTGTTTGAAAATTTAATTTTTAGAATGTATTAAATTTTTGATATACCCCTAAAAATAAAGAAAATAAGTGTTACCTGTTAGCCGGCTACCGATAAAAAGAAAGAACCGGTCAGTGCTGCAACACCAACCGGTTCAGATAAACCCCAAATTCACAATGAAAACACGATAAAAGAAATCAAGGTGAACTTGTACCTACATTATAGCACATTTCACCTTGAAAAGCAATTGAAAGGTGAACTTTCATGAAAAATAATGCAATTACGGAAAAACAATCCGTTTTTGCATTGGTATTTTTGATTATAAAATATATTCTCGGTTTCGCCTTGCGGCGTTCGCTGGCGATTAAAAATCGCCCCTACGATACGCCGTAGGCATTCTCGCGCAGGGCGCGAAATTTCACTCACCTTCTCGTCCAATCGTAAGACGGGAGAGCTTCCTGCATTTTATTTCGTACCTCTTCCTGGCGGGCGATCACCTTATTATAGCACCCGTTTATCATAAAATCGCCCTCTTGAAGTCTTTCAAAAAAGAGCCGCTCTGCTTTTTGATAATATTCAAGCGCAAGATTATATTCAATTTCCGTGCCGATTCCTTCAAAGTAGCAGTCTGCAATGCGCATCATTACATCGGCACCGACAAAAGACAAGGCTTCATCGGTCATGGTATCAAGGCAGCGCTTGTAAATGCTGTACGCCTCGTACTCGTTCTTTTTTACGTAGCGACCGCTTTTGTACATATCCCCTATTTTATAAAGCGAGCGAATGTGACCGTCAAACGCTCCGAGTGCAAAATAATGGAACGCCTTTTCATAATCGACCTCGGTGTCTCTGCCGTAATAATAGCAATAGCCGAGGTTTTCCTGCGCTTGGCGGCATCCTCCGTCGGCGGCAATGGTATAATATTTAACAGCCTTTGAATAGCTTTGCTCACCGGCTCGCCCCGTATAATAAAGCGAACCGATATCGCACGCGGCATCGGCATTGCCCTCCACCAGCTCATCCTCGTAGACCTTCATAATAAAATCGGAAACACACTTGGGAAGACACTTTGTAGCATCGGCATTGTGTAATTCCTGTGCAATATAGTACGGCTCTGCAAATATTATACCAATCTCTTCTTCAATATTTTCGGAAATAATGGAACATATTTCCGGATATTCCACCTCGTTTACCGTGTTGAGTATATTACTCAATACTTCAAATGCTTGTTTTTCTGTCATTTCAATCGCTCCTTTTGCTTTTTTATAGCTTTTCAAGCACTCTTTGTGCTCACTTATGACTCTATTATACACCGTCTCTTGTCCCATAACAAGGACTTTTGTTGCCCCAAGAAAAAATTTCGACAGCTTTGATAATACATCAAAAGCTGTCGAACCTTTTATTCCTTAACCGGCTTGACCGGCACAAATATAATCGAGATTTTCAATACCGTTTAATATAACAATTATTTTTATATTTGATTCATAATCCGGGTTATGATTTTCACAAACAGTTTCAAGCGTATCACCTTCGGCAATACAATATTTGATAAGGCTTACTGTCTCTTCTTTGTTTTCATTAACGAAATCTCGCAATTGCTCCGAAGCTTCACTTTGATTCTCAATTGTTATTTCATTATTTTCAAGCATTTCAATCAGCTTAAACTGTCTACACCTTCATGGCGCGCATGGCGTTTAAAACGGCTATTACGGCCACGCCGACATCGGCAAACACGGCAAGCCACATTGAAGCTACGCCGAGAGCTCCCAAAACCAAAACGAGCAGCTTTACGCCGAGGGCAAAAACAATATTTGTTTTAACAATTCGCATTGTTTTTTTCGCTATTTTTATTGCAAGAGGCAACTTTTGAAGATTATCATCAATTATTACCACGTCTGCAGCTTCAATTGCGGCATCGGAGCCTATTGCGCCCATGGCCACTCCTACATCGGCACAAATAAGCACGGGGGCATCGTTAATTCCGTCGCCGACAAATGCCGACTTTTCATTTTTACCGAGACCTTTTTTCAAATTCTCCATTGCCATTGCCTTATCCTCCGGCAAAAGCTCCGAAAAAACCTCATCTATGCCGACCTTTTCACCTACAGCCTCGGCTGTCGATTTTTTGTCTCCCGTAAGCATCACCGTTTTTTCAACGCCGATATTTTTCAGCTCCGAAAGAGCCGAGCGCGAGTCCTCCTTAACCTCATCTCCGATTAAAACAGCTCCGCAATATTTTTTTCCTACCGCCACAAAAACAGCCGTACCCTCAAGCTGTGAAGGCTCCTTTACAGGTATACCGTTTTCCTCCATAAGCCTTTTATTACCGACAAGAAGGAGCCTACCGGAAAGCGTGCCTTCAACACCTCTGCCGGCAATTTCTTTAATATTTTGAGCAGGTGTAATTTCACCGTTTACCGCGGCTTTAATCGAGCTTGCTATAGGATGAGTTGAGGCATATTCCGCCGCCGCTGCAAGAAGCAAGACCTCCTCCTTGCGCAAACCCTCTTCTGCAATAACCTCCGTAACGGAAAAATTTCCCTTTGTAAGCGTTCCCGTTTTGTCAAATGCCGCAGCCTTAAGCTCGGCAAGATTTTCCAAAACAATTCCGCCCTTTACCAAAATACCGTTTTTTGAAGCACCGCCGATTCCGCCGAAAAAGCCCATCGGAATTGAAATTACAAGCGCGCACGGGCACGAAATTACAAGGAACGTACAGGCGCGTTTAATCCACTCGCCTATATCTCCCGTAATAATCGAAGGTACAACGGCAAGAATAAGAGCCGCACAAACAACAGCCGGGGTATAATATTTTGCAAAGCGCGTAATAAAATTTTCGGTAGGCGACTTTTTCTCGGCGGCATCTTCAACAAGCTCGAGAATTTTTGTTACCGCACTGTCTTCAAACTCCTTTTGAACCTCGCACCGCAAAACGCCGTCCGTATTTAAAGAGCCGCTTAAAAGCTCACTGCCCTCGCTTACGAAAACCGGCACGGATTCGCCCGTAAGCGCCGCAGTATTAACACTTGAGGTACCGCTTATAACCTTGCAGTCAAGCGGGATTTTTTCACCGGGCTTTATTACTATTATGTCACCGACCTCAACCTCATCCGGGTCAACCGTTGATATTTTGCCGTCCTTTTCGACATTTGCAAATTCGGGGCAAATATCCATAAGCTCCGTGACAGAGCGCCTTGAGCGCTCAACCGCAATGCTTTGAAACAGCTCACCGACCTGATAAAAAAGAATTACCGCAACAGCCTCGGAAAATTCCTTTGTTACAAAAGCTCCCACAGAGGCTATAAGCATAAGCTGATTTTCATCAAAAAGCTGTTTGCTTTTAATTGATTTTAAGGCTTTTTCAAAAACATCGTATCCGGCGATAAAATAAGGCACAAGAAACAGCACACACATGGCAAAATCGCCGAGCACCTCTTTTTTTGAAATAACCGCAAGCGGCAAATATATTAAAAAACCGCAGATAATACGTAAAAGCAGTTCTTTTTGCTTTTTATTCATTTATAACACCTCATTCAACAAGAAGGCAATCCGGCTCAATGGCTTTTATAACGCCCTTTGCCTCCGAAACAATTCTTTCCATATCATTTTCGCTTGCCTCTATAACAAGCTTTTGAAGAATAAAGCTTACACTTGCATCGGTAACGCCGTTTATGGCCTTAACCCTTTCTTCAATTTTTGCGGCACAATTGGCGCAATCAAGATTTTGAAGCTTAAATTTCTTTTTCATTATATAATACCTCCGAATTATTCCGTAATGTGGTCCATTCCCTGCTTTAAAATAGCCTCAACGTGCGAGTCCGCAAGGGAATAATATGTATTTTTACCGACCTTTCTGAACTGAACAAGCTTACTGTTTCTCAAAAGCCTTAAATGATTTGAAACGGCAGATTGATTTATGTCCATAAGCCTTGTTATATCGCAAACACAAAGCTCTCTGTCTAAAAGAAGATACAGAAGCTTTACCCTTGAAAAATCCGAGAAAAGCTTGTAAAGCTCCGCTAAATCAAGCAAAAGCGCATCCTCCGGGAGCGTCCCCCTAACCTCATTGACAGCTTCCTCGTGAAGCTCCTCTTTTTCACAGCAATATATATTTTTACCGTCCGTAAATATCACCCTTTCAAAAAATCAACACATCATTACTTGATGATGTGTTGATTTTATCACAACCATTCCCCTTTGTCAATAGGATATTTGGTTTTTTATAAAAAATACCGCTTTATAAAAGCTTATTTTTTCCGCATACACTATAAAAAGCCGATGAGTATTTTCTTCCTCATCGGCTTTTTTCATTATGCTCGGCTTTACACCATCAAAAAGTCCTGCGGAGAAAGGAGAACGCCCTCCACCTCGGCGACGGAGCCGGTGTAATTCACATAAACCACTCTGTTGTAATTATAAACCGTTTTGAAAATTCCCGGTTTAATTTCCTCGTGAGAGGTGATTTTCATATCGGCTACGGCTTTAAGCGCCTTCACCTCGGAATAATAATGCGCCGCGATAGATGCATAATTGCCGTAGGCTAAACCCTCACAGTCCTCATAAGTGAAAAGAAATGCCGGAACGCCGCCGTATTCGACGGTTTTAAGCATTGTATTCCACAAATCGCCGTTATTTACGAAATCGCAGCCGTACACAACAGAACCGTGAATAACACTCTGCAAAAACGGCACCGCGTGGAGTCCGCTTCCCGAGAGAGTCTTATAGGTTGTGGGAACATTCGCAACGGCGGTTGCGTATTTCATTAAATAAATTGTCGGATGCGAGAGCATAAGCTCCGACTCCGCGCTCAATGTAACCGCGGCACTTTGAGCCTGTGCAAGCGCCTCCTGCCGCGTTTTATCCTTACCGCCGTACAACAAAAACGACAAATCGTTTACCGAAACATTGCAATTGTTAAGCTCTGCCGAAAGCTTATAAAGCGATGAAACATTATCTCTTAAAACATCACTTGAGCCTAAGCTTTTTTTCTCGGAATATGATTTTGTATAAGAATGAAGTTCGGAATACGTATTAGCCTTAGCTCTGCCGCCGTATAGGGAGCTTGCACCGTTGCCGGTTAAAACATCCGCCTCTAAAAACAGCTTTGAATTTTTCTCATCGGCGGTACTCTTAAGCTTAATAAACTCATCTGTTTTTCCGAGCATTTTGTCTAAGCTGCGATATGACACTCCGCTTTGCAAAAGTCCGTTTGAGAGCGCACCGGAAAACCTCATCCAAACGCTTCTTACGCCCTTTGAATTAAGAAGAGTTATCATTTCCTCTGCCTGCTCAAAGGTTGTAAGGCGTGTTGCCTCCTTACCGTCCGCCGAGCCTACAGCGGTTATAATAAACGGCAAATCACCTGTGCTCTCGGCAACCGAATCCGAAAGATAGCCCTTTCCCACAAGAAATTCTCTTACAAAAAATGCGGCTTCATTATACGCACCCTCGCCGCCGTTCTGAAAATTCAGCACAACCGAAAGCTCGCCCGTATACGAAGCACCGAAGCTCGTTCCTCTTTCCGTTCGCACGGTGGGAGTCACATTGAAAACAGAATACAGAAGACACGTTCCGTCAATTTCGGTATCGTAATAAATCGTGGCAAGTGCATCGCCGTCATCTATAAGCACGGTTGTAAGGCATTCGCCGTTTGAAAACGAATAATACGGTATAAGCGCACCGTCATTATAATCACCGCAGCTTACATCACCGTTATATACGGGAAGCGCCACAGAGGCTTCGTCCGTCGGGCGCGAAAACAAATCGGCTATGCAACCGCTCCCGTCCGGAATAATATAATAATTTCCCTCTATATTTTTATCTACCGCAAAAAGTCCCGGCAAAAGTGAAATATTTTCAATGACAAGCCCTTCTTTAACCTGCGCATCGTAAAGCCTTGTGGCCACCTTAAAACCTCCGCCTTCGACCGTTATTGTAAGCGGGATGCGCACGGCAAAGCCGTTTTCCGGATCGTTTTCATAATCCTCGGCACTTTCAAAAAACGTATATGTCAGCGATATTCCGTTTTTAAGCCTTTCCTCCTCAAACGAGCCGTAAATAAGACTGTTATCTGTGGAATTCAAGGTAATATATTCACCGTATTTATTTGTAAGCCCCACCGAAACGGCTGTAGCCTTACCGTATGCCGCGGCATCTCCGGAGAACGGATTTAAAAAGTCTTTTTCGGAATATTTGCTTTTAAAATAAAATGCTCCGCTTTCGCTGTTTAAAAACAGCGTGTTTCCGAATGAGTCGCTCAATACGCTTTTTGCACCGGAAAGATCGGGAACGGTGCTGTTTTCGGCTGTTTTCGGCTGTTCGGGAATTTTCTTGGGATTAAAATACCACGCCGCTATACCCGAAAGCGCAACTGCCGCAACAAGCACGGCGGCAATAACTCGCCTTACATTTTTTGAAGGCTTTTTGCGATCCGTTTTTTTCGAAGCCTTAACAGCCTGCTCTTCATTTTTCTTTTGCTCATCGGCTTTTTCGGCTTTTTCGGCTTTTGATTTTTCCTTCAAAAGCCTTTTCTCCTCGGAGGCCGCCTTCTTTTTAAGCTTTTTCTCATCCGATGCCTCTTTTTTCAAACGCTCCTTTTCGGCTTTTGATTTTTCCTTCAAAAGCCTTTTTTCCTCGGAGGCCGCCTTCTTTTTAAGTTTCTTCTCATCCGATGCCTCTTTTTTCAAATTGCTTTTTTCGGCTTTTTGAGCTTTTTTATACTCCTTTTTTTCCGCCTTTACAACCTTTTTAAGGCGCTTTATTTCGGCATTACGCGCCTTTTCATCTGTAATCGCCTCGTCCTCCGCAGCCTCGGGCACTTCAAGCGCGCTCTCATCCGTCGCGGTGCTTTCGGACTCCTTATTTAAGGACCTTTCACCCGCTTCTGCGGCAAAGCCCTCCCCAAAAACGGTCTCTTCATTTAAAGCGCCGCTCTCGGCAGCTCCCGAAAAAAGCTCCGCCTCCGTTTTTTTATTTGAACGATTTTTCTTTTTCATAATTCCATCCGTTCTTAAAAGCTTGTTTTTTCACACATATAAATATACCACCGAGAGGTACCGTTGTCAAACATGAGGCGCCCCAAAATAATAAATTTTATTAAACAAAGTGTAAATTTACCTTAGAATTACAGTAAATTTCGCTTATTTTTGTAAAAAAATAAAATTAACACTTGTAAATTCCGCCGATATGTTATAAAATATACGAGTTGTACGGTGTGCCGCGTCACACTAAAATGAAGAAAAAGGATGAATTTTAAATGGCTGATAACGAAATCAAAACAAATGCCGAAATTTATCGAGAGCAGCGCAAGGCACGTCTTGCAAAAGCCGCCAAGAAAAAAAGCTCGCCCAAGCGCGACAAGGCGGTAAGAATTATTGTTAAAACAATTTGCATCGTTGTTGTTGCCGCTATCGTTTTATTCGGCGCCGCAAGACTTCTTACAAACGTTTTCTGCGTTCCGCAAAAAGCTCTCACGGTTGCTAACTACAACGGCGAAAAGCTCAAAGCCGCCGAGTACAACTATTACTACATGACTCTTTACAACAGAATGGCTACCACAGCTCAGCAGTATGACTCTTACTACGGCACGGGCTACGGTGCATACCTTACGGGCTTTGACTATACAAAGGACCCTGCCGAGCAGGAATATACCGCTTCGGATGCTCCCGAGGATGTTAAAACCTGGGCAGACTACTTCAGAGTCTCCGCCTCTACCTCCGCCTTCTTCTACCGTGAGCTCTTTAAAAATGCCACAAGTGAGGAAACAAAGTCAGCAGGCTTCACATATGATGAAGAGGCTATGAACAAAGAGGTTAACGAATCTATTGACTCTCTCAGGGAGTATGCCGAAAAGTACGACTACTCTCTTACAAACTACATCTCCCGCGTTTGCGGTGAAGGTCTTACGGAAAAGAGCTACAGAGAGCTTCTCGAAAGAGATTACATCGTTTCCGAATACCTTACCTGGTATCAGGAGAACGAGAGTGACAAGCTCACAGATGACGAGGTTGCCGCATATTACAAAGAGCACAGCTCCGACTTTGACTCGGTAAGCGCAAGACTCTTCTCCGTTTCATATGCGGAAAAATCAGAAGACGACGAGAGCAATGACCCCACCTACACAAAGGAAGAGGCTAAAAAGAGAGCAGACGAGTTCCTTTCAAAAATCACAGACGAGGCTTCTTTTAAAGCTCTTGCAAAGGAGTATGCTCCCGCTTCTCAGGCTTCCAACTACGCCGAGGACAGCGCTACGCTTCTTGACGGTCAGAAAAAAAGTGCGGTTTCAATTACCGCTCTTGCCGATTGGCTTTATGACTCATCAAGAAAAGAAGGCAACAAAGCCGTTATTGACGATGAGGATAACTCCTGCTATTACATCGCATATATCACAAAGGCTCCCGCTCCCGACAAGTCCGATGCAGGCGTAAGCGTTCGCCACATACTCTTTGAGGCAGCTACAACCGATGACGACGGCGAAGCCTTGAGCGAGAACAAAATCGCCGAAAACGAGGCAGCCGCAAAGAAAAAAGCGGACGATATTCTTGCCAAGTGGAAAAATGGCGATGCCACTGAAGAAAGCTTTGCACTTCTTGCAACGAACAATTCCGAGGACACAGGCTCAACCGAAAACGGCGGTCTTTACGAGGATATTAACGCAGACAGTTCTTACGTTACGGAGTTTAAGTCTTGGGCTCTTGATTCTTCAAGAAAGCCCGGCGACACAGGCATTGTAAAAACAACCTTTGGCTATCACGTTATGTACTTTGTTTCTGCTTCCGGTGAGGAAAAATGGGCAAGTGACGTTCGTTCCACAATCGCTTCAACAAGCTACAATGATTACATTGAAGGTCTTTACGAGTCAGTTGAAAAAGATATGAAGGAAAGCGATGCTCTCATTAATTACTTCGCAGGAAGACTTCAGGACACAATAAGCTCTTCAAGATAATTTAATTAATTTACTTTCAACGGGAGTGCATTTTACGGTGCGCTCCCGTTTTTTATATTTATTTTAAAAACAAACAAAAATGCTTCTTGTTGTAGTGAAGCTGTAAAAAAATAAAATTACCAAAGCACAGCAAAACCTCGGCTAAAATTTGATTAAATCAGATTTTAGCCGAGATTTCACTTTTTAATTATTATATTTTGATTTTTTCTTTACACTGAGCATTGCGGTAATCCTTTGAAGGGCAATTTCCGCAGAGCGGTGCTCCAAAAGGCTTTCGGCATTTCTCAGCTGCTCGGTTTCGCGCTCATACTCGGCGCGCGCCCTCGCCTCGTCAATATCCTCCGGCCATTCACAGCTGTGAGAAAATATAAGCATCTCGTCGGGGCGAACCTCCATAAAGCCCTCGGAATTAAACGCGCGCTTCCATTCGCCGTTGATTTTGATTTTAATTTCACCGGGAGCCACGGCGGCTGTCATAGGGTAATGACCGCTTAAAATGCCTATTTCGCCGTCTATGGAATTCAATACAACGCTTTCAACCTCGCCCGAAAAAAACTGCTTTTTCGGAGTGAACATTTCAAGCTTAAAAACAGCCATTACAAATCCTCTCCGTCACATATTTTTTGCTTTTTCACGAACATCATCAATATCGCCCGCCATAAAAAATGCCGCCTCGGGAAGGTCGTCCGCCTCGCCGTCCACAATTTGCCTAAAGCTTTCAACGGTTTTCTCAAGCGGAACATAAATACCCTTTACACCCGTAAAACCCTCGGCAACATTCATCGGCTGAGAAAGGAATTTTTGGAGTTTTCTTGCACGGTAAACGATGGCTCTGTCCTCATCGGAAAGCTCCTCCATGCCGAGAATAGCTATAATATCCTTAAGCTCCAAGTAGCGCTGAAGGCATTCCTGAACCGAGCGCGCAACTCTGTAATGAAGCTCGCCTACAGTCTCGGGCTCCAAGGCGCGGCTTGACGACTCAAGCGGATCTACCGCCGGATAAATACCAAGCTCCGAAATACTTCTTGAAAGCACGGTGGTGGCATCAAGATGAGTAAAAATAGTTGCCGGTGCAGGGTCCGTCAAGTCATCCGCCGGAACATACACCGCCTGAACGGAGGTAATTGAGCCGTCACTCGTAGAGGCAATTCTCTCCTCCAAAGCGCCAAGCTCGTTTGCAAGAGTCGGCTGATAGCCAACAGCACTCGGGAGTCTTCCCAAAAGCGCGCTTACCTCGTTGCCTGCTTGTACAAATCTGTAAATGTTATCTATAAACAAAAGAACGTCCTGCTTTTTTTCATCGCGAAGATATTCTGCCATTGTAAGACCCGTTAAGGCAACTCTCATACGGCTTCCCGACGGCTCGTTCATTTGACCGAACGCCAAAATCGCCTTATCTATAACGCCGCTTTCGTTCATATCGTTCATAAGCTCGTTACCCTCACGGCTACGCTCACCAACGCCCGTAAAAACGGAATAACCGCCGTGATTTACGGCAATATTATGAATCATTTCCATAATAAGAACGGTTTTACCTACGCCCGCGCCGCCGAAAAGTCCTATTTTGCCGCCCTTTGCGTAAGGCACAAGAAGGTCTATAACCTTAATGCCCGTTTCCAAAAGCTCGGTAGCGGGCTTTTGCTCGCTTAATGCCGGGGCTTTTCTGTGAATCGGGCGTTTTTCGTCGGCTTTTATTTCGCCCTTGCCGTCTATAGGTCTGCCCAAAACATCTACAACTCTGCCTATTACACCGTCGCCCACGGGGACCTCTATGCCTCTGCCGTCCGAAACAACGGTAAGCCCACAGCAAAGACCCTCCGTCGCCTCAAGCGCAACAGTGCGAACAGTATTATTTTCAAGGTGCATTGCGGCTTCAAGGTGCTTATTAAATTTTTCTACCGTAAGCAGGCTGTTTATCGGCGGAAGCTTGCCGTCAAATCTCACATCGACAACAGGACCCGATATTTTAACAACCGTACCCTTCATTAATTCAGTCATTTTTCCTCCTAAAGCGCCGCTTAAACGGCGCCTGCCTCACACGCGGCGGCTATTTCGGTAATTTCATTTGTAATTTGAAGCTGTCGCGCAGCGTTAAGCTGTGCCGAAAGCGAGGCTATCATCTCGTCGGCGTTACGCGTTGCATTTTGCATTGCCGTCATTCGTGCAATGTTTTCGCAAGCTGAGGCTTGCATAAAAACATCATACATAAAGCCCGTTATATATTGATAAACAAGCTGTTCGAAAACCGCCTCTATAGACGGCTCGTAAATTACCCTTGCCTCATAATCGTACTCATATTCAAGATCCGTGTAGTCACGCCTTAAAAGAGGCAAAAGACGCACACAGTGCGGCACCTGCACGGAGGCATTTATAAATTCGGTATAAACTATATATACCTCATGATAATCGTTTGTAAGGTAAAGCTCAATAAGCTTTTGCGCAACCTGAGTGGCAAGATTTAAGGTCGGATGCTGAGAGGCACCGTACCACGAATAATCCGGAGTAATTCCGCGCGTCTTTAAAAGCCTGTCACCCATAAGACCGAGCGAAATTACGCACGGGTCGTGATACTCCTTCATTTTTTTAAGAGCCTCGCCTATTACGGCGCTGTTATAGCCGCCGCACAGCCCCTTATCCGAGGTTATTACAACAAATACAGCCGTACCGTTGCCGTCATCATCTATAAACTTATCGTGAATATTGTTTCGCTTTGCCTTTGAAAGAATATCCTTTATGGTCGAACGAAGCCTTTTCATATAAAAAAGGTTGAAATCTATATTCGCCATAGCCTTTTTCATACGCGAGGACGAAAGAAGGTACATAGCATTTGTAATTTGCCTTGTTTCGCCCACGGCTTTAAGGTGCTGTTTTATTTCATTAACATTGTTCATAGCGCGTCCACAAAAGCCTTAATGGCCTGCTTAAGCTCCTTTTCCGCAGAATCGCTCATATCTCCGCTTTTCAAAACGGATTTTGCCGCACCTATACAATGCTCCTTAAGGTATGAAAGAAGCTCTCTCGAGGTTTTTGTGATTTTTGATTTTTCAACATCGCAAAACGCGTCAAGCTTAAACGCAAGAAGAAGCGCCGTTTGTTCAAAAATGTCAAGCGGCTCACCCTTGCCCTGTTTTAAAAGCTCCGTAAGGCATTCGCCGCGGCGCAAAAGTCTTGCGGTAGCGTCGTCAACATCACTTCCGAAGCGCGTAAAAACAGCCATCTCGCGATATTGCGAAAGCTCTATTCTGAGCGTTCCGGAAACCTTTCTCATAGCCTTATGCTGAGCGGCTCTGCCAACACGCGAAACAGAAAGACCCGTGTTTACGGCGGGTCTTACACCGCTGTGAAAAAGCTCGCTTTCAAGATAAATCTGACCGTCTGTAATTGAAATTACGTTTGTGGGAATATAAGCCGAGATGTTTCCCGCCATTGTTTCGACTATGGGGAGTGCCGTTATACTACCACCCTTTTTTAGGCAAGCGCTTCTTTCAAGAAGCCTTGAATGAAGGTAAAAAACGTCTCCGGGATAAGCCTCGCGTCCCGGCGGTCTGTGAAGAAGAAGCGACATTGCCCTGTAGGCTACGGCGTGCTTTGAAAGGTCATCGTAAACAACAAGCACATCCTTGCCCTCGTTCATAAAGCCCTCCGCAACGGAACACGCGCAATACGGCG
Source organism: uncultured Eubacteriales bacterium (assembly GCA_964419515.1). Taxonomy (GTDB): domain Bacteria; phylum Bacillota; class Clostridia; order Oscillospirales; family Acutalibacteraceae; genus DTU089. The sequence goes on from CAYQPJ010000003.1 coordinate 18,785, forward strand.
CAAGATATTGCGTTGCGGGACTGTCGGAGGCGGTAGAAGCCACAACAACCGTATACGGCATTGCACCGTTCTTTTTAAGCGACTCCGTAACGTACGCTATATTAGATGCCTTTTGACCTATTGCGCAATAAACGCAAATAACGTCTGTTCTTTTTTGATTGAAAATCGCCTCAAGCGCTATAGAGGTTTTTCCCGTGCCGCGGTCGCCTATTATAAGCTCGCGCTGACCCCTGCCTATGGGAACCATGCTGTCTATAGCGAGAATTCCCGTTTCAAGCGGCGTATCAACGGCGCGGCGCTCTATTATTGTGGGCGCAGGTCTTTCGGCAGGTAAAAAGTCGTTTTCCTCAAGCGGCATTTTGTCAAGTGCCCTGCCTATTGGGTCAATTACCCTGCCGAGAAGCTTGTCGCCTACGGGAATTTCAGCAACGCGCCCGGTACCTCTTACGCTGTCACCGACACATACCGTGTCGGCGCTGTCGAAAAGCACGGCACCCACACCGTCCTCCGTAAGATCAAGCGCCATACCGAATACGCCGCCCTCAAACTCCAAAAGTTCGCCGTAAAGGCGCGAGGGAAGCCCCTCAACTCTTGCTACACCGTCGCCTACTCTTGTAACCGTGCCGCAGCTGTAAAAAACGGGCGACGGATTAAAGCTTTCTATTCTGCTTTTTAAAAATTTACTTATTTCGGAAGCATTTCGTTCAGACATAAACCGCCCTCCCTTCAGCGTTCAAAATGCTTTTTTAAAGATAAAAGCCGAGTTTTAAGAGAACCGTCGTAAACAACACCGTCAAGCTTTAAAATAAAGCCACCCAAAAGCGAGTCATCCACGGTTTTTATAAACTCAATATTTCTTCCGTATTTTTTTAAAATTCCTTCGCAAAGAAGCATATATGCCTCCTCGCTCATATTTGAGGGAACGGTTATATATGCTTTACGCATTTTGCTCGTTTCCTCCCGCTCTTTCGCCGATAAAGCCCTTTACAAATCTTATATTATCCTCATCGGTTACTTCTCTTTCAAGAAGCTTTGAAGAAGCCTCGATTGCAATATTCACAATTTCCTCTTCTGCCTCTTCAATAGCCTTTCTGCGAAGCTCATCTGCCTTTTTATCGGCATCGGCAATAATTTTTCGTGCCTTGCCCTCAGCCTCGGCAATAATTGCGGCGGCTTCCTCTCTGCCTTCCTTTTCGCCCTCTTCAACAGCCCTCTCCTTTGCCTTTTTTCCCTGTACAACAAGCTCTTCGTATTCGGCGATTTTTCCACGGGACTCCTCGTACAACGCCTCGGCGGCTGTTTTAACCTCAAGAGCCTTTTCGGCTCTGTTTTTCATATATTTTTTAACGGGCTTATAGGCGAGTGCTCTCACCACAAAGAAAAGCACGAGAATATTGATAATGTTAATAACAATATCAACAAGCATTTCCTTTGATAAATCCATTTCAATTCACCTTATTTTGTAGAGAATATAAGCGCAATTACGAATGCGTAAATTGCCGTTGACTCTGCAAGAGCACAGCCCAAAAGAAGTATTGTTTGAATTTTACTTGCAGCCTCGGGCTGACGTGCAACGGCCTCCACAGCCTTTGAGGTTGCAAAACACATTCCGAAGCCCGCACCCAAAAGTGCCAAAGCCAAGCCTAAAATTTCCATAAATCATTTCTCCTTTATGCAGTTATATCTGCAGATTTTTGTTTTTTAATTTTTTGCTTAACGCGTTGACCCTCTGTAGGCTCCATTGCCTCATCTATAAAGGTCAAAGAAAGCGTAATGAAAATATACGCCTGAATTAACGGATGAAATACGTTAAAATACAGTCCCGCTATTGCGGGTATTCCCGACGAATAGGCTCCGAGCGCGCCCTTTAAAAGCTCCATAACTATCATACCACCGAGCATATTACCGAAAAGACGGCACGCAAGCGACACCGGCACGGCAATGTCACTAACCATTTTAAGCGGTATCATAACAGCCCTCATCGGCGCTATAGGTCCGCCCATTGCCTTAAGCCTTCCGAAAAAGCCGAGGCGCTTAATACCGAAAATATTTAAAAGCGCAAACGTCAAAAGACCCATTGCAAACGTCACGGTTAAATCGGAGGTGGGTGCTCTCAGCCCCAAAAGCTCCGTTAAGGCGCAGCCTATTAAAAACGCCGCCATTGCGAACATATACGGTGATAAAACCGCCGAAGCCTCTTCACCGACAGCCTTTTTCGTAAAGCTGTCCATAGCCTCAACGCAAATTTCCATTGCATTTTGAAGACCTGCGGGTCTCTCCTTAAACTTGGGTACGGCAAATATTCTGAAAAGCACGCACAATATTATTAAAACAACCGTTACGCACGTTGATGTTACGGTTGTTTTCGCAAGCGACACTCCGAAAAGCTCAACTCTTTCACTGAACATGGAAAATTCAAGCTTCAAGCCGCTTTTGATTCCCGAAAACGCCGTCAATAGAATGCCTATAATAAGCCAAGCCGAAAAAATCATTCCGACAAAGAAAAGCTTCTTCCTTCGCTTGGCCTTTTTTTGTGCCGCAGTGTCCTCAGAGGAAATTGCCTTAAAAGCACCCCTTGCGTGAATAAAGCCCGCAAGCGAAACCGCCAAAACAAACGCCGCTATGCCAAGCCCGATTATATCAGCTGTCTTCATTTTTTTCATCTCCTCTTTTTTTGTTTTTTATAATTCCGACCGCGCAAAAAACCAAAGCCGCCCCGGGAAGGCCTAAGCAATACCCGAGAGCCGCCTTTAAAATATAAGCTTTGAAAGCAAGCATTATAACGGCAATTACAGCCGCATAGCCGACAAGCTTTAAAGCCAAAAAGCCGGCCGTTTTCTTAAAATCGCCCGAAAGAGCGCTTTTAAGCACAATATTCAATATAAACGCCTGAACAACGCCCGTTACGGCGGCAATTGCAAACGCAAGCATAATAACCATCGCCTTTACCCTAACGCAAATGAAGGCTATATTTTAGTACTTTTGCAAATTAAAATCAACGGCAAAATAAACAAATATTAAACATAAATAACAAAAAGACCTGTGCATACTATACAACACAAGCCTTTTCAGACAAAAAATTCGCCTTAATTTTATTTAAGAAATTTCACTCTTCAAAAAACTCGCTTTCGAGCATTTCACAAATAAGGTGGTACGACGGAAGCGTAAGCTCCTGAATACGCGCGGTGTCCCCCGACGGCAGACAAATGCACACATCGCTTACAGCTTTTAGCCTTCCGCCGCCTTCGCCCGTTAAGGAAATAACTCTTACACCCCTTGCCCTTGCGGCAACGGCGGCATTATACACATTTTTTGAATTACCGGAGGTTGAAAAGCCCAAAAGAACATCGTTTTTCTCGGCGTAACCCCAGACCTGCTGAGCAAACACATATTCCGCATTCACGTCATTTATGTAGGCTGTCATAAGTGCCGTTTGACTCACAAGAGAAATAGCCTCAAGCGTTCCCTGAAGAGCCTGTGCAAGCTCCTTGCCGCCCTCGTATTTCGAAAACAACTCTTTTTCACTTTTCCCGAGCGGTCTTTTAAGCTTAAAGCCCTTCATAAGCTCACCCACGGTGTGCTCACTGTCGGCGGCAGAGCCGCCGTTACCGCAGCAAAGAAGCTTGCCGCCGTTTTCATATGACTCTTTTATAACCGAAAAAGCAGCAAAAAGAAGCTCCTTTACGGGTAAAAGCTCTGCTCTTTCTTCAAAAAAGCCGTTAAAAATACGTTCTGTTCTCTCTTTCATAAAAATCATCTCCTAAAACAATATGCCGAGCGCCGCAAAGTCACCAACCCTGTCTCCGAGCGAGGCGGGAACTATTTCGCATACCGAATATGCATCGCGAAGCGCTTCCTCTTTAATAACATCCCAAATAATACCGTTAAAAAATTCGCTGTTACGCTCGTAAATACTGCCTATTACTATTTTTTCGGGATTTAATATATCAATTACTACCGAAAGACCGCGTCCGAGCTGCTTTGCACAAGTCACGTAAACCTCAAGTGAAAATTCGTCGCCGCTTTTCATACCCTCGGCTATAGACTTTGCGCTTAAATTCGAAAGCTCCTCACGCGTTTTAAAAAGCGTGCTTGTTTTATTCTCGTTCAAATAACGCTCACCTATTATAGCACCGAGGCGCGCTATACCGCCGCCCGAGCAAAAGCCCTCAAACGAGCCTTTTTTGCCGTACCCCTCGGGTCCGTCGTCGGAAAGGCGAATATGTCCGACCTCGCCTGCCATATCATTTGTGCCGGTGTAAAGCCTACCGTTTAAAATAAGCCCTGCACCCATACCCGTACCAAAGGTTAAAAACACCATATTTTCGGCACCCTGCCCCGCACCGAAGCGCCACTCCGCAACGGCGCACGCATTGGCATCATTATGAACAACGGCTTTTACGCCAAAACGCTCTTCAAACATTTTCACTATCGGAACGCCGTCCCAATCCGGAAGGTTCGGAGGACAATTGATTACACCCTTTTTGCTGTCAAGCGGCCCCCCGCAGGAAATACCTATACCTATAAGCTCGCTTTTTAAAGCCCCGTTTTTTAAAAGAAGCTCCTCGCTCTTTTCAAAAAGCTCCTCAATAACAGCCCCATAGCCGCGCTCAACCCTTGTGGGAAACGAAAGCTTATCAATAATAAAGCCGTCAATATCGGACGAAAGCTCGCCCTTGCCGAGAACAACGGCGCACTTTGTGCCGCCGATATCAATACCGAGAGAATACATAAATATCACCCTTTTTACAAACCGTCAAGAGGTATTGTAGCACATTGCTTCGGTAAATTCAATATTTTGACAAATTCAATAGTCCGAAAGGTCAAAGCCCTCATCACCCGTTCTTCTTATTACAACCTCCGCTTTAACTTCGAATTCATATAACTTATATATACTTTCCCTCTCGCTCTCGCTTAAAGCTCCGTAATATTTCGGCCTTTTAAGGCTCAGCATTTTGGAAAAACGTGCCGCATCGCAAAAAAGCTCATCCCTTAAAATAAAAATACAGGATTCAACGCGCTTTTCAAGTGCTCTCCCGGCCTGCCGCTCAATACTTTTTATGGCTTCCGCCTCAAGCTTGTCAAACGCTCCGCGTGAAAATTCGTTTAAATCCGCAAGCAGCTTAATTTTAAGAGTAAAAACCGGCGTATTGTCATTTATACTTACCGAATATTTTGTTTTTGAATTTACAATAAGCATTGAAGCCTCCGCGTTTTCGGAAAGCGAAACAGTAAAGCTCCCCTTATTCACCTTGTTTTCAAGAAAAAGAAGCGCAAAGGAGGTGCTTTTGTCTATATAATCGCAAAACGTGTTGTCACTGTTAAAAACGGCACAGCCCGAAAGCGAATATTCTGCCGTATCATCGGAAAAAACGAGTGAAACCGCCGGTAAAGCAAGACTTGCCGTGGACTCCTTTGTAAAGCAAACAGCCTCTGCAATACGAACTCTCGGAGCAAGTGAAAGCTCGTTTCCCGTTTTTAAAATATCCTCTATAATTTCACTTTTAACTCCGTTTTCGTCTACGCTTGCCGAAAAAAGCTCTCTTGCCGTACAGTCCCTTGCGACGCAAATAAGCATTGCAGGCTTGGTATTATAATCGCGCTCAAAAAAATCGAGCACATCCGCAAGATTTTTATCGGCGGCATTTTCGCCCAAAACAACCACGCGTGTATGAGCATAAAGCGGCTCATTACCGCATTTTATCGCAATTTTATTTACAGCCTCCGAGATTGTTTTACCGCTTGCCGAAAAAATCCGCGCCTTATTTTCCGGAATATCGTCTACGCCTGCTGCGCTTGAGCCGAGATTATTGAGCATTTCCGCAGTGGCAATAACCTCACCGTTTTCGTAATCAATTCCAAGCCCCTGAATTATCATCATCTCCGAAAGCTCAACGCTTGCCCTTTCACAGCCGCACAAAAGCACCGACAAAAGAAGCACCGACAAAGCAAGCGCCGCCTTAAGAAGTCTTTTTATCAAAATCGCCCCTTTTCTTTATAATAATACAAAAAGCAGGTAACAAAACGGTCAAAATCAAAAACGGAATAACCGTTAACTCCCACCTTGACAAAAAGCCGAACCTTTTAATGCTGTGCGAAAGCCAAAACACCGTCAATGCGGAAATAACCGATGCCAAAAACGGTGCCTTATAAGTCGAATGCGTATTGAAAATATTATTAAAGCTCTCATTAAACACAATAAGCTGAAACGATATTTTCAAGACAACCGACAAAAGCCACAGCGAGGTTTGAAGTGAGTCTACTCTGTCCACTATGCCTATTCCGCTTGAAGCCGAGACGGCATACACGGGAAAAAGCTGAGAATTCGCGAATTCTCCGAGAGAGCCGACAATTAAAAAGGCGAGCGCCGTCATTACCACGCACGAGCCTGCAAGCCATTTGAAGTACGATTTTTTAATATTGCCCTCAATTTTATGTGCAAAAACAAACATAGCCGAAAGCTCCGTGCAAAAATACGAAAAGCCGAAGCGGTCCGAAAAAAACTGCTCATAAGTTTCGTTAAAAAGCGGCGTAAAATTTAAATAATCCACTCCGTTTAAAAGCGCCGTTATTATTACAGTGCCGGTACCGAGACTTACAAGCAAGGTGAAAATCATTCCGCCGCGCGCCACCGTGCAAAGCCCCATTCCGGAAATAAGCGTGCAAACAAAAAGCATTATTGCCACGAAAAACGACATATCCGTTTCGTAGAACATTACCGAGCTTGCAAAAATGTCAAACCGAGCCGCCGTGCCGATTATTCCGATAAGAAATATTATGCAATAAACCGCAGATATCACAACCGAAAGCGGACGCGAGCGCTTATTTAAAAAGGAAAAAACGCTTTCTCTTCCCACGGCTTTAAAATACAAAAGCGCCGGCACCGCCAAAGCCGCATTTAAAGCTCCGAAAACAACCGGTCTTAAAACAGAATCGGTTGAACCGGCAAGCGACGAGGTATTTGACATATATAAAAACACGCCTACAAGCATTGAAAGGTATATCATACCGAAAAACTGTGACGAAGTAATTTTTCTGTTATCCGTAATTATCACCCGTGAGCTATTTATTTTTCAACTTATTAATATTAAACAGTCGCACCGACAACGTCTTTGAGTCGGCTCTTAAAAAGGTATCACGCCAAAGAGATCCGTTGTAGGGCGTAAGCGGCGAAAGATAAAAAATACCGTAGTCGCTCATTGAAGACAGACTCATTATCAAAAGCGCCGCACCGAGCATTATTCCGTAAAGCCCCGCAAGACCGCCTATCACAATAAAAGCCATTCTCAAAACGGCGGTTGGCTCGTAAAGCCTTGACACAACAAGAGAGGTTATTGCCGAAAGCGCAACAACAATAAGCATGGGCGCACCTATAAGACCTGCGGAAACGGCGGCATCGCCTATTACAAGAGCACCGACAATGCTCACCGCATGACCCACGGCCTTCGGCATACGTATTCCCGCCTCGCGTACAAATTCGTAAATAAAATGTATTATAAGTGCTTCGGTTGTAATGTCAAAAAGCGTGTTGCTTTCCATTACGACAATACTGTATAAAATATCATCCGGTAAAAGCTCCTGATGAAAAAGGCAAACCGAAACAAATATCCCCGGCAAAAACACGCTTATTAAAAACGCCGCAATTCTTATTACCCTTATAAAGCTCGCAAAATACGGTCGGTTTGCGTAATCGTCAAGCTCGTGAAGATTCTCAATAAACAAAATCGGAACCACAAGTGCAAACGGCGTGCCGTCTACAATAACGCCCACCTTACCCTCATTAAGCTTTGCGCAAAAGGTGTCGGGGCGCTCCGTAAAGCCCACCATAGTAAACATACTTTTTCTACGCGTGTCCAAGGCTCGCCGTAAATATGCGGCATCGTAAACGGTATCAAGCTCCGTTTCCGATATTCGCTTCTTTACTTCACGCAATATCTCCTCGCTAACCTTGCCCTTCATATAACAGATTGCAACGCGCGTTTTTCCGGTTTTGCCGACCTCTGTTGCTTGCACCTTAAAATTCACGGTGCAAAGCCGCCTTCTTACGAGCGTTATATTTGTTTTAATGTTTTCAACAAAGCCCTCTCTTGAGCCGCGCTCCTGAACATCCGTATCCGGCTCGTCAACAGAGCGCTCCGGGTAGCGCTGCACACCTACGCAAATGCAGTCACTCTCACCGTCAATAAAAATTACCGCACAGCCTCTTAAAATGCTCAAAATCGCCTTGTCAAGGCTCTTTTCCTTTGAAAGCTCCGTTGAAAAAAGCACGTTTTCAATAAGATAATCGACGGCATTTTTTTCGGGAAGCGGTTTTCCGGAGCTTAACATGGGCTTAATTACATCCTCTGTTATCCTTTCTGAGCTTGTAAGCCCGTCGCAATTCACAAAAACAATTTTTCTTCCCGAAGCACTGCTCTCCCTTACAAGAATATCGAACACATCAAGAAATACTCTTTTTATAATATCACCGTTTTCGACGGCGCTTTTCCTCACATCACCGAAGCGTTCCTCGCTTATTTCGGAAACGGGTATATACGGCATATTGTCTTCCTTCATAAACATCACCGAATTTAGTTTTCCAAATTTTAAATGAATATGCAAAAAAACGGCGTTAAAAATAATTAGCGGTGATAATATGCTTACAACAATTATAAGAACTACCGTGCTTTACCTTGCCGTGGTAATCTCTGTAAGGCTTATGGGAAAAAGGCAAATAGGCGAGCTCCAACCGACAGAGCTTGTAATTACCATTCTTCTTTCCGAAATTGCCGCAATACCGATACAAAACAATACAATTCCCCTTATAAACAGCCTCGTGCCGCTTATGCTTCTTGTGGGCTTTGAAATTCTTTCCTCGGTTATAGGCATTAAAAGCGTGCGCTTCAGAAAAGTTACCGACGGCAACCCGTTTATTATAATAAAGGACGGCGTAATAGACCAAAAAAAGCTTAAACAGCTTCGTCTTTCAACCGATGATGTGCTTTCGGCGCTTCGCCAAAAGGAGGTTTTCGACCTTTCGGAGGTTGAGTTTGCCGTAATGGAAACAAACGGCGCGGTCTCGGTGCTTTTAAAGGCGCAAAGTCGCACCGTAACGGTAAAAGACCTTGACCTCACATCAAAAACAGACAGCGGCTTTTTATACCCCGTTATAATAGACGGAAAAATTATGGGAAGCCACCTTACCGATGCGAATTATTCAAAGAAAAAGCTTTCTGCCGAGCTTAAAAAAAATAAGCTGACAGAAAGCGAGGTTCTTTTAATGACCGTAGACAAAAACGGCAAAGCTTCAATAATAAAAAAGGAGAAAACAAGGTCTTGAAAAGAGTTGTTACGGCGGTAATATTTTTAATTGCCGCACTTATTGTGGGAATTGCTTCGCTTAAGGCGATTAACGGCAGCTGTAACGAGCTTAAAAGCTCTTTTGAAAGAATCATAACAGCCGCAAATGCGGAAAGCGCCGACTCGTTAAAAAACGAAAGCGAAAATATGAACCGTGTCTGGGAAAAACGCGAGATGTTTTTTCACATTCTCGTTGACCACAGCGAAATATCCGACCTTGAAAGAGATATAGCGCGTCTTAAATATTACGTCGTCCTACTCGATTACGCCGCAGCTTCGGAAACGGCGCAGGCGTGCATTGACGACACCGAGCACATAAAGCGCTCCTCTTCACCCGAAATAAGTAACATTTTTTAAAAAACCACAGTGTTTAAGAGTGCTCTGACGCCGATGTCACATCGTTTTTAAAACTATTGGCTTTTTCCCTTTCTTAAGCCTCGATATTTTTCACAAGAGACTTAAAATGCCTGCCTTTTTCCTCAAAGTTTTTGTAATAATTATAGCTTGCGGCAGCGGGAGAAAACAAGCAAGCGGTTGATTTTTTCGTTAAAGCAGCTGCTTTTTTTACGGCATCCTCCATATCCCTTGCCTTAACGAGCTTTTTTGAGGGAGCGCCTTGCTCGCCGCCATTTTCGCACAGCGATGAGGCTTTGATAATTTCATCTATTATTATATGTCCCGTTTCGGGGAGTCCTATAAGATTTTCAATATCGGAATTTTTAAGAAAGCTTATAAATTCGGAATAATCTATCCCCCTGTCAAGCCCGCCGAAAACAAGCGTATTGACGTTTCCAAGCGCTTTAACGGCACCCTCCACGGCTGTGGGAATTGTCGCAATACTGTCATTGTAATATGTGACACCGGAAAACGTACCCACAAGCTCCATTCTGTGCTCAATGCCCTTAAACTCCGAAATTGCCTTGCGTATGGAGTCATCGTCCGCACCGAGAAGCCTTGCCGCTTTTACGGCATAGGCAATGTCCTGCCTGTTGTGCTCGCCCTTTAAGTGAAGGGTGCTGTGCCAAAGCTCGTTTACAAATTCATCGCCTTCGGCATCCGAAAAGCCCACAGGCACAAGCGTTCCGCCGGAGGCGGCGGCAACATCAAGACCGCCCTCGACAATTTGCTCCGGATTGTAAATAAAATAATCGTTTTTATTTTGATAACGCGTAATATTAAGCTTTGCGCCCGAATAGCCCGCAAAGCCGTCCTTATAATGGTCAAGGTGCTCCTCATAAATATTTACAAGCACGGCAACCTGCGGCGAAGCCTTTGTGAATTCAAGCTGATGAGATGACATCTCCGTTACGGCAATCATATCCGCACCCTCATCTGCCTCTTCAAGCACGGGCACGCCTATATTTCCTATAAGACAGCACCTTTTCCCCGCAGCCTTAAGCATTTCGTAAATAAGCGTGGAGGTTGTTGTTTTACCCTTTGAGCCGGTAATTCCCACAACCGTAGGCTCGGCAAAGCGTAAAAACATATCGGTCTGACACGTTATTTCCGTTGTTTCGGGGTACATATTGTCCTCTAAAAACGCGATCCCCGGACTTTTGAAAACGATATCGAAATCCGAAAGGCAATTCAAAAAATCGTCACCGCAAATATAGCTTACGTTTTTGTCGTCACCTACCGTAACGGTGTTTTTGTCGGCAACGGTAAGGTGCTTCTCGGGGAGGTGGCGCCTTAAATAATTGTAGGTAGACATACCCTCTCTTCCGAGACCCAATATCAATATCTTTTTATCCTTAACATACTCGGCAATTTTTGACATATGAATACATCTCCAATACAAATTCACGGAATTTTTCGGGCACTAAGTTTTCACCGTTAAGCTCCGAAAAAAGCTTGGTTTCACTTGCGATTTTTTCCGCATCGAATTCGCTGTCAAACAGCTTTAAAAGGCGCGGAAGCTCCTTGCCCTCTTTTTTTCTTTTGCAAACGGCAAGGCTTAAGGCTGTTTTATATTCCTCAGCCGTGCCCACGCACTCAAACGGCTTTACACCGTCAAGCCCCGTAAGCCCTCTGAAGTCCTTTAAAAGCGCTTCATTGTCAAGCATATTTGAGGAAAAAATCTCTCTCATTTCACCGTCACTCAAAAATGCGGAAAGCATTCCGTAAACAAACAGGCACTTTGAGCACTCCTCGCACCACACATTCCTTTTACTACCCCTGTTACAGCTTCTGAAAACAGTCCTGAACTCCGGGCAAGCCGAAAACATTTTTGTTATTTGAAGCTCGTTAAACGGTCTCAACAGGCTGAAATATTTTATTTTATCCGTAAAATTACGCTTTACGTATTCGTTAAAATCGTATTCAAAATCAAACGACTTTGAATATTGATGATTAACGCCGCCGTCGGTGTTGCCCTCGTTTGCGCTTGCCTCGTTTGAAAGAATTATATTTTCACCGCCCACAAGGTACGCACAGTAAAGGCTCAAAAACGCAACAACAGCGGAAAACGGGGTATGACCGTTTAAAAAGCCCTTTTTATTAAGCTCCAAAAGCTCGCTGTCTATCGTTCGGTAAGCTTTTATAATGCTTTTTTCGGTATAGCCCGCCGCTTCAACACAGTCCGTGCGCGCCTTTTGGTCGTTAACGGTAAAAAACAGATTTTCGTCCTTTAAGCTTCTTAAAAGATGCGCCGTAACACAGCTGTCCTTGCCGCCGCCAACGGGAATTATGTTTTTGCCGCTCAAATTAATAAAAAGCTCTTCGTCTTCGCCGCTTTTTTCAGGTGCGTCTATTTCAATAAACGTGTCCTCGCTTCCGGGCGCAATTGAGTTAATGTAAAAAAATTCGCCGAGGCCGTTAAACCAAAGATGCCTCCAATAAGCCTTATCCGCCTTTGAAAGCGCACCGCATTTTACCGTTATTTTTTCGGGGCAAACGCACTTGAAATAACTTACCGCCTCGCACATACCCATATTAAACACAATTTTTTCGGCAAGAGCGCCCTTACAGTCGTTTAAGACGGTAAGGTTGTCCGTTTTTATTGAAATTTTAGGGTGGAACTCGCAAAGCCCTTTTATTTTAAAGGAAAATTCAATATCCGCGCTGTTCTCGTTTTTTTCGATTTTGTAGCTTTCGTAAATAAACTCGGGATATTTTTTTCTCAATTCAAGCTCTTTTAAGGGAATCATTAAAGGGTTTTCTCCTTTCGCGCGAATAAACCGAAGGCTCGCGCCTATATTAAACATATAATTTTACTTTCATACACGCTTAAATATACCACATTATGACGTATTTAACAAGGATTTTTCAAAAAGACTTGAATATACATTTAAAATTATATATAATTAAGTGTAAAAATGTAAACGGGCAGCCGCAACAGATGAATCCAAGCACCTTAAACCTATGTGTCTCGGTTTCTTACGGCTACCAAATCAATCGCATAGATTTTACGTAGGTGAAAAAATATGTTGGAATTACAAAACATTTCGTGGGGCGTTTTAGAGGGCGGCAACGAAAAGGAAATATTAAAAAACGTTTCTTTAACCGTTAAGGACGACGCATTTCTTGTAATAACCGGTCCGAACGGCGGCGGAAAATCGACACTCGCAAAGCTTATTATGGGCATTGAAAAGCCCACAAGCGGCAAAATTATTTGGAACGGCACCGATATTACGGAGCTTTCCATAACGGAGCGTGCAAAGCTCGGCATAGGCTATGCCTTTCAACAGCCGCCGCGCTTTAAGGGACTTACCGTGCGTGACCTTTTAAGCCTTGCAAACGGAAGCGACCTTCCTGAGGATCAGTGCTGTGCATACCTCACAAGCGTGGGGCTTTGCTCAAAGGATTATTTAAACCGCGAAGCAGATGCCTCTCTTTCGGGCGGCGAGGTTAAAAGAATAGAAATTGCTACGCTTATGGCAAGAAAGCCTCAGCTTGCGATTTACGACGAGCCGGAGGCAGGCATTGACCTTTGGAGCTTTACGATGCTTGTTGAAAGCTTCAAGTCCATAGCAAAGCGTCACGAGCAAAGTATGCTTATAATTTCGCATCAGGAAAGAATTATGAAAATCGCAGACGAAATAGCTGTTATAGCCGACGGTACCGTCAAAACGATAGGTCCGCGAGAGGAAGTTTTCCCCACGCTTTTAAATCAGTTCGACAACGCCTGCAGCTTTAGATAAAGGAGCTTTTCAAATGGAAAATTTAGATAAAAATATGCTCCTTGCGGTTGCGGACCTTCACGGAATTCCGCAGGGTGCTTACAACATCAGAAAAAACGGGCAGGCTTTAGGCAGGCAGTCAAGCGAAAATATTCAAATTGTGCCTAAGTCCGACAAGCCCGGCATTGACATAATAGTAAGACCGTTTACAAAAAACGAGAGCGTTCACATTCCCGTAATTCTTACGGAAACGGGCATTGACGACCTTGTTTACAACGATTTTTATATAGGTGAGGGCGCCGATGTGCTTATTGTAGCCGGCTGTGGAATTCACAACTCCGGTGACAAAAAAAGCGAACACGACGGCATTCACACCTTCCACATAGGCAAAAACGCAAAAATCAAATATGTTGAAAAGCATTACGGCGAGGGCGACGGCAAGGGCGAAAGAGTTTTAAATCCCACAACCGAGGTGTTTATGGATGAGGACGCCTATTGCGAAATGGAAATGGTTCAAATTAAAGGCGTTGACTCAACAAAGCGCCTTACAACGGCAGAGCTTAAAGCCGGCGCAACGCTTGTTATTTTTGAAAAGCTTATGACTCACGGCAGCCAAGAGGCACACTCGGATGTTGTAATTAATCTTAACGGCGAGGACTCCTCGGCACAGATTGTTTCGCGCTCCGTTGCCAAGGACTCATCAAGTCAGGTGTTTTACCCCAGAGCCGTAGGCAACACGCGTTGCCGTGCACACATTCAATGTGACTCCATTATTATGGACTCGGCACATATTCGCTCAATCCCGGAAATTACCGCTAACCACAACGAGGCGAATATTATTCACGAGGCGGCAATAGGAAGAATTAACAACGACCAGCTTTTAAAGCTTCAAACTCTCGGAAAAACCCCCGAGGAAGCGGAAGAAATTATAATAAACTGCTTCCTTAAATAATTTTGAGGTGACTAAAATGGAAAAACGCGTTCTTGCAATAGATTTCGGCGCTTCAAGCGGCAGAGCAATTCTCGGCACCTTTGACGGAAAGTCAATTTCTCTTCGTGAAATTCACCGTTTTTCAAACGACCCCGTTTCAATAAACGGCACTGTTTATTGGGATGTTCAGCGCCTGTTTTTTGAAATTAAGCAAAGCATGCTCAAGGCCAAGGAGCAGGGCGGCTTTGACAGCATAGGAATTGACACCTGGGGCGTTGACTTCGGACTTTTGCGCCGCGACGGCACGCTCATTGAAAATCCCGTTCACTACCGCGACAAGAGAAACGACGGAATGGTTGAAAAAAGCTCCGATTATATGAGCCGTGAAAGACTTTACGACATAACCGGAATTCAATTTATGGATTTCAACACGTTGTTTCAGCTTCTTTCTCTTAAAGAGAACAGACCGTACATATTGGATGAAGCGGAAACTCTTCTTTTTATGCCCGACCTTTTCGACTATATGCTCACCGGTGAAAAGCACGCGGAATATTCAATTGCCACAACCTCTCAGATGGTTGACCTTAAAACAAACAATTGGTCGGATGAAATTCTCAACGCCTTCGGTATTAAGCGTTCTCTTTTGCCGAGCATTGTAAAAACAGGCAGTAAGGTCGGCGTTCTTTCGGCAGATATTTGCGAGGAGCTTGGAATTCCCGCGGCAGATGTTATTGCCGTTGCCGGTCACGACACTCAAAGCGCAATAACCGCCACACCCACAAGCGCAGATGACTTTGCATTTATAAGCTGCGGCACGTGGTCACTCTTCGGCACCGAGGTTAAAAAGCCGATTATTAACGAAGCCTCCAAAAAGCTTAACGTTACAAACGAGGGCGGCTACGATTACACAACGGCATTTCTCAAAAACATATGCGGACTGTGGCTTATTCAGGAAAGCCGCCGCCAATGGCAGCGCGAGGGCACGCTTTACTCTTACGCGGAGCTTGAAAAGGAGGCGCTTGCCGCAGAAGAGCTTAAATGCTTTATAGACCCCGACGCACCCGAATTTGCGCCTATGGGAAATATTCCCGAAAGAGTTCGCGAATATTGCAAAAAAACAAACCAATACGTTCCCCAAACCGTAGGCGAAATAATGCGCTGTATTTATGAAAGCCTTGCTTTAAAATACCGCTATACGCTTGAAGGCATTGAGGAATGCACAGGTAAAAAATATCCGCGCCTTCACGTTATGGGCGGCGGAACCAAGGACACGCTCCTTCTTAAAATGACAGCCGACTGCTGTCAAATCCCCGTATTCGGCGGCCCCATTGAAGCTACCGCTCTCGGAAATGTTGCATTGCAGCTTATGTCAACAGGTGACATTGAAAGCATAAAGGCAGCAAGAAAAATAATAGCGGACGGCGAACAGCTTAAGGAATACACCCCCGAAAACAGCGAAAAATGGGAAAATGCATTTTCACGCTTTAAGACGATCATAAAATAAAATGAACGGCTATTTTGAAATTGACGAAAAAAATGCGGAAAACGTAATTCTTGCCGCAACAGGAGTCGCAAGGCTTGCACCGAAGCGTTCTGCCGGAAGCGACGGCGAAAAAGTCGCCTCGGACTTGATTTTCAACGAAATAAAGCTTTATTGCGACGAGGCACAAAAGGAACGTTTTTTAACATACCCCTTTGCAGCTGCATTTTGCCGAAAAAGCGCATTGGTGCTTATAACGGCAGCCGCCGTGCTTTTTAAGCTTTCGGAAATTTTCGGAAACGCGACGCTTTCGTGTATTGCGCTTGCTCTGTCTCTTTCGGGCTTTTGCATTTTTTCTTATAAATACCTTTTCGGCGGTCGTGCTCTTGACAAGCTTTTCAAGCCGCATCATTCACAAAATCTCTTTTTAACACGCCGCTCACGAAGCACAACGCTTAACAGAGTTATTTTGACGGCAAAAAGCGACGACTCCGCGCTGCCTAATACACCCTTTTTCGGTTCAAAAGCGCCAACCGTATTTTTTGTGCTGTGTGTAACGGGAAACACACTCACCTTTTGCCTTTTATGCGCATATCTTTTTTCGGGCACGCTTCAGGATTCCGCTTTTTTTAAAGCTGCCTCCGATTTTTGCCTTTTGATGTGCGTTTTTTACATAGGTGCTTTTTTCCTTTACAGCTCAAAGCACACACCGGAAAACGTCACTGGGCTTGTTCCGGCATTTTGCGCAGCGGAAATTATGAAGGAGCTTTTTTCAAGCTCTGTGCGCTTTCCCAACACCGAGGTTTGCGTGCTTATTACGGGTTCGGATTTCCCGTGCCACGACGGCGCGTGTGAATTCATAAGCAGAAAAAAACGCGCCTTTCGCGATATTCCGACGGTTTTCGTTTCTCTTGAGGAAATAACCTCCACATCGAAAACAGCCGTTTTTTACAACAGCGACTCGGAAAGCCGCGAGCTTGCCGAAATTATTACGGACTCCGCGGAAAGCTACGGAATAAACGTAAAGCACGAATCCGTGCTTTCGGGAACGGCTATGTTTTCGCCGTTTGACGAGGCGGGCTTTAAGGCGTGCTCCTTCGGCACATCAAAGGAGCTTTCCGGAAAAATTCACGAGGTAAACAAAACGGCAATTACCGATACGCTCAACATTTTAAAGGACGTCGTAAGATATTACGGCAACGGAGGATAATTATGGCAAAAATTTTACACGGCAATATTCCGCAAATACCTTGGCAGGATAAGCCCGAGGGCTCAAAGGAGCCAGTTTGGAGATATAAGGAAAATCCGATTATAGACAGAAGCTTTGTTGAAAGCGCAAACAGTATTTTCAATTCCGCGGTTGTCTACAGAGAAGAAAAAGGCAACTTTGCGGGTGTTTTCAGAGTTGACGACAAAACTCGCGAGCAGTACCTTGTAACGGGGAAAAGCGGCGACGGCATTCATTGGACTTTAAGCGACAAAAAGCTTTTTCCGGGATACGACCCGCGACTTTGTAAAATTGACGGAAAATATTACCTTTCGTGGGTATGTCTTACGCCTCGCGGAACATCAATCGGCATTGCCGCCACCGAGGATTTTGAAAATTGGGAACGCTTTGAGGATGCGGTGTTGCCCGTTTCACGAAACGGTGTTCTTTTTCCGCGTAAAATAAACGGAAATTATATGCTTTTCACACGTCCGTGTGACAAGGGGCACACTCCCTACGGAGATATTTTCTTAAGCCAAAGCCCCGACCTTACATATTGGGGTAAGCACCGCTTTGTAATTAAGCCCGAAAACAATTGGGAAATGACAAAAGTAGGCGCAGGTCCCACACCGATTGAAACAAGTGAAGGGTGGCTTTGCTTTTACCACGGCGTTTTAACAAGCTGTAACGGCTTTACATACAGTATGGGTGCCATGCTTACCGACATCAATGAGCCTTGGCGTGTGCTTCACCGTGCAGACAGCTACCTTTTAAGCCCGCGCGAGCAATATGAATTTGTGGGCGATGTACCCAACGTTGTTTTCCCCTGTGCCGCACTTGCAGATGCAAAAACCGGAAAAATCGCTATTTATTACGGCGGTGCGGACACCGTTGTGGGGCTTGCCTTTACAACCGTAGATGAGGTTGTGGATTACATAAAAAAGCACGATATCATAAAATAATTACGGGACTTTCGCCCCTTTATTTTCGGAGAAGAAGCTATGATTAAAAAATTTGTAGGCGACAAGGCGTTTTATAAAATGACGCTTTCCGTTGCATTGCCAATTATGCTTCAAAATTTTATTACGAATTTTGTAAGCATGCTCGACAACCTAATGGTAGGTTCGCTCGGCACGGAGCAAATGTCGGGAGTTTCCATTGTAAATCAGCTTATTTTCGTTTTTAACCTTGCTATTTTCGGTGCATTAAGCGGTGCGGGCATTTTTACCGCGCAATATTACGGCAAAGGCGACAATGACGGAATTCGCTATACCGTCCGCTTTAAAGTTTTAATAAGCCTTGCTATTTTTGTTGTCGGTGCGGCGATTTTTGCCGTTTTCGATTCGCCGCTTATAAACCTTTTTATGCACGACGTTGACCCCACATGTGACCTTGAAGCCACGGTAAGCTTTGCAAAGGATTATTTAAGAGTGATTTTATGGGGGCTTTTGCCGTTTGCTCTTTCACAATGCTTTTCAAGCACCTTAAGAGAAACGGGCGAAACGTTTGCGCCTATGCTTGCGGGATTTTCCGCGGTAGTTGTAAACTGCGTTTTCAACTACCTTCTCATTTTCGGAAAATTCGGCTTTCCGGAGCTTGGAGTAGAGGGTGCGGCAATAGCAACGGTTCTTTCAAGATATGTTGAATGCGCCGCTATAATGCTTTATGCCTTTATAAAGCGCAAGCGCTTTTCATACATTAAGGGCGCATTTAAAAGCCTTTACATTCCCAAAAGGGTTCTCGGCAATATAACAGTTAAGGGAATGCCGCTTCTTGTTAACGAGTTCTTATGGTCATCGGGAATGACTCTTTTAAGCGTTGCCTACAGCCTTCACGGGCTTTCGGTTGTTGCCGGCTACAGCATCTCCTCAACGGTTATGAACCTTTCAAATATAGCCTTTATGGCGCTCGGCTCAAGCATCGGCATTATCGTGGGCAAGCAATTGGGCTCCGGCGATTTTGAAGAAGCTGTTGACACCGACAGAAAGCTTATTGCCTTTTCAGTATTTTTAAGTGTTGTTACGGGTATTGTTGTTTTCCTTTTAGGCGGAAAAATCCCGGAGCTTTACAAAACCTCCGAGGCTTCAAGAGCATATGCTACATATTTTATAAGAGCCTGTGCCTGCTTTTTACCCGTAGACGCCTTCGCTCACGCCTCTTACTTTACAATAAGAAGCGGCGGCAAAACCTTTGTAACCTTCCTTTTTGACAGTGTGTTTGTGCTTTGTGTAAGCGTGCCGGTGGCATTTCTTCTTTATTACGTCGGTCACTTAAGCATATACATAATTTTCCCTGTTGTGCTTGCCGCTAACATACTTAAAGACGTTGTTGGCTTTATTCTTCTTAAAAAGAGAGTTTGGGTAAACAATATAGTTTAGACGCTGGTTTTTACAGCCCGAATTTAAATTTCGGAAAAGAGAATTTTTATGAATGAAAGCAACTATCGGGATATAAATTCAAAAACGATCGACCGCTGGATTGAAGAGGGCTGGGAATGGGGTATTCCCATAACACACGAGCAGTTTTTAAATGCGAAAAACGGTGATTGGGATGTGCTTTTAACACCCACAAAGCCCGTTCCGCACGAGTGGTTCGGCTCGCTTTGCGGCAAAAGACTTTTCGGCCTCGCCTCGGGCGGCGGTCAGCAAATACCGATTTTTTCCGCGCTCGGAGCAGAATGCACCGTTCTCGATTATTCAAAAAAGCAATGCGAAAGCGAAAAGGCCGTGGCACTGCGCGAGGGCTATGACGTTAAAGTTATAAGAGCCGATATGACAAAGCCCTTACCATTCCCGGACGAGAGCTTTGACATAATTTTTCACCCCGTTTCAAACTGCTACATTAAAGAGGTTTTGCCCGTTTTTATGGAGTGCTACAGAATTTTAAAGCCCGGCGGAGTGCTTCTTTCGGGGCTTGACAACGGCATCAACTACCTCTTCGGCGAGGACGAAACTAAAATAATAACATACCTTCCGTTTGACCCGCTTAAAAATCCCGATCAAATGAAAATTCTTACCGATGAGGACTGCGGAATACAGTTTTCGCATACGGTAGAGGAGCAAATCGGCTCTCAGCTTAAGGCAGGCTTTATTTTAACAGATATTTACGAGGACACAAACGGCGAGGGCGAGCTTCACAAAAGAAACATTCCCTCGTTTATGGCAACAAGAGCCGTAAAACCCAATATTTAATAACAGGCTGTAAAAAACGTGAGTTTTTTACAGCCTGTTTTTCTTTTATTCCTCTTCGCCGATATTTTCGGGCGGGAAAAGCTCGGATTCGTCCAATTCCTTTACCACCTTACCGTCCTTGAAGCCGTCCTCGACTGTTATGGAGGTATCTACCCACATATCGTCATCCTCGTCTTCATCAAAGGCGGCATTTTTTCTTTTAATTGCCATAACAATTGCCGCAGCGGCTATTGCCGCAATAACAGCCGCGCCTATTATTATCACAACAAGCCCGGAGTCTTTTATATTTTCCTCCGTCTTTGGGATATCTTCAAATTCGGCGCTGACCGTAACATCTGCAGAAGGCATTTCAAAGCTTAAAAGGTCGCTTTGAGCGCCGTTAATAAACACACTGCCCTCTTTAAGGCGCTTACCCTTGTCGGGCGTTACGGTTATGTTAACATTTTCGCCTGCGGCGGCAACGGAGGGGTTAACCTCAATTGTTCCGCCAACGACGGGGTTTACGGTAACCTTATGTAAAACAGTGGCTTTGTCTGCCTCCCACTTTACATAGATAACCGTACCCTCCTTGGCAATATCCTTTTCAAAATTCCAAACGGTTTTAAACTCGGGGTCTGCAAACCAGCCTGCGAATTTAAACCCTTTTCTCACGGGCTTTTCGGTCGGTTCGGGAACCTTTCCCTCTTTTTCAAGGTCATAATGCTTACGTTCCTCGCCGTTGTTCAGCTCGATATAAACGGTAAAGCCTTTTTTCTCTTCCTCACCGTTTACGTCATCTTCATTCCAAACGTAATTGTTATCATCGTCGTCATCGTTTCCGTTGTCGGGCGTGGGACGGTTATTGTTTTGGGGATTTCTTTTTTCGGTAGTGCTTAGGGTGTTATTCTGCCTTTTGGAGGTTGTTTCGGGCGTAAGAGGTGCAGCGGTTGTTTCCTCCTCGGAGGGTGCTGCGCTCTCGCTCGTTTGCTCCTCGGACTGCGGCTCGGTAACAGTATCCGACTCTGTTTCCACAACACTCTCCGAGACTCCCTCGCCTTCCGAGGAAGGCTCGGCAAATGCGCCGAAGCAAAGCATTGATGCCAAAAGCAATGAAATTATAAAGATTAATCCTCTTTTTTTGAAGCTTCCGTTTGTCATTTCAATAAATCCTTAAAAGATATTAATAGGTCGAGCTCATATCCTCGTTTACCTGCTCCTTAACGACCTTTTTAAATGTGGAATTCTTAATTTTTTCATTAAGCATTTCGTAATAGAGGTCCTCGTCAATGGGCAATTCAACGGTTTTGCCGAGCCAGCTTGAGAGGAATGCGGCATTTGAAATCATAAGACCGTTAATGCCCTCCTGACCCTTTGCGGTAAGCGGCTCTCCGCGGAGAATTGCGGCGGCAAACTTATTTACAACCTCAACGTGCTGAAGGTTTCTGCCGTCAAGCTCCGCCTCGTACTCGGTATATTCGATTTTTCTGAAGCCCTTTGTATCGTTCTCAATGTGCTCCTTAGTGCTCATTGCAAGCTCATCTACAATAAGCTTGCCCTTTTCGCAAATAAGCTTTGCCTTGTCAAGGGTAATTTCAAGACGGTTTGTGCCGGGGAAGTCACCTGTTGTTGTAATAAAGGTGCCTGTGGCGCCGTTGGGGTATTGGGCGTAAATCATAACGTCGTCCTCAACCTCAATATCGTGCCATTTACCCTCGTGGCAAACAGCCGTTATTTTTTCGGGCATACCGCAAATCCACTGCCAAAGGTCAAGCTGATGGGGGCATTGGTTAAGAAGAACGCCGCCGCCTTCACCGCTCCAGGTTGCGCGCCATCCGCCGGAATTGTAATAAGCCTGAGTTCTGTACCAATCGGTAATAATCCAGGTAACGCGCTTAAGCTCGCCGTATTTTCCGCTGTGAACAAGCTCATGTGCTTTTCTGTAAAGGCAATTTGTTCTCTGATTGAACATAATTCCGAAAACCTTATCGCTCTTATCGGCAACCTCGTTCATCTCGCGAACCTGCTTTGTGTAAACGCCTGCAGGCTTTTCACTCATAACGTGAAGACCCTTGTTAAGAGCCTCTATAACGTAAGGCGGGTGAAAGTAGTGAGGCGTTGCTATAAGAACGGCATCCACCTCTCCCGAATCCATAAGCTCGGCTTCGGTGTTATAACACTTAACACCTTCTATCTTTTCTGCCGCCCATTTAAGTCTTTCGGGGTTAATATCGGCAACGGCGGTAATTTCTATTTCGGGGAGCTTGCCCTCAAGATAGTTTTCAATATGAGAAGAACCCATATTACCTACGCCGATAATACCGAGACGTACCTTATCCATCATATCATTTCCTTTCAAATAATGATTTCTATTAAAAATAAATTAATAGCAAAATTAATAGCTTTCAATTCCTATTGCCTTGCGAAGAACAAGTCTTGCATCCTCTGTCGTAAGCTTGCCGTCGCCGTTAACGTCGCAAAGCTTTAAGGAGCCGCTTCCGAGTGACTCTATTTCAAGTGCCGCTCTTAAAATAAGCTGTGCATCGGCACTTTCTATAACGCCGTTCATATCTGCATCGCCCAAAAGCTCGGATTTAACTATGGCGAAGGAATCAATTTTTTTCACGGTGTCGCCATTTACCGTGTAAGAGTCAAAGTAAAGCGCATTACCGGAAACTCTTATTCCGGCAAATACCGGAAGCTCGGCATTCACGATTTTTTCAGCCCTCGGGAAGAGCTTATCCGTTTCGGAATTGCTCTTTGCAACATAATTCTTACAGCCCGAGGCGCCGTCTATTGCATAAACCGTGCCGCCGGGATTACCGTAGGCGGTGTAGCTTACGGAATTGAACTCACGTGTGCGAAGGTCGGCCTCTACAACCTCGTTGCCGTTCATAACGCCCGTTCTGAGATATACGTGGTCATGTCCTTGGAAAACAACGTCTATTCCAAGCTCCGGCATAAGCGTTGCAAACTGCTCGCGCATTGCAACAACCTCGCTGTCGTCAAAGTGAGAGCCGTTTGAGTAAACAGCCTTATGAAGAACAACTATTTTCCACTGTGCGCTTGAAGCGGCGGCATCTGCCTTAAGCCAATTAAGCTGAGCCTCGCCCAAGCCATTTTCATCGGCATCGTTCGTATTAAGCATTATAAAGTGAACATTGTTGTAATCGAAGGAATAGTAATATCCGCTTGCCTCATCCTGTGCCTCGGAGGTGGGAAGAACAAAGTTATCGGAAATCGCAAAGTCACCCTTCGCCTCGTGGTTACCCGCAACGGGCATTAAGGGAGTATTGAGAAGCTCCTTAGAGCACGAGAAGAAATATCTCCAATAATTTACGTTACTGCCCTCATCTACCATATCGCCCGAATGAACAATAAGGTCTAAGTCCGGGTAAAGCTTTTTTGCCGCCGAGAGAACATCGCCTACTATTGAATACTGCTTTTCGTTCTGACCTTGGCTGTCTGTCATATGAAGGAAGGTAACATCGCTTGAGCCGTCGGCAGTTGTAATATAGCCTGTTTCGCTCCACCAGCCGTACCTTTCATTACCCACTCTGTAAGCGTAAGTTTTACCCTTTTCAAGATTTTCTATTTTAACAATGTTTCTGTTAAGGTGAAGTGTAAACGGTAAAATTCCTATAATTCCAAGGTCAACGCCCGGGAATTCTCTGTCCTTTGCCTCACTTGTGGCTGTAACCTTAAGCGAGCCGGGATAGCCTGCCTCGCCCTTAAAGCGCGCCGCGGCATATTCGCTTGCAAGCTCCACAATTTCAATATCGGGAGAAGCGAGCGTATATTTTGAATACCAGCTTATGTTTCTTGTTGTTTCGCTGTCGTCACCGAGAGAAACGGAAATAAGCGCAGGAAGTCGATAATTTTCCTCGGTAGCCTCGGGAGTACATTTGCTGTCGTTTACCTTACCGTTATGGTCGCCTCTGTATTTCGGATTTGGATCCGAGGCAAAATCCGTTATAATGTAAGCAAGCGTATGACCCCACGCCTCGTACTGACTTTCAGTGAGGTATTCATCCATAATAGCTTCAAGAACGCCGTTTATTGAGCCGCCCTCCAAAACTCCCGTTTTGTCAAGCACGTTAAGAACGGCATTTGCAAGCTGTAAATATGTTGTGCCGTTTTTACCTGCGCCCTCATTTTTAAGAGCCTCCGAAAGAAGTCGCGCACTGTCACCGGTATAGCTTTTTCCGAGAGCACCTACCAATGCATCGAAAATCGACTGAAGGGAAGTGCCGACGGACTGAAGGGGCGTATCGGCTACAAAGGCGTCTACATTAACATAAAGTCCGGAGAGGATTTCATCCTGTAAAAGCTTATTTACAACAAGGTCGTAAAGCTTGTCGAAAATCTGCTTGCCGAGATCGCCGTTTTCAAGCTTATCCACGGCATCGAGAACAAACGGGTCCTCGATAACCTCGTCGCCCTCACCCATACTTGCATAAGCGACAATTACAAGGTCGCCGAAGGTTCCGTAGCCGTTCGGATTGCCGTAGCCGTAGTCATCGTAAAACGCCATGCACGGGTAATCGGATACCTTCATATTACAAAGCTCGTCTACAATTTCATAAACGGTCTTTAAGGTATATTCCGGGTCATTTACGTATTTTTTGTCAATTTGAGCACCGAGGTCGTTTACAAACGACATAACATTCGGGGCGATTATACCGAGGTGGTATTCCTTTAAAAGCGCCTCAATATCAAAATATTTTGAAATGTAATTTACAATTCCGCCGTCTGCCGCAACGTCCTTAAGAAGGTTTTTGAGCATCGGGTCAAGAAGAGTTCTTGCATAGCCGTTTGCGCCGTTACCGTAAATATAGTTAAATGAAAAGCTCTCTCTGTAGGGTCTGTCATATGTAACGCCCTTTGAGGTTACGGGAAGCGCCTCATCGAAATCGACTGTTTTATATTCAAAATCAACCCTGCCCGTAAGAGTCTTCTTAAAGGAAGCGAAACGGATGTAATGCGGGAATTCTATAAGCGAGTTTGTTTGAATATCGTAAATAACCTCGCCGTTATCGTTAACGTGCTTCGCAACATCGTTTGAATGTGAATGTCCCGTGAAAATGTAGTGAAGACCGGCATCTGCCAGGGTCTCGCTTACCTCAAGGTAGTTGTCAAGCACAAAGCCCTGCAAAATGGTCGCCTGTGAGTCGTAATGCGCAACAAGGCTCCAATGGTCAACGCCTATCGGAATTTGACCCTTTTGCTTTGCGATTTCGATTTCATCAAGCACCCACTTCATAACGCCCTCGGTATAGTTGCCGCCCGTTTCGTGGCCGTCCTCACCGTCGGAGGTGTTGTCAAAGCTGTACTTGCCGCCGTCAATAAATATAAGACGGTAGCCGTCAAGCTCTGCCGAATATGAAAGCTGACCGGCAACCTCGCCCGTCGGAGGAGTGTAAACGGAGGCGGCATGGTCATAGCCGAGGTTTGCGTAAATTTCCTTAAACTCCTCGGGAAGGGTTGACCTTACCGAAACAGCGCTTTCGCCGTTTTCAAACGAAGCCGCCTTGTAATTGTTAATATCGTGGTTGCCGTTAATTACGAAAACCTCAAGACCGCTTTCCTTTTCAAATTGTTCAAGTCTTTCGGCAAGAGCCTTATGACCCTCGTACTCGCCGTTTCTTGTTAAGTCACCGGGAATGATAATATACTTAATGCCCTGCTCCTTAGCGGCTTTTTCAAAGGTTGCAAGAGCCGAATCCAGAATGCCCTCTTGATTTATATATTGCTTATTACCGCCCTTTGCGAATTCCTCAAAGGCTTCGGTATCTGCCATATATTTTGTGGGGTAGTAATGAACATCGGACATAATTCCGAAATTAATCTCCGCACCTGCGGCATTCGCGACAATTGAGCCTACGGGAATAATTCCCACAACAACAGCCACAGCTATAAAAAGTGATAAAAGCTTTCTTTTAATACCGTTACGCTTCATAATATTACCTCCGTGTTACATTGTTTTGAACAGCTCCGGCAGCTTTGAGAGTGCTGTCGGCACATTTTTTATTATTTTAAGAAGACTCGGTGTTAAGGGCTTGTCATTGAGAAAATCACAAAGTCCCTCTGCCATTTCCTCGTTAAACACGCCCGCACTCATTGTAATAAAGCAACGAATCGGAATTTGGAAGGCGGTACAGTGCATCATTTCGCTGTTAATTCCCCCGCCGCCGATTTTTTCGAGAACTTTTGCTATAAGCTCCGTGGTTTTTTCGCCACGCTCGCTCATTGAAGCATATTCAAGCGGACACGAGGTGTCAATCGGAAGCGCCATATCTCGCTCGCTTTCGGGAATGGGGAAGCCCAAAACAGCCTCAAACGACGAATCCGAAACGCAGCTCGGGTCGCCCGTGTAATATTCGGGCGCCGTTTCTCTGTAATCGGGCACCTCTGCCTTTACGGTTGACTCAACTTTAACTGAAGCCTCAAGCTTAATATCTCTTGACGATGCTCCTATTAAAATGCCGTACCTTCCGCTTTCAACGTGCCAATCGTGAATATTTACATTATAATACGCAAAGCTTCTTTTTGAAAGCTCTATTTCAACGGTTTTTTCCTCACCCGGCTCTAAAAACACCTTTTTGAAACCCTTCAGCTCCTTAGGTGCCTTAAAAATCGCGCTCTCCGGCGGTGCAACGTAAAGCTGAGCTACCTCTGCACCGGCAACCGAGCCGGTATTTTTTATTTTAAAGCTTACCGTAACGCTGTCGGTATCCTTTATTTTTTTACTCGAAACGGAAATATCCGAATACTCAAAGCTTGTATAAGAAAGACCGTAGCCGAACGGGAAAAGAACCTCTTTGTTTATTTTATCGTAATATCTGTAGCCTATAAAAATCCCCTCGCGGTATTCAACGGTTAAAAACGTTCCGGGGAAATTATTTCTTGCGGGGGTATCGTCAAGCGACAGCGGATATGTTTCGGAAAGCTTTCCGGAAGGGTTCACCTTTCCCGAAAGAATATCAACCGCGGCACTACCCGAGGCTTGACCGCCGAGCATACAGTTCAAAACAGCTTTAACCTCCGAAAGCCAGGGCATTGTAACAGCCGAGCCGCCGGAAAGAACAACAACCGTATTTTCATTAGCCGCCGAAACAGCCTTTACAAGCTCGTTGTGTGAGGGCGGAAGGTCTATATGCTTTCTGTCAAAGCCCTCCGACTCGTAAACCTCCGTAAGTCCAACAAAAACAACCGCAATATCGGCTTTTTTCGCAAGAGCAGCCGCGGCATCAATTAAATTCTCATCCGGCTTGTCGGAGGTCTTGTCGTACCCGGGAGAGTACGCCGCCTTAAAGCCGCAATTTAAAAATTCGGAATATGCGTTGTCAAGCTGCGTAGGATTTATAAGCGAGCTTCCGGCGCCCTGATAGCGCGGTTTTTTCGCCATTTCGCCTATTACGGCGATTTTCTTTGATTTGTCAAGCGGTAAAATGCCGTCATTTTTTAGAAGCACCGCCGACTCACCGGCAATTTTTCTCGCTAAAGCGTGATGCTCACGCATATCACACTCGGCATTGCCTTTAAGGTTTGCCGCACATTTGAAAATAAGCTCAAGAATTGTATCTACATTTTCGTCAAGCTCTTTTTCGGAAAGTCTTCCGGAGCTTACGGCATCAACGATTTTTTCGGGATTATAGCCGCCGGAGCCGGGCATTTCAAGGTTTTGACCTGCCTTTATGCCCTCTACAATATCGTTTTCTGCGCCCCAATCGGTAACAACAAGACCGTCAAAACCCCACTCCTTGCGCAAAACGTCGTTTAAAAGCCACTTGTTTTCGGCGCAATAGGTGCCGTTGATTTTATTGTAGGCGTTCATAACCGTCCAAGGCTTTGCTTTTTTTACACAAATTTCAAACGCCGTAAGGTAAAGCTCGCGAAGAGCTCTCTCATCCGCAACGGTACTTACGGTCATTCTGCGGCACTCCTGATTATTCGCCGCAAAATGCTTTAAGGAGGTACCAACGCCCTTACTTTGAACACCTTCTATAAACGCTGCGCCCATATTACCCGCAAGAAACGGATCCTCGGAAAAATATTCAAAATTTCTGCCGCAAAGCGGAGAACGCTTCATATTGATTCCCGGCCCCAAAAGCACACTTACATTTTCCTTAAGGCATTCCTCACCCAGAGCCTTACCCATAAGCGAGATAAGCTCCGGATCCCAAGAGCTTGATGTGAGCGATGCCGTCGGAAAGCACGTTGCCGGAACACTGTTTCCGAGAACGTCACCTGCGGCGGTTTTGTCCTGCCGCTGTTTTCTTAAGCCGTGCGGTCCGTCGGTAACCATTACAGACGGTATACCGAGTCTTTCAACATCCACAAGATGCCAAAAGTCCTTACCGGAGCAAAGCGCCGCTTTTTCTTTAAGAGAAAGCTTTGCGGTAATCTCCGCATATTTCATTGCGATTGCCTCCTTTTATGCCGATTTTTCCGTTTTATTTGTAATTTACGGGGAATAATATCGGCGAGGTGATTTATTTTGAAAAAAATTAAAAGCAAAAAACGCGTGGAAGAGGCTGTTAACGCCTTCAAGCCGAAATCCGAGGATATAAAAATCGACACGGACGGCTCTTACACCGGTGTGCCCGAGGACGGCGGCGAGCCGATACAGGACTCCGACGACCTTTAGGCGCAAATTATTTTCTTCTTGCAAACACCGTGCCCGCAATTGTAAACAAAAGCTGAGTTATTATAAGCTGTGAGCACGAAAGCGCGGTAACGCCCGAGGTAATTCCGAGAGCCGCAACTATTGCAACACCTATTCCCGAAGCGCCCGCCTGAACAAGACCCGTTGTGTGGCGCGCGGTATCAAGCGAAAGCGCCGTGCTTATGCATTTTAAAAAGCTTCCATCCTTTTCGGAATGCATAAGCGAGGCCTTTGCCGCAGAGCGTGTTTCGTTTTTATATGTGCTTAAGACGTCCGAGGAAACGGCGCTTAAGACCTTTATTCCGCTTACGGGAACGCCCGTAAGAGACGAAAGCATTTCATCTGTAATATTTGCATCGGTCGAGCGCACCAAAAGCGTAAGACCTCTTCTTTCCGCATCACGAAGTGCCTCGGCATTTTTCTCGTTAATGCCGTAGCTTATAATAAACATTGCCGCGATTTTGCCCTCCACGGCAAGAAAAAGCGGATACATACCCTCATGAATAAGGTGCGCATATGTTGACCTCTCGGGAAGCTCTACGTTATGATTTCTCAAAAGGTCCTCACTCCCCACAAGCACGCGCCTGTTGCGAAGCCAAGCTGAAAGCCCCAAGCGATCCTCGTAAACTATTGTATCCGCCGTGGGAATAAGCTCTGTTTTACCGAGAACAACTCTTTCAAACAGCGCACCGAGCGGACCTCCCGAAGGCACGGCAAGCGCCGCGGCATCGAGAATTGCTTCATAAGCGGTCATTGAATGGAAGGTTCTTATTCTGTGAATATTGCCGCCGAGATTGTCGAAAATGTCGGAGGCGTCTACCGCAACGGCGTTTGCCTCGGAACATTCACGCCAGCTCTCCCAACCGGAAATAACACCGTCCGTCGAAAGCTTTTTCGAAGCCGAGCCGATTGAAAGCGCATCTGCAAAATACGAAAAATACGGAACGCCCACGCCCAAAAGCGCGGAAAACGCCGAAAGCGCGGCAAAAATATTTTTTGTTACAACAAAGGTTATAACCGCCGTTATAAGGGATGCGCCCAAAATAATCGGAACGGTTCTTTTATTTATGTCATCGGCAGGGTAATATTTTAAGCTCATCTCAAGAAAGCCCGCCGGAAAACGCGTTTTTTGAGAGGAAAGAATTTTAGGCTCATCTACAAGAAGCCCCTTTCCTATTTCAAATGCCGTATCGGAATCATCTATATTGCCTACGGAATAAAGCTCACTTTCCGATATTGCGGCAAAATTTTTCATTATGCGCGAATATTCCGAAAGCTCTGCCGCAGAACACAGCACAAGCGGCAAAAGCGCCGAAGCGGAATAAAGCCTGATACCGTTTTCAAACGGAGAATCGGCAAAAAGAAGCAAGACTCCGCAAATTACGGACACCGCGACGGAAATTGCCGCACCGGAATTCCTGTTAAATTTAAGCTTAAATACACTTTTGATTCCGTCAAAAAATACGTTTTTACATACAAGCGCGCCGAAAACGGAAAAAGCAAGGTTTAATGCCAAAAACGGCGTTGCGTTTTTTTCCGACTCCGAAATTGCCGACAGCACAAAAAGCACGGCAACCGCCGACGCACCTGCCACCGTGCCGAAAAGCGCGGCGGTCTTTTTCTTTTTAATAAAAAGACTTACCTTAAGCTTGTCGTTTACACTGCGGTATTCGTCTATACCGTATTTTCCGTTTGCCTCCTCGGAGGCTTCGGAAATTTCCCGCGAGAGGACAAATTCGGCGGCTTTTTCACGCCTTTTTTTACTAAGCTCCTCTTCAATCTCCGCCTCGTCCACAACGGGAACCTTTTCCGAGCCGTCAATAAAACCCTCAAAGGTAAGCTGAGAGTCGCTTTCTTCCTCGGGCAGCTCCGTTTCATGAGCGTTTCCGTTTGTAAAGGCAAGCGAGCGAAGCCCCACGGTGCGCGTGTTGCCGTCTGCCGGCTCCTGCTCGGAGGGCTTTTTTTCCGACTCAAGCTCAACTACAAACACATCATCCCCGACGCCTTCCCTTACAGCCTCGCCGTTTTCGGATATAATGGGGTGCTCGGTTGTTTTTTCAAAGCCCTGCGACGGTCTTTTAAGAAAGCGCTCGCGATATTTTTCGCTTTCAAGCGTACCGAATACGCGTGTCTTGCCGTCGGCATCGGATTTTTCAACATTTTTTGTTTTTATTTTATGCTCGGCGTTTTCGTTATAGGTTGGCCTCGGGTCAACCGACTCCGCCTTTTTTTGAATAGGCTCCTCCGCTTCCCTTTCTGTTTCGTCGTCACCGTTTACAATGCCGCTGTCACGAAGCAGTTCATCTATTTCTTCAAGCGACCACTTTCTCGGTGCCGAAGAATATTGCTCGTCTGCCATTTTCACACCACACTTCTTAAGCCTCGCGCTGTTTTACTGCCTCGTACATAAGTATTCCCGCCGCAACCGAGGCATTTAATGAATTGATTTTTCCCTTCATAGGTAAGGATATAACGCCGTCGCACTCGTTTTTAACAAGCCTTTTAACGCCGTTGCCCTCGCTGCCCACAACAAGCGCCACAGCGCCCTTAAGGTCAACCTTATCGGCGCTTACGCCGTCCATATCGGCGCAATATACCCACACGCCGCGTTTTTTAAGCTCCTCTATTTCTCTTGCGATATTGGTTACTCTCGCAACGTGCATAAATTCCACGGCGCCCGCCGAGGTTTTTGCGACGGTAAAGCTTAACGAAGCGTTGCGCCTTTTGGGAATTATAACACCGTGAACACCTGCCGCCTCGGCTGTTCTTATTATGGCACCGAGGTTGTGCGGATCCTCTATTTCATCGCAAATCACAATGAACGGCTCCTCGCCGCGCTCCTTCGCGGTATTGAAAATATCCTCAACCGACGAATATTCCTTAACCGCGGCAAATGCGGCAATGCCCTGGTGGTTATTGTGCCCGCAAACAAAGTCAAGCTTTTTACGGTCAACCTCTTTAATTACAATGCCGGCATTTTTCGCATCGGCGATAATTTTGGGTACAGAGCCGGAGCGCTCGCCGCGAGCCACCATAATGCTGTCAAGCGGTCTGCCGCTTTTTATTGCTTCGGCAACGGGATTTCTGCCGAAGATTACATCCTGCTCCCTTTCGTCGGCTTGCTTTTCGGGAGCGTCTTTTCTGTCATTCTTAATCATTTTGAAGGTACAAGCTTCTCCTTACCGCCCATATAGGGTCTTAAGGCTACGGGAATATTTACCGTGCCGTCTGCGTTCAAATTGTTTTCAAGGAAGGCAATAAGCATTCTCGGGGGAGCTACAACGGTATTGTTTAAGGTGTGGGGGAAATATTTTCCGTCCTTGCCGTTTACGCGAATTTTAAGACGTCTTGCCTGTGCATCGGAAAGGTTTGAACAGCTGCCCACCTCAAAATACTTTTGCTGGCGCGGACTCCAAGCCTCAACGTCTACCGACTTCACCTTCAAATCCGCAAGGTCACCCGAGCAGCACTCAAGCGTTCTTACCGGAATATCAAGAGATCTGAAAAGGTCTACCGTATTTTGCCACAGCTTTTCAAACCAAACGGGGCTTTCCTCGGGACGGCAAACAACAATCATTTCCTGCTTTTCAAACTGATGTATTCTGTAAACGCCGCGCTCCTCAATGCCGTGCGCGCCCTTCTCTTTTCTGAAGCAGGGCGAATAGCTTGTAAGCGTTTGCGGAAGCTTTTCCTCGGGAATAACGGTATCTATAAACTTACCTATCATGGAGTGTTCGCTTGTACCTATAAGGTAAAGGTCCTCGCCCTCGATTTTGTACATCATGGCATCCATTTCGGCAAAGCTCATAACGCCCGTTACAACACTGCTTCTTATCATAAACGGCGGAATGTAATAAGTAAAGCCACGGTCTATCATAAAGTCGCGTGCATAAGAAATTACCGCGGAATGAAGCCTCGCAATGTCACCGCTTAAGTAATAAAAGCCGTTACCGGCAACCCTTGCGGCTGAGTCAAGGTCTATTCCGTCAAAGCTTTCCATAATTTCACGGTGGTAAGGAATTTCAAAATCCGGAACAACGGGCTCTCCGAAGCGCTCAAGCTCTACATTTTCGGTATCATCCTCGCCTATCGGAACGGAAGGGTCGATAATATTCGGAATTACCATCATAATATCGTTTACCTTTTTTGAAAGCTCCTCTTCAAGAGCCTCACACTCGGCAAGGCGCCTTGCATCGGCATTTACCTTCTTTTTCATCTCTTCGGCTTCTTCTTTTTTTCCCTGAGCCATAAGAGCACCTATTTGCTTGCTGTTTTTATTTCTGGAGGCTCTCAGGGAATCCGCCTCGCCCTTTATTTTGCGGCTTTCCTTGTCAAGCTCAATAACCTCGTCTACAAGCGGAAGCTTTTTGTCCTGAAATTTATTTTTTATATTTTGCTTTACAGCCTCCGGGTTTTCTCTTAAAAATTTAATATCAATCATTATTACTGCCCCTATTCAAAATTTATATTTTAATATCAATATTCATCATCGAATATCTTCAAAAGCTTTTTAAGGTCATCGTCATCAAAGAATTCTATTTCAAGCCTGCCGTTTTTAGAGGATTTGGTAACACGCACCTTGCGCTTTAAAACCTCCGAAAGCGAAAGCTCAACCTCGTCGTAATAAGGATCGCGCTTTTTTTTGCGCTTGCCCTTTACGGGCTCCTTTGAAAGACTTCTTGCAAGGCGCTCCGCATCACGAACGGAAAGCCCCTCACGAATAACGGCATCTGCCGCCTTAAGCTTCAGCTCATCGCTTTCAAGTGTCATAATCGCTCTTGCGTGACCGGGCGAAAGCTTGCCCTCGGAAATGTACTTTATAATTCCCTCGGGAAGCGTCAAAAGCCTAAGCGCATTTGCCACCGCCGGCCTTGAACAGCCCACCAAATTTGAAATTTCCTCTTGAGTATATTCGTATTTCTCGCAAAGCTCCTTAAAGCCCAACGCCTCTTCAATCGGGTCGAGGTCCTCACGCTGAAGATTTTCCACAAGCGCAAGCTCCGCAACCTGAGCATCCGTAAGCTCCTTTATAACAACGGGAACCTCCGTAAGACCCGCCATACGTGAAGCGCGCCAACGTCTCTCACCGGCAACAAGCTGATAGCTGCCGTCCGGGCACGGCCTTACAAGAAGCGGCTGTAAAACCCCGTGAAGCTCTATGCTGTGCGCCAACTCCGCAAGCGCCTCTTCGTCAAAATTTTTTCTGGGCTGATTGCGGTTAGGTTCAATCTCCGTAAGCTTCAGCTTAACCGCACTTTGCGCGGCGGAAATCTCCTCTACGGCATTGTCTGCGAAAATCGCATCAAAGCCCTTGCCCAAACCTTTCTTTTTAGCAGGCATTTTTTCTCTCCTATCTTTTTACACCGTAATAAGCCGGTCTTCTTATTTTTGCGCGCTCAAAAATTCCTCTGCCAATAAGTCGTAACTTTCGGCACCTCTTGAAGCGCGGTCGTAATACATAACAGGCTCGCCGAACGAGGGTGCCTCCGAAAGACGGACATTTCGCGGAATAACCGTAGAATATACCTTCTTCGGGAAAAAGCTTTTAACCTCGTTTACAACCTGCTGTGTAAGGTTCAGTCTTCCGTCATACATGGTAAGAAGCACGCCCTCAAGCTCTATATAGGGGTTGTACATTCTTTTTACCGTTCTTACCGTTGCCATAAGCTGTGAAAGCCCCTCAAGCGCGTAATATTCACACTGAATCGGAACAAGAAAGCTGTCGGAGGCGGTAAGCGCATTGAGAGTTATAAGCCCCAACGAGGGCGGACAGTCAAAAAACATATAATCGTAGCTTCCGTCAAGCTCCATAAGCGCATTTTTCAAAAGCGACTCTCTGCCTTCTATTGCGGCAAGCTCAATCTCGGCTCCGGCAAGATTCATATTCGACGGAATAATATCCACTCCCGCGAATTTTGTTTTTACAACGGCGGATGAAGCCGGCGCGGAATTGATAAGTATATCGTAAGAGGTGGCGGTAAGATTTTTTCTTGAAATACCGTAACCGCTCGTGGTATTGCCCTGCGGGTCAATATCCACAAGCAGCACTCTTTTACCCTTTGCGCCTACAGCCGCCGCAAGGTTCACGGCGCTTGTGGTTTTGCCCACACCGCCCTTTTGATTTACAATGGAAATAACCTTTGCCATCAACAATACTCCTTTTAGTCAAGCGAATACATATTACAATCCGCCCATTATCGATACAATTATATCATAACGTTTTGAAAAAAGAAATAGCAACTTGCATTTTTTTCGGCAAAAAAGGAATTTTTAGAAAAAATTAATTATTTCGACTCTTGACTTTAAAGGTTTTTGAGATAGTATATAATCATAAAACAAAAAAGAACCGAAGCCATCCGGTTCGCCCCTTCTTTTTTTCACGGCTTTTATTTTAAAGGAGAGATGAAAAATGCTTACTGTAACACTTAACAACGGTATAAAAATGCCACAGCTCGGCTTTGGTGTTTATCAGGTAAAAAAAGAGGATTGCGAGCGCTGTGTTCTTGATGCGCTTTCCGTCGGCTATCGCCTTCTGGATACGGCGCAAAGCTATTTTAACGAGGAAGAGGTAGGTAACGCCATTGTTAAAAGCGGCGTTAAAAGAGAGGATATATTCCTTACCACAAAAATTTGGATTGAACACTACGGCTACGAAGAAACAAGAGCCTCCGTTTTAAACTCTTTAAAAAAGCTTAAAACCGACTACCTTGACCTTTGCCTTTTGCATCAGCCGTTTTCCGATGTTTACGGCGCTTACAGAGCTCTTGAGGCTTTGTACGACGAAGGTAAAATACGCGCTATAGGCATTTCGAACTTTTACCCCGACAGAATGGTTGATATAGCCTCCTTTGCAAGAATCAAGCCCGCCGTAAACCAAATAGAAATACATCCACACAATCAGCAGTCCGAGGCTCTTGCCTGGAACATAAAATACGGTGTACAGCCCGAGGCGTGGGCTCCGTTCGGCGAGGGCAGAGGCGATATGTTTAACATACCCGAATTAAAGGAAATTGCTGCCTCTCACAACAAAACAACGGCGCAAGTCATTTTACGCTGGCATTTGCAAAGAGGCATTGTCGTAATTCCGAAATCGACTCACAAGGAAAGAATCGAAGAAAATTTCAATGTTTTCGACTTTGAGCTTTCGGAGGACGAAATGAAAATAATCGCCGCTCTCGACGAAAACAAAAGCGCGTTTTTCTCGCACACGGACCCCGCCATGGTGGAATGGTTTGTGAAAATGGTTGAAGAGAGAAAGAAAAACAACGACTGCACAAAAGAGAAAAAATCCTGGTAATTAAGGAAAGAGGTTTAATCTGTATGAAAAAAGTTTTAATTTTATCGGGCAGCCCGCGAAAAAACGGAAATTCCGATATTCTTTGCGATGAATTTATGAAGGGCGCCGAGGAAGCGGGTAACGAGGTTACAAAAATCCGCGTTGCCGAAAAAAGCATAGGCTTTTGCCGCGCCTGCTACGCCTGCAAGAAAAACGGAAAATGCGTTATCGACGACGATATGTCGAACCTTCTTCAAAAAATGATAGATGCCGACGTAATAGTTCTTGCAAGCCCCGTTTATTTTTATTCAATAGACGCTCAGCTTAAGGCTGTTATTGACAGAACCGTTGCACGCTGGCTTGAGGTTAAAAACAAGGAGTTTTATTACATCGTAACCGCCGCCGATAAAGAAACCGCATCCGCCGAAACAACACTCGCCTGCTTCAGAGGCTACGCCGACTGCGTAGAGGGCGCAAAGGAAATGGGCGTTATTTACGGAATGGGCGTTTACGAAAAGGGCGAAATAAATTCCACGCCTGCATTCAAAAAGGCTTATGAAATGGGCAAGAAGGTATAATAAGGAGCGGATTTTATGAAAGGGTTTAATGTTATTGCGCACAGAGGCGCAAACGAAAACGCACCGCAAAACACAATACCCGCGTTTTTACAGGCAATAGAAGAAAATTGCGACGGCTTTGAAACGGACATTCACCTTACAAAGGACGGATTCCCCGTTGTTTGCCATAATTTTACAATAGACGAGACATCAAACGGCACGGGAGATATAGGCGATTTTACACTCGCACAGCTTCGCGAATTCGACTTTGGCTCGTATAAGGACAAAAAATTCGAGGGCACAAAAATCCCGACACTTGACGAATTCCTTGAGACCTACAAGAAAAAACCGATGAATGTGCTTGATATTGAATTAAAAAGCAAAATTCCCGGAAAAGCCGGCACAGATATTGCAAAAAAGGTTATAGATAAGGTTATTGAACACGGGCTTTTGGACGACCTTTTAATATCAAGCTTCGACCCCGCTCTTTTAGTGGTTTGCAAAAAGCTTGATA
Organism: uncultured Eubacteriales bacterium; assembly: GCA_964419515.1. Lineage (GTDB taxonomy): Bacteria > Bacillota > Clostridia > Oscillospirales > Acutalibacteraceae > DTU089. Next base: position 56,042 of record CAYQPJ010000003.1, read on the forward strand.
AGCGCGTTAAAACGGGAATTCTTTACAGCCCCGACAAACACCTCGGCAGAATGATTTCGCTTCACCCGTTTTCATTTGCAAAGGAAATAAACTGCGACGCTCTCCACCCGTTTTGGATGTACGCAACACCGTCATATGTAAAACGCGCCCACAGCAAGGGTCTTCAGGTAAACCCATGGACTGTAAACAGCGAGCCCGTGGCAAAGTTTGTGATTAAAGCCGGTGTTGACGGCTTAATAACCGACTGCCCGGCAAAAATAAACGAATATATAAATAAATACGCAACCGACGTTGCGACAATTAATGATTAACAGCGTGCCCACGTTAGTGGGCACGCTGTTCTGCATTTTGCGAAAGAATTATTTTTCCGTCATCGGTAAAGGTTGCTATTATGCCGTTTCGGTTTACCGAAGAATATATGGGCACTTTGGCTGTTACGGTCAAATTCCATTTTACATTAGGATAAATTTTGCCGAGATAGTTTGTCACTATGGCTATTTTGGGCTTCAGCTTTTTCAAAAAGCTTCTTGAGGATGAGCCAAAATAGCCGTGGTGGCCTATTTTCAAAACATCAACCTCGCCTATTTTGTCGCCGTATTTCTGCTCAAGCCCGGAATCGCTTGTGAAATCAGCCGCCAAAAATGCGCTTCGTTCACCCTTTGTCAGCTTAACACCGACGCTTGAAGCATTTTCACCGTTACCCTTAAGCGCCTCCGGTGTTACGGTATTAAAAAATTTAACCGTAAAGTCACCGAACTCAAATTCCTCCTCGGGAAGCTCACTTATAACGCGTATGCTTTTATTTTCAAGAGCCGTCATAATTTTTTTATATGTTTCCGCGTTACCCCAATCCTCACTTTCAAGGCTTGTTCCCACACTTTCATCAAATTTTTTGAAAAACGCCTTACCTATTATAATATCGGGGTCATTAATAATATCCTCAAAATTGCCGACATGGTCATAATGATAATGAGTTCCGAGAATAAACGTCAAATAAACCTTGCCGTTTTTGTTTGCGGCAGCTTTTTTTATGTAGCTTATAACGTCATCGCGAAAGCCGTGATACTCGGTCTTTTTTCGCGGGTTATTGTTACCCTCGCCGGAATCAATAAGTGCAAATTTGCCGTTGCTTTCAAGCAAAATGCAATCCGAATTTGCGGTATTGAGAAAATGTATTCTGTCGTCTCCGTCGGAATAGTCAAAGGTCTCTTCTTTTATGTCATAATTTTTTTCATACTTATTGCACATAACATAAGTAAAAATATCGAGCACAAAAACAGAGGTCATTATAACGGTAATAACCCAGGTTGCAATTACTCTTACCGTTTTGCGCGAACTTTTCTTCTTACCGTCATTCATTTTCTCACCCTCCTTACGACAATCGACAAAATAAGGCAAATAACAAGTGCCGAAAGCACATCAAGAAAAACAAAGCCGGCAAAAACGGCGATTACCGTAAATATTTCAAGTATACCCTTTTCTTTAAATGCCGAGGCCACAAGCAAAAACGGCACATTTTGCCAAGCGGAAACTATAAGCACCACCGCGAGCGAATGAACGGGTACTCTTGAAAAAAGCGAGGTGCCGAAAAATACCGCCGCCGAAAGCGTCGCAACACCAACCGCCGCCGACACGGCGGAATAAGCTTTAACGGGATAACCCCTTACGGGAAAGCCGCAGGAAAGTCCCGAAAGCGCATTTCCGCAAAATGCCGTAACGCTGTCTTTTTTACCGGAAAATTTATATGCAACCAAAATAAGCGCCGCCGCAACACCTCCGGATATCGCCGCAAAAAGCCGCTCACCCGAAACGCCCTCTATCCCGACAAACGGCAAAAAGCTTTTTACGCCGGAAAGCGAAAATGCATTTGAAAGCGCGCCCACCTCCAAAATGGGCGTTGAAGCACCGCTCGGATTCAAAAACAAATTCAATACAAACGGAATCGCCACGGAAAAAACCTCTGCCGGCAAATATTTTGAAAGCCTTTTAAATTTAAAGGGGTAGGTAATCATGGCAAAAAGCGTAATTGTTCCGTAAAAAACGCCGCGCCAATTGGGATGAAAGCCGAGATACCGGTAATTTTTAAGAATTTCAAGCACGGTTGAGCCTGTTGCGCCGATTCCGAAATAATACGTTGTCAAAAGCGCCGTTGCCGAAAACGCAAGCCCGAGCGCCGCACCGGCAATTATGCAGGACGGCACCTTAAGTTTTTTCGGAAAAAGCTTTATCAAAAGAAAAACAGCCGCACACGTTACTCCCGCTACGGGCAAATATTCCGCGCCGGCAACACCGGCAACATATATTACCGGCACGGCAAGAAACGAATCCGTCGCAAAAATCTCGTTTTTTTGCGCAACCGACAAAACAAGGCAAACAGCCGCACACGCAAGTGCATAATAAATATTAAGTCCCGAACACGCTCCGAGGGCAAATACATAAGAAAACGCAATACCCGCCGCGGTAAGCCCGAAGCCTGCATTTTTTAAAATTCTGTTGCCTTTTGCGTTCAAAACCGTCACCTCAACCTGCATAATAATTAATCATACTATATTTAAAACGAAGAAACAAGTCCTTTTTAACAAATAACCCATTCATTTTTTAACAATTATTTAATCGTAAACCGTATTGACAATTTTGCCGTAATAGCATATAATTGTGACGATATATAAGAATGGAGTGTCTATTTATGGAAAAACTCACCGCAAAAAGACTTGTTATTATATTAGCGGCGCTTTGCATTGCAGTGGCTCTTATTACCACTAACAATGCCGCTACGATAATGGCTGTACGCGCCCAAAGAAACAGAAACGGCTCACAAACCGTTCAGCAAGCTCCGGGCAGCAGCGCCTCTCAATCCGGCTCCGTCTCAAATAACGGTACAGGCTCCGCCTCAAACAGCGGCGTAACCCCCTCACCCGATTCCGGCTCTTCATCCGGCTCATCGGATGCTTCCGGCTCTTCCGATAACAGCTCTATTCCCTCCGACAACTCTCAAGGCTCACAAAGCTCGGGCTCGTCCTCAGGCTCTTCATCCTCAGGCTCCGCCTCCAACAATAAAACGGACTCCGGCAAGGCAGACACAAACACCGCTCTTTCGGCAAAAGAGGTTGTTGATTATTACAAAAAGGCACACAACAACGCAACCTCAAAGGCTAAAAAGGTTGTTCTTAAAACAGACGGCGCAACAAATTACAACAATATTTTCGAGGCCGGCCTGCTCACCTCAGTAGGTCAAGGTCTTGTAGGTCAGTTTATGGGCATAAGCGAGGTTAATAAAGAAATCGACCCCAAAACACTTCCTCCGGCAGCTTATATTTCCGGTCTTGACGTTGCGGATGTTAAAGAAGCCTCGCGTACCGAAAGCGGTAACTATTACATAGTAAAAATAGTTATGAAGGACGATGTTAACCCCGTACTCGGTAAGGGCAGCGGCGCGCTTGTAAGCATTATTACGGAAAATCAAATTACAGAGCCCGTTGAAGGCATAGTAAACGTTTCAAACATCAAGCTTGCTTACTACGGCTCAAACATAGAGGCTAAAATCGAAAAGAGCACGGGCAATATGGTTTACCTTAAGACAGATGCTCCCTCGGTTCTTTCTCTTGATGCCAAGGCAGGCCCCATTTCCATGAACGGCGCTCAGGTTGGTATTGAGTGCACCTCGGAATACGAGCTTTCGTATTAAAAAATATCTATCGTAAAGTTATATTTAACGGGCTGTGAAAACGCGTTTTTTACAGCCCGTTTTATTTGTATGTGAAAAATTACCGAAAAAAGGTCTTGAATATTGTAACTAAATTTCACGAAAAATTCGTCTTCACTATTGCAATTGCAAAGAATTTATGATAATATTTATCTGTATAAACGGCGGTATATCAAATCGCGCCATTCTAAAGTATATTTTAGGAGGATAACCCATGAAAACTTTCAGAAAGGTTTTGTGCACGGCACTCGCTCTTTTACTTGCGACTCTTGCACTTATAATTCCCGCTTCGGCAGCATCGGCGGTTCCGCTTGTTGTCGTTAAGGGCTTTGCAGCTTCTCCGCTTGTGGAAAATGCGGGCACAAACCTGGAAAAACAAGTTTTCCCCTTCACGGAAGACGATGCAACACCCATGGCAACGGAGTTTGCCACGGCACTTATCAAGGCTTATATAGCTTACGGTCTCACATATGACAATTGGGAGGTTTATTGCGATATTCTCATCCCGATAATCAACAAATATGTTGACCCGATTTCATATAACGCAGACGGCACTCCCAAATACAGCGCCGTAACGCTTAAGTCTTACGACTGCCCCCTTTCCGCATTCCCGCTTGACGGCAAAAACGATGATGAAATTGCCGCTCAAAAGGCAGAGCGCGAAAGCATTTACACTGTTTTCGGCGTAGAATACGGCAAGCAGTACGGTGACGAAAACGTTTACACCTTCGACTACGATTGGAGAAGAAGCCCCATTGACTGCGCCGCAGAGCTTGACAGCTTTATTGATACGGTTAAAAGCGAAACAGGCTCTTCCAAGGTAAATGTCGTTGCCGTAAGCCAGGGCGCGGCTGTTACTCTTGCTTATATGAACAGCTATGACTGCAAAAAGCTCAACAACGTAGTATTTGCTTCTCCCGCGTGGCAGGGCACAAGCGTTGCCGGTGCACTGTTCACCGGAGATATTGAGCTTGATATATTCTCGGTTGAAAACTATCTCGTAATGCTCGGCAACGGCAGCTTTACAACACACTTTGCTTCCGTGCTTATCTCTTCAATAGCAAGCTACGAGGGCCTTTCACACGAATATTTTGCAAAGTTCAATTACATTCTTCAAAAAATGCTTCCTCGCCTTTACAGCGACACCATTCGTCCCATGTTAGGCAGTATGCCCGGTCTTTGGTGCTTGGTTCCCGGTGAGTATTATGAAGATGCAAAGGCGTTTATGTTCCCCGAGGGCTTAGACGAAGCACTTGAAGCAAAGCTCGATGCTTACAATGAAATTCAAGCAAATGCAAAAACCATAATAGAAAATGCCGAAGCAGAGGGCGTTAAATTCGGTATTGTTTGCGGCTACAACTGCCAAATCGCTCCCGTAAACGAGTATTATCCCACGAGTGATACCGTTGTTGATACAAAGTATTCAAGCGGCGGCGCTATTTGTGCCGATTACCTCAAAGCGTTTGACGATTGGGGTGCAACATATGAGCAAGCACTTAAAGATGACCACGACCACGTTTCATGGGATATGAGAGTTGATGCCTCAACCTGCATGTTCCCCGAGCAGGTTTGGTTCATTAAAAACCTTCAGCACACCGCTTATAACCCCGCTTACGGCACAACAGACATTGTAATGTGGCTTCTTTCGGCTGAAGAACAATACGACGTTCACACAGACGAAGAAAATTATCCGCAATTCAACCTTTATAACACCTACACAAGAACAACAAAGCCTTGCCCCACAACCGGCGTTTTGGGCGATGTTGACTTCAGCACAGCTGTTACCGCGAAGGATGCAAGACTTGCACTTCAATTTGCCATAGGTGTTTTGGAACCCACCGAGGATCAGCTTATTCTCGGCGATATCGACGAGGACGGCGAAATCGGAACCGAGGATGCAAGAGCAATCCTTTGCATGGCTCTCGGCGTAAGCATTGATGCGTAATCAATTAAACTCAATCTAAAAAATATCGGGCTGTAAAAACGAAATGCTTTTACAGCCCTCTTTTTTTAAAGGAGCCTTTACAGACATTTTTTTCGTAAAAGCTCCTTATTTTTTATTCCGTTTTTACTCCTCATTAAAATACTTCACAATAAGCTCTGCTACCGCACCGAACATAGGGTGGCTATGGGAGGCGGAGCCGTCCCAATTTTCCCAAAGTGTGGTGGCACCGTTTTTCATCATATTGTAAAACGAATTTTCGGTTTCATTTATCAAAAGCTTTTTTGCAAGCTCAAGGCGACCGTTTTCGCACAGAGCTTTTATGAGAAGGTATGTGCCGAAAATTCCCGTATCGAATTCGCCGAGCTTTTCATAACGATCGCACATAGCATTAAGAGTTTTTTCGTTTTTAATGCCGATTTCAATTCCGAAGGCATCTGCCGCCTGTACGGAGCCGAAAAGCGTTCCGCTCTGCCCGTCAAAATATGCATTTTCAAACGCCGTTTTCGCTTCATTTAGCCGTTTTTCGGTTTTTTCATTTTGAATTCCGAGAAGCTTTTCCGTTTCCTTAACACACAAAAGCGCTTTAATGTAAAAAAACGTATTAACAAACGGCTCGGGAAGAAGATTTTTGTTATGCGGCGCACACCAATCTCCGAGACACCAGCCGCCTTTTTCCTCGCTTGTCACAAGTCCGTTTTCCGTGTGAGCTTCCATATAATCAAGGTACAACAGCATATTCGGGTAATATTTTTCGAGCACTTCCCTGTCGCCGTAGAAGTCGTAAAAATTATACGGTACAAAAACCGCCGCGCCGCCCCAGCCGCCGGGGCCGCCGCCTCCGCCGTAAAACGGCGCCGTATGCTCAACATGCCCCGTGAAAATATCCTGACTGTCTGCTATATCATCAAGCCACTTTATATACATAGCCTTTGCATCAAAGCAAGTCATAACGGCTCTCGTAAGAAGCTGACCGTCGCCGGTATATCCGAGGCGCTCTCTGTGGGGGCAGTCCGACGGAACACAGCAGTGAATATTATTCAACTGCGTTCTTATGAATGCATCGAAAATCCATTGAAGGACCGGCTGAGATGACTTGAAATTCACAATTGCTTTTATATCCGTATGAACAACCCTGTATTCCGGGATTTCCACGTTGCCGAGAACGTCAAAATATCTTGCACCGTGCCACGTAAAATGCTGATGAAGCTCGCCGCATTTCCCGTCGTAAATATATTCCTCGCGCTGAATTCTGAAATTACCGCCTGCGGAGCTGAAATTGACGGAACCGTCCTCGTTAAGCTCCTCGCCGAAGCGCAAAAGAGCGCGCTCATCAAGTCTTGCCGACTTCTTGAATCTTACAACGGGAAAGCCGGCAACATTTTCGCCTATATCGTAAACGGCATAGTCGCCGCGACGGAAAATACATTTCGGCGTAACCGTTCTTATTACGCGATCCTCGGGACAAATCTGCTCTCTTAAAAGAGCCTTGGGAGCAGCTGTAATTTCGGAAAAGCGCCACTCACCCTCAAAAAGCTCGGGTCTTGAAAAATCATAACCGCCCATTCTTGTATCCTGAACCTCACCGAAATAAATATTGGCGCGAGTTACAAAGGATTTTTTATATAACACAGAGCTGTCGCTTGAAAGCAAGACACCGTCCCCCGAATACAGCTTAAAGCATGTGCCGAGTGTGCCGTACGGTATTACACCCTCATTTCTGCTTTCGTGCTGGCAATACCAACCGCCTCCTATATGAAGCATAAGTATGTTTTCGCCCTCTTTAAGCAGGTCGGTTACATCAAAAATCTCGTAATAAATTCTATGTGTAAGCTTGTCAAAAATCGGGTAACAAAAGCCCGAAAGCTCGCGCTCGCGATAATTACTCCATACGGGTGCAAAAAGCCTATCCGAAACGCTTTTTCCGTTAATATAAATCTCGGAAAAGCCGAGCGTGGCAATTTTCAAAAACACCTTTTCACCGGTACTTTTAAAGCCAAAGCTTTTTTTTGCGACAATCGCCTCGGTTTCCCCTCCGAAATTAAGCCACGAGGCACCCGAAAATTCAAAGCTCTCCTCAACAGCTATAACGCGATTTCCGTCTTTTTCATATGAAACGCCGCTGTGAACAAAACCGCTTTTTTCAAAAAATTTAAGGGTATTTACCGGAACAACTGCCGTAATGCGCGTTGCATTTTCCTTTTCAATCTCATTTTTCAAAGCCTTTAAAAGGCTGTTTCCTATTTTACAGCCACGATAGCGCTCATTAACAAAAACGCCTTGAAGGGTATATTCCTTCTCGGCGGTTTTTACTGCCTCGGCACTGCCGACAGCCTCTCCCGCAAGAGAGGCTTCGACAAATACAGATGAATTTTTATGTGTAACAATATATTCGAGCATACAGGTCACATCCTTTATTATGCTTTTTTCGGCACAATAACAAAGTTAAAGTTAAGCTCCTTTGTTGCATCTACTTCATATTCCGGAAGAGTATTCGGCCCGCACGAGCCTGTGCCTGTACCGCACGTAAAGCCGTCAAGCGTTACAAAGGTTGCGCCCTCGTCATATAAATCCTCACGATGCTCCGCTTCAAACAAAAGCTTCTGCGAATAGTTATGAACATTAAACGTAAAAGTCTTATCGGAATAAATAAGTATCTCATCACCGTTTTCGCGCAAAAGCTTTAAGTAAGAGGTGTCGCAATGGTTCATATTGTCCTGCGGACGAATATACGGCTCATGCTCAAGCTCCACAGACGATTTGTAAAGGCCTACAAGCGACTGCGCCTTGCAATCGGAAAGGCATTCGCATTCGCCCCTGCCGAAATATTCAAGCTGTGAAAAGCTCTTATCCGATTCAAACAAAAGACCGAGCCTCGGAAGCTTTTCAAGCTTCTCGCGGCTTCCCTCGTCGGGAACAAGCGAAACCTCAATATCAACAACACCGTTTGCGCCGATAATATAAAGCACACTTGCGTTAAAAAGAACATCCTCACTGCCGTAAACGGAAATATATTCACTGACGGAGGCAACACCCCCCTTAACCTCTGCCGTTAAGTCCTCAAGAACAAGCTTTGTATCATATGTGAGCCCGTGAGCCTCCCAATCGCGACGTTTAACGCGGTCATTATCCATATATGCTCTTGTAAGATTAAGCTTGAAGCCGCCGGAGAACACGGGAGTACCGGTTAAAACGGAAACTCCGTCCTTTTCGTATTTTGTCATTTCGCCGGTAGCCTCGGAAAATTCTATAACGCCGCCATCAAAATGCACTGTTATTTTTTCGCCGTCGGAGGAGACGCAAACCTTACCGGAGGAAAGACTCGGAAAATCAAATCGAGCTTCGCTTAAGGCAAGCTGCTCCTTGGCAATTTCAAAGCTGCCGTCAATGTAATAAATGTCAAGGTATACATTAGCGGAATAATCGGTTTTGGGAAGAGGAAGGGTATATGTCTTTTCCCTTTGCGGCTCGATATCCGTGGAAAAGCTACCGCAAATTTCCGTTTCACCGTTTACGTTATACTCCCAATAAACCTCTATATATGAGGAATTGCGGAAGCGGTTTGTATTGAAAAGCGTAAGCTTATTGCCGGCAAGACGTCTTACTCTTAAAGGACGGTAAATCTCCTTCATTTCAAGTGCGCCTGTATGGGGCGTTCTGTCCGGGTAGAAAAGACCGTCAACACAGAAGCATTCGTCGTGAAGCTTTTCGCCGTGGTCACCGCCGTAGGTGTATTCATACTTGAAGCCGTCGCCCACATGGCGCACGGAATGGTCACACCATTCCCAAATACAGCCACCCATAAAAATGTCGTCGGACTCAAATATTCTCATATATTCCTCAAGCGCGCCGGGTCCCATGCCCATTGCGTGACAATATTCACAAAGGAAGAAGGGTACCTCGTTATAGGATTTCCCCTTTTTTCTGTCACGAATTTTAATAAGCTCGTCGGGATGAGTATACATCTCCGAATACACGTCATAATGCTGTCTTTTTGAGCGGCAAGCGCCCTCATAATGAACGGGAATTGATGTCTTAAGCTCATTTTTAAGCATATCGGCACACTTATCGTGGCATTTGTAGCCGCCGGACTCGTTACCGAGAGACCACATTATAATGCAGGGATGAGAGCGGTCGCGCATATACATTCTTCTTACCCTGTCCTTAAAACGGTTTGCCCATTTCAGGTCATGGCTTATAATGTTCCAATCAACGCCGAGATGCGGAAGTCCGTGTGTTTCTATATCCGCCTCATCCACAAGGTAAAGTCCGTAAATATCCGCAAGCGTTAAAAACGCCGGATCCGGCGGATAGTGCGAGGTTCTAACGCAGTTTACATTATATTCCTTCATAAGGCGAACGTCCTTTTCGAGGTCGTCAATGCTCATGGCGTAGCCCTTTGTTTCTTGAGAATCGTGATGATTTACGCCCTTAAGCTTAATTTTTTTGCCGTTGAAAAGGAAGGTCGTTCCGTCGATTTTAATATCGCGGAAGCCCACATATGTATAAAGCGACATTTTTTCGCCGTCGCCGTTTTCAAGTGTAATAAAAAGCCTGTAAAGCTTCGGAAGCTCGGCGTTCCACTCCGTAACCGAAAGCTTTTTAAAAGAAAGCTCGCCCGCCTCGGCAGGGGCAGTGCCCTCCGATATTTGTTCTTCTCCGTCGAAAAGCGCCGCCTTAACGGTATAACCGTCGGTTTTTCCGTTTACCTTATATTTTATGTTAAGGTCGTACCTTTTGCCGCTTTTTTCCGTAAGAGCTTCAAAATCGTATATATATGTTTTGTCGTAAGCATAAAGAATAACGTCTCTGAAAATACCGTTTTCGCGGAACATATCCTGTGCTTCAAGATATGTACCGGTGCACCACTTGAAAACAACGGCAACAAGCTCATTTTCACCCTCGGTAAGATATTTTGTAATATTAAATTCATAAGAGTTATGTGAGCCTTCGCCGTAGCCTACAAAGCTTCCGTTTACATAAAGGTCAATGCACGGCGAAACGCCGAGAAAGCTTATTACATACTCCTTTGAAATATCGTCAATATGTACCGCTTTTCTGTAAACGCCGCACGGAAAATCTTCCGGAAGCTCCGGGGGCTTAACGCCCTCACCCTCGGGAAGACCGAGCGCCACGGGGTCAAAGCCGTAGGGACAGTTAATATAAGCGGGACTGTCAAAGCCCGTTCTTTGCCAGGTTGAAGGAACGGTTACCTTATCAAAGGAGAGCCTTGAGGTGTCAAGCGTTTTGGGAAGCTTTGACTTTTTTTTATAATATTTAAAATCCCATTCACCGGAAAGAAGAACGGCAATATCGCTCTTTCCTCTTTCGTCTCTGAAGTCAGCCGCTTTTGCGGCTTCAAGAGTTTTTTGAGGAATAAAATACGCTCTCGGCTTAAGCCTGTTTACCTCAAGCGTTTTAAAATCGCAATGGTTTGTTGTATTAAGTAAATATTTCATAAACTACCTCCCGATAGTAATTGCTTTCGCTTGTTTTCAAATACCGAAGCGGTATTTCCGATTCGTCTTTTTCAGTATAACATAAAAAAGCTTTAAAGTCCATATAAAGCGATGGCTATATTTCTTTATTTACTTATTTTTAAAGGTCGGTGCGCCGTTTTTTCGAAATATTTAAAAATCTTTTTAAATATGTCGCTTTTTCTATCCGTTTGTGGTACAATTGAAAAAACATCTAAAGGAGGACCTTGTATGACGCCGTCGGATAAAGAAACTTTAACGGGCATTGTCGAAGAAATCATATTTCAAAACGCCGTGAACGGCTATACCGTAATGGATTTTTCAACCGAAGCCGAAATCTTTACGGCGGTTGGCGTTATGCCGGGGCTTGCCGCAGGCGAAACCGTTACGCTTACGGGCAGCTTTACAATTCACCCCTCCTTCGGAAGACAGCTTAAGGTAGAGTCCTTTTCAAGGTGCATGCCCGAAACGGAGGATCAAATATTCAAATATCTCGCCTCCGGGGTTATTCACGGAATCGGCCCGAAAAAAGCCGCTTCCATAATAGCAAAATTCGGCTCGGACACACTTGAAATAATAGAAAACGAGCCTTTAAGGCTCGCGCAAATTAAGGGGATTTCACAAGATCAGGCAAAACGCATAAGCGAAGAATTTAAAAAGCAATTTGCCGTAAGGACGGTTATGCTTGAGCTTGAAAAATACGGCTTTTCGTCCTCGGAGTGTATAAGAATTTATAAAGCGTTCGGAATAAACGCCGCAACCTCCGTAAAAGAAAATCCGTATATTTTATGCTCCGCCGGGCTTGGCATAAGCTTTGAAAGAGCAGAGGCTATTGAAGAAAAGCTTGAAAACAAGCCCTCGCCCGACTGCAGGCTAAACGAAGGCGTGCTCCACATTATGCGCCATAACAGAAATATGCAGGGTCACACGTGCATTCCGCACTCAAAGCTCATAAAGCCCGTTTCGGACTTTCTCGGAATATCCTCACAGCGTGCCACCGAAATTGTTGACGGGCTTATTGCCACGGCACAGCTGAAATGCGAGAATATTGACGGCGAGGATTTTCTGTTTTTGCCGTCATCTTATAAGGATGAAAAAAGAATTGCCGAGCGAATGGCTGTTGTTGCGGCTTTTCCGCCGCCGAGAGCCGCCGCACTTTCGGATATGATAGACGAAGCACAAAAAACGAGCGGAATAGTTTTTGAGGAGCTTCAAAGAACCGCCGTTGCCACCGCCGCAAGCAAGGGACTGCTTATCTTAACGGGCGGCCCCGGCACGGGTAAAACAACAACAATTAAAGGAATTATAAATGTTTTTGAACGTCAGCAGCTTGACATTGCTCTTGCCGCGCCTACGGGGCGCGCCGCAAAAAGAATGACCGAGGTTACAGGCGTTGAGGCAAAAACAATTCACAGGCTTTTGGAGGTTGAATGGGACGAAAACGACAGACCCACCTTCAGGCGAAATGCCGAAAATCCGCTTGAGTGCAATGCACTTATTTTAGACGAGCTTTCAATGGTGGACATATCTGTTTTTGCGTGTCTTCTTGATGCGCTCCCCCTCGGGTGCCGGCTCGTTCTTGTGGGCGACAGCGACCAGCTGCCTCCCGTAGGCGCGGGCAATGTTTTACACGACCTTATTGTTTCAGAGGTGTTGCCCGTTGTTGAGCTTAACACCGTTAAAAGACAGGCACTTTCAAGTAAAATAATTACAAATGCGCACAAAATAGTGAAAGGCGAAATGCCCGACCTCAATAACGACGGCAGGGACTTTTTTCATATGGAGCGCTCAACTGCCTCAAGAACAGCCGAAACCGTCACGGAGCTTTGCGTTTCGCGCCTTAAAAACGCATACGGCTATGACCCCTTTTACGACATTCAGGTAATTTGCCCCTCTAAAAAGGGCGAGGCAGGCACACAAAGCATTAACAAGCTTTTGCAGGCCGCCTTAAACCCCAAGGAAGAGGGAAAAAGCGAGGTTATCGCGCAAAACAGGCTTTTCAGAACAGGCGACAAGGTTATGCAGATTAAAAACAATTACAACATCGAGTGGAAAAACAATGACGAAACCGGGCACGGCATTTTTAACGGTGACATAGGAATTATTAAAAAAATTGACATTAAAAACGGAATTGTAACGGTGGATTTTGACGGCAGAAGTGCCGAGCTCTCTCCGGAGCTTCTCGGCGATTTGGAGCTTGCATATGCCGTAACGGTTCACAAAAGTCAAGGCAGTGAATTTAATGCGGTTATTATTCCCGTATTCGGTACTCCGCAAAAGCTCTCCTACAGAAATCTTTTATATACAGCCGTAACGCGCGCAAAAAATATGCTCGTAACCGTCGGCTCGGCTCGACTTATTGAGGAAATGACCGAAAACGACAAAAAAGCAAAAAGATATTCGGCTTTACCGCACTTTTTAAAATCGGAGTTTTAAAAAATGGCGAAGAAAAAATACAAGCTCGGCTCTATCGTCGGGAAGCTTCTTTTTCCGCAACGGTGCCGCTTTTGCGACAAAATCATAAATATCAACGAGGAAATATGTGAAAGCTGCCTTGAAAATAAGCGGGAAATTAAAGGAGCAATCTGCTACCTTTGCGGCTACAAAAAGGAGGATTGCCTCTGCGGCGGCAAAAAGCACTTTTACACGGCTATTGCCGCACCTTATTATTACAGCGGCGCGGCAGGTGCTGCCGTCAGAAACCTCAAATTCAGAAAGCTTGAGAGCTTCGCAGACACATTATCGGAGGATATGGCGGCCTGCTTCTTTGAACGCTTCGAGGGGTATTATTTCGATTACGTAACCTTTGTACCCATGACTGCGGCGGCAATTAAAAAGCGCGGCTTTAATCAAGCCGAGCTTTTGGCAAAGGGCGTTTCCGAAAAAACGCAAATTCCTTTTTGCGATATGTTAATAAAAAACGCCGAAACAAAGCAACAGCATATGCTCAAGGAATATGAGCGAAGCGGTAACATCTTGGGCGTATTCGATGTTCGCGACAGCGTTCGCCCATTACTGCTTAACGACAAAAGAATTCTTCTTTGCGACGATGTTAAAACAACCGGCTCCACATTAAATGAATGCGCAAAAACCCTTTTAATCTCCGGCGCCGCCGAGGTCTTTTGCTTAACGGCAACCATTGCCAATATCGCCACGCTGCCCCCCGCCTCGGACCCGCTGTAAAGCATAAGCTGTGTCATTTTTACAGCCCGTTTTTATTGGGATGAAAAAATGCAAAACGGACAAACCGAGCAAAAGCAGTACAAAAGCCTTTTTTGCTCCCGACGGCGTACAGAGGTAGCCGTAGGCGAGATTTGTTCGCAGCATAAATATTAATTACATTTATTATTTTAATCTTTTTTCAATGATTTAAGGGATTTTTACAGGTGCTTTTTCTGTAAAAACCCCTTGTATTATGCCTTGTTATGCGGTTTGCGCTTTTTTATATCCCCATAGCTTTACTTCCTTTGCAACCGCAGCCTTTGCCGAGCATTGTTTTCTTTATTTTTTCCGTATTCCTATTGCAAGGGCAAAGGAAAAATGGTATAATATAATGTAATATTATATTCGGGTGATAATTTGAGCAGAAAGAAATGGGTTGTCGCAGGGTGTGACCGCGACATGGCGGCTGAGATTGCCGAAAATTGCGGAATTGATCCTTTTGCGGCGTATTTGCTTTGCGCACGCGGAATTTGCGATGAATTTGAGATTGACAGCTTTTTATATGATACCGAGCTTTCGGACCCCTTTGAGCTTCCGGATATGGAAAAGGCGTGTACGTATATTAACGCAGCACTTGACAACGGTGAAAAAATAACCGTTTTCGGTGATTACGATGCCGACGGTGTTACTTCAACCGCGCTTCTTTACTCTTACCTCTGCTCGTGCGGAGCAAATGTCGATTATTACATACCCGACCGTGAGACGGAGGGCTACGGAATGAATCTCGGCGCGATTGACGAAATAAAATCGCGCGGAACCACCCTTATTATAACCGTTGACAACGGCATAAGCGCACTTGAAGAAATCGCATATGCCGCCTCGCTCGGGATAACTACCGTTGTAACCGACCACCACCGCGCAGGAGGCGCACTTCCCGAGGCTGCGGCGGTTGTTGACCCTCACATTGACGGTTCGTTTTGCGATTTTAAGGATTGGGCAGGCGTAGGCGTTGCTTTTAAGCTTGTTTGCGCACTTGACGGTGATGACGGCTACAATCTTCTTTACAAATTCGCCGACCTTGTGGCTCTCGGCACAGTTGCGGACATAGTTCCGCTTCACGGCGAAAACCGTGTGCTTGTTAAGGCCGGCATAAATCTTTTAAACACTCTTCTCTCGGAAGGTGCATTGCGCCCGGGAATAAAGGCACTTTTGGATGCCTCGGGCTTTAATCAAAGCTCTGTTACCGCAAGTGACGCGGCATATCGCCTTGCACCGAGAATCAATGCCGCCGGCAGAATGGGCTCGGCAAAGCGAGCCTTAAAGCTTCTTTTAACGGATAATATGGACATTGCAAGGGAGCTTGCCGAAGATATTTCAAACGCCAATACCGAGCGTCAAACCATTGAAAAGGCAATCTCCGAAAAAGCCGAAAAGCTTTTAAGCCGTAACCCCTCCTTAAAGGCGCAGCGCGTTATTATTGTTGACGGCGAGGGCTGGCACAAAGGTGTTATAGGCATTGTAGCCTCAAGGCTTGTTGAAAAATTCGGAAAGCCTGCAATAGTAATTTCACGCGAGGGCAACATTTGCAAGGGCAGCGGCAGAAGCGTAGAAGGCTTTTCGCTTTACGATGCGCTTTTCTACGCCCGTGACACGCTGACTCAATTCGGCGGACACACTCTTGCGGCAGGTATGACCCTCGAAGCCTCACGCCTTTGCGAATTCAGAGAAAAAATAAACGAATATGCCGAAAAAGCAAGCACCTCAATGCCCGTTTTAAAGCTTGACTGCAAGCTCAATCCCGCCTCGGTAAATCTTTCTCTTCTTTCCTCAATAGAGCTTTTGGAGCCTTTCGGAGCGGAAAATCCACAACCGATTTTCGGGCTGTTTAATATGAAAATAACCGAAATCCGCGCTATGGGTGCCGGAAAGCATCTGCGGCTTACGCTTTTGAAAAAAAATGTCTCCGTAACAGCGGTGCTGTTTTCAAAAACACTTGAAGAATTCCCCTTTATTTCGGGAGATACCGTAGACGTTGCGGTAAAGCTTTCGGAAAATGAATATATGGGCGAAAAAAAGGTCAGTATACAAATTAAGGATATTAAGCTTTCGGGCTCTGACGACGATAAGCTTTGGAGATGCCTTTGCACTTACGAGGCATTTAACCGCGGTGAAACACTTTCGCAGGATGAAAAAGCTCTCCTTTTACCCGATAGGCAGCTTTGCTCCGCTGTTTACAAATACCTTAAACGGTACGTCGGCAAGGTGCTCGACTGCGAAATTCTTGCCCACAGATTAGGCTTACCGACTGAAAAAACGGGTGCTTTAAGAGTCGCTCTCGATGCGCTTTGCGAGCTCAAGGTGCTCAAGGAAAAGGATGGCATTTACTCTATTCCGGAGGAAAGCGTTAAGGTTGACCTTTCAAGCTCCCTCATATTAAAAAAGCTTTCGGAATAAGCTGTATTAAATGTCGTTTACGAAATATATTTTGTTGTACTGTTGCTTTGCACATTTACAAATCGCACATTTTGTTTAAATTTTAAGAAAGGCGGTGCCCTATGGACGAAATGTCAACTGTTGAACTTATGTACTCGGAATTAAGAAACAGCGCTTCCTCGCAATTTTCTCAAGAGGAGCTTGAAACGCTTGATAAGGCGTTTTTGCTTGCACGCGAGCATCACGGCTCACAAAAAAGGTCTTCGGGCGAGCCTTATATAATTCACCCCATAGCCGTTGCGAAAATCGTTTTAAACTACGGTATGGACTGCGCCTCCGTTACGGCAGCTATTCTTCACGACACTGTTGAAGACACCGACCTTACTCTTGATGACATAAAACAGGGCTTCGGTGCCGAAATATCCTCACTTGTGGACGGTCTTACAAAGCTCGGCAAGGTTCCGCTTGATATTAAGGACAAGGAGGAGCAGCAAGCGGAAAACGTAAGAAAAATGCTTCTTGCCATGTCGGAGGACATTCGCGTAATTATCATTAAGCTTGCCGACAGGCTTCATAACATAAGAACGCTCAACTTTGTTGCACCGCAAAAAAGGCGCGACAAGGCTCTTGAAACTCTTGAAATTTACGCACCGATAGCTCACAGATTAGGTATCAGAGCAATAAAGGAGGAGCTTGAGGACAGAGCAATAAGCTACCTTGACCCTATAGCCTACAAGGAAATTGAAGATGCGCTTGAAAATCAGGGCAAATCTCACAAGGAATTTCTCGAAACCATAAAAAAGCAGGTCGGCGAAAGAGTTCGCGAGGTTGTGCCCGAGGCTCATATTGAAGGACGAATCAAAAGCGTTCACGGCATATACAGAAAAATGTATATGCAAAACAGAAACTTTGACGAGATTTATGATATTTACGCCGTAAGAATAATAGTAGACACAACAATAGAGTGCTACGACTGCCTCGGCATAATTCACGATATGTTTACACCCATTCCCGGACGCTTTAAGGATTACATTTCAACGCCCAAGCCGAATATGTATCAGTCCCTCCACACAACGGTGCTCGGCAAGGCGGGAATTCCGTTTGAGGTTCAAATTCGTACCTGGGATATGCACAAAACCGCCGAATACGGTATTGCCGCACATTGGAAGTACAAATTGGGTCTTAACGGTACACAAAAATTTGAAGAGCGTCTTGCGTGGATACGTCAGCTTCTTGAAACTCAAAAGGAAGCAGATGACGTTAAGGACATTGTAAGAACAATAAAAAGCGACCTCGTTCCCGAGGAGGTTTTCGTATTTACTCCGCGAGGCGACGTTATAAGCCTTCCGACAGGCTCCACCGTAATAGATTTTGCTTACGCCATTCACTCGGCTGTCGGCACAAAAATGGTCGGCGCAAAGGTCGGCGGCAGAATTGTGCCTATAGACTACTGCCTTCAAACGGGCGATATTGTTGAGGTTTTAACCTCGTCACAGCCCGGCAAGGGACCCAGCCGCGATTGGCTTAACATTGCAAAAACGAGCGGTGCGAGAACAAAAATCCGCGCATGGTTTAAAAAAGAGCGCCGCGAGGAAAACATAACAGAGGGTAAGGCTCAGCTTGAGCGCGAAATAAGGCGCAACAAAATGCGCTTTACGGACGAGGAATATGACAAAATCCTCGAAACGCTTTGCGAAAGACAGCGCTGCAACTCGCTTGACGATTTTTATGCGGCAATAGGCTACGGCGGAATACCCGTAACGCGCCTTATGCCCTATATTCGCGACGAATACCACAAAATATTCGCTTCGGAGCAGTCTGAGCAGCTGAAGGTCGCCGAAAAGAAGCCCCAAAAGCACTCTTCGGGTGAGGGCGTTACCGTTGACGGCATTGACAACTGCCTTATTAAGCTCTCGCGCTGCTGTGCGCCCATTCCCGGGGACGAAATAATCGGCTTTATAACACGCGGACACGGCGTTTCCATTCACAAGCGCAACTGTCCAAATGTTCCGAAAAGCCCCGAGCTTGACGAGGAGCCCGAGCGCTGGATTGCCGCACGCTGGAACGTCGGCACGGAAAGCAAGGAGTTTAAGGCAAGCCTTATGCTTACGTGCGAATCTCGCGTTGCGATGATGGCGGACATTGCAAACACACTTGCCGATATGCGCGTTATGATAAATTCAATTAACACTCGCGACGGAAAAAACGGCATGGATTATATTTATATAACCGTTACGGTAAAAAGCATAGATTTTTTAAATACCGTTGTTGCTCGCCTTAAGGGCATAAACGGCGTAAATGATGTTACAAGAAGGAGCAACATATGAAGGCTGTAATTCAAAGAGTTCTTCAAAGTGCGGTTTCGGTGAACGGCGAAACGGTCGGCGAAATCAAAAAGGGATATATGATACTTCTCGGCGTTATGAAGGGCGACACGAAAGAGTCAGCCGAGCTTCTTGCAAGAAAAACCGCCGCCTTGCGCGTTTTTGAGGACGAAAACGGAAAAATGAATCTTTCTGTTCTCGATATTGACGGTGAAATTCTCGCAATTTCTCAATTTACGCTTTGCGCCGATTACAAAAAGGGCAATAGACCGTCCTTTACAAACAGTGAGGAACCGCAAAAAGCAAATGAGCTGTACCTGCACTTTTGCGAGGAGCTTAAGAAAAACGGCGTAAAGCGCGTTGAAAAAGGCGTTTTCGGAGCGGATATGAAGGTTTCTCTCATAAACGACGGACCCGTTACAATCTGCTACGATACAGACGTTTGGAAAGCAAGGTAAAAAGGAAAAATGTATATAAAACGAATACCGATAGGTCCCGCTACAGCCAATTGCTATATTATTTGCGATGAAAAAAGCGGTGAGGGTGCGGTTATTGATGCAGGCGGCTTTGACGAAGCGCTTCTTGAAGAAATATCCGTCGCAAAAATCAAAAGCTTAAAATATATTCTTTGCACGCACGGCCATTTTGACCATATAAGCGGCATTCCGGAATTAAAAAAACGCTTCCCGGAGGCTGAAATTACAATAAGCACCGAGGATGCGCCGCTTCTTTCGGACAGTAAAAAAAGCCTTGCGGAATATTTCGGCGTTTTTCAGCCCTGCTTTAAAGCCGACAAAGCCGTAAAAGACGGCGATGAGCTTTTTTTGGGCGACACGTGCCTTCGCGTTATGCTGACACCCGGCCATTCACGCGGTAGTGTGTGCTACATTTGCGACAGTGAAAGGCTTCTTTTCTCGGGCGATACGCTTTTTAAATTTACCGTGGGCAGAACCGACCTTTGGGGCGGCGACAGCACACTTCTTTCGCAGTCGCTTGAAAAAATAATGACTCTTCCCGACGACTACACCGTTTTCACCGGACACAACATTGAAACAACAATAGGAAGCGAGCGCGTTCGCAACCGCTTTTTCAGACGAAAATGAACATATACTGTATAAATCATTCATATAAATATGAGCTTGAAAAGCTTTCTCGACTTTTTTTGCCGCTTGAAGCTTTTAAAATAATAACAGATGAGCCGAACGAGCCTTCGGGTGACCTGCTTTTTACAAAAATCACCGAAGAATCAGGCGAAAAGCACCTTTTTGTAAAGCTTTTTCTTTACGGCAAAAGCCTCTGCTCGAAAAAAACCTTTTTAAAGGATGAAGAATTAAACGAAGAGCTTGAGCTTGCGTGCCTTGCATTCTCGCTTTTCGTTGAGGCTTGCGGCTTTACGCCCTCATGGGGAATTCTTACCGGCGTAAGACCTTCAAAGCTTATGATGAGACACATTGAAAAAAGCGGTGAAAAGGCGGCGCTTGAATATTTTGAAAAAACGCTTCTTGTTTCACCGGAAAAAGCAACGCTCGCAAAAAACGTTGCCTTAAAAGAAAAAAGCATTATACGGCTTTCGGATGACAGCTCCTTCAGCCTTTACGTTTCAATCCCCTTTTGCCCCACGCGCTGCAGCTATTGCTCGTTTGTTTCGCACTCTGTCGGCACGCCCTCGGCAAAAAAGCTTATACCCGAATACGTAAACACGCTTATAAGCGAATTAAAGCTTATTTCAAAATACGCAAAAGAAAATTCACTCGTATTAAAAAGCGTTTATTGGGGCGGCGGAACGCCCACCACACTCGATGAAGGCTCTCTTGACAAAATTTTGACCGAAATAGAAAACGATTTTGATTTTTCGCAATGCCTTGAATACACCGTAGAGGCAGGACGACCCGATACCGTTACAAAGGAAAAGCTTGAAACCTTAAAAAGGCACGGAGTAATGCGCGTAAGTATTAATCCTCAAAGCTTTAACGACAACGTTTTAAATGTCGTAAAAAGAAATCATACCGTAAGCGATATGCTTGAAAAATACAGCCTTGCAAGAGAAGTCGGCTTTAAAAGCATTAATACCGATTTAATAGCGGGACTTCCGACGGACACGCTTTTGAGCTTTAAAAACAGCGTGGACACCGCAATAAGCCTTGCGCCCGAAAACATTACCGTACACACGCTCGCCTTAAAGCGTTCTTCGGAAATAGTAACCGAAAATGAAGGTGATGCCTTAAACAAGAGCGTTACGGAGAATATGATAAAATACGCCGAAAAGGCTCTTTATGAGGCAGGCTACGAGCCGTATTATATGTACCGTCAGAGCAAGTCACTCGGCAATCTCGAAAACGTAGGCTGGTGTAAAAAAGGCTTTGAGTGCGTTTACAACGTCTTTATGATGGAGGAATGCCACACAATTCTTTCAGTCGGTGCCGGCGCCGTCACAAAGCTTGTTAAAAACGGCGGCGAATACATTGAACGCATTTTCAACCACAAATACCCCTTTGAATACATTTCGCGCTTCGACGAGCTTTGCGAACGAAAAAAACGCATAACCGAATTTTATTCGGAATACAAATAAACCGAGGTTCTTTCGGTTAAAAATTTTCCAAGGAGGAACAAAATGCCTAAAGAAAACAAAAAGCAAAATGTCCTGGGCGGCGCCGTAATTCTTGTTGCGGCAACTGCTCTTGTAAAAATAATAGGTGCAATTTACAAAATACCGCTTACGGGCATTATAGGCTCTCTGGGCAGGGGCTACTTTGCCTCGGCTTATAACATTTACACGCCCATTTACGCTATTTCCATGGCGGGGCTTCCCGTTGCCGTTTCAACAATAGTGGCGCGCTACGCGGCACTCGGAAAATACCGCGACGTTAAGCAGGTTTTAAGAACAACCTTCCCGTTGTTTTTTGGGCTTGGCATTGTGGGCACGGGTGTGCTTCTTTTAATGGCAAAGACCTACGCCGCCTCCGTAAACTCGCCTCTTTCCGTTTACAGCGTTTTGTGCATTGCACCGTCTATACTGCTTTGCTGTATTATGAGCACTTACCGCGGCTATTACGAGGGCCTTAACAATATGTACCCCACCGCAGTTTCTCAGGTTATAGAGTCTCTCGGAAAGCTTGTTTTCGGGCTTTCGTTTGCATATGCGGTAATTAAGCTTGTAAAGGTTGAGGATCAAGCCCTTCTTTATGCATATGCCGCCGCTGCGGCAATAAGCGGCGTTACGCTCGGAACATTTTTCGGTGCGGTTTACACAAACCTGCGTCACCGCTTTAAAAAGGACGGCATATCGCGTGAAATGCTTATAAATTCACCACGCGCCGCAAATAAAAAATCTACCGTTAAAGAGCTTATCTCAATAGCAATTCCCGCGGCTGTAAGCTCGCTTGTGTTAAACGTCACAAACTTTATAGATACATGGCTTATTCAAAACAGGCTTGCAGGCGTTGTTGAAAAGCATTACGACACAATAATGAGCATTTACGGAAGCTCTATAGATGCCGCCGGTGAGGTAACCCGTGACAATATTCACACCTTCCTTTACGGCGCCTACGACACAACGCTTGACTTTAAAAACCTCATTCCGACAATAATGATGACGCTTGGAGTCAGCGCAATTCCGATAATGTCCGCCGCAATGGCAAGACGCGACTTTAAGCTTGTCAACAACACGGTAAACACCGTTTTCAGAACAACCATGCTTATTTCCCTTCCGGCAGGTGCAGGCTTTTTTGCGCTTTCAAAGCCTATATTAAGCCTTCTTTATAATGGCACGGAAAACGAAGCCGGCATAGCCGTTGCCGCGCCCATACTTGCAATGTGCGGAATAATAATGCCGCTTTTAACGCTTTCGTCGCCGCTTACGAATATGCTTCAGGCTATAGGCAGGGCAGACGTTCCGGCAAAGGCTATAGGTATTGGCTGTGTGTTTACAATAGCGCTTGACTACATTTTAATAGGCATTCCCGAAATTAACATTAAGGGCGCGGTTTGCGGCTCGGCGCTTTTCTACATCATTTGCATCTCGGTAAACTACTCTGTTTTGAAAAAGGAAACGGGAATTAAGCTTGACATTAAAACCGTTATATTGAAGCCGCTCGTTTGTGCACTCCTTTGCGGCGCTTCGGCGTGGGGCTCATACAAGCTTTTAAGCTCTGTGCTTACCTTCGGCGACCCCTCGGGAAGACTTAACGGCGCATCGCTTTCATGCCTTATTTCAATAGCTGTTGCGGTGATTATATATGCCGTAGCGGTGCTTTTAACAAAAACTATAGTAAAAGATGATGTTTTAATGCTTCCGAAAGGAGAAAAAATCGCGGAAATACTTGAAAAATATAAACTTTTAGGTTAGAATAGAGATGTATGAAATATAACGCGAGGTTAGCTTATGGCAGTTGATTTTGAGTTTAAAGAAAAATATGATTTTTCGGATCTTGTAACAATAGTGCGCATTCTCAGAGAGCCGGGCGGTTGCCCGTGGGATGCCGAGCAGACCCACACCTCTATCAGAGAAAACTTTCTCGAAGAAACGTACGAGGTGCTTGAGGCTATTGACACAGGTAATAAGGAGCTTCTGAAGGAGGAGCTCGGAGATGTGCTTCTTCAGGTTGTGCTTCATTCCGATATGACACGTACCGACGGCGAATTCGATATTAACGACGTTGCCGACGGAATTTCAAAAAAGCTTATTATTCGTCACCCGCACGTTTTCGGCGAGGTTACCGTTTCAAGCACCGACGAGGTTCTTACAAATTGGGACGATATTAAGCGCCAAACAAAAAATCAAAAAACCCAGGCAGATGCCATGGCGGCTGTTCCCGATACCTTCCCGGCACTTATGAAGGCTCAAAAGCTTCAAAGCAAGGCAAAAAAGGCGGGCTTTGATTGGGACTCTCCAAACGGAGCCTTTGAAAAACTTTTTGAAGAGGCAGACGAGCTTAAAAAGGCTGTTGAAGGCGGCAATAAGGACGAAATAGCCGATGAAGCCGGAGATCTTCTTTTCTCGGCTGTAAACGTTGTAAGGCTTTGCGGTGCCGATGCCGAAACAAGCCTTGACCTTGCTTCAAAAAAGTTTATGAATCGCTTTGCCGTATGTGAAAAGCTCGCCTCCAAACGCGGTATAGATATGAAATCCGAGCCGCTTGAGGTGCTTGACGGGCTTTGGAACGAGGCAAAGGCTCTTACAAAGTAAACAAAAGGCACGGAAAAACCGACGCCTTTCGTAAATAAAAACCATTATTTTAAACACGGAGGAATTCAAAATGAATAAGACAGATCTTGTAAACGCAGTTGCAGAAGCAGCTTCCCTTTCCAAAAAGGATGCCGACAAAGCAGTTGAAGCGGTTTTCGATTCAATCAAGGGCGCTCTCGGCGCAGGTGACAAGGTTCAGCTCGTAGGCTTCGGTACATTCGAGGTTCGCGAAAGAGCAGCTAAAGAGGGTCGTAACCCCAGAACAGGCGAAGCTCTTAAAATCGAAGCTTCCAAGGTTCCCGCCTTCAAGGCAGGCAAAGCTCTTAAGGATGCTGTAAAATAATTATTTTGAATTAACACACAAAGGGACTGTAAGGGCAAACGCCTTTTACAGTCCCAAATTTTTTTATTTTATATGCTGTCGGTAAACCTTTTGAAAAAGCGTCTGCCTTCTTCGGTTCTTTTGAAAACTCCGCACTGCTCAAGAATTGTTGTAAACGCCTTGCCTATTTCCTCTTTTAAAACAGCCTCGCAATTTTCCTCGGTTATGCTTGTTTTTTCGAGAATATTTCTTGCCCACTCGGCG
Source organism: uncultured Eubacteriales bacterium (assembly GCA_964419515.1). Classification (GTDB taxonomy): domain Bacteria; phylum Bacillota; class Clostridia; order Oscillospirales; family Acutalibacteraceae; genus DTU089. The sequence continues at coordinate 80,854 of CAYQPJ010000003.1, forward strand.
TGCTTTGCTGTTTTTTCATTGTTTTCAAAGGGCTCACCCGTCAGCATTGCTTTTTTAAGCTCTGCCATTTCGCTTTTTAAGCGCGAGGGCAAAACGGCAAGACCCATAACCTCTATAAGACCGATATTTTCTTTTTTAAGGTGATGAAACTCCGGGTGCGGATGGTAAACTCCGTCGGGAAGCTCCTTTGTTGTAATGTTGTTTCTTAAAACAAGGTCAATTTCAAATTTACCGTCTCTAAAGCGTGCAATGGGCGTAATTGTATTATGCTCCGTGCCCTCTGTTTTCGAGAAGATGAACGCCTCCTCGTCTGTATAATCGCGCCATTTTTTAAGAATGCGCGCGGAAAGCTCCGTAAGCCTTTCGGTGCTTTCGCCGCGAAGCCTTATTACGGACATAGGCCACTTCACAATGCCTGCCTCAATATCCGAAAAGCCTTTAAATTCAAGCACTTCTTCAACAGGCGCCTTTGCCATTGCGAAGGTATAATTACCGCCTTGAAAATGCTCGTGAGTAAGAATTGAACCGCCTACAATAGGCAGGTCCGCATTTGAGCCGACAAAATAATGCGGAAACGCCTTTACAAACGCAAAAAGCTTTCTAAAGGTGCTTTCGTTAATCGTCATGGGCGAGTGAGTTTTACTTAACACAATGCAGTGCTCGTTGTAATAAACATAGGGTGAATATTGAAGAAACCACTCGGAGCCGTCAAGCTCAACGGGTATAATTCTGTGATTTTGCCTTGCGGGGTGAGTAAGACTGCCCTCAAAGCCCTCGTTTTCGGGGCAAAGCATACACTGCGGATACTTTTTCTCATGAGAATTTCTTGCGGCTGCAATTGCGCGCGGGTCCTTCTCGGGCTTGGAAAGATTTATCGTTATGTCAATATCGCCGTACTCGGTTTTTGTAACCCATTTAACGTCATTTTTAATGCGGTATTCACGTATGTAATCGGAGGTTTTTGCAAGCGAGTAAAAATAATCGGTTGCGGCTTCGGGCGACTTTTCATATTCCTCGTAAAAGCGTCGCGTAACCTCCGAGGGTCTCGGCATAAGAAGACCCATAAGCTTTGCCGAGAAAAGATCTCGGAACGTAACGGAATCCTCACAAAGCCCGTTTTCGCAGGCATAGTCGAGAATTTCCGTCAAAAGCTCATAAAGCGGCTTTTCCTCATAAATGCCTTTGTCCTCAAAAAAACCGAGCCTTAGACACTCAAGTATTCTGTTAATTAAAAATGCCTCGTCGCGCTTTTCGCAAAGTCCGATATTTTCGGCATATACCACAAGTGATTTTACAGCTTTAAAAATGTCCATAACTACCCCCGAGGAAAAAATATCTTATTAATTATAACGCAAAATAAAAATCTTTCAAGATATTTTATTAATTTACATTAAATTTATATTGAAAAAATTGCTTCAAAGGCTTAAAATATGTTCGGTGATAAAAATGGCTATAGAAAAAGTAAGAGAATATTTCAAAGCGTTCGGAATTGACGGTAAAATTCTTGAGTTTGACGTTTCAAGCGCAACGGTTGAGCTTGCGGCAAAAGCCCTCGGAGTCGAGGGTCAAAGAATAGCAAAAACAATGTCATTTAAGCTTAAGGACGACTCTTCAATACTTGTTGTTTGCGCCGGAGACGTTAAAATCGACAATGCAAAATTCAAGCACACCTTCGGCACAAAGGCAAAAATGCTCACGCCGGATGAGGTTGTTGCAGAAATAGGTCACAAGGTAGGCGGCGTTTGTCCGTTTGCCGTGCCCGACAATATTAAAACGTATATCGACTCTTCAATAGACCGATTTGAAACGGTTTTTCCCGCGTGCGGAAGCTCAAACAGTGCAATTGAATTAACTCCCGAGGAGCTTTTTAAATACTCAAACGCCGTCGGCAAGGTGGATGTTTGTAAAGTTATTGAAGCCGTATAATAATTTTAACGAAAAAGGAGAAGCACAATGGAATTTGATGCAAAAAAGGTTAAAGATGACATTGTTGAATGGATAAGAGCCTGGTTTAAGGAAAACGGCAACGGCTGCCCCGGTGTTCTCGGAATTTCCGGCGGAAAGGACAGCTCCGTTGTGGCGGCACTTCTTTGTGAGGCTCTCGGCAAGGAAAATGTTGTCGGCGTTTTAATGCCAAACGGCGAGCAATTTGACATTGACGTTTCAAGGGCGCTTGTAAAGCACCTCGGAATACGCTCTGTTACGGTAAATATTAAATCGGCATATGACGGTATTTCAAAGGAAATTGAGGCGGCGGGGCTTCCTCTTACAAATCAGGCGCGCGTTAATTTGGCACCGCGTATAAGAATGTCAACGGTTTATGCCGTTTCACAGTCGGTTAACGGCAGAGTCGCAAACACCTGCAACCTCTCCGAGGATTGGGTTGGCTACTCCACGCGCTACGGTGACAGTGTAGGTGACTTTTCGCCGCTTTCAAGGCTGACGGTTAAAGAGGTTAAAGCAATAGGCAGAGAGCTTTCGCTCCCCGAAATGTTTATTGAAAAGCCGCCTATAGACGGGCTTTGCGGCAAAACAGACGAGGACAACCTCGGCTTTACCTACGCTGTACTTGACAAATACATCAGAACAGGCGTTTGCGAGGACGAGGAAACAAAAAACAAAATCGACCGTATGCACAAAGCAAGCCGCTTTAAGCTTGAGCTTATGCCGGTATTTGAGTACAAACCCTAAGTCGAACTGCACACGCCTAAAATTTAATCTTTCGGCGCACCGAAGGCGTTTTTC
>CAYQPJ010000004.1:0-67871 GCA_964419515.1 uncultured Eubacteriales bacterium
TTGGATAAAAGAATCGACTGCGGCGTCAAAAGCCACTGCATTTTTCCTTGCATTCGCTCCATTCCCCTCAAAACAAATTCGTCGGCTGCGGTTAAGTAGCCTTCGGCTATTAAGACGCTTACGCTAATGAAGTGTGCCTTTGGCACATTTAAATGCTTCGCTTCATACGAGCGAAAGCGAGTACTTACGGAAGACGAAGTCTTCCGTTTCATATTTGCGAGTAAATGCTTCATTAAAAAAGTAACAGTTATATTTAAATGAAAATATAGAACAGACTGATTTTCAAAATTCCAGTCTGTTTTTTCTGTAAAAGGAGACCGAATAAAATGGCACTTGAACAGTTAAATACCGCACTTTACGGTTTTAAGGTGATGTTTTACTAATTCCGCGAGCTTTAACAAAATATTAACATATCCTTAGCAATATTTAAATATGCCTACTGTATCTTTTCCTTGAAGGGATTAAAATCGGCTTTTTAAGCCTTCAAGAATTTATAGGAGCTGTATTTTTTATGAAAAAAACAAAATTCACAACCGCTTTAAGTGTAATTCTTTCGGCGGCGCTGCTTTTTGCGTTTTGCGTTAGCTCATTTGCGGCAGGTGAGGCTGTTTCTTACAGAAGCGGCGAGTTTGCGGTTACAAAGCTTTCGCATCCCACAAAAGGTTCCGGCGAGGTTGACGGTATTGTAGATTACATCGGCAACGGCGCTGTTTCGGCTTTAGATGAGGGTCAGGGAGACAGAGGGCAAAATTACGCTTGGGCATCTGTTCCTTACGGTGATTACGTATACGTTTCAACAAATTACAACTCTCTCGGTCTTACCCTGGGCTTTATGGATTCTGTCCTCGGTCATGATTTTGATGTTGCCGAAATGAATGCAACGCTTGATGTTATGTACAACGGTCATTTTTACACGGGTGAACCGGACGGTGCAACAACCGGCGGCCTTCTTACAAAAATCAACACAAAAACAAACGAGGTTACCGTGTTAATGGGTAAGTCGGTAGACGGTAACGCGGTTCAGCTTCGCAATGCATGTGTATTTAAGGATAAGCTTTATTTTTGCGGATCTGTAAACGGTCTTCCCAAAATAGTTGAGGTTGACCCCGCAACTGACAAATGCACAATTATTTATGAGGGGATTAACCAAAAGGATTATTATACCGCTTATTTAAACGGTATTTGCACCGGTATAAGAGGCCTTTGCGCTTACGGAGATTACCTTGTTGTAAGCATGGTAACACTTGACGGTGCCGAGATTCTTATTTCCGAAAATCCTTCGGAGGGTCAGGAGTCTTTCACCCTCATAGCTTCTCAGACTGATCTTTTCGATTATCCGGCATACCATTTTCCGGATAGTATTTACGGCGGTTCGATTTGGGAGATTATTGAGTACAATAATGCTCTTTACGTTTCCATTTGCACAGGTACGCCCGACAATATGCCCGATGAAAATACTATGCAATCGTTTGCGATTGTAAGGGGCGATATGGGCGAGAGCCTTGATTCATGGACATGGACACCCGTTATTGGCGATATTGAGGACGGCGCAAAATATACCTTCGGCATTGACCCCGAAAGAACAAGAGCCGGTGCAGGTGTTCTTCATATTTATGACGGCTACCTTTACATAGGTGAGTATAACGATGAGGAAATTCCGCTTGAGCGTATTCTTTTCAATACGGACTTTACCTTTATGAACAAAAACCTTGAGCAGTCTGTAAACCTTTACAGAATGGACACGAACGAAAATATTGAGCTTGTTGTGGGCAATGCAACAAAAATGTTCCCCAAGGGTAGTCTTTCCGGGCTTGAATCCGGCTTTGGAAGAAACGAAAACCAATACATTTGGCGTATGGCAGATTATAACGGAAAGCTCTATGTAGGTACATTTGATACAAGCAGTCTTTTGGAGCCTATAGGTCAGTTTGCAAACGGCGACCTTGAGACGATGAGTTTTTCGGAGTGGGTTTCGCTCTTAAAGTACATTAAGACATTTATGGAAATTTCTCAAAGTTTGTCAACAGATGTTGCCGCTCTTTCAAAAACCTCCGAGGAGGAAGCAGACAACGCTTTTGATATTTTTAACGATTACAGTGAAGCTGAAATCGCAAAAATGATTATAGAGATGGTGGTAACGGGCACTTCAAATAAGGAGCTTATAGGTCTTTATAATACAGCCGTAGGCTTAATTGAGTGCGCAAATTATCTTGAGGATGCCGAAAGAGGCTTTGATCTTTACGTTTCGGATGACGGCATTAATTTTGAGGCTATTACGGTTGACGGCTTCGGTGATCCTTATAACCACGGCTTAAGAACCTTTTCCGCATTTGATGACGGACTTATGATAGGTACCGCAAACCCGTTTTACGCTTGCCAAATTTGGATGCTAACAGACGGTAACGAGGTTGTGGATTCTTCACCCTCCTTCGGAGTACCTACCGATATGTTCGAGTTTGTTTCAATGATAATTAAATTTATCACGGAGTTTTTTTCCTCGCTCTTTGTTTTGGCGTAAATATCATATAATATTTTACCGAGGGCTGTAAAAACGCAGGTTTTTACAGCCCATTCTTTTTTGGTTTTTTAATTTGTTGTTATACTTTAATATTTACAAGTGCTTTAAAATGTGCTAATATTTATACATATTCTGTAATGGAGCTGGTTTTATGATAGAAAACGCATTGACAAGAAAAGGCTTGAATTTGAAAGCAAAAATCACCGTAAAGGCACTTGTTTCCTTTGCAACGGCGGCTCTTGCCGTACTGCTTCCGCAGATTGTTCATGCTGTACTCGGACCTTCCGGTGGAGTAGCTTTAATGCCTATGTATTTACCGGTTTTATTGGGTGCGTGCCTTTTGGGCGTTAAGTGGGGTGCGGGTGTAGCTCTTGCGGTACCTGTTTTAAGCTTCTTCTTAACGGGAATGCCCACGGCGGAGCGCCTTCCTTTTATGATTGCAGAGCTTCTGGTATTCGCTGTTGTCGGTGGCGCATTTTCAAAGAAAATTTCCGAAAAGCCCGCGTTTTCGGTTGCGGCTGTGGCTTCTGCGGCTGTTTTAGGCAGAGGCTTGTTTTTACTTCTTGCCGTGATTTTTGGAGATTATGCTTCGTCTACGCCCGGAATTGTGCTTTCTCAAATAATTTCCGGACTTCCGGGGCTTGCATTGCAGATTGTGTTAATACCCGCAAGCGTTATGCTTATTTTTAAGGTGTTAAATCATGACTGATATTCAGCTTGCAATAAGGGCTCTTGAGGGTCATACGCTTGCACTTGTGAAAGACGGTGAGCTTTTAATAAGCGACATGCGCGGCGTTGCGCCTATGGTTGAGTTCATTCGCGGCGGTACAGATTTAAGTGGCTTTTCTGCGGCGGATAAGGTAGTGGGAAAGGCGGCGGCGATGCTTTTTGTAAAAGCCGGTATAAAAGAGGTTTACGCCGAAAATATTTCCGTTTCGGCAAAGACATTTTTTTTAAGGCACGGTGTACGCTTCTCTTTTAAAACCGAGGCGGAATATATAGTAAACCGCGATAATACCGGGCTTTGCCCTATGGAGGGCGCCGTTTTAAATACCGATGATATTGATGAGGGCGTAAGGCTTGTGTTTGAAAAATACGATTTTTTAAAAGCAAATTAACCGATTGTTAAATTTTTTTGTATGCGCTTTTTCGGTTGTTTTTGCGTTATTGTTGTGTTATAATTGCTTAGGTCGAGCCGAATGGGTGCGGCTAAGGAGTGACAAATTTTGATAGGCAGTGTAACCGAGGCTCCGCTGTATGAAACCTCGGAAGAGCTTGTTGTTATGCGTAATTTGTATGAATCGGCGGTAAAGCAGATTACTTTGAAATTTGAAATAATTGACAGTGAATTTAATGTGAAATACGCGCGAAATCCAATTCACCACATAGAAAGTCGCGTTAAATCCTTTAAAAGCATGGTGGCAAAGCTCGTAAAAAAAGACAAGCCCTTAACAATTGAGTCCGCAAGGAAAAACTTAAATGATATAGCGGGCGTAAGGGTTGTTTGTAATTATATTGACGATGTTTACCGTGTTGCGGATATGCTTGAGAGGCAGTCGGATATTGAGGTTTTAAACCGTCAGGACTATATTAAACAGCCGAATTACAACGGTTACAGGTCGCTTCATCTTGATGTGCGCCTTCCGTTGTATCTTTCCGACAGAACCGAATATGTTATTGCCGAAATACAGCTTCGCACAATCGCCATGGATTTTTGGGCAAGTCTTGAGCATGATATTCGTTACAAGGCAGATAAGTCAAAGCTTCCCGAGGGAATTAACGAGGAAATGTACCTTTGTGCCGATAAAATCGCCGAGATTGACGGTCAAATGCAGAATATGTATAAGCGCATAGCACAGGCGAATAAGCTTCAAGGTGAATAGTCCAATGAAGCTTGAATTTTATAATTAAACCGAAAATACCGACGTATAACGAATTTCATCACGTTGTACGTCGGTGTTTTTCAGATTGTCGTACCCTTTGCCGAGGTAGTAAAGACCTACAACATCGCCATGTGCGTTCGTCAAAACATAAATATTGAGCTTGATTTTGCCATTTTGATACCGCTTTATGTTAGCAAGATTTCCGTTTGCATCGAAAAAATAATACTCATTTGTTCCGCACTTTTCATAGTGTAATGCGCCGCACCTCGCGCGAAAGGACTATTTCGTGAGAGGTGACGGGTTTAATATTAACTGCTTTTAGGAAACTCTATAAAAAACCAATTCCTCGTACTTTCCATTAAACAGCCTATCGGTTTCGGCATCAATTTTTACGGTGAGTTTGTTTTTATCGTATTTTGCGATTTCGCTAAAATATGTATGGCCTGTGTGGACCGTTATACTCTTTGCTCGGTGAAGCTTCGAAATGCTTTTTGCAACAGGACGTTAAAAATCAAGTAAAAACTTTTTTAAAAAATTGTTTTATTTATTGTATTACGTTTTCGGTTGTGATAAAATAAAAGACGGTTTAACCGTGTTAATTAAAAAATAAGAGGTGTTTGTTTTGACAAAAACAATGATGAAAAAATATGCCGAGCTCATTGCGAGAGTCGGTGCAAATATTAAAAAGGGTCAGCCTGTTTTAATTAATTGTCAGGTTGATCAATATGAGTTTGCCGAAATTCTTGTGAAAGAGTGCTACAAGGCGGGTGCTTCAAAGGTTTCTGTAGATTGGACATATCAGCCTATTGATAAGCTTTCTTACCGTTATCGCACGTTAAAATCTCTTTCAACCGTTCCTTCATGGCAGGAGGAGAAGATGAAGTGCGTTTCTGAGGAGCTTCCCTGCCGTATTTACATCGAAAGTGAGGATCCCGACGGCCTTAACGGCGTAAATCAGGATAAAATGCAAAAGTCGCTTGTGGCAATTTACAAGGTTATGAAGCCCTACAGAGATAAAATGGAAAATAAATACCAATGGGTAATTGCCGCTGTTCCGTCATACGCTTGGGCAAAAAAGGTTTTTCCGAATGAAACAAAGCGCAGGGCTTATGAGCTTTTGTGGGAGGCAATTTTAAAAACCGTTTACGTTACCAAGGATAACGACCCTGTTGAAGAGTGGCGTAAGCATAACGAAGAGCTTTTGACACATTGTAATTATCTTAATAAAATGAATTTTGACTACCTTGAGTATAAGAGTTCAAACGGCACGGACTTTAAGGCTTCGCTTATTCCCGAGGGCAGATGGTGCGGCGGCGGTGAATATACGCTCGGCGGCAACTATTTTAATCCGAATATGCCCTCGGAGGAGGTATTCATTTCTCCCAAAAAGGGCTTTGCCGAGGGTAAGCTTGTTGCAACAAAGCCGCTTTCTTACAACGGTATGTTAATTGAAAATTTTTCAATAACCTTTAAGGATGGCAAGGCTGTTTCCTGGGAGGCTGAAAAGGGCGAAGAGCTTTTAGGCAAAATGCTTACAATGGATGAAGGTGCCGCTTACCTCGGCGAGCTTGCACTTATTGCAAACGACAGCCCCATTTCAAATATGAACACACTCTTTTACAACACGCTTTTCGATGAAAACGCAAGCTGTCACGTTGCAATCGGCAAGGGCTTTTGTGATACAATAGAGGATTATCAAAATAAAACTCTTGATGAGTGCAGAGCGCTCGGTATAAATGAAAGTCTCATTCACGTTGACTTTATGATAGGCAGCGCGGATATGTGCATTACCGGCTACAAGGACGGTAAGGCTTACAAGATATTCGAAAACGGCAATTGGGCGTTTTAATGGAGCTTGACGGTAAAAAAATAATAGAAGAGCTTGACCTGCTTTTTTCAAAAAATGAAGTGAAAAAGGCAGGCGAGCTTCTGTATAATTATTTAAAGCTCGCAAGAGAAAACGGCGATTTTGCCGCAGAGGCAACTGTTTTAAACGAGCTTGTGGGCTACCACAGAAGAACAGGCGACGAGACATCGGCGCTTGAGTCCGTAAACGGCGCACTTTTACTGTGCGAAAAAAACGGACTTCCGAAGCTTACGTGTGCAAATACATTTCTCAACTGCGCAACGACGTTAAAGTGTTATTCACATATGGATAAAGCGTTTGAGCTTTATGAGAGGGCGTTTTGCATTTACAGTGCGGAGCTTAGTGAATCCGATTACCGTTTTGCGGCGTTTTACAATAATTATGCGCTTGCATTTGTTGATGTAGAACGCTTTGCCGATGCCGAAGGAGCGTATAACAGCGCGCTTAAAGCTCTTGCCGCGCTGGGCGGTAATTCTTCGGAGGTTGCCGTAACATATTGCAATATGGCTTTTTTATATGAAAAAACAGGCGAGGATGAAAAAGCCTCACTTTGCCTTGACAATGCGTTTAGCGCACTTTCGGATGAACAGACCGTGCGCGACGGCTATTATGCCTTTAATTGCGAAAAATGTGCCGATGCGTTTAAGCATTTCGGCAGGTTTTTACAGCAATGGGAGCTTGAAGAGAGGGCGGAGAGTATTTATGAAAATAACAGAGCTTAGTGAAAATTTTTTCAATGAGTACAGGTCAACGCTTTTTTCGGGCGAGCTTTCGGAGTGTGAAAATATTTGCACGGTGGCGCTTGTGGGCGAGGGGAGCGAGTGCTTCGGCTTTGATGATGAGCTTTCGCTTGACCATGATGTTGATTCGGGCTTTTGCCTCATTTTAAGCGGTGACGATTTTGAAAGATACGGAATGCGCCTTCAAAGGGCGTATAATTCACTTCCGAAGGAGTATTACGGAATTAAAAGAGTAGCCTCATCACTCGGCGGAAGCTGCCGACGGGGAGTTTTTTCGGCCGAAGCGTTTTATACATCTCTTATTGGCACAAGAGGCGTTCCGCAAAGCTTAAACGAGTGGCGAGCAATCCCCGAGTATGCTCTTGCGACTGCCGTAAACGGTAAAATCTTTAAAGATGGCTGTAAGGAGTTTTCGGCTGTAAGAGCGGAGCTTTTAAAGGGCTACCCGAGAGATGTTAAGTTAAAAAAGCTTGCGGCGCGGCTTTCTTCGGCGGCACAGTATGGGCAATATAACTTTTCTCGCTCGGTAAAGCGCGGCGATTACGGTGCGGCGGCGCTTTGCTTAAACGGCTTTGTAACAAATATCGTCTCGGCGATTTACCTTTTAAATGACAGCTATATGCCTTATTACAAATGGTGCTTAAGAGGCTTTGAGTCGCTTTCGAGGCTTTCCGATATGCGCCTTGTTTTAGAATATCTTTTGTGTGAGGAAACAAGCCGTGACACAGCCTCGATAAAGTCGGAGCTAATAGAGGACACCGCCGCAGCTGTTATTAAGGAGCTTAAGGCTCAAAAGCTTTCAAGCGGCAATTGGGATTATTTGGAGCCTCACGCCGACTCCGTCCGTGAAAAAATAGAAAATCGAGAGCTTAGACTCTTGCACATAATGGCTGAGTAAGCTTTTTAACAAAAAATTAAAACAGTCTTGAAAGCTGTGGTAAAATGTGTTAAAATAACAGAGCAAAAACGGTGTTTTTTGTTCTGTTTTTCCAAAGTTATTCGTCGGAGGTATAAAATTGGCTTTAAAAATCGCATTTTGTGCTTGTCTTGTTCTTGAGGCGGTGTTTACGCCGCTTTATTTAAAGGCTATGTGGCCGCAAAAGTGCTTTAAGTCGCTTTGTCTTAAAATGGTGTGCGCCTCGCTTTTTGTTGCCGTGGGTGTGCTTTCAATGGCAATTGTGCACAATACCTCGGTGTATGCCGTAACAATGCTTGTAGGACTGCTTTTCGGCTGGGTGGGAGATTATTTTCTTCACGCAAAGCCGTCTAATGCATATTTTGCAATAGGCTTTACAAGTTTTTTAATAGGTCATTTGGTATATATTTCCGCATTTGCGGGGGCGTTGCCGCGGATTTTTTCGGGGTACAGTCACTTTAATTTACCTGAGTTTATTACGGGTGCCGTAATTGTAATTATAAGCTATATTTTTGCCAAGTGTGTAATTAAAATGAAGTTCAACCCAAGGCTCGTAAAATATGCTGTAATTCTTTATACGGTAATTCTTGTAACTATGTTTTTAAAAGCTTCGGTTCTCGGTGTAAAGCTATGGCTTTCGGGTGCGCAAAACGGCTTGTGGGCTATGCTTGTACTCGTTTTCGGCTCGTTGTTTTTTGTAATGTCGGATGCTTCTCTTGCGGTAATTCTTTTCGGCGGTAAAAGCAAAAGCTACCCGCTTAAAATATTTAATATTGTAACGTATTTTTGGGGGCAAATTATGCTTGCCGGGTCGATACTGTTTGTTGCGTGACGGAGCGCGCCCGGAATGCAAAGCTTTGAAACCGCCGTGTGCGGCGGTTTGATTGGGTTCACGCACCGTAAGGCACGATATTATCATGTATTATAATAAAAATATACCAATGCAATTACGGGGAAATCATCCGTTTTTGCATTGGTGTTTTTTAATTTGCCATATACAATTGTTTTTAATGAAAATTTTGTGTACCCGTTATTTTCGCGTTTCGGAGGGTTTGTTCGCGTTTCGCGAACGCGGGCGATTACAAATCGCCCCTACCGTGCGTTGTGAGAACGCCGTAAATTGCGATATTACCGCACCTCTATCGTACGCCGTAGGTAATTATAAATGCCGCGCACGGTGCTCGAAATATTGCAGCGTGTCCACGTTAGTGGGCACGCTGTTTTGTGTTCGTCGTATATTATTTCTTCTTTTTTCCACCGAAAATACCTTTTTTCTCTTCGGCTTCGATTTTTTTGCCGCCGAGTGAGGTGTTGAACTCTTTTAAAAGCTCCTTTTGCTTTTCGGTAAGATTTTTGGGAACATCTATGTTCATTCTTACGAGCTGGTCTCCGCGCTTTGTTGTGCCTACAACCTGAATGCCCTTGCCCTTGAGTTTGAAAACATTGCCGGGCTGTGTGCCTGCCGGAACGGTATATTTAACCTGACCGTCAAGCGTGGGCACGGTGATTTCGTCGCCCAGCGCAGCCTGTGCGAAGGAGATTTTAACATCGCACCAAACATTGTAGCCGTCGCGCTCGAAGAATTGGTGCGGTTTAACGCTTACACCTACTCTGAGGTCGCCTGCAGGGCCTCCGTTAAGACCCTTGTTGCCTTCGCCCCTTACGTTAAACGCTTGACCGTCATCAATACCCGCCGGAACATTAACCGATTTTTTAACAGGTCTTCTTATTCTGCCTGCGCCGCGGCATTTTGAACAAGGTGTTGGGGTATACGTTCCCTTGCCGCCGCATTTTTGGCACGGCTTTGTTGTGGAAATTGTTCCGAACGGCGTTCTTTGCTGAACGTTAATTTGACCTCTGCCGCCGCAGTCGGGGCAGGTTTGCGGTGATGTACCCTTTGCAGCGCCGGAGCCTGCGCATTCGTCGCAGACTTCAATTCTCATAAAGTCAACTGTTTTTGTGCAGCCCTTTGCCGCCTCTTCAAAGGTGAGCGTAAGGTTCGCTTGAATATCATTTCCGCGCCTTGGGGCGTTGGGATTTGCGCGCGAGCTGCCGCCGAAGCCGCCAAAGCCCGAGCCCCCGAAGAATGAGCCGAATATGTCGCCGAGATCAAAGTCAGCCCCGTCGCCGAAGCCGAAGCCGCCAAAGCCCGAGCCGCCTTGACCCGCGCCGTAGCTCGGGTCAACGCCGGCAAAGCCGAAACGATCATATTTTTCTTTCTTTTCCGGGTTGGAAAGTATTTCGTAAGCCTCGTTTGCCTCTTTAAACTTAGCTTCCGCTTCCTTGTCGCCGGGGTTGAGGTCCGGGTGGTACTTTTTCGCAAGTGAGCGGTATGCCTTTTTAAGCTCATCCTGCGTGGCGCTTTTGCTTACGCCCAGCACCTCATAATAATCTCTCTTATCAGCCATAATAATACCTGCTAATTAATTATTCGTTTACATCGGTATAGGGTGCTTCGTAATAGCCGTTTTCATCAGCGCCGCCTGCGGGATTGCCCTGTGCCGCGTTGGGGTCAAAGCCCTGAGCGCCGCCTTGTGCCTTGTAAAGCTTTTCGGATATTTCGTAGAACTTCGTTTGAAGCTCCTCCTGTTTTGACTTGATTGCCTCAATATCCTCGCCCTTTAAAGCCTCTTTAAGAGCATCTACCTTTGCGCGAATGTCGTTTTTGTCAGCCTCTTCAAACTTATCGCCGTTTTCGTCAATAAGCTTTTCGCATTGGAATACCATTTGATCTGCACCGTTTCTGATATCAACAGCCTCTTTGCGCTTTTTGTCCTCTTCCGCAAACTGCTCGGCCTCTTTGACCGCACGGTCGATATCGTCCTTGCTCATATTGGATGAAGCTGTAATGGAGATTGACTGCTCCTTGCCCGTGCCGAGATCCTTTGCGGAAACGTGAACAATGCCGTTTGCATCTATATCAAAAGTTACTTCGATTTGGGGTGTGCCGCGGCGTGCGGGGAGAATGCCGTCAAGGTGGAACATACCGAGCGTTTTATTATCCTTTGCAAATTCTCTTTCGCCCTGGAGAACGTGGATTTCAACAGAGGTCTGGTTGTCTGCTGCGGTTGAGAATATTTGGCTCTTCTTTGTGGGGATGGTTGTGTTTCTGTCGATTATTTTTGTGCAAACACCGCCGAGGGTTTCAATGCCGAGTGAGAGGGGAGTAACGTCAAGAAGAAGAAGTCCCTTAACATCGCCGCCGAGAACACCTGCTTGAAGAGCTGCGCCTATAGCTACGCACTCATCGGGGTTAATGCCCTTGAAGGGGTCTTTGCCGGTGTAGGATTTAACGGCATCCTGAACTGCGGGAATTCTTGAAGAGCCGCCTACCATAAGAACCTTGTTAAGCTCCGAGATTTTAAGACCGGAGTCTGAAATTGCCTGACGTACCGGACCCATTGTAGCTTCTACAAGGTCTGCGGTAAGCTCATTGAATTTTGCTCTTGTGAGAGTGGTATCAAGATGAAGAGGACCCGCCTCTGTCATTGTAATAAAGGGAAGGTTAATAGCAGACGAGGTAACGCCGGAAAGTTCGATTTTTGCTTTTTCGGCAGCCTCTTTAAGTCTTTGCATTGCCATTTTATCGCCGGAAAGGTCAACGCCGTTTTCCTTTTTGAACTCGCTTGCGAGCCAATCTATAATTCTTTGGTCAAAGTCATCACCGCCGAGGTGGTTGTTACCGGCAGTTGCGAGAACTTCTTGAACACCGTCGCCCATTTCGATGATGGAAACATCGAATGTACCGCCGCCGAGATCGTAAACCATAACCTTTTGGTCTGCTTCCTTGTCTATACCGTAAGCAAGAGCTGCGGCTGTGGGCTCGTTGATGATTCTTTTTACCTCAAGGCCTGCAATTTTGCCGGCATCCTTTGTTGCCTGGCGCTGTGCATCGGTGAAGTATGCGGGAACGGTAATAACAGCTTCTGTTACGGTGTCGCCGAGATAGCTTTCGGCATCTGCCTTAAGCTTGCCGAGAATCATCGCGGAAATCTCTTGGGGCGTGTACTTTTTGCCGTCAATTTCCACCTTGTAATCGGTACCCATTTTACGCTTAATGGAAGAGATTGTTCTGTCGGGGTTTGCAACAGCCTGGCGCTTTGCAACCTGACCTACAAGTCTTTCACCTGTTTTTGAAAAGCCCACTACAGAGGGGGTTGTTCTGTTGCCTTCAACGTTTGCGATAACTACGGGCTCGCCGCCCTCTATAACCGCTACACATGAGTTAGTTGTACCTAAGTCAATACCAATTGTTTTTGCCATAATAATTACCTCCGAATTTTATTAAAAGTGTTGGTTTATATATTAATTAGCCACTTGAACGCTTGCAAAACGAAGAACTCTGTCTCCCATTTTGTAGCCTTTTTCAAACACGGCGGCTATCGTGTTCTGACCTAATTCGTCGCTTTCGGTGTGCATAACGGCGTTGTGCATATTCGGGTCAAATTCCTCGCCGACCTCACCGAAGCTTTCCACCTCAAGGCGCTTTAAAATGTCCGAAAACTGCGAAAGAGTCATCTCAATGCCTTTTCTGTAGGTGTCAATGTCATCTGTCTTATTTTCCGCAGCTCTGTCAAAATTATCAATAACCGGAAGGAGAAGCGAAAGTGTGTTTGCTTTTGCATCGCCGTAGGCGGCATCCTTCTCGCGCTGCGAGCGCTTTCTGAAGTTGTCATACTCGGCAAGGCTTCTGAGGTGAGAGTCCTTTTCGGCTTTAAGCTCTGCTTCAAGCTTTTCCACTTGAGATTTAAGCGCTTCAAGCTCTTTTTTGTCTGCCTTTTTGTCTTTTTTTGAGGCTTTATCGGCAGGCTTTGAAGTCTCTTCTGTCGATGATTGTTCGTTTAAATTCTCAATATCCATTTTTTAGCTCCTATTCTTCATCAAGAGTTTGTGTGAGAAGCGAGCCGATTATGCTCGCAAGATATTTAATGCTCGGAATAATTCTTGCATAATCAAGCCGTGTGGGGCCTATTATTCCGATTGAGCCGCTGTCTCGGTCACCGACGGTGTATTTTGAAAAAACAGCCGAGGTGTTTCGCAGCTCTTTGTAGGCGTTTTCAGTGCCGATTGTAATGTTCAGTGGCTTTTTGTAAGCACCGAGCATCGCTTCAAGCGGCGCATCCTTATGAAGAAAATCCATTAAGGAATACGCATTTTCTGAAAGTTCGGGGTGGTTTAAGATGTTTGACTGCCCCTTTGTGTGAAGCTCTGTTGTGCCGACTTGTAAGCAAAGCTCCGATACCGCACAAAGCAGAGGTGACATTATAAATGCCTTGTCACCGAGCGAGGCGACAAGTGTTTGTATAAAGGAAAGACTTATATCCGCAACACATTTGCCTGTGAAATGTGCTTGCATAATGTTGTAAAAGACCGTTGCAACGTCTACGTTTATTTCCGACTCGGTTCTGACAACCGTGCTTTTTAAAATACCGGAGGTTGCAAGAAGGATAACAAGCGCCGTTCGGCGGCTTAAGGGAACAAGCTCAACGCGTTTTATAAGTGCCGCGCCGTCGGAAGGTGAAGAGGCTATTGCAACGCAATTTGTAAGCTCCGAGAGAATGCTTGCGGCTTTTTCGATAAGTCTGTCGGGCTCGCCCGAAAAAGACGAGAGCCAAATACGGATCCTGTCCTGCTCCTCGGCGCCCGGCTCATAAGCGGGCATTAAGCTGTCTACGTAATAACGGTATGCAAGCTGCGAAGGAATTCTTCCTGCGGAGGTGTGCGGCTGCTCAAGAAGCCCGAGAGCGGAAAGCTCTGCCATATCGTTGCGGATTGTTGCCGAAGAAACGGAGTTGCCGAGCGCTTCGCACAGTGCCTTTGAGCCAATCGGCTCACCGGTGGCTATATAAGCCTCAACAATGAGTGAAAGAATTTTGTTTTTTCTTTCCGATAAGGGCATCGCCTTCACCTCCGCTTTTGTTTGTTAGCACTCTCGAACGGTGAGTGCTAACTCTGCTAATAATATACATCAAGCTCGCTGTTTTTGTCAAGTGTTTTTCGTATTTTTTTGTGAACGATTTGTAAATTGTAGCCTTACATACAGTCTTTCCCGTTTTGATAAAATAAAAACACGGAAAAGTCCGAAGACCATTCCGTGTGAAAAAATTTGCGGTTACTTTACAATTTTAAGTTTAACCATTGCAAATGCGCCAACAATACTTGCTACTATTGTAACAAAAATAAGCGTTCCGACACCCAAGGTGGGGGAGAAAAGAAGAACAATGCAGCCTACAAGAATCGGGAAAACGGATATTTTCCAATGCTTTCTTAAATAGGAAGCGGCAAGCGCGCCGAAAAGTGCGGGAAGCACTTGGTCAAAGGCTGCTTTAAATACAGAGCCCTCGCCTGTGATTTTCGGAAGAACCGGTGCAAAGCAAATTACGCCGACTGCAATAACAACGGTTGTTACGATTGAAGAAACGCCTATTGCTATTGTCGAAATAACCTCGCCTTCCTCTGTGTTTGATTTAACCTTTGCGTTTTCCATGGCGGTAAGACTGCAGGGAAGCTTAAGGTTTGTAATGTTACCGGTAATAAAGCTTAAGTATGTTCCGCCTGCGCCGAGCATGGGGGTGTAGGTTATAACCTCAATAACGGCGGAGGTCCAATAAATAAGTGCAATTGATGAAAATGCCTTTAAAACATCGGAGGCGTTCGGCCATGCATCGAAATAAACGGAAATTCCGAGCGGTACGGAAATAAGAACAATAATTGCCGCCAAAACCCAAATTCTGCCCCAGGAATGTACCTTGTCAATATATGATTTGTTTTTCATTTAAGTACCTCCTCAGTTCCACCAGGTCCACGCCACAAGCTCGGGCGGGGCAACCTGTGTAAGTAAAATGGCAACAGCCATTGCGCCGAACATTGCAAGCGGCATAACGAACGGTTCGAATTTGTCGCTCCACTTGAATTTTCTTGAAACGGCATCAAGTATGAGGAACAAGATCACGGATGTAAGAAGTGTTGCTATTGAAAGGAAGCCGGCATCATCGGAGCCGTCGCCGGATTTGCCGTTTATTTCACGGGCAATAAACGCGGCTATAATACCTATAAATGATGCTGCCGAAACAACGTCTGCAAGCTTTGAGTTGCTTTCGTTTTTGTTAACAACCTTGCCAACCTTGCTTAAAATCGTTTTGCAGAAAATCGGAACAAGGCAAATTCCGAAGATGATTCCGAGTGTCATAACCCATGCAACGGCGGAAAATTGCGTTGCAATTGTTACCGGCTCGGAAATGCTTCCGCCGAGAGCCACGAGCGCAGTTTGTGCGGCTACGGTTTCATAAGCTAAGTTACCTACAACCGAAAGACGTATCCACGGAAGAACAACGCCGAGAGAGGAGGCGAGAACAAATACTGTTGCGAGAATGGCAAGTGCGGGTGCGAGTGTGAAAAGCGCACTTGAGGTAACGGTTTTGTTAAGCGTTTCCTTGCTTATGCCAAGCTCTTTTGCACGCTTCCACGCCTTTGCTATAAAGAAGACAGACTGTATAATAACAAATCCGACAACCAAAAAGGCGAGAGCATACATAAAGGGGCCTTCCTTGTCGAACTCTCTTGCAAGAGTTAAAAAGGTGAAATCCTGATTCAAATGTATCACTCCTGTAATTAGATTTTTGATCCTTGTTTAGTTTAACAGAATAAAGCGCCCGTGTCAACCGGATAACTTCTTTTGTGTAAATAAAATGCCGTTTTTTTCGATATCAAGCACTCCGTATTGTTTTTCGAGAAGTGATCCGGGATTAAAAAGGTAGAGTCCGTCCTCGTAATCTTCGAAGCCTTGGTGAGTGTGACCGAACAGTGCTACGGTGCAATTGTTTGAACGTGCGCGCTCACTTAAAACCGAGCGGGTATATTTTACGCTTTCGTTGTGACCGTGACAGGCATAAATTTTTACACCCTCAATTGTGCGGATGTCAAAATCGGGGAAACGCGTGCCCATATCGCAATTACCCTTAAGTACAATGAACATTTTTTTGTCGCGGAAAGCTTCGAAAACATCGTCTGCCACATCGGCGCCGTCGCCGAGATAATAAACAAGCTCCGCCTTAGGTTCGTTTTCGATTGCGGAGATAATCGAATGGCTTATGCCGTGCGCATCCGACATGATAAGTATTCGCATGCATATGAACCTCCCTTTAGGAATAGTTATATAATGTATTATAAACGTATTGGGCGGTGTTTTCAACGGGTAATGACATTAATTTTGATGAAATTATTAAAAAAGCAAGAGAAAACGGCAAAAACGGCGGCTTTGAAAACGAAAGCGGCGTGGAGTCCTTTATAAATAACAATTTAGACAGTGAAAAGGCGGCAGCCTTAAAGGCGGTTTTATTGGATGAGAGTAAGGTAAAAGCCATACTCGAAAGCGATGCCGCAAAAGCGCTTTTTAAAAAGCTTTCCGGAGGGGATTGAAAATGAATGAGACTGATATTTCCGGTATTTTAAGCTCGCTTTCACAGAGTGATATTGAAAAACTTAAAAAAACTGCGCAAAGTATTTTCGGTTCAAAGCCCGATAATATAAACGAAACGCAAAAAAGCGGTGCATCGCAAGAGCTTTCAAAGCTCGGCTTTCCCGATATTTCCGTTGTTTCAAAGCTTGCGCCGATTATAAGCGAATTCGGCAAGCACGACGAAAAAGCCGATTTTATAGCGGCGCTTAAGCCGATGCTTTCCGAAGAAAGACAGAAAAAAGCGGACGAGGCAATAAGGCTTATGAAGCTTATTTCGGTTATTCCCATGCTTAAAAATCAGGGGCTTATGTGATATGAGTGATTACAGCTACGGTGAAATTATGAAAATGCAGGAGGAAGCGTTAAGGCGTGTTGAGGAGATGAAGAGAAGAGCGAACGAGGCGGCTGCGGCGTATAACGGCGAGGGGGCGGAAAACGCCGAAAGCCGCCCGGGTGTTGAGGTTAATGAGCCTAAAAGGGTTAAAATGCCCGATACGTATCTTGACAGCCTTAAAAACTACGGAAAGAATTCTTTTTACGGAGAATTGAACAATAATAATCAGACTGTTATTGAAAATAAAAAAGCAGTTTCAAGTGGGGTTGACGGCATCAAAAGAACTTTAAACAACGTTAATGTGGATAGTGATACCGCTTTAGTGCTGTCACTTGCGCTACTTTTGAGTGATGAAGGAGCGGATGAAGAAATTATTTTGGCACTTCTTTATATTTTGACTTGAAATTTTTAAAAAGGAGGTATATAATGTTCATATATTTAAATTTTGTTAATGGGGGTAGTGTTTGTGCATTTCGTGCCCACGGTAACGTTTCATGCAGGCGCGCTTTTTACAAAGCCCAATACACCGGAATCCGTAAAAGCGGCTGTTAATGCGGGCGCAAAAATCATTGAGCTTGATGTAAGCTTTGCTTATGACGGTACTCCCGTTATGATTCACAGCGAAAACCCTCTTGACGGCGAGGGTGTTCCGCTTAAAGAGGCGTTTGAGCTTGTAAGAGCGCACTCGGAAATTTCACTTAACCTTGATTTAAAATCGCTTAAAAACCTAAAGGCTCTCACAGAGCTTATTAATGAATATGAGCTTTCGGGCAGAGCGTTTTTTACGGGCGTTGTGAAGGAGTGGGCTGAGTCTGTTAAGGGCTTCGGTGTTCCTTATTACCTTAATTACAGTATTGCAGAGAGTGAAAGAACAGACGCAAGCCTCGCAAAGAATGCGGCAATGCTTTGCAAGGGTGTGGGTGCGGTAGGTATTAATGCCGATTTTAAAGAGGCTTCGAAGCTTTTTTGCGACGTTATTCACGAAAACGGGCTTTTGGTTTCGCTTTGGACAGCCGATACGCAAGACGATATGCAAAAAGCGCTTTCCTGCGGCGCGGACAATATCACCACAAACCGTCCGGACATGCTTAACGGCATTTTAAAAAATGAACGTTAAAATAAAATTTTCAATACAAATCTTGAAATTGTAAATATCTTATTTAATATTTTTTCTAAGGGGCGAAAAATATGAAGAGAAAGATTATTTCATTACTATCCGTTATTATTGTTTTCGCACTGTCACTGTGCGCCTTCGGCGGCTTTTTCGGTATTCAACCGCTTGAAAAGGTTGATTTTGAAACCTTTTCCTCGGAGGTCTCGCGTATAGTAAGCGAGTATGACGGTGAAAAAACCGTAAAGGATTTGGAGGATGGACGAACCTACAGAGTTATAGTTAAGTCCGAAATTAAAGTTAATAAGTTAAACAGTGTTGACAGTGTATCCGGTTTTGACGGGCTTCAGGTGTTTCAATTTGCCGATAAAGAGTCCGCCGACAAAGCGCTCGAATACTACAACAGCTTAAGGGATGTTGTTTTTGCGACCGAGGACAAGCTTGTCTATACGGATGATGTGTGCGAAACGGTAGCAGACCTTGGCGGATTTTACGTATTCGCTTCGACAGAGGGTCTTCATCCGACAAAGCCGCAATCGGATGCATGCGGAATTACTGCGCTCAGAGAATACCTTGAGGAAAGCGAAACCGAGCTTACGGGCGAGGTTGTAATTGCCGTTGTTGACAGTGGTGTTGAAACAACCCATGAGTTTGTCGCCGATAGGCTTGTTTTGCCGAGTAAAACATACATAGGCGGTACCGCGGAGGATGAATTCGGTCACGGAACACATGTTGCCGGTATTATTGCGGACAATACACCGGAAAATGTTAAAATAGCCTCCTACAGAGTCCTAAATTCAAACGGCTTGGGCTCTGAGCTTCAAACCGCAAACGGTATTTATGCTGCGGTTGAGGACGGCGTTGACTTAATAAATCTAAGCCTTACAATAGCGAACAACAGCAGTGTTATTCATGAGGCTGTAAAAAAGGCATATCAAAATGACATTGCCGTTATTTGCGCCGCCGGTAACAGCACTGCGGATCTTTCGGAAACTTATTATTCACCGGCATGCTTTGACGAAACAATTACGGTTATGAATATTTCAAATGACTATACCGAAAAAGCGCGGAATTCAAATTACGGCAAGCCGTGCGATATTGCAGCGCCCGGAATGAAGGTTATAAGTTCATACACAAACGGCAGGTACAGAGAAATGAGCGGAACCTCAATGGCATCGCCGTTCGTGTGCTCTGCCGCAGCGTACCTTATCCTTACGGGCACCGCAAGTAAGCCCGAGGAAATAAGAAAGGTTTTAACCGATTATTCAATTGCCACTGCAACTCAAGGCTATGTCGGCGGACTTTGGGCAGAATATATTACGCGTGAGCCGGTAGATGAGTGTGTTCTTAATTTCAGCAAGCCCGAGGGCAAATTTCAACGTGAGTTTTATCTTGAGCTTACAGCGGGAGTTGAGGGGGCTACCATATATTATAAGGCTACTGTAGATGGCTTAAGCTCATCGTTTAAAGAATACACCGAGCCGTTTTATATCTCCGAAACAACAACCATTGAGGCAGTTGCTTATAAAAAAGGCTGTAAAACAAGCGGGCTTATTACAAAAAAATACGTTGCCGATTATTCCGATACCGATGTTTTCTGGGAAAGTGACTTGAACGGTGTTGTTACGGAGTATAAGCATTTTACAAATATAATAGAGGTTCCGGAATATATAAAGGGCGTTAAAACAACAAGTATTACAGCAGGAGTGTTCGATTCTGTTGACCCTATATCCGTTGTGTTCCCGGAGTCTGTTACAAGCCTCCCCGATAACGCCTTTAAAAATTCAAAAAAACTTGAGAGCGTAACCGCAAACGGACTTCTTGAAATAGGTGTCGGTGCGTTTGAGGGCTGTGAAAAGCTTTCCGAAATAAAGCTTCCCGCACTTAAAACGGTTGGAGATAGAGCTTTTAAAGATACAAGTCTTACAAAAGCTGTTATTCCGAATGCCGAGTATATAGGCTCCGGTGCATTTTATAACTGTACACTTTTAACGGAGGCGGACGTATCCTCCGTGAAAACAATGGGCACCTCCCCGTTTTATAATTGTACATCGCTTGTTGAGCTTTCAATGGATTCGCTTACGGAGCTTAAAAAGGATGATTTTGTTAATTCTGCCGTAAAATACGAAATGTATTTTCCGAATGTAATAACAGCGGAAAACGGTGCATTTAACAATACAAGCGCAAATACCGTTATTTTTGAAAGTATTGAAGAGTGTGACTCCTTGCCAAGCGGAGCAAAAGCGGCGATTCCTTCGACGGTAAAGACTCTTACCGCAAACGGCGCCGGCTTCTTATCAAGTGCCGCGTTTGAGTTGCTCGGTGCTCAAGAGGGTGTAACAAGGCTTGACTCTGAAACGGCGATTTACAATGATATTCCAACTTCCTTTATAAAAGGTTCCGGTAAGGTTTATTTTGGTGTTCTCGGCTTTGACAGAGAGTATAAGTGGTACGGCTCGAAAGCCGACGGTTACAGCGGGACACTTATTGTGGGTGAAGGTACAAAAGTATTTGTCCCGGACGATTACCCGAATTATGAATATTTTTATTGCGAGGTTACAAGCACGGATAAGGATGGCGAGGTTATCGTAATTCGCTCCGCGGTTTTAAACAGACACACCGTAACTCAAACCGAATGGGAGATTTACACAGAGCCCACCTGCACCGAGGAGGGTATCGGAGTTAAGTATTGTGATGATTGCGGCGAAATTGTTTTAAAAGAGGTAATAGCGCCCAAGGGTCACATTTGGAAGCATAAAAGCTACCAAGATGAGCATCCGCATTATTCGATTGAAAAATGCAGGGAATGCGATGCTACGCAAGAGAATACCGCCAAAGCAAGAAAGGTTTCAAGCTGTATTGATTGTCAATACCTTTACGAGTCGGACGGTAACGGCGGAGTGAAAATTACAAAATGCCTTAAAACAAATACAACCTTTACCGTTCCCGAAACGATCAACGGCTTGCCCGTTACGGAAATTGCCGACGGTGCATTCTCGGGAATCAATTCGCTGAACATAGTCTTAAGTGACGGTGTTAAAAAAATAGGCAAAAACGCTTTTTCAAATTGCAAAAACCTTACAAGACTTCAAATTCCCACAACGCTTGAATATATAAGCGACGATGCTCTTGAAGGGTGCTCAAACAATCTGTATATTTCCTGCAGGAAAAGTACACTTGCATACAAGTTCGCAAAACGTATGAATGTTGCGATTTTTGAGATAATTGATTTCATTCTCGGTGATAATGCATATTTGAGTGAGGAGCATCAGCTTGTTATTGTTGTTAAGCCGGGTACAAGCGGTACGCTTGAAAAGGTTTTGACCTTTGCCGACGGCATAACCTCAAGGCTTGTTCCGTCGTACAGCTACAATAAAACGCAAATTTACGCGACCGGCTCGGTAATAGATGTTACAAGCTCGCTTTACGGCGAGGCGGTTTACAGAATTGTTGTTCCCGGCGATCTTACAGGCGACGGTGTTGTAGATGTTCTTGATATTTCATACGCGGAAAGAGCGCTTAACGGTCATGTTACGGAGCTTGATTACTGCACGGAGCTTGCCGCAACCTTCTTAAGAGGCGGCGAAATAACAGCAGAGGATTATGCACAAATAGTAAATGCCGCACTTTCTTCCTGATGTTCCAGAAGTAATATACAATTAAAATCCGGCTGTAAAAAATGATTTTTTACAGCCGGATTGATGTATACGGTAACGTATACTTGATAAAATGGCAGATGTGGGAATTCTCAGAGGGCTTTCAAAGCTTCCGTACGAGGTGGTTTTGTGTGCAGCACCGAGCTACAGAGAATTTTTATAGGTTCTTTAGCGAAAAAATATGCGCCGCGATATTCCGTGAAAGCCTTAATGAAAAATGAAGTGACCTGTGACGAGGTGCTTAATATACCGTTGTACCTTATTTCGGGATTAGAGCTTTTCATCGTATAATAAAATACAATTTAATGTGCCCCTTGTCGTTAAGACATGGGGCACATTAATATGTTTTTATTTAATTGTTAACTCCGTTAAAGCCGTTTGCCTGCTGGAATTTGTCTATTTTATCAATTACGCCCAAGAGTACATCAAAGCCCAAGCCTACGGTCTCCTCCGAAAAGCGCTCCGGCATATCGCGCCAGGTGTGATAATAATATGTAAGTGAGGGATTTTGTGCCGCAAAGGTAACGGATTTTACGCCTGCCTTTGTAAAGGGCGTGCTGTCACAGCCGCCAACGGGATTGTGAATGCACCCGTTTGTTTTGCTTTCTATTCCAAGCTCGTTAAAGGTTTGCTTAAACATTCCCTCAAGGTCCTTGTCGAAGCGGGTAAATTGCCAATCGTCTTTAATAACAACCTCAAAATAATCCTTGTCTGCTATTGAGTCAATGTTTATGTTCCAGGTGTTTTTTAAAAAATCCTCGCCCTTATGAGCGCGTGTAAAGGCAATTGAGCCGCGAAGGCCTGCTTCCTCGGAGCCGCAGTTGAAGTCGATTATACGGCAATTTTTAGGCATTTTTTCGGGATTTTCGCTGAAATATTTTGTAACGGCATATGCAAGACCGCAGCCTGTTGCATTGTCCATAGCGCCGCGAGAGGCGTTTTCGGGCTTGGGGTCATTCCACATATAAACAAACATACAGCCTACAGCCGTTATTGCCGGGATAATAAGCATTGCCGTCATAAACGTTTGGAACCCTTGAGAAGCGAGTATTGCATAGGCGTTAATATTGCCGAGATAATAAGCAAAATGCAAGGTGGAAATTCCCACGGAGGTAACGGTAAGTGTTAAAAAGCAAATAATGCCGAAGGCAAGCTTTGCGTAGGCGGCAATTATTCCGAGTATGGGCTTGTTTCTGAATTTGTAAGCGTGCTCGCTGTGACGCCACGTCCAAGAGGTGTCCGTATGGGCGGAAATCATAATCGTGTAGTCGTATTTTCCGTCGGGCGGTAAAAGCTCACCGTAGGTGTTGCGTGAAATTTTTTGCGGAAAGAACATATCAAACCAGGTTTTGTAAAAGAATACACTGCAAATAAGCCAAATCCAGGTAATAATGCTTGCGGCGGCGATTAAAAACCAAAGTGTTGAGATGCTCCAGGCGAAATAGCAAAGAATGCTTAACACCACGCCCATAGCTCCCGCATAGGGGATTCCTCCGATTGAGGCGCGCGGCGAAACGGCAAACTCCTCCGTTTTCGGCTCAATGCCTATTGAGCGAAGCTTATTTCCGAGGTACTCGTGAAATTTGTGCTCACCCTCCGAACCGGGAAGCCTTGAGCCTATATTTTCGGCGGCGTGTTTTACAATGTCATAAGCGAGCGTGCCGTATTTTTTGTTTTCTTCATTCATATATACCGTGCCTTTCATGGCGAAAGCCATTTGTTGATGTATATTAATATATTTTATCTTTAGGGAAAAATCAATCTTTTTTTGGGAAAAATAACAAAAAACGGTATTTATTAAGAAATTTTAAGGTGAATATAAATTCATTTCGGTGAATATTGATTCATTTTGAGGTTCTGTAAAAATTTAAACAATTTATAAAAAATCTTGCCAAAGGGGGGCATATATGTTAAAATACAATAGATACTTAAAAAATTCGGTAGGGCTGTTAAGTTCTCGCGGCCGAATGCGAAAGGAAGTGCTTGCTATTAAAGCGCACAGCTTTATGTTTAACAACAAAACGGCAATTTTTGAAAAAATAAAGGAGTCTGCTGTTTCGGTTTTGCCGATTTTCATTACGGTAATGGTGATTTGTTTTACCTTTTCACCCTTAAGTACCGATCTTATGCTATCATTTATATTGGGTGCCGTTATGCTTATAGTCGGAATGGGTTTTTTCTCGCTTGGTGCGGAGATGTCCATGACTCCCATAGGAAACAAGCTCGGTACGGCGCTTACAAAAACGCGAAATTTACCGTTTATTTTGATTGTGAGCTTTTTGTTGGGCTTTGCGGTAACCGTTGCTGAGCCCGATCTTCAGGTTCTTGCCGAAACCGTCCCTCACATTAATAATTTTGTGCTTATAGCAACAGTCGGAATAGGCGTGGGCTTTTTCCTTTCCGTATGTATGCTGAGAATTCTTACCGGCATGAAGCTCAGGTGGCTTTTGATTGCGTTTTACGCTCTTGTATTTATTCTCGCCGCATTTACGGACAGTGACTATTTAAGCATAGCCTTCGACTCGGGTGGTGTTACAACAGGTCCTATGACCGTGCCGTTTATATTGGCACTCGGTATAGGTGTTGCAAACATCCGAAGCGATAAAAAAGCGGAGGCTGACAGCTTTGGACTTGTGGCGCTTTGTTCAATAGGGCCTATTCTCGCTGTTTTGGTTCTCGGCTTTTTCTATTCCGGTGGCGAGGGCGTTGCCGAAATTACCCAAGCCTCATACGCAAGCACAGCGGATATTACAAAGGAATATCTTCGTGAAATTCCCGCGTTTATGAAGGAAATGGCAATAGCACTTTTACCTATTGTTGTGATATTTTTCGTTTTCCAGATTTTCTCTCTTAAAATTTCACGTTTTAACCTTGCGAAAATTTGTATCGGTATTCTTTATACTTATATCGGTCTTGTGCTGTTTTTAACCGGTGTAAACGTCGGCTTTTCGGCACTCGGAGCGCAGCTTGGTTCACAGCTTGCCGCAAGCTCCGTAAAATTCCTTTTAATTCCGCTTTCAATGGTTCTCGGCTGGTTCGTAATTTCCGCGGAGCCTGCCGTTGCCGTACTTGAAAAGCAAATAGAAGATGTAAGCGAGGGCGCAATTCCCGGTAAAGCAATTAAAGTGAGCCTCTCCATAGCAATTGCAATTGCCATGGGAATTGCAATGGTTCGCGTTTTAACGGGTATTTCGATTTTGTGGTTCATAATTCCGGGCTATGTGGCAGCAATTGCTCTTTCCTTTTTCGTCCCCGATATTTATACGGCAATTGCCTTTGACTCAGGTGGAGTTGCTTCGGGGCCTATGACGGCAACGTTTATGCTTCAGTTTTTTATAGGCGCAAGCTCGGCACTCGGCGGCAATGTTTTGCGCGATGCGTTCGGCGTTGTTGCAATGGTAGCCTTAATGCCCCTTATTTCAATACAGCTTGTGGGCTTGGTTTATGAGCACAAGAATAAGCGCAAAGCACTTAAAAAGAGCGCGAGCTACGGCGAGTGCGAAGTTGTTGAGCTTTGGGAGGAATCGGTATGAATTATATAATTTCAATAGTAAATCCCGATGCCTTGAAAAAGCTTGAGGCTGTAGCGGAGGAAAGTGGTATTGTTTCCGCTGTTTCAATGCACGGCAGAGGAACGGCAGTTGAAAGTATGCTTAATATGCTCGGGATAGAGTCCAACGAAAAACGGGTTGTTTTAGGCGTAGGCAGTGAAGGTAATACCCAAAAATTTATTAAAGAAATGAAACGCCGTTTATACATCGGCGTTCCCGGACACGGAATTGTTGTTGCCGTGCCGATTAAAAGTATAGGAGGCGCAAGCACAGTGGCTTATTTAAATCAAAATGACGAATCCGCAAAATATACACCGAAGCTCAATTATGCTTATGAGCTTATTGTGGCAATAGCGAATGAGGGCAGAACAAATCTTGTTATGAATGCCGCAAGAGCAGTCGGCGCTACGGGTGGTACTGTGCTTCACGGCAAAGGCACCGGCTCTTCGGAAAGCTCTGAGAAATTTCTCAATGTTTCAATTGCAAGCGAAAAAGAGGTTGTTCTTATTGCTGCAAAGGCAGAGCAAAAGTCGGAAATAATGCGCGCTATTTTGAAAAACGCGGGTCCCGACAGTGAGGCGGGTACAATAATGTTTTCGCTTCCCGTAAGTGAAATTGCGGGCTTCGGAATGTTTGACGATTAAGAGGTGAGATAATTGACAGATATTATTTTTTCATTTGATACAGAGGATTTTACTTCGTCCGTTGCGGCGGATGCCATAAAGCGTGAGGCTGATATTCTTTACGAGGAGGGTGTAAGAGGAAGCTTTTGCCTGGTGGGCTACCTTGCCGAGCAGCTTGTGAAATGGGGTAGAAGTGATGTTCTTGAGGCATTGTCACATCACGAAATCAATCTTCACACCTTGGGTCATACGCTTCATCCGATGATAAATGAGTATACCGATATTTGCGATTTCGACAGTGCAAAAAATGAGGTTTTACGGCAGGAGAGGCTCGCGCTTGAAAAGATTGAAAAGGCTACAGGTGTGGGAAAGGTTTTTGCAGCCGTTCCTCCCGGAAATCAAAAAAATTATGTTGCCATGTATGCGTATGCCGATATGGGTATCCCGATTTTCTCCGATACCTTTTGCGATCCGGACGACGGCAGAGGCGCGTTTTATTGCGATATTTACAATGTCGATTATGTAATATCAATGGAAGATGTTTTCTTCAAGGGCGGCGAGGATGGAATAAAAAATGCTCTTGATATGTTTGCGAAAAGAAAGCGCGCGGTGTTTTTTACCCACCCGCATGCAAGCCTTTTTAAGGAGCATTGGGACGTTGTAAATTACGATAAGGAAAATACATATCCCTTTGGTGAGTGGGAGACTGCCGAGCGACGCCCCGAGGCGCAAAGCGAGGAATTCTTTTCTAAAATGCGCGAGGCGGTAAGGCTTATTAAAAACGACCCTCGTTTTAGAATAATAACCTTTTCCGATATTTCCGATGAGCTTAAAAGCAGACCTGAAAGGCGCGTAACACTTTCGGACATTCCGACAATAAGAGAATGGCTTAAGGAAGGCTTAAGACCGACAGAGGGCGAGTGCTCGCTTTCTGTTGCCGATATGTTCCTTGCTTGCCGCGACCTTATTTTGGGAAAGGAAAGTCACCTTTGCGGAAAAACAATGGGCTTTTCTGAAGCGCCGTATTCAATAAAAAGCGAAAAGCTCTTTGGTGCCGAAGATATTCGTGCCTGTGCAGAGTCAATTCCGGGAAGTGGCTTTTTGCCCGCTAAAATGTGGATAAACGGCACTGCGGTGGGCCCTGCCGATTGGTTAAGAGCCGCGCTTGATGTTTTATGCGGTGAAGAAACCGTTACGGTAAAGCCCGGCGAACAGCTTGTTTCTCTTGATGTTTTGCCGCGCGTAAGAGATTGCTCGTTTAAAGGTACGTGGCGCCACAGTGACGACTTTGAAGACAAGTACCTCTCCGACAGATTGAGGCTTCAGTGCTGGACCTTGAGGTATTAAGGTATATAGTCTTATACAATTGCAATATGAATTCAGTCGCATAAAATGTGATGTGAAATTGTGCTTTTTACATCCTTTTTTGCGGCTGATTTTATTTTATTGTAAAATTGATGTGAAGACTCATATAATTTTCTTCTTGCTCATACAATTTATCATATGGGAGCTGATTGTATGACAGAAACAATAGAAGAGCGCGCTGTTCTTCTCGGAGAATACATAGTTGAAAGCGGCGCAACTGTCCGTGTTGCGGCTAAAAAATGGGGCATTTCAAAATCAACGGTGCACAGTGACGTTACCGTTCGGCTTGAAAAAATCAATCCGTCGCTGTTTAAAGAGGTCAGGAAGGTGCTTGACACAAATAAAGAGGAACGCCATATAAGAGGCGGTATTGCCACCCGTGAAAAATACAAAGCACGAATGTAAATGAATAATATACAGTAATATGCATACGGAATGTATATTGCTGTATGGTTTCATTTTAGTTTTCGATATGCATTAAAAAGTGTATATTCGCGTTCAAAATGTATAAATTGTGGAAAATATATGAAAAAAAGTGCTTTTGAAGCGCGATGTTTGCGTATATTTTTGCGAAAAAGTTGTTGCAATTTATGTATATCGGGTGTATAATTATGCCATAACAACGGAAGAGAAATCCGTAAAATTTAACACACGAATAAGTGAGGTACTTAAAAATGAAAAAAATATTCAAAATAAGCGCTATTGTGCTTGTAATTGCGATGCTCGCAGCTTTTTGCTCCTGCGGCGGTGGAAAGGATTCCGAATCCAAGGGCGTTAAGGTAATTGATATTCAGCTTACCGATGAAAGCTACGCCTTCGGTGTTTCCAAAACAGATGCGGAGCTTCAAAAAGCAGTAAACGATTTTATTGCCGAAATTAAGTCAAACGGTCAGTTGGATGAGATTCTCAACCACTACTTCGGTGACGGTGAGCCTGTAGGCGTTACCTCTGCTGTTGAGGACTCCTCTAAGGATCAGCTCGTTGTTGTAACAAATGCCGAGTTTGCTCCGTTTGAGTCACTTGAGGGTGATACATATTACGGCATTGATATGGAAATGGTTAAGCTTCTTGCCGAAAAGCTCGGAAAAGAGCTTGTTATTAAAAACGTTGACTTTAAAGCTGTTTGCACTACCGTTGACAGCGGCTACGCCGACCTTGCCGCGGCAGGTCTTACCGTAAGCGATGACAGAACAAAGTTCGTTGCCTTCTCAGAGTCATATTACAAGGCTTCTCAGGTTCTTGTTGTTAAAGACAGCGACACCGCATTTGCCGATGTTAAAACAGCAGAGGATGTTGAAAACGTTCTTAAGACCTTTGATGAGAGTAAAAAGTTCGGCTTCCAGACAGGCACAACAGGCGGCTCTTATGTTGAGGGCAGTGAGGATATGGGCTTCGAAGGCTTTAATGTAACCGCAACGGGCTATTCAAGTGCGGCTCTCGCTGTTCAGGATATGATTAACGGTAACCTTGATTATGTTGTTGTTGACGAAGCTCCCGCTAAGATGATTGTTGAGTCCTTCAACGCTCAAAATAAATAATCAATTAAACACAAATTGCACACCTTATTGCCGAGAAGATTTTAAGGTCTTCTCGGCAAAGCGTGTATTTACTCTTTTTTAACGGACGGTAAATTTATGGAAGATTGGAAATTGAAATGGGAATATTTTATTACCATTCTGATTGATAAGGGCGCCTACAGAAAGGTTCTTGAGGGTCTTGAAAATACCCTTATAATTGCCTTCGCCGCACTTTTGATAGGTATTGTAATCGGTACGCTTATTGCGATTGTGAAAATATTGCCGGACAAGCTTAAGGCATCGGCTGTGCTTAAAAAAATTGCCGATGTATATGTTGCTTTTTTCAGAGGAACACCGCTTGTTGTTCAGCTTCTTTTGGGCTATTACGTAATTTTGCCGCTTCTCGGAATAAAGTTGTCGTCTGTTGTGGCAAGTACGATTATTTTCGGACTTAACAGCGGTGCTTACGTTTCGGAAATAATGCGCTCGGGACTCCTTTCGGTAGAGTTCGGTCAAACAGAGGCGGGCAGAGCGCTCGGTCTTACGTACCCTACAACGCTTTTTAAGATTGTTGTGCCGCAGGCTGTAAAAAATATTTTGCCTACAATAGGAAATGAGCTTATTTCTCTTGTTAAAGAGACCTCGATAGTAAGCTTTATCGGCGCGGTTGACCTTTGCACGGCATTTGAAAACATAGGCACGGCGAATTACGAATATATGGTTCCGTATTGTGTAATGGCGCTTGTTTACATTGTGTTGGTATTTATTCTTTCGTTTATAATTAAGCTTATGGAAAAGAGGTTGAGAGCAAGTGACAAACGCTGAGCACATTATAAACGCAAAAAACATTTATAAAAATTTCGGCGAGGTAAAGGTTCTCAAGGGCGTTTCGCTTGATATTAAAAAGGGCGAGCGAATTGTAATAATCGGCGCCTCGGGAAGCGGCAAAAGCACGTTTCTTCGCTGTCTTAACCTTCTTGAGGAGCCTACCTTCGGTGAGGTTTGGTGCGAGGGTAAGCTTGTAACATCTGTTGACCCGTATCTTCACGCCGATGTCATTGAGCTTTCATCGACATATCAAAGACTTTTTTCACAGCTGAAAAAAGAAAATCCGGATAAATCCGATGCCGAGCTTAAATCGGAGCTTATTGACAAAATAAAAAAAGACGACCTTTTAAACGAAAAACACGAGGGTAAGGCTTATAAATCGCTTATGAAGCGGATTTATAAGGAGAATTATATTAATATAAACCTTGCAAGGCAAAAAATCGGTATGGTTTTTCAGCAATTCAATTTGTTTAACAACCTCAGCATAATGGATAATATTACCCTTGCGCCGCAAAAGCTTTTAAAGCTTTCAAAGGATGAAGCCGAAAAGAGAGCACTTGAGCTTCTTGAAAGAATAGGTCTTGCCGATAAGGCGGATGCCTTTCCGCAACAGCTTTCCGGCGGTCAAAAGCAACGCATAGCTATAATAAGGGCACTTGCCATGAATCCCGATGTAATGCTTTTTGATGAGCCGACCTCGGCGCTTGACCCCGAAATGGTTGGCGAGGTTTTGGATGTTATGAAGGAGCTTGCAGACTCCGGCATGACAATGGTCGTCGTAACTCACGAGATGGGCTTTGCAAGAGAGGTAGCAACACGAGTTTTGTTTATTGACGAGGGCAAAATAGCCGAAGAGGGTACGCCCGAAAAGCTCTTCAAGGAGCCGGAGAGTGACAGACTTAAAGCATTTTTAAGCAAGGTTCTTGTTTAAGAGGTAGGATATGAATAAATTTCGAAATTTATTTTGTGTCGCTTTAGCAGCTTCTTTAATATTTCTTTCTGCCTGTGACGGTAAATCCACCGTTGCGGGCGAAGCTGTGTTTTCGGGTAAAACGGTAGGTGCTCTTGCGAATTCGGATGAATATGAGGTGGCGGAGTCTTATGAAGCGCTCGGCGCTGCGGTAATGGGCTTTTCAAGTGTTGACGATGCGCTTTTTTCGCTCGAAAACAAAAAGCTCGATTATCTTATTACCGATGAAGCTACAGCGTATTCGTTGATGAGAGAAAACAAAGGCTTAAAGCTTGCCGTGCGGTGCACGCCTGTTCTTGAATTATGCGCGTATTTTCCGAAGGAGAGCGAATATGCAGTGGCTTTCGATGAGGCGATAAAGGCGCTTTCTGCGGATGGTACGCTTTACAATATTTCGGAAGCCTTTAAAAACGGCGTTTCATATGAGTCGAAGAGCTCGGAATTTGACAATACACTTGTAATGGCGACTGCTGTTTCGGGCTTTCCGTATTGTGAAAGAGTTTCGGGTGAGCTTTACGGTGTGGATACGGTAACTGCTGCCGAGGCTGCTTGGCATATGGGGATGTCGCTTGAAATTCGTGAGTATGAGTATGAAGAGCTTTACGATGCGGTGCTTGAAGGAGAGGCGGATTTTTATATGGCGGCTGCACTCCCCGAGGCGCAAAGAAACGATGATTTTGTGTTTTCCGCGCCGTATTATACCGTGCACTATGTTGCACTTGGTTTTTAACGGCTTTATGAGGCTAATATGAAGAAATAATATGGTATTTTACATAAAATATTACCTCGAAATTTGACACTTTGTACAAGAATATATTTAATGAATTTTTGTTATTGCAAAGACTTCGGCGCTGTGCTATAATTAATAAGATTTAGTAACCGTGGAGGTGTCTTTTTTGGCTAACAATAACACTGAAGTCAAGGAAGAAATCGTTGATAACCCGGGCGAGCTTGATGCCGCATCAAGAGAATATGTTTATGAAAACCGCCGCTATGTCGGCATAAAGGAAACGGTTTGGTACGTTGTTTACGATATGTGCCAAAGCTTTAACATTAACAGCTTCTCTTCCCGTTTTGTTACGAATATTCTTCAGGTCGATCTCGACTATCAAACAATTGTCAGCTTTGTAAACGGTATTTGGGACGTTGTAAACGACGTTTTTACTGCCGCAATAGTTGAAAAAACCCGTACCCGTTGGGGTAAGTTTAAACCGTATCTTGTTGCTCTCGGTATTCCCGGAACACTCGGCACGTGCTTTTATTGGCTGATGCCAATGTTCTTTAAGGGCAAGGGTCCGCGAGATATGACAAAGTTTTTAACTTACTTTATTCTCACCATTGTCCGTGAGGGTGCCGATACCTTCCGTTCAATTGCCAAAACCGGTATGCTCGCTACAATTACGCCGCACCCGGTTGACAGAACAAGGCTTATAACTCAAGCGGAGTTTTGGTCGGGCTTCTTGGGCGAAAAGCTCCCCTCGCAGATAACAACCGTTCTTCTTGACCTTATAGGAAGAAAGGCAATTAACCTTACATATACCTCTACCTTTATGTTTATGGGTAACTTTACTGCCATTATAAGCGGTGTGGCAGCGCTTGTTTTCTGCGTTATGACGCGTGAGCGTGTTCTTCAGTCAATTGAAACACCGAGCGTAATGCAGGGCATTAAGTCCATTGTAAACAACAAGCCCATATTACTCCTTACGCTTTCCGAAACTCTTTCAAACTTCAGCGTAAGCGGTAGTGATAACGACTACTTTATAGATGTTCTTAACTTTGCTTCAATGACACTCGTTAAAGGTATTCCGGGCGCTATAATCAACCCCTTTGCCTTCTACCTTGTGCCGTGGTTCAGAAGAAAGTTCTCTACTCGTTTCCTTTACATAATGAGCCGTTACATAGGCAGCTTCCTTAATATTCCCGTTTACCTTCTCGGTTCGATAGGCGGTAAGCACAACGGTATTTATAAGCGTGTGTTGCCAATGTTCTTTATACTTGCCGCTCAAGAGTCTATATTTATGGTATTCTACGGTGTTCGTCGCGTTATTCCGAGTGAAATGTTCAATGAGGCAATGGACTATTGCGAGTGGAAAAACGGCTACAGAACAGAAGCTATGACCTCGGTTGCAAAGGGTCTTGCTTCTAAGCTTGCAAATGTATTAAGCGGACTTATTTCGCTTCAAATCAAAAAGCTTATCGGCTACGATATTACCTCTTATACAAGAGGCGAGGCGCAGACGGATAATGCCAAGTTCGGTCTTTTCCAGATGTGCACCATTATTCCCGCACTTACGGGTATCCTCGGTATTGTGCCCATACTCTTCTATGACCTTGTAGGTGAAAAGAGAGAGCGTATGTATGCAGAGCTTCTCAAACGCCGTGAGGATGCGTCTAAAAAGGCGGCTTCGGGTGATAAAGAGGCTATGGAGGCTCTTGCCAAGGAACAGCTTGAGATATCCTCTCATTAAAGTATTTTTAAAATTGTCGGTCCTTCGCGCTTTGCGGGGGACCGAAGTTTGTTATTGAATTATTTTTGAGAATGATGTAATTAAAAAAGTACTGATTTGCGTTTTTTATTATTGTTACAATTATCCCTATTGAATATTGTGTTAAAAAATGTTAAAATTAAGAAAAATATGAATATACGGAGATAATGCTTTGAAATATTCTCTTTTTGCGAAATCATCTAAATATTTAACAATATGCTCTGTAATATTTTTTGTGTCAAAGCTTATTACAATGATATCGGCTTCGATTTCGAATCAATCAATGTCAACGGCAAGACTTTTTTCAAACATTACGGAAATATCATTTTACGGTTTTTTAATTCTTGCTTACGTTGCGCTCAATAAAGAGTCAACAGCGCACAAGCGCTTACGTGACTTTTCCGGACTCAAAAGTATGACGCAATTAAAAAGGCTTATTGTATATTGCTTTTTAAGTGCATTTGTTAAGGCGCTTATTAAAAATATCGTAAATCATACAACACCCGATACGGCAATCGGTATTTTCGTAAGGCTTTTAGGGGCTGCGGCATTGGGAGCTACCTCGTTAAGCTTTGTGTTGTTTGCAATAAGCCTTTGGTATTTTAAGCGTGACCGCGGTTGTAAAAGACTTTTGGTTTTTGAAGCTATCGCAGTCTTTTTCGGTGTGCTTTATTATGTACCGAAATATGTTTCCGCTTTAGAGGACTATGGCGTTTCGCTTTTAAGTGAAGAGATGTTTAATAAGGTTTGCTCTGCAAATGCTTTAAATATTTACAGTCTTATTCAATGTGTTGCCGATGCATTTATGTTTTATGCAGCTTACTTT
The DNA here is from genome assembly GCA_964419515.1 of uncultured Eubacteriales bacterium. Classification (GTDB taxonomy): domain Bacteria; phylum Bacillota; class Clostridia; order Oscillospirales; family Acutalibacteraceae; genus DTU089. The sequence goes on from CAYQPJ010000004.1 coordinate 33,650, forward strand.
TATTTTTCGAGGCTCTGTGCCGAGGAAGAGGAGGTAATAGCAAGGTCGGAGGAAAATGCAAAAAAATGCGATTCTGTTTATGAGCCGTGCGGCTACGGAATAGACTCTCTTGATATGCTTTACACAAGAGATTTTGCCGTTGAAGATTTAAACGGCGACACCGAAGGCATTGCCGACGAATAATTATGTTGTTTTAAAAGTATTATATAGTATGAAAAACGTACTTATTATAATACTTATCTTGTCAATTTGTGTCGGTGTCGTGTTTTTCGGGATTGGTTCCTTTAATAAAACCGGTGGCGACATTATAAATGATAATACTCTTGAAAATACCGCAGAGGAGGACTTCTTTCATAAAAAGCCGGAGCTTAAAGCGGTGTGGCTTACATATTATGAAATTTCCGATATGTGCCTTGGTAAGACAGAGGCATATTATAAATCGGCTTGTGAGGAGCTTTTAAAAAACCTTTGCGAATGCCGAATCAATACCGTTTTTTACCAGGCAAGAGCCTTTGCCGATGCGTTTTATTATTCAAAAAGCTTTCCCGTATCGGAATACATTTCCGAAAACGGCGATTTTCCGAAGTTTGACCCTCTTGAGGTTTTTATTTCTTGTGCGGAAAAATATGATATTTCCGTTCACGCGTGGATAAATCCCTTTAGAGTGTCTTATAAGTCGGATATTAATACCTTGCCCGAGCATTCACCCGTAAAAAAGCTTTACGAAAGCGACAGCTCTTCGGTTATAGTTTGCGAAAAGGGGATTTACCTTGCGCCGTCATCACAAAAAAGCACACGCCTTATTCTTGACGGCATAAGAGAGCTTATTTCGTGCTACAACATAAAGGGTGTGCAGTTTGATGATTATTTTTACCCGCCATGTGAATTTTCAGGCGATGGCGCGGCTTTTGATGAGTACTCTGAAAACAACGCCTCGCTCACTATTGAGGATTTCAGACGAAGCTGTGTTTCCGAATTCATTTCGGCTGTTTACGGCACGGTTAAGTTGTACAATGAAGAGCTTTTGTTTGGTGTAAGCCCCTCGGCAAAGCTTGAATACAATAAAAATACCATTTTTGCCGATGTTGAGCTTTGGTGCTCCGAGGACGGGTACATAGATTATATTATGCCGCAGATTTATTACGGCTTTGAAAATGAAATAATGCCGTTTTCAAAGGTTGCCGAGCTTTGGCGCGAGCTTGTGAAAAACGGGAGTGTGGAGCTTTACGCAGGGCTTGCGCTGTATAAAGCGGGAGGCTTCGATGAAAACGCCGGTAGCGGTAAAAACGAGTGGCAAGCTAATGCGGACATTCTTTCAAGACAATATAAGGAGCTTATAAATATCGGCTACGATGGTTTTTCTTTGTTTTCCTGTAAATATTTTTCAGCTGAAAACAGTAGCGATTTTTCCGAAAAAGAAATAAAAGCACTGTGTGATGTGTTAGAATAAATGCGGAAACTAAAAATAAAGGTACTTGAAAATAAAAAGGAGTCATAATTTGAAGAATTTTGCAAAAAGAATGCTTTCGGTTTTTCTTGCTTTAATAATAGTTCAAGGCGCTTCTTTTACGGCGTTTGCCGCCGATAAAAAGGGTGATATTGACGGTGACGGTGAGGTTACGCTTGAGGATGTTTTAAAGGCTCTTCATTTCGCAATCGGCATAGGCACACTTTCCGCGACTGAAAAGAAAAGAGCCGATATTGACGGTGACGGCGAGGTTACCTCGTTTGATGCGCAAAAAATACTTTCATATTCGCTCGGTGTTGAGGATGAAGAAAAAACGGATTACCGTAAGCTTTACCTTGATTTGGGCTTTCCGAAGTCGTATGTTGATAAGCTTGTTGCTTTAAAGGAAAAATATCCCGAGTGGGAGTTTGTTCCGTTTAACACGGGTCTTACGTGGTCCGAGGCAGTAAATGGTGAACGTACTCCGCATAAAAAACAGCTTATAGAAAAAAGCGTTTCAGCCGATTTAAAATGCACCTGCTCTACCTGCAACGGCGTGATTTTTGAACAGCCGGTTTGGATGGCGGCCTCGCAGAAGGCGGTTGAGTATTACCTTGACCCGAGAAATTTCCTTGATGAAAAGCACATTTTCCAATTTGAAAGCACGGAATATTCCGCCTCTCAAACAACCTCGGGTGTTGAGGCAATTCTTAAAAATACATGGATGTACAACGCTTATATTACATATCTCGATGCCGACGGAAATACAAAAACCTTTACGCAAAACGGCGTGAAAATGAAGTATTCGGAGGCAATTATGAAGGCGGCAAGAGATAATAAATTGAGTGCTTATTATCTTGCCTCGAAAATTGTTCAGGAGGTTGGCTCTACTAAGGCTTCCGGTGCGGGTGGTTCAAGCGGCACGTTTTCACCGTATAACGGAATTTACAATTATTATAACATCGGTGCCTATACCGGTGCACAGGACGGTCTTGAATGGGCAAACGGTTATATGTGCGTTTCGGGTAATAAAACGCTTTACAAAACAGCCGCAACCACAACAAAGCTTGTGACAATTCCTTCAGGTAATGAGCTTTTCTACGTAGGCACAAGCGGCGATTATTACAAGGTTAAAACCATTATATCTTCAAAAACATATATCGGTTATATTAAAAAGACCGACGCATCGCTTTCCTCGTCTTACGGAAGGCCGTGGGACAACCCCTATAAGTCGATTTATTACGGTGCAAATTATATTTACGAGTCTTTTTCCGAATATCAATTCACGGGTTACCTTCAAAAATTTAATGTAAATAAAGTTTCCGGCAGCCTTTATTGGCATGAATATATGGGTAATGTTAGAGCGGCTGCCTCGGAATCGGAAAAAACATATGCGGCGTATGTTGACGGTAATATTCTTTCTTCGGCAAAAATCTTTTCAATACCGATTTTTTACGGTATGCCCAATGAAGGTATGAGCCTTTCGGAATTTTTTGAAACGCAGTCTGTAGTCTTAAAGCTTGATAGCGCTTCGTCAGCGGGAGTGTATCTTTCGTGGTCGGAGGTTAGTAATGCGAGCGGCTACACCGTTTATAAATATAACAGCTCTCAAAATAATTATGTTGCCTTAAAAAGCGTTAATGCCTTAAGCTATGCGGATACCGCCGTAAAAAAGGACGAAAGCGTAAAGTATAAGGTGAGGGCATATTACAAAAACAGCACCGGCACCTATTATTCCCGGGAGAGCAATATTGTAAGTGCGACAATTTCGTCAAAGGCCACAGGTACGGTAAATACAGGCGACGGCGACAGCTTAAGCCTTCGCGAAAAGCCCACAACCGACAGTACACGTCTTGCGTGGATTCCCGACGGTACTACCGTTACGCTTATTGAAAAAGCGGGCGGCTGGTATAAGGTGGAGGTTACGGTTTCTTCAAAAACATATACGGGCTATTGTTACGCCGACTATATCGTAACAAATGACACCGTTCCCGTTGTTACGCTTTCCGGTGCGGTAAATACAGGCGACGGCGACAGCTTAAGCCTTCGTGAAAAGCCCACAACCGACAGCACACGTCTTGCGTGGATTCCCGACGGCACAAAGCTTACCGTATACGGGAAAACTGACGGCTGGTACAAGGTAGATGTGACAATTTCATCAAAAAAATACAGTGGCTATTGCTCTGTCGATTACGTTAAAGTAAGCGGTACCGTGCCGTCGCTTTAATTGAGCATTAAACAGTTCTTTAAAGTGTTGTTAACAAAAAATATCATACGAGAATTATTGATTAAGTGTAGCTTACCCGTTGGTTTCGTTAGTTCGAAATCAGCGGGTATTTTGCATTTTATACGGCTTTTTATGCTGAGAGTTTTTCTTTTTTCTCTTTCAAAAAGCGACATTAAATGCCGCCCCCGGGCTTTATAATAAAAGTGAAAGAGGGTGATGGTGTAAAGACTGTTATTTATGCCGATGTTCTTGTGGCGGTTAATATTTATGTTACATATTTTTTGATTGTGGCTGCGCGGCTTATTTTAAAAGTGAAAACAAAAGGCGCTTGTGTGGCGCTTGCAGCTGTTGCGGGCGGCTTAAGCTCTCTTTTTGTGCTTGCGGATTTTAAGGGTGCGCTGCTTCAAATAGTAAGCAAGCTTTTTTTCGGTGCGGTTATTACGTTTGTTGCTTTTTTGCCGAAAAGCGTAAAGCGGTTTTTTAAATGCCTTTTCACATTTTTTTGCGTTAGCTTTGTTTTCGGCGGGGTGATGCTGTTTTTTGAATACGTATTTCACCCTGCGGGCTTTGTTTTTATAAACGGTACGGTTTATTTTGATGTAAGTGTGCTGTTTATTGCGGTAATGAGCATTGTTTGCTACGGCGCGGTGCTTTGCTTTGATAAGCTTTTTAAAAGACGAGCTGCCGAAAAAACGCTTTATACTATTAAGATTTATTTCAGAGGGCAAAGCTGTGAGCTTTTTGCACTGTACGATACGGGGAACAACTTAACCGACGGCATTGAAGGCAGGCCGGTAATTATCGCTGATGTTTCTTCATTAAAGCGGCTTTTTAACAGCGAGGAATATGAGTTTTTGAAAAATGCCGATTTTTCGGAGACTTTGCCGAGGTCACTTTCCACTCGCTTGAGGCTTGTTGCAGGCAAAAGTGTTTGCGGCAATTCGCTTTTTTGGGCGTTTTTGCCGGAAAAGCTTTATATAAGCGATAAAGATACATCGTGCGTTACGGATTTTGCGGCGATAGCCGTAACAAATTCGGCGTTTTCGGAGAGTGAATACAGCGCGATTTTAAACAGTGCAATTTTTGAAAGGAGCAAAAAAACGAATGAAATTAAGCTTTGAAAAAATTAAAGTTTTGATTTTAAAAATTAAGCTCAAGGCTTTTGCGGAGTCGGTGTTTTATGTGAATAGTCCTCAAAGCCTGCCGCCTCCGCTTGAAAAAAATGAGGAAGAGCGAGCTATTGCCGCGTTTGTTGCCGGTAATAAAAAAGCGAGAGATGAGCTTATTGTGCACAATCTGCGCCTTGTGGTTTACATAGCAAAAAAATTCGAGAATTCGGGAGTGAATATTGAGGACCTTGTTTCAATAGGTACAATCGGTCTTATCAAAGCCGTAAATACCTTTCGCCCTGACAAAAATATTAAGCTCGCAACATATTCGTCACGCTGTATTGAAAACGAAATTTTAATGCACCTGAGAAAGGTTAATCAGCAAAAAAACGATATTTCGCTTGATGAGCCGCTTAATACGGATTGGGATGGCAACGAGCTTCTTTTGTCTGATGTTCTCGGTAGTGACGGGCTTGAAATAAATTACAGTGTTGAGGATGAGGACGAAAAACGAATTTTAATGTCGTGTATGGAGTCGCTTTCGGGGCGTGAAAGGCTTATTATGAATATGCGCTTTGGACTTTGCGGCGAAAAGGAGCACACCCAAAAGGAGGTTGCCGATATTTTAAATATTTCGCAAAGCTATATTTCGCGACTTGAAAAGCGAATAATATTACGGCTTAAAAAGGATATTGAAAAAATCACGGTGGAGAATTAAAACAAAATTCCAAAAAATTTCCAAAAGCTATTGAAGCGGGCGTTTTATTGGTGTAAAATACCAATAAAAGAAAGAAGGTGCTTTTGTGAATAAAGCGGAATTTACTTTTAAGGCTATAGATGTTTTGGGCTATTTGCCTCAAAATGCGCAAAAATTCAAGGGGATTACCTCGGTAAAGGATATTTGTTATTCAGACAAGGGTAACGGCTCTTTAACCTCGGGTGACCTCTATTTCAAATCGGAGCTTTCGGGTAAAAAAGAAAAGCGCCCCATAATAGTTTATATTCACGGAGGCGGCTTTATCAAGGGCGATAAAAGCTACAGGGTAAGCGTTTCGGAATATTATGCAAGCCTTGGGTATTATGTTTTTTCAATTAACCACCGTATGCCGCCGGAAGCACCGTTTCCGGAAAATATTGCGGATTGCGTTGATGCGCTTAACTTTCTTAAAAAGCTTTCAGAAAAATATCCGATAGACCTTGACAATGTGATTCTTACAGGCGATTCCTCGGGCGGCTATATGTGCGCGTATCTTGCGGCGCTTAAGTTTGACTCGGAGCTTAAGGCTCAAATTCCCGTGCCGGATATCGAGATAGACATAAAGGGCCTTATGCTAATGTGCGGAATTTACGACGTGAATGTTTTAATGCGCGGTAAAAAGCTTTTCGGAGTTATTCCGGAAACGGCAAGAATGCTTCTTGATTTTGATATTAAAAGCGATTTTTCAAATTTTTACGATTACAAGTACGCCACGCTTATTTCGCCATCGGACTTTGTAAACGACAGCTGGTGCTCAACGTTTATTTGCTGGGCGGATGATGATCTCGTGTGCATAGGTCAGGGTGAGCCGATGAGCGAAAAGCTTAAAGAGCATTGTTCGAATTTAAAGCTTTATCACTGTAAGGGCATTTTAAATAATCATTGCTACCACCTTATGCCGAGATTCAGTAAGCGTGCTCGCGAGTGTATGGAGGCTTCGGCAGAATTTTTGGAGGAGCTGGTTGGGGAAACGTGCACCGCAAAATAATATAAAAATAATATAAAAAGGGCTGTAAAAAACACAAGTTTTTTACAGCTCGTTTTGTTTTTTATTTTATTGTTTCGCTACTGTTTAAAACCGAGGTGCTGTAAAGAAAAAGCACGTCACATTCGCCCTGCGGCAAAAAGCGTTCTATTGAAGAGGGTGAAATATAGCGAATGTCAATAAGCGTTGTTTTTGCGTATCCGGCGGTTAAAAGGGGAGCAATTGAACTTCCGAAGGAATCTCTGAAAATAACAAGCTCGCGCTTTGTTCCTGCATTTTCGTTCGTGACGGTTATTACAGATTTTGCGCCACCTAAAAACATCTCGTAAGGGTCACGCCCCGAGGCTGCCGAAATATCGTATATCGGAATTGCGGTATCATCTTCAAAGTCGTACCCCTTTAGGCTTTTTATAACCTCATTTTCAAGGTAATAAAGCATTTCGGGTGCCGGATTAAGAGCGGACTGACCTGCATATACTCCCAAAAAGTCAACCTCGGTAGAGACCTTTGAAAGCTTCTCGTAGGCGGTGGCATTCATTCCCGAAAGAAGTGCCTTCGCGGTACTTTCAAGCATTTCCTGCCGCCAATGCGTATCCGTTAAATAGTAGCTGTCCTTTGAAAGTGTGCCTGTAATGTCAATATACCGAGCCGCCTTGAATTCCGAGCATAAGGTGCTTATCAAAGCATCGTAATCTAAATCCGGGTAGCCGTTTCTTGAGGCTATAAAGCGATTTTTATCGGGAATTACGCTTAAATATATGTTGTAATTTTCTCTGAAATACATATCGCAAACCGCGGAAAAGCGCGAGGCGGCATAAGTTACCGAGGAGAGGTCAACGGTGTAGTCAAGCCTTGAAAGGTGTGAATCGGCAAGATATATTCCGCCGTTGTCACGCTCTTTTAAAGCGTTTAAAACGGTTTTCGCCTTAAGCGTTCTGAAAAAATCGCGAAAAGCAAAGCTGTCAAGCGCATATTTTTCAAAGCCCGTCATAAATGAGCCGCTTTTTATTGATGAAAACGATATTTGCGGGAGCCGGTTGAGAAGCCGCCGCTCGCTTTTTGAATAAGCCTCGTCGGGGAGTAGGGCGCTTGTAACACATAAGCATAAAATCAAAACAGCCGACAAAACCACTGTTAAAATATTTTTTATTTTTTTCATAGCTTAAAACCTAAAATACAAAAACGGACTGAAGGAGCCGTCAATTAAAAACGCGGTACAAAGGATGAGCGCGGTACACGAAAACACAGGCTCAAGAAATGCTGTAAGAGCGTTTGTGAAGCGGTGCTTTTTGAGTTTTTTCACAACAGCCTTCGGAAGGGGTGTTGCACCTATTATTGCAATAATAAGCGGAACGGCGTAGCTTTTTAAATAATAAAGCGTAACGCTGTCAAAAACGGGGAGCTCTTTCAAAAAGAGCATTGCCCTAATATTGTTAAAAGCCTCTATAATATTTGCGGAGTCAAATAAAACAAAGCTTAAAATAACAAAAAGCATTACATAAGCATGAGAAAAAAACCTGTGATTTTTAATGCGCTTTAAAAGGAAGTATTTTTCAAAAATCAAAAGCACGGCAAAGCCGAAGCCCCAAATTAAAAATGTCCACTCCGCACCGTGCCAAAAGCCTGTTGCGAGCCACACAATAAAAATATTTATTATGTGCCTTGCGGGCTTAACTCTGTTGCCGCCCAAGGGAATGTAAAGATAGTCGCGAAACCATGTCCCGAGGGATATGTGCCAGCGCCGCCAAAATTCCGTTATGCTTGAGGAAATATACGGGTAGTTAAAGTTTTCGTTAAAGTCAAAGCCGAAAATTTTACCTAAGCCTATCGCCATATCCGAATAGCCGGAAAAGTCGAAATAAATATGAAGCGTGTAGGCTACGGCATACATCCAATAAAACAGAACGGTTTTATTGTCATAGTGCTTAAATTCGGAAACAAGCGCACCTAAGGTGTCGGCAACGAGAATTTTCTTTGAAAGACCTATGCAAAATCTTAAAATGCCGTAAGCTGTGCCGTTGAGCGTGTGCGTGCGGCTTTCAAGCTGCTTTGCAATATCGCTGTAGCGCACAATGGGTCCCGCTATTAATTGTGGGAACATTGCAACATATGCTCCGAGGCTTATAAAGCTTTTTTGGGCTTTAACGTCGCCGCGGTAAACATCTATGACATAGCTTAAAATTTGAAAGGTGTAAAAGCTTATGCCTATAGGCAGAGCTATTTTCAAAAACGGCACCGAAAGACCCGTTACGGCATTAAAATTTTTAATAAAGAAATCGGCGTATTTACAGTAGCCGAGAAGCCCGAGACTTAACACCGCCGAGATAATAAGCACGGCGCGCGCAGCCTTTTCTTTTTTGCGGTATTTTTCAATGAGTTTTGCCGCAACAAAGCCCTGTGTAATTGAAATAAGCATAAATATAAGGAATTTAGGCTCACCCCAGCCGTAAAACACAAGGCTTGAAATGAACAAAACGGCATTTTTAAGCTTAGTGGGTACCGCAAAATAAATTATCAGGACAATCGGTAGAAAGTAATATAAAAACGAAACGCTTGAAAAAAGCATGGTTCTTGAATTATTCGATGGGGGTTTCGCTTATGAGCTGTGCCGAAGCATAGGCAGAGGTAAGCTTTTCGGTGAAAAGAGAAATAATTTGACCCTCGCCGAAGTATGATACAATGTAGTTGTCTACAGAGTAAATTATAAGCTTCTCGGGGAAGCCGCACATCCAGCGGCGCGCAAGAATGTTTGCTTTAAGCTCTTCTGCAACGGTTGAAACATCTGCGGAAGCTTTAACGTGGAACACACCGCAGGTAAAGGTGTTTTGGTTCATCATATGCATAAGTGATGCCGCACCGTCTATTTTATCAGCTGAAGATTCGGGAAAGCCGAGCATTGAGTCAAGAAGTGCGGGGTCTTCTGTTGAAAATACACCGGGAGCATCGCTTTTGGCGTTTGCTTCGGAGGAATCTCCGCCGGCAGCGGCAAATTTTTCATCGTCGGCGTAATTGTTCCAAACCTTTTCAAGAAGAGCAACGGAGCTTTCGGGAGAGCCGTCGCCCGAAGAGGAGCCGCTGTTTGTCGAACATGCGGCAAGTGTAATAAGGAGTACTGCTGTAAGAAGAATTGCAATTGTTTTTTTCATGGTGTTAGTCCTTTCTTAATTCGATAATTTCCCAAGAGGCGCTTTCACTGTTGTAAAAAAGTGAAAATTCGCTGTTGTTAAGGGTGAGAGAATATGTTTTTTTCGTGTCCTCGGTATTAATATACCATTCAAGTAAAAGCGGTGCTTTCACTTCTGCCGAATTGTCGCATATTTGCGTGCCGTCGCTTTTTGTAATGTAAAGTGTACCGTCGCTTACGGCAATATTTACCGTTTTGTGCGAGGAAACCTTTAAAACAAGCGCATTTTCATTTGAAAGCGTTCTGACGGAATCCTCCGCGCCGGAAAACGAGACGGCGACAGCGTAAGAAGAGTCGAGCTTTTTTCCGTTGTAGCTTATTTTCGTTTCGGTAAGGCTTGTAAGCGTAATAAGCGAAATAAAGCCTAATACAAGGCAGGCGGCAATAAGTCCGAGTCTTTTTACATCAAAATGTAAAAGCTTTCCCTTTTGGGCTTCGTGCGCCTCGGCGATAAGAGAGTCGTCAAGCTCTGTTACGGCACGGGCAAAAATTTCATTTTTCAAAGGAATATCCCTCCTTTATGAGGAAAAGGCGAAGTCTTTCGCGTGTTCTCATAAGACTTGATTTTACACGGCTTTGCGAAAACGAAAAGCGTTCTGCAATTTCTTTAACGGAGTCGCAATAAAAATATCTGCAAACAAAAATTTGCCGAGCCTCTTTTTTTTCGCCGAGCAAAAACTCGTTTATGCTTTTTGAAAGCTCCGTCGCGGCGGCTGTATCTTCGATATTAATGTTTGACGGAGTACAAATATCAACCTCATCGAGTGAAAGTGTAAGCTCATCCGCGGCGCGCTTAGCGGTGTGGGCTTTGCTTATTCTGTTAAGAGCGAGATTTCTCACGGTGCGCGCAAGGTAAGCCTTGAAAATATTCGGCCGTGTCGGCGGAATTGTCTGCCAAAGCTTTAAGTATGTATCACTCACATTTTCTTCACTGTCACTGTAATCGTTAAGAAGCTTTTGTGAAATGCTCATACAGTAAGCGCCGTATTTTTTCTCGGTAGCCGCAATTGCACTTTCATCGCGTTTGAAAAAAAGCTCAATTATCTGCTCGTCGGTCATATTGTCCTCCTTGAAATATCGGAAAAACGTACCGTCTTAAAATCGAAGAGTCGAGCTTTATTGACTCTTCACACTTATATAGACAGCATTTTATTTGAATCGGTTGCGAAAAAAATAAAAAATATTTAAAAATGTTCATAAAAATAAAAGGGGTGTAAAACTTGCGCTTTTACAGCCCCTTTTAAGGCGTCTTTTAAAATATGAAAAGGCAGGTGGCAAAAAATGCAACCGCAATGCTTATTGCCGTGTATTTATTGATTTTTTCTTTGAAAACAAGGTAGCCCAAAAGCGCGGAAAAAACTATAGAGCCGCCTGTTAAAATCGGGTATTGCACAGAGGCGTTTATATGTGCGGCGCTTGAAAATTGCAAAAGGCTTGCAAGACCGTTTACAATTCCGAAGCCCACTCCGAACAAAAGCGGCTTTTTCTTTTTTATAACATCAAGCGGCTTTTCGGTTGTAGCCGAGGAGAGTGCTATAATTGAAGAAATTACCGTTTGAAACATTGCTATAAGAAAAAGGAATTCGAAGGTATTAACGGCATTTTTGCCTATTTGGTGAGTTTTTATAACTGATGAAACGGCACCGTTTACAAAAAATAAAACGCAGCAAAGTAGGTAAAACAGCTTGGATGACTTTTTCTCGGCGCTTTTTTCAAATGCGGGTATTACAAGCGACAACATTATAAGAGCAAGCGAAACAAAGTGCAAAGCCTTGGGCAGTTCATTTAAAAACAATACTCCGTAAAGGAAGGGGACCACCATGCCGCCGGACATTAAAAACAGTGTATATACGGAAAGCCGTCCCATTTTCATAACCTTAACGCCGAGAATATTGCTTGTAATAACAAGTGCCGACATAATAAGCGCACACACAAGTGAAAAAACGGAAAAGCTAAGCTTAAAGCCGTTTACCGCAAAGGTGAATGCCATTTGCGTAACACCAACAAAAACGGAAAATACCGCCGCGCCGAAAACACTTTCGCCCTGCGCCTTTTGGTAAAGCTTTAAAAATATAAACTGCCCCGCAGTTAAAAAAGCGGAGGCTATTAAAAACGCGTAGTACATAAATTTACTGCCTTTCGATTACTTTTCGCAACATATTATTCGGTATTGCGGTGTATTTATTCATTTTCCCATCTACAGTCTTGAAATAACAGCCTTTAAAAGCTCGTAAACGCGTTTTACCGAGGAAACGGAAAGTCGCTCATCGGGTGTGTGGATATCGTAAATATCGGGTCCGAACGAAACACAGTCGAGACCTTCTATTTTATCGTAGAAAATGCCGCACTCAAGACCAGCGTGTATAGCTCTTATTTTTGTTTTTTTGCCGCGAAGCTCTTCGTATACCTCGGAAATAACGTCGCGAACTCTTGAGATTTTGTTGTATTCCCAAGCAGGGTATTCACCGTGAAGAGAGCATATACCGCCGAAGCGCTCGGTACAGTCCGAAAGGGCTTTGCAAAGCGCTTCCTTTTCGGAGTTAACGGAGCTTCTTACGGCAAATGAAGCGAGGAGTTTTTCATTTTCAAGCCTTAATATGCCGAGGTTTAGGGAGGTTTCAACAAGACCATCAATGCTCTTGCTCATACCGATAACGCCGTTTGGTGATTCGTTTATAAAGCCGAGGACAGCGTTTTTTGACGCGTTTTTAAGAACGGGTGCGTTGTATGAAATGCTTTTTACCGTAAGCGTTAAGGCGTTGTCATCGGCAGAAAGCGATTTTAATTCATCTTCAAAGCGTTTTGCCGCTTCGAAAAGCTCGCCTTCGGAGCTTGATTTTATAACGGCTGTAGCCTCTCTCGGTATTGCGTTGTCCATAAGCCCGCCGGAAAGCTCTGCAAGCTCAAATTCTTTTAAGGATGAGAGAAAGCGTGAAAGCTCTTTAACGGCGTTGAGCCTGCCCTTGTTGATTTCCGTGCCGGAGTGACCTCCGCAAAGTCCGGAAAGTGTTATTTTGTAGCTTTCGGTAAAATGCGAGTCTGTACGCATTACGGGAATTTCCGTGTTGGCTCTTGCGCCGCCGGCACATGAAACCCACAGGGTGTTTTCATCCTCGGAGTCAAGGTTTATCATGGCTTTACCGGAAAGACGGGAGGTGTCAAGTGCTCTTGCGCCGTCCATGCCCGTTTCCTCATCTACCGTGAAAACGGCTTCTATCGGCGGGTGCTCAAGCTCATTTTCGCAAAGAAGTGCCAAAATCATAGCAACCGCTATACCGTCGTCGCCGCCCAATGTGGTGCCGTCGGCAAAAATAAAATCACCGTCTCTTAAAAGAGTAAGACCTTCCTTATTAAAGTCAATTTCCTTTCCCGGTGCTTTTTCGCAAACCATATCGAGGTGACCCTGCAAAATAAGCGGAGGGCTGTTTTTACAGCCGGCTGTTGCGGGCTTTTTTATTATAACATTACCTATTTCATCCGTTTCATAATAAAAGCCCTGCTTTTTTGCAAAGCTTATGCAAAACTCCGTAGCATCTGCGGTGTTGCCGGAGCCGTGTGGGATTTTTGAGAAATCCGAAAATATTTCAAATACCTTTTCGGGCTCGGGAAGATTAACGAGCTTTTCCATATATGTGGACTCCCTTCGTAATTAAAGACACTGTAAAAAAATACGGGTTTTTACAGCGGGTGTAAAAAAGGGGGCGTTAAAATGCAGAACAGGCAAAGTGAATTGTGCGGTCTGCGCTTTTAACACCCCTTGGAAATTTATCTTGTGACGGTATTATTTGCCGATTTGAGAATAACATCGTGCGAGCCGCCTTCAACAATGCTTGTTGCGGAAACAAGCGTAAGCTTTGCATCACGTTGAAGCTCGGGTATTGTTGTAACACCGCAGTTGCACATTGTGGATTTCACCTTGTAAAGACTCTTTGTTACGTTGTCGTGAAGTGAGCCTGCATATGTAACGTACGAGTCAACACCTTCTTCAAAGGAAAGCTTTGTACTTCCGCCGAGGTCGTAGCGCTGCCAATTCCTTGCACGGTTAGAGCCTTCGCCCCAATACTCCTTAACGTATGTTCCGTTAATGTTGAGCTTCGGTGTCGGGCTTTCGTCAAAGCGTGCAAAATATCTGCCCAGCATAATAAAGTCCGCACCCATTGCAAGAGCAAGTGTCATGTGGTGGTCATGAACAATTCCGCCGTCGGAGCAAATCGGAACGTAAATGCCCGTTTCCTCAAAGTATTCGTCACGTGCCGCGGCAACCTCAATAAGTGCTGTTGCCTGACCTCTGCCTATGCCCTTTGTTTCACGCGTAATGCAAATTGAGCCGCCGCCTATGCCTACCTTAACAAAGTCTGCACCGCTTTCCGCCAAAAAGCGGAAGCCGTCACGGTCTACTACGTTGCCGGCGCCTATTTTAACGCTGTCACCGTATTTTTCACGTACAAATGCAATTGTGCGCCTTTGCCATTCGGTGTAGCCCTCGGAGGAATCGATGCAAAGAGCATCGGCGCCTGCCTCTACAAGAGCGGGAACTCTTTCTTCATAGTCGCGTGTGTTAATGCCGGCGCCGACCATATAACGCTTTTCGTTGTCGAGAATTTCCTGCGGGTTTTCCTTGTGCTGAGAGTAGTCTTTGCGAAAAACAAAATAAAGAAGCTTGCCGTCCTTGTCGATTATGGGAAGAGAGTTGAGCTTGTGCTCCCAAATGATGTCGTTTGCTTCCTTGAGAGATGTTGAAGCGGGAGCTGTTACAAGCTTTTCAAGGGGAGTCATGAATTCCGAAACGGGAAGGTCATATGACATACGGCTCACTCTGTAATCACGGGAGGTAACAACGCCCAAAAGCTTACCGTTTTGAGTGCCGTTATCTGTAACAGCCATTGTGTTGTGACCCTTTTCTTCAAAAAGCTCAATAACATCGCCTAAGGTGTTATCGGGCTTGAGGTTTGAGTCACTTATAACAAAGCCCGCCTTGTGACTTTTTACCCTTGCAACCATTTTTGCCTCGTCTTCAATGCTTTGCGAGCCGTAAATAAACGACATACCGCCCTCTTTAGCAAGAGCAATTGCGAGAGTGTCGTTTGAAACAGACTGCATTATTGCGGAAACAAGCGGTATATTCAATGTTATGGGTGACTGCTCGCCCTTTTTGAACTTGCAAAGCGGTGTTTTGAGGTCAACATTTGCCGGAATGCAATCGGGCCCCGTGTAGCCCGGGATAAGAAGATATTCACTGAAGGTTCTTGACGGTTCGTTACAGTAGTGTGCCATTTCGTTCTCCTTTAACTTTTTTATATTTTTACTATTGTATAATGTTTGAAGCGCAAAGTCAAGAACAGAAGAGGCGCTAAAGGTAAATCTTTTTGCATTTTGCGGTCACCTTTTTGTTTGTTTCGGCAAAGAAATATTTATTTAATTGAAATTTGGGATTGTAAAATATAAAACAATGTGATAACATAATTAAGTAGCTTGTCTATGAAAATTCCTTTAAGGAGAGTGTGAAATGAGTCATTTCGATGTCAGCAGATTTTACGACAAAAACAGCGAACGATTGATGCTCAGTAAGCGCATTAAACAGCTTACCGAGGCTATAAAAAGCGAATATTTTATTATGGATACGGAAGGAACGGGGGATTTTTTCTTCCGTGACGGTCAATATTACTTTAATGACCGCGATAAGGGCGAGTGGAAGCCCTTTAAGGCACATTCCGATTATTGGGGCTATCCCGATTGCTATGCGTGGTTTAAGCAGACCGTTAAAATTCCCGAGCGCTTTGACGGGCAGCACGTTGTTCTTAAAATTATGCCGTATTATAACGGCTGGAGAATGCGCGTGAATCCGCAGCTTATAGTTTATATAAACGGTGAGCAGGTTCAGGGTATGGACTGCAACCATCCGGGCGTTACCGTTTCAAAATGCGCCAAGGGCGGCGAAACGCTTGAAATTTATATTAACGCTCACACAGATCCCAGAGAGTTCGACTGCGAGCTTCAAATGGCGGCTGAGCTTCAGGTTATTGACGATGTAGCCGTTAAGCTTTATTACGACATACTCACACCCTTGGAGGTTGCAAATAATTACGACTGCGATGACACGGAGCGCGTTAATAACATTAAGCATTTAAATGCGGCGTGCAATATGATAGACATTGACTCCGGCGATCGCGAAAGCTTCAGAGAATGCGCGAAAAAGGCGTGTGACTATCTTGATAAAAATCTTTACGGTAAAGCCGATGAGCCTACCGCATGGGCAATAGGTCACACTCATATAGACGTTGCGTGGCTTTGGCGCTTAAGACAAACACGCGAAAAGGCGGCAAGAACCTTCTCTACCGTGCTCAAGCTTATGGAGCTGTATCCGGATTTTAAATTTATGTCGTCGCAGGCTCAGCTTTACGATTATGTAAAGCACGACTATCCCGAGCTTTACGAGCGCATTAAGGAAAAAATCAAGGAGGGACGTTGGGAGGTTGAAGGCAGTATGTGGCTCGAAGCCGACACAAACATTGCCTCCGGCGAGGCTCTTGTAAGACAGTTCCTTGTAGGTAAGCGCTTTTTTAAGGATGAGTTCGGTGTTGACAATAAAATAATGTGGTTGCCCGACGTTTTCGGCTATTCGGCGGCAATTCCGCAAATTATGAAAAAGTGCGGAATAGATTATTTTATGACAACAAAAATCAGTTGGAGCGAATACAATAAATTCCCGTATGACACGTTTATGTGGCGCGGAATAGACGGCAGTGAGGTGCTTTCCCACTTTGCGCCGAGTCGCGGTAAAACAGACAACCCCGCAGACAACTTCCAAACGACCTACACCGCTCATCTTGACCCGAACCATATTATAGGCGGTTATGAAAGATTTTCTCAAAAGGATATTTCCAAAAACTATCTTTGTACCTTTGGTTGGGGTGACGGCGGCGGAGGACCCACCGACTATATGATTGAGCGCGGCTTGCGTATGTCAAAGGGTATTGAGGGCTGTCCGAAGGTTAAGATTTCGCCCGCGCTTGATTTCTTCCATCATATAGAAAAAGAGGTTAAGGATGAGCCGCACCTTCCCACTTGGGCAGGCGAGCTTTACCTTCAATATCACCGCGGAACGCTTACCGCGCAGGCTCGTAACAAAAAATACAACAGAAAGTCCGAGTGCCTTTACGGTGACGTTGAAACGCTTAGCGCAATTGCAAATAAAAAGGCGGGCTTTGCATATCCCAAGGAAAGACTTCTTGAAAATTGGAAGGTTATTCTTCTTAACCAATTCCACGATATTTTACCCGGCTCTTCAATAAAGGAGGTTTACGATGACAGTAAGCTTCAATATGAAGATGTTCTTAAAAACGGCTGCGAAATGTCCTCCGAGGCAGAGGCCGCGGTTGTTGCTCAAATTGACCTTCCCTCCGAAAGCCTTGTGCTTTTTAATACAACGGGCTTTGCAAGATATGACGCGGTTGTTTGCGATGCGCCGTATGACGGAAGCTTTTCGCTTTATAAGGCAGACGGCACCGAGGTTCCTTACCAAAAAACTTATGACGGGAAAATCGTATTTGTTACGGATATTCCGGCAAAGGGTTATACAACGCTTACGGTAAAGCGTGAAAAGGGTAAGGAGTTTTCAAGCCTTAACGCTACGAAAAACGCTGTTGAAACACCGTATTTCAGCGTTGAATTTAATGATGATTATAATATTTCAAGGCTTGTTCACAAAAAGAGCGGCAGGAGTGTTGCTCCCGAGGGTGAGACCTTAGGTAAGCTTACGGCATATCAGGACAGAGCACACCATTACGAGGCGTGGGATGTTAAGTGCTATTACAAAGAGCTTTCGTGGGACTTTGATTTTGAAAAGGCAGAGCTTATAGAAAACGGCGCTGTAAGAGCTGTTTACAAGGTTGACAGAAAATTCAGAAATTCCGTAATGTCGGAGTATTATATCATTTATGCCGACCTTGAAAGAATAGATATTGAATATAAGACCGATTGGAAGGAAAAGCACGTAATAATTAAAGCCGATTATCCTGTAGATGTAAATGCGGTAAAGGCTACATACGACATACAGTTCGGTAATATTGAGCGTTCAACTACGGAAAATACCACTTGGGAATTTGCTCAGTTTGAAACCTCAATGCATAAGTGGGCAGACCTTTCCGATAACTCCTTCGGACTTTCCGTTCTCAATGACTGTAAATACGGCTGTGCCGTTAAGGACGGACATATTCGCCCGACACTTTTAAGGTGTGCCACAAACCCCAATCCCGACCAGGACAGAGAGTATCATGAATTTACCTTCTCGCTTTATCCGCATAGCGGTGCCGTTGCATCCTCCGAGGTTTATAACGAGGCATACAATGTAAACTATCCCGTTTATGCCGTTGCTTCTTCCGCTCATAAGGGCACGCTTCCCGCGGAATACTCGTTTGTTTCGGCAGATAAATGCAACATCATAGCCGAAACCGTTAAAATTGCCGAGGACGGCGATGCCGTTATAGTTCGTGCATACGAGGCGCACAATTCAAAAACGCCGTGCACGTTGACCTTCGGTGACAGCTTTAAGGCGGCTTACGAGTGCAATATGCTCGAAGAGGATGACAACGAGATAGCGCGTGATGCCGACAGCATTTCGACTGTATTTAAGCCGTTTGAAATCAAGACCTTTAAGCTTGTGTTTTGATTAAGTGGTGAAGTTATGAATTACGGCTTTTTTGCAATGCTCTCGCGAATGAAATATATCGACCGTTGGGCATTGATGAGAAATACGCAAAATGAGAGCCTTGACAGTCATTCAAAAGAGGTGGCTGTCATAGCTCACGCCCTGGCGCTTATAGGTAACAGGCGCTTCAAAAAAAGCTACAATCCGGATCGCGCCGCGGTTTTGGGGCTTTATCACGATGCGCATGAAATTATAACGGGTGATATGCCTACCCCGGTAAAATATCAAAACGAAGAAATTCTCGAAGCCTTTAAGGGCGTTGAAGAAAAGGCTACACAAAAGCTTGTTTCAATGCTTCCCGAGGATTTGCGTGACGACTTTTCGAAGGCTCTTACCGGCGCGGACGATGAGGAACTCTTGCCGCTTGTTAAAGCCGCCGACCGTATAAGTGCACTCATAAAGTGCATTGAAGAGCGTAAGGCGGGTAATACCGAATTTAAAAAAGCGGAAGCCTCAACAAAAAAGCGCCTTCTCAAAATGAAGCTTCCCGAGGCGGAGGTCTTTGTGAATGAATTTTTACCGGCGTATGAGCTGACGCTCGACCAATTATAATTAAAGAGATAATTAAACTCTTTGCTTTTAATTTTTTAATTCGATGAGTTTTTCAAGTTTGTCGGCAGACCTTATCTTTAGGCCTTCGCTCTTATCAAGGTCTAAATAGATTATATTTTCTTTCGACACTCCGTTTTGTAAAAGCTCATCTGCAATCGTTTATGAAAAAACGGTCTGATTTTTAAAAATTTTTTCTTTTTTTGAATAGCATATCAAGTATCATCTCACTTGCGTATACGATAAGGATATTATACTTTGATGCTTAAAAAACAAGTTATCGCGTCACATTTTGAAAAAGTCATTTTGTGATGCGATAACTTATTATTTTGCATATTTTAAAATTGTATTTTTTATCATGCCGAAGGTGCAGCGCATATTTCCGCCGCAAGCCTTTTCAGCTCGTCTAAGGAGTCGATAAGGCTCATTTTCGAGCGGTATTCGGCGGCTCCGCGAATTCCCTTTGTGTACCACGCGGCATGCTTACGTGCCTCCTTAATTCCGATGCGCTCGCCCTTATATTCGCAAAGCTTTTCAATATGGCGAAGCATAACAAGCATTCTTTCCGTTACGGGCGGCTCCGGTAAAATCACGCCGTGGTTAAGGTAAGCGTTAATTTGTGCAAATACCCACGGTCTGCCGAGTGCGCCTCTGCCGACGGCTACCATATCACAGCCGGTTTCTTCAAGCATTTTTGCTGCGCTTTGCCCGTCCTCAATGTCGCCGTTGCCTATAACGGGAATAGAGACGGCGTTTTTTACAAGCTTTATAATGCTCGTATTAACGGGCGGCGCGTACATCTGCACCTTTGTTCTGCCGTGAACGGTAATTGCAGCAGCACCCGCTTGCTCACACATTTTTGCAAGCTCAACGGCGTTTACGGTGCTGTCGTCCCAGCCGGAACGCATTTTTACGGTAACGGGTACTGTCGAAGCCTTTACAACAGCCTCTGTTATTTCAGCGGCAAGGTGCGGATTTTTCATTAAAAGCGCACCGCCTCCGGATGCCGAAACCTTAGGTGCCGGACAGCCCATATTGATATCTATAAAGTCGGGATTGAATTCAAGAGCCGCCTCTGCCGCCTTTGCCATAATCTCGGGTGAGTTTCCGAAAATCTGCGAGCCGGCGGGGCGCTCGGTGTCGGTAATTGTAAGAAGCTCACGGCTTTTTTTGTCGCCCAGGGTAATACCCTTTGAGCTTGCCATTTCACATACGGTATAAGCCGCTCCGTAGCCTCGGCAAAGCTCCCTGAAGGCTCTGTCCGCAACGCCTGCCATTGGGGCAAGGTAGGCTTTTTCTTTTATTTCAAGGTTGCCGATTTTCATTTTAAAATTTCTCCCGTGTGTTTATTATATTTATTTTACCACATCAAAAAAATTTGTCACTATGTAATATCAAAATTTTTTGCGAAATGGGAATTTGTGCTTGCTTTTCACGCAAAATATAGTATAATAAAAACAAATGTTCGCTGAGCGGCAGCTGAAAGGAGCAGTGCGTGTGGATCGCTTTAAATTGGTATCACCCTACAAGCCCACGGGCGATCAGCCCGAGGCAATAGATGAGCTTGTCGAAGGCATTAACAAAGGCTTTTCGGAGCAGGTTTTATTGGGTGTTACGGGCTCGGGTAAAACCTTTACCATGGCTAATATTATTGAAAGAATCAACCGTCCGACTTTAGTGCTTGCGCACAACAAAACGCTTGCGGCTCAGCTTTGCTCCGAGTTTAAGGAATTTTTTCCGGATAATGCCGTTGAATATTTTGTTTCGTATTACGACTATTACCAGCCTGAGGCGTATATTCCCTCAACCGACACGTACATCGAAAAGGACAGTGCCGTAAATGACGAAATAGATAAATTGAGGCACTCGGCTACTTCGGCGCTTTCGGAGCGGCGCGATGTCATAATCGTTGCGAGCGTTTCGTGTATTTATTCGCTCGGTGACCCGATAGATTACAGAAATATGGTGATTTCTCTTCGCCGCGGTATGACCAAGGATAGAGATGAACTTATTAAAAAGCTTGTTGAAATACAGTATGAGCGAAACGACGTTAATTTTACACGTAACAAATTTCGCGTTAAGGGTGACGTTGTGGAGGTTTTCCCGGTGTACTCCTCGGATACTGCCTTCAGAATTGAATTTTTCGGCGATGAAATAGACAGGATTTCCGAGATACAGCCCCTAACGGGTGAAATTAAGTGCGACCGCTCGCACCTTGCAATTTATCCTGCCTCGCATTACGTTGTAGAGCCGGAAAAAATGGAGCGTGCGCTTGACGAAATTTATAATGAGATGCTTGTTACGGTTGACAATTTTAAAAACGAGGGTAAGCTTTTAGAGGCACAGCGCATAATGCAACGCACACAATACGATATTGAAATGCTTCGTGAAACGGGCTTTTGTAAGGGGATTGAAAACTATTCGCGGATAATGTCCGGCAGAAAGCCGGGAGAGGCGCCGTTTACGCTTCTTGATTATTTCCCGGACGATTTTGTGCTGTTTGTGGATGAGTCGCACGTTACCTTACCTCAGGTTCGCGGAATGTACGGCGGTGACCGTTCGAGGAAGGAGAGTCTTGTTAATTTCGGCTTTAGACTACCCTCGGCTATGGATAACCGCCCTTTGACCTTTGGTGAGTTTTATAAAAAAACTCATCAGCGTATATTTGTCAGCGCAACACCCGGTGAGTTTGAAAGAGGCAAAAGCCAAAGAACCGTTGAACAGGTTATTCGCCCGACGGGGCTTCTCGACCCGGAAATATTCGTAAGACCCACAGAAGGGCAAATAGATGATCTTATTTCCGAAATAAATAAGCGCACTCAAAAGGAGGAGCGCGTTCTTGTAACGACGCTTACAAGAAAAATGGCGGAGGATTTAACTGATTATCTTACAGAGCACGGCATTAAGGTAAAATATATGCATTATGACATAGATACAATAGAGCGTATGGAAATTATACGTGATTTGCGTCTTAAAAAGTTTGATGTGCTTGTGGGAATTAATCTTTTGAGAGAGGGTCTTGATATTCCGGAGGTATCGCTTGTGGCGATTCTCGATGCCGATAAGGAGGGCTTTTTAAGAAGCGAAACTTCTCTTATTCAAACAATCGGCAGAGCCGCAAGAAACGCCGAGGGTTCTGTTATTATGTATGCCGATGAGGTTACAGCTTCTATGGAAAATGCAATTAACGAAACGTACCGTCGCCGTGAAAAGCAGATGAAATACAACGAGGCGTACGGTATTGTACCGCAAACAATAAAGAAGGACGTTCGCGAGATACTCGAAATATCGTCTAAGGACAATGTTAAGGAGCGTATTGACAAAAAGCGCCTTTCGGAGCATGAAAAGCAGGAGCTTATAGCAAAGCTTTCAAGAGAAATGAAGGCGGCGGCAAAGCTTCTTGAGTTTGAGCACGCGGCATATTTGCGCGATCAAATACAAAAGCTTAAAGAAAAATAAAAGGAAAAATTTATGGAAAAAAATCTTACCGTTAAGGGTGCGAGAGAGCACAATTTAAAAAATATAAATGTTGAAATTCCACGTGACAAGCTTGTTGTGTTTACGGGGCTTTCCGGCTCCGGCAAGTCGTCGCTTGCTTTTGACACGATTTATGCCGAGGGTCAGCGCCGCTATATGGAAAGCCTTTCGTCATATGCGCGGCAATTTTTGGGACAAATGGAAAAGCCCGATGTTGACAGTATTGACGGGCTTTCTCCGGCAATATCAATAGACCAAAAAACCACCTCGAAAAATCCTCGCTCAACAGTCGGTACTGTAACCGAGATTTACGATTATTTGAGACTTTTGTACGCAAGAGTGGGTGTTGCGCATTGCCCTGTTTGCGGGAGGGAAATAAAACAGCAATCCGTTGACCAAATTACAGATAAAATTATGCTGCTTGAGGACGGAGTAAGGTTTCAGATTTTGGCACCCATAGCAAAGGGGAAAAAGGGTGAATTCCAAAAGGAGCTTGAAAGGGCGGCACGCTCCGGCTTTGCAAGAGCGCGAATAGACGGCATAGTTTACGACCTTTCCGAGAAAATCAAGCTTGAAAAAAATAAAAAGCATAATATAGAAATTGTTGTAGACAGGCTTGTTATGAAGCGCGAAATTGTCTCGCGCCTTACGGATTCCGTTGAAACGGCACTTTCTCTTACGGACGGAACAGTGCTTGTTAATGTAATAGACAGCGACGAAATGCTCTTCTCTCAAAATTTTGCCTGCCCGGAGCACGGCTCGTTTATGGATGAGCTTGAGCCGAGAATGTTTTCGTTTAACAATCCCTTCGGTGCGTGTCCTACGTGCTCGGGATTAAGCGTTTTTCTTCGCGTTTCGGAGGATCTTCTTGTTCCAAACAGAAATCTTTCGATTAATGACGGTGCCGTTAAAGGCTGCGGCTGGGGGAGTGTTGACTCAAGCACAATTGCCGGAATGTATTACAGAGCGCTTGCCGACAGGTATAATTTTACACTTGATACACCCTTTAAGAATATTTCAAAAGAGGGTCAAGAGGCGATTTTTTACGGCACAAAGGGCGAAAAAATTAAAATGGTGCGCCAAAACGAATACGGAAAGGGCGAGTATTTAACCGAATTTGAGGGCATTGTAAATAATCTTGAACGACGCTACAGAGAAACCACAAGCGAATGGTCACGTGGTGAAATAGAGCAGTATATGACAGCCTGTCCGTGCCCGGATTGTAAGGGTGCGCGCTTAAAGCCGGCTTCTCTTGCGGTTACCGTAGGCGGCAAAAACATTAAAGAATTTACGGATATGTCAATTAAGGATGAGCTTGCGTTTGTCGACTCCCTAAAGCTTTCCGAAAAGGACGAGCTTATAGGCAAGCAGATTTTCAAGGAGATTCGCTCAAGGCTTGCCTTTCTTTGCAATGTTGGACTTGATTATCTCACGCTTTCTCGTTCCTCGGGAACGCTTTCCGGCGGTGAAAGCCAACGAATACGTCTTGCAACACAAATAGGCTCGTCGCTTATGGGGGTGCTTTACATTCTCGATGAGCCGAGTATAGGTCTTCATCAGCGCGATAACGACAAGCTTTTAGCCTCTTTAAAGGAGCTTCGCGACCTCGGTAATACGCTTATTGTTGTGGAGCATGATGAGGATACCATGAATGCGGCGGATTATATTGTGGATGTCGGGCCCGGTGCCGGTGTTCATGGCGGCGAGATTGTTTTTCAGGGCACGCCGGAGGATATTAAAAAGTGCGAAAAATCGGTAACGGGGCGCTTCCTTTCCGGAAAGGAAAAAATCGATGTTCCGGAGATTCGTCGCAAGGGTAACGGGAAGTTTATTGAAATTATAGGTGCCGCGCAAAACAATCTTAAAAAAATCGACGTTAAAATTCCTCTCGGAATGTTTGTTGCCGTAACGGGTGTTTCGGGCTCGGGTAAATCATCACTCGTAAATGAAATTCTTTATAAAAAGCTCGCCGCGGAGCTTAACGGCGCCAGAAAATTTGCCGGCAAGCATAAGGAGATAAGGGGTCTTGAGCACCTTGACAAGGTAATTAATATAGATCAATCGCCGATAGGCAGAACGCCGCGTTCAAATCCCGCAACATATACGGGCGTTTTTAACGATATAAGAACGCTTTTTGCATCTGTTTCTGAGGCAAAGGCAAAGGGCTACACTGCAAGCCGCTTTTCGTTTAACGTAAAGGGCGGAAGATGTGAGGCGTGCGAGGGCGACGGTATCATAAAAATAGAAATGAACTTTCTTTCCGATGTTTACGTACCGTGCGAGGTTTGCCACGGTGCGCGATATAACCGCGAAACGCTTGAGGTGAAGTATAAGGGAAAGAGCATTGCCGATGTTCTTAATATGACCGTTGAAGAGGCTCTTGGCTTTTTTGAAAATGTTCCGAAAATCAAAAACAAAATTCAAACACTTTACGACGTGGGACTCGGTTATGTTACGCTCGGTCAGCCCGCAACAACACTTTCCGGCGGCGAGGCGCAGCGCGTTAAGCTTGCAACGGAGCTTTCAAAAAGAGCGACCGGAAAAACAATTTATATCTTGGATGAGCCTACAACGGGGCTTCATACGGCAGATGTAAAAAAGCTTCTTGAGGTGCTGTCAAAGCTTGTTGACAATGAAAATTCCGTTGTTGTAATAGAGCATAATTTAGATGTGATTAAAACTGCGGACTACATTATAGATTTAGGTCCGGAGGGCGGCGACGGTGGCGGAAAAATAGTAGCCGAGGGTACTCCGGAGCAGGTTTCAAGGTTCGCAAAATCATATACGGGAAAATATTTGAAGAGGATTCTTTAAAGTTGTTGAAATTTTGTTAACAAGAGTGTATAATGTTTTAAATATTTTAATTACGGGAGGAATTTAAATGAAACCGTCGGAGAGTATTCCGAATTATGACATTAAGGTTAGGGAGTATACAAACTATGCCATAAAAAGCATAAAAAATGTTTGTAAAAGCTTTGGTCCGCGCCCTGTCGGAAGTGATGCCGAAAAGAATGCACAGGAGTATATGCTTAAAGACCTTGAAAGTTTTTGCGACGAGGCAAAGCGCGAGGAATTTAAGTGCAGTGATAAGGCGTTTATGTCTTGGGTGCCGATAGGCGCAACGCTTCTTATTTTGTCGGCTGTTGCGTTTACGCTCGGTTGGGCGGCTGTAAGCCTTGCACTTTGTGTCGTAACACTGTTTCTTATTCTTGCGGAATTTATTTTTTACAAGCCCGTGCTTGATATTTTCTTCCCGAAGAAAACCTCCGGTAATGTTTACGGCGTTATAAAGCCCAAGGGTGAAACAAAAAAACGCATAATTCTTTCCGGTCATACCGACTCCGCTTTTGAGTGGACCTACACCTATAAGGGCGGTAGAATCGCTGTATTTGTTATTATTTTAAGCGGAATTCTCGGAATAGTATTCGGACTTGCCGGAAGTGTTTTGGCTTTTGTTAATTTTAAAGGTGCCTTCGGAGGTGTTGTTTGGGGCGAGGGCGGCAGCATAGCTTTAAGAATTGCTGCGGTGCTTATGTATGCCTGCGTGCCGCTTCTTATCGCGTCTATGAGATTTTGCAATTTCAAGCTTCCCGTTATGGGCGCTAACGATGACCTTACCGGTGTGTTTATTTCATGTGCAGCGGCTAAGTTTCTTCACGATAATAACATTCGCTTTGAAAATACCGAGGTTGCCGTTGTTTGTGCAGGCGGTGAGGAAGCCGGTCTACGCGGTACAAAGGCGTTTTGCAAGGCTCATAAAAAAGACCTTTGCGACAAAAACATTGAGACTGTTTACATAGGCATAGATACAATTCGCGAGCTTGAATTTGCAAAGATTTACGATAAGGATATGACCGGTACCGTTAAAAACAGTCCGGAGGTTGCAAAGCTTATTCAAAGCGCCGCAAAGAATGTGGGCGTAGACGTACCGATAGGCACAATTGAGCTTGGCTCAACAGATGCCGCGGCAATGTCGCAGGCAGGCGTTAAAGCTGCTTCGCTCGTTTGTATGGATCCCACTCCGGCAAGATATTACCATACGCGTCTTGACACGGCCGACAATCTTTCACCCCAAGCAATAGAGTTCGGCGTAAAAACAGCGCTTGAGGCTGTGTTTATGTTTGATGAAAAGGGCATATAACGACTGATATGAGAAATAATAACGGCGTTTGCCACTGCTTTATTGAAGACCCCGAGGGGAAATATGCTTTAACCTTTACCGTTATAAAAAAGGGTATTCACACCGGCTTTCAGGTGGGGATTATAGATTTTTTAACAAGAGAAAAGCTTGAATGCATCGAGTATAAAATCAATTCCAAAACAGACGGTATTTCTTCGTTCGACATTTCTTCGAAGAATTTTTCGTTTTCGCTTGAGGATTGCGGAAATAAAAAAATACTTAAAACCGATTACAAAAAATGCTTGTCGCATACGGCGCTTAAGGCTTCGCTTGAGGTCTCGCTTTTAATTTCGCCGGTAAAGGGTGAAGAAGAAAGCCTCAGCTTTGTAAAAGCAAAGGGCTTTGCCGAGGTGAAAGAACGAAAATATTCGTTCGGCGAAGGCTCCGTCGGTGCATTTTTCACCTCTTCCGATATTTCGAAAAAAAGCAGATTTATCGGTGCAGGCAAAACAGATGAGGGCTTATTCACGATTTTTGCCGTATCGCAGAATCCTGCTCGATGCCTTGTTTTTTCGGGTGATAAGGAATATACCGAGGAAGCTCTTGTGCTCGAAGAGGGCGATTTTTCAAGTGAGTGGAGTGTTAGGCTGAAAGGTGGAGAGCTTTCGTTTTTACCGAGCTTTAATGACAGGCTCGATATTTCGAGAGCGTGGCTGAATGTTCACGGAGATGCTTTTTTCGGCACTCTTTCCGGTAAGCTTAATTTAGACGAAAAAGAATTGACGATTGATAAAATAAAATGCCTTTACGGTATTGTGGGTAAATAAAATCCGGGCTGTAAAAAACTTGCGTTTTTTACAGCCCGTTTTTTAATGAGACAGAAAAATGTTGAAGTGACAAATCGAGCAAAACAAGGCAAAAGTCTTGTTTTTGGCTCTTTTACGGTGTACAAAGGTACGCCGAGCGGTGAGGATTGTTTGCAGAGTAAAACATTTGTGTTGTATCGCTTTACGCGGCTTGTGCTTTTACGGCTTTTTTATTCGGGCTTTGTATGGGTGAAATCCGACCTTTTAAGACGGTAGTCTCCGGATTTTAAAGCCTTTAAAAGGTCATTATTTGTAAGTATAGGCTCTTTAAAATAAATACCGCCCATACCGGCATCCTCGTATTCGTGAAAATCGGAGCCGGAGGTTACAATGGTCTTGTCATGAAGCCTTGCCCAGCTTTCCGCAATTTCGTTAGAGGAATAGTGCCGCGGATTGCCGTTGAAAACCTCGTAGCCGTCAAGAAGCTTCCAATCGGTAATCATCATACCGCGTCTAAAGGGATGCGCCTGTAAAAACAAAACGCCTTTTTCTTTTGCGAGAGCCGAAAACTTTTTGGGATTAAGCGCCATAAGGTCGCCGTTGCTTTTTATAAAATCCTCATCTATTCCGTAAACAAGGTAGTCGTTCGGAGTGTCGTAAAAGGAAATTTCCATACCCAAAAGCACGGTGAATTTTCCCTCGGCGAGCTTTTTGAGCTTATGGTAGCCCGAAAGAAAAAACTCCGCCTTTTCACTCCACGGCTCATTTTCAATCCCCACTCTTTTGAAGGTGTGCGGATTCATATGGTTTGTAATAACAACTCCGTCGTAGCCTAAATTTTCGTATATTTCGGCAATTTCTTCGCAAGGTACGTTTGCGCACCTGCTGACCTCGGAAGAGTGTAAATGCATTTCAAATAAATATTCCTTCACGTTATCGCATCCCTTGTGACAGTTTATTGTGCTATTATTATAATATTATTTTTGTTTATTGTCCATATTTGCTATTGAAAAATTTGTATAAAAAAGCTATTATATAAGTAATTATTTTACGGGCTTTGCCCAAACGGAGGTTTTTATATGAAAAAGCTTAAGGCTGCCGTTATAGGCGTTGGCGGTATAAGCAACGAGCATATACAGGGCTATCTTAAAAACGATAATGTTGAGCTTTATGCGTTTTGTGATATTAACGAGGCTCAGCTTAAAAAAATGTCGGAAAAGTACAGCATTCCGTGGGAACGCTGCTTTGTCGATAAGGATGAGATGCTTAAGGCTCTTCCCGAGATTGATATAGTCAGCGTTTGTACATGGAATTCGGCGCATGCAGAGTGTACAATTGCCGCGCTTAAGGCGGGTAAGGATGTTTTGTGCGAAAAGCCTATGGCTATGAATGCCGACGAGGCGCAAAAAATGCTTGATACCGCAAGGGAATGCAAAAAGCATCTTCAAATAGGCTTCGTTCGCCGCTACGGTAACGATGCCGAGGTTGTTTCCGATTTTATGGACAGCGGCTTTTTCGGTGATGTTTATTACGCAAAGGCAACATACCTTCGCCGTCACGGTAACCCCGGCGGTTGGTTCGGCGATAAATCGCGCTCCGGCGGCGGCCCGCTTATTGACCTCGGTGTTCATGTAATAGACCTTGTTCGTTACCTTACGGGTAATCCCAAGCCCGTTTCCGTTTACGGAGCAACCTTCCAAAAGCTTTTTAATAGGCCTGATGTTAAAAGCAAAAGGCAATATATGTCCGTTTCGGCAAGCGCACTTGATATATGTGATGTTGAGGATGCGGCAACAGCGCTTATTCGTTTTGACAACGGTCTTGTGCTTTCCGTTGAAGCGAGCTTTTGCCTTAACCTTAAAAAGGGTAAGGGCGATATAGAGCTTTTCGGAACAAAGGGCGGCTGTAAGCTTGACCCGCAGGTAGAGCTTTATACAAACGAAAACGGCTATATGATTAATATTGATTTCGACAAGGATACCTCTTTGAGCTTTGATGGGCTTTTTGCGCGTGAAATTGACCATTTTGTTGACTGTGTTCTCAACAACACTCCTTGCCGCGCACCCGCGGAGGACGGCGTAACGCTTATGAAAATTCTCGATGCCGTTTATGAATCCGCAAAAACAGGTCATGAGGTCTTAATCGACGGATGAAAAAGAAAACCTTTTTAACGGCGCTTTGCGGATTATTGACGGCGCTTTCGGTTGTTGCAATGCTTCCGACGCTTGTTATACCGATTTTAACGTATATTTCGCCTATGGTGGCAGGTGTGATAATTTGCTTTACAGCATACGCCTCCGATAAAAAATGGGCTTTGGGCGTTTATTTTGCGGTAAGCACCGTTTCGCTTATTATTTTAACAGATAAAGAGGCGGCGCTTACATATATAAGTTTTTTTGGGTATTATCCGCTTATTAAGCCGACGCTCGATAAGCTCAAAAAGCCGCTCGGAGTGCTCTTTAAAATGCTTATTTTCAATATGTCGGCTATTTTAACGGCGCTTTGCTGTATTTATATTTTTTCCGCCTCTGTTGAGGATTATACGGGGCTTGGTAAATTCGCCGTTCCTCTGCTTCTTGTTATGGCGAATGTGATCTTGTTTCTTTACGATTTAGCCTTGAAAAAATACGAGCCTGTTTTTCGAAGACTTTCTCAAAAGCTTTTGAAAAGGGTTAAGTAACAATTTGGGCTTTCGGTTTTGAGGATTAAAAACTTTCATTTGGAGGATACTACCATGAAAAAATTTATTTCGGTGCTGCTCGTACTTTGTCTTGTGTTCGGTGCTTCACTTGCACTTACCGCTTCGGCGCAAAGTCCCGTTTTAAGATTCAACGGTGACGGTGAATTTACGATTATGCACCTTACGGATACGCAGGATGTTTACCCGGCAAATGAGACGATGCTTGAGTATATTGATATTATGCTCAAAACCTACAAGCCCGACCTTGTTGTTCTCGGCGGAGATAATACCGTAGGTGCGGCTGAAACAAAGGAGGAGGCTGTTTGCGAGCTTGTTTCGGTATTTGTTGAAAACAAAACGTATTTTACTCTTGTTTTCGGCAATCACGACCATCAATACGTAAGTGGAATAGACCTTGACCTTGAGGCTCAGGAGCAGGTTAAGGGCGAGCTTCTTTCTATGTATCAAAAATACGGTAAGGGCTATTGTCTTGCGTATGATCATGTTCCGTCGCTCCACGGTGTTGGGACGCATTATTTACCGATTTTAGCTTCCGATTTTTCGGGGATTAAGTTTAATCTTTGGATGTTTGATTCGGGTAGCGTTGCCGCAGACGAAAACGGTAACAGAGTAGGTTACGACTGTGTAAGAGAAGATCAGATTGAATGGTATAAAAAGGAAAGCAAGGCTATTAATGCGCTTGCGGGTGAAAAGGTTAATTCTCTTGCTTTTCAGCATATAGTTGTCGGTGAGGTTTACGATTGCCTTTTTTACGAATCCTCGTTTGATATGGGGAAATTGGGTGGAAGTTATAACGGAAAGCATTATTCCTTCCTTCCGAAAACAGATAATTTTACAGGCTATCTTCTTGAGTTTCCGTGTCCCGGCTACTATAACTGCGGTCAGTTTGAGGCTATGGTAAATGAAGGTAATGTTCTTGCCGTATTTTCGGGTCATGACCATGTAAACAGCTACGAAACCGAAAAGGACGGTGTTAAGATTATAAACACCCCCGGTGCAACGCTTCACTCTTACGGCGATGATCTTGTAAGAGGAGCACGTATTATCACAATTAACGAGAAAGACACAAGCACATTTGATAGCGAGGTCGTTACAATGCTTGACCTTGCAACCGAAAACGACTCATTCGCGGAGAGCGCCGATGTAAATCAATTCGGTGCACAGGTTCTTATTGCTTTGGGTGAGTTCGCACAGCTCCTTTCAAAGGTTGCCGCTCCGATTTTTGAGGCCTTGGGCGGAAAAATCGGATAACTGCGAAGCCTTAGCTTAAATATAGGCGATTTCTTGTCTGTTGGTATTGACAAATTATTATCAAAGATTGTATAATATTATTATTAAATTATAAATGGGGTATTTAAAATGCAGAAGAAAACCGTATTTTTAACAGGCTCTTCGGGCAATATGGGCTTTGCCGGGTTTAAAGAGCTTTACGCAAGAAAAAATGAGTTTAACATTGTTTTGCTTAACCGTGGCAGTGAAAAGAACAAACTCAAGTTTAAGGATTTTGAAAATGACCCTTCGGTTAAGCTTGTTTGGGGCGACCTTACAAATTATGACGATGTTCTTGAGTGCGTAAACGGCGCGGATTATGTTCTCCACGTCGGCGGAATGGTTTCTCCCGCGGCAGACTATTATCCGAAAAAAACGATTAAAACAAATACCACAGCTATGAAAAACATCGTAAATGCGGTTAAGGCTCAGCCGGATCCCGACAGTGTTAAGGTTGTTTACATAGGCACGGTTGCCGAGACGGGTGACCGCAATCCCCCTATTCATTGGGCGAGAACGGGTGACCCCATTAAGATAAGCATTTACGACCATTACGCAATAAGCAAGGTTTATGCCGAGATGATTCTTGCGGAGTCCGGTCTTAAGCATTGGGTTTCGCTTCGTCAGTCGGGCATTCTTTACCCCGCTATTCTTAAAAATATGGATCCTATTATGTTCCATGTTCCGATTAACGGCGTTCTTGAGTGGGCAACAATCGAGGATTCCGGCAGACTTCTCGCAAACGTTTGCGACGACTCCGTTCCCGAGGAATTTTGGCGTAAATTTTATAATATCGGCTCCGGTAAGGAATATCGCATAACAAACTTTGAGTTTGAAGAGCTCCTTTTGGGTGCTCTCGGTCTTCCTTCAACAAAGAAAATATTCAATGCCGATTGGTTCATTCTTCGCAACTTCCACGGTCAGTGGTATGCGGACTCCGATAAGCTCGAGGAATACCTCCATTTCAGAGCGAATATTCCCGTGAAGCAGTATTTTGACAATATGTCAAAGCAGGTTCCCGCTTATTACAGAGCCTGCAAGCTCTTCCCCGGTCCCACAAAAAATCTTATTGCCGCAGCCGCAAAGCCCTTTATGAAAAAGATTGCCGAAACAGAGGTTTTCGGTACTCTCAATTGGAAAAAGACAGGGCATAAGGACAGACTCAGCGCATATTACGGCACAGAGAAAGACCGTGACTCTATAGGCACTTGGAAAACCTTCAAGGTTGAGCGTCCCACAGAAGAGGTTACTCTTCTTGATCACGGTTACGACGAAGTAAAGGGTGTTGAATGCCTTACCTTGGATGACCTCAAAAAGGCAGCCGAGTTCCGTGGAGGAAAGTTCCTTGAGGAAAGCTATACCCCCGGTGATATTTATACAAAAAAGCATTGGGAATGCGCGTTCGGTCATAAGTTTGAGATGTCTGTAAACCTCGCTCTTCGCGGCGGCCATTGGTGCCCGGAGTGCTCACCGCTTCCGTGGGATCCCGAAAACATTGACAGCGACCGTGAGTACAAGTGGAATTACGATGAGGTTGCCAAAAAGAACCCCTTCTTTAACCAGGTTTGGGCGCCTCTTCATTCTGCCGATGAGCATAATGTTTACGGCAGGGAAATCTTTGACGAATTCGGAGAGAAATAATTTTATAAAAAATAACGGCAGGGGGCTTAAGCTCCCTTGCCTTTTTGAAGGAGCTAAAGCTATGAAAGTATTTATGATAGGCGGCACGGGTCTTCTCGGCTGCGAAGCTGCTCGCATTTTTATTGAACACGGTCACGAGGTAACAAGCGTTGCTTTACCGCCTCTTCCCGAGGGAGCACCCATTCCCGAGAAAATGCACCTTGAATTTTGTAACATTTACGAAAAGTCGGATGATGAAATCAAAGAGTATTTAAAGGGTATGGACTGCTTTGTTTTTGCTGCAGGCGTAGATGAGCGCGTTGAGTTTAAAGCACCCGTTTATGACTCTTATTACAAGTTCAATATTGCACCGTTAAAAAGAATTCTTCCTCTTTGTAAAGAGGTTGGCGTTAAAAAGGCCGTTGTTCTCGGCTCTTACTTCTCCTTCCTTGCCAAGGAAAGACCGGATATGAAGCTTACCGAAAAGCATCCTTATATCAGAAGCCGTATGGATCAGGAGGAGGTTGCCTTCTCGTTTGCAGATGATAGCTTTGACGTTTCCGTATTGGAGCTTCCTTACATTTTCGGTACACAGCCCGGCAGAAAGCCCGTTTGGGTTATTCTTATTGAACAGCTCAGAAGAATGGATAAGCTTCCCTGCACACTTTATCCTGCAGGCGGCACGGCTATGCTTACGGTTCGCCAGGTTGGCGAGGTTATAGTAGGCGCTGCCGAAAAGTCAAAGGGCGCAAAGGCTTGGCCTATTTCCATGTACAACCTTACCTGGAAGGAATTCCTTAAAATCGTTTACGATGCAAGAGGTATGGGTCCCGACAGAAAGATTATAAGCGTAAAGCCCTGGATGATGCGTATGGGTCTTGGCAGTGTTGTTAAGGATTACGAAAAGCGCGGCGTTGACAGCGGTATTGACCCAATGGGTCTTCCCGAGATTATGGATGTTAATCTCTTTATTCCGGATCGCTACGCAAAGGAGCTTGGTGCTACGGATGATGACATAAAAGCAGCTATTTTCGATTCAATCAAGGTGAGCGTAGCATCCGATTCCGGAAAGGTACAACTTCTCGGTATGAAAGGCGAGTAATTTTTTCGTTATCTTGCACGTCCTTCGCATTTTACTCACCCGAACTCACGTGCCTTCGCACGCTTCGGGGTTCGTAAAATGTGAATTACGCACAACCTAACGAAAAAATGCGCGGTGTCTTGCACGTCCTTCGCATTTTACTCACCCGAACTCACGTGCCTT
>CAYQPJ010000004.1:67971-82929 GCA_964419515.1 uncultured Eubacteriales bacterium
ATGCGCGGTGTCTTGCACGTCCTTCGCATTTTACTCACCCGAACTCACGTGCCTTCGCACGCTTCGGGGTTCGTAAAATGTGAATTACGCACAACCTAACGAAAAAATGCGCGGTGTCTTGCACGTCCTTCGCATTTTACTCACCCGAACTCACGTGCCTTACGGTATAAATGCAAAATTCCGGGTGCTGAGCGCGGCATTGTAAGCCTACGGCGTAAGCCGAATTTTAATAGTTGTTTTACAATAGCTTTTTGTATTAATTAATATATTGCTTTTGTATTTGTGTATTGAACAACCTGTTTTTTTGCAATAGTCTGATTTTCGCCGCAGGCATCTCGCGCGTAGCGCGAACAAAATCAAATCGCAAGGCGATTTCCAAAATTTTGCATTTTGCATTTTGCATTTTGCATTTTATATTCTGCATTCTGCATTTTGCATTTTGCATTTTGTATTCTGCATTTTGCATTTTGTGTTTTGCATTTCCCGTTTCGTGTCTTTGCCGCAATTTGTTCGCATTACAGCGTGTTAAACTTATTATTTTATATTAAAAGACGGAGATTGTTATGAGCGATAAAATAAGCTTAATTACCGGTGCTACGGGTCATATTGGCTTTGCTCTTTTAAAGGAGCTTGTTGACGCCGGTGAAAAGGTAAGAATTCTTATAAGAAAAGACAGTAAGCAGTTCGACGGTATTCCTTGTGAAAAGGTTTACGGTGACGTTACCGACCCTGATGCTTTGGTTAAGGCATTTGAGGGCGTGGATGTTGTATACCACCTTGCGGGAATTATAGATATTAACGCAGACCAAGAGGATATTATTTGGAATGTCAATGTTGGCGGAACAAAAAATGTTGTTGCCGCTTGTGAAAAGTGCGGCGTAAGACGTCTTGTTTACGCATCCTCGGTAGATGCGTTTAAGCCGCTTCCCGGAAACGAGGTAATGCGCGAGGTAACGCAGTTTGAGCCGGATGAGCTTGACGGTACATACGCAAAAACAAAGGCGACAGCGACACAGTTTGTTCTTGATGAGGTTAAGGCCGGTAAAATAGATGCTGTTGTTACGCATCCGGGTGCATGCCTCGGTCCATATGACTTTAAGGTATCCAACGTGGGCGAAATGGTAAGAATGGTACTTAACGGATTTTTCCCCGTTACAATGAACTTCGGTGCATATAACTTTGTAGACGTCAGAGATGTTGCCCACGGAATGTATCTTGCCGCGCAAAAGGGAAATTGCGGAGAATGTTACATTCTTTGCGGTGAGCAAATTTCCGTTGCCGACTTTATTGCCGCTACCTCAAGAGCGTGCGGCAAAAAGCCGCCCGTAATACCGCTTACCTATGGTTTTGCAAAGACTGTTGCACCGCTTGCCGAAATGTACTACAAGGCGGCAAAGAAAACCCCGCTCTTTACGCGCTATTCAATAAGAAAGCTTGTTTCAAATTGCAACTTTTCAATTGAAAAAGCGAGAAACGAGCTTGGTTATTACCCGATGAGCGTTGAGCAGTCGGTTACCGATATGGTACAGTGGATTCGTGAAAACGAGCCGAAAAAGAAATAAATTTGACTGTATTTGAATAATGTTTAGGGGATGTGAAAAATTGCGCTTTTTTATATCCCCTTGTTTGTGTTTTTAAAAAGGAAGCGGTAATATGAATATATATAAAAATATAGACGAATTAGTAGGAAACACACCGCTTATGGATATTTCCGATATAATAGATACTCCGAGTGCTCACGTTTTTGCAAAGCTTGAGCGCTTTAATCCCACGGGCAGTGCAAAGGACAGAGCGGCACTCAAAATGATTACAGCTGCCGAAAAAAACGGTGCTTTGAAAAAAGGCTCTGTTATAATTGAGCCTACAAGCGGTAATACCGGTATAGGTCTTGCGGCGATAGGCGCAGCTAAGGGCTATAAGGTAATTATTGTAATGCCCGACAGTATGAGCGTTGAGCGAATTAAGCTTATGAAGGCTTATGGCGCGGAGGTTGTTTTAACCGACGGAAAACAAGGTGTAAAGGGCTCCATAGACGAGGCTGTTTCGATTTCAAAAAAATATGAGAGTGCATTTATACCTTCGCAGTTTGACAATCCCGAAAATCCCAATGCACATTATGAAGCAACGGGTCCCGAGCTTTGGCGCGATACTGACGGTAATATAGATATTTTTGTTGCCGGAATCGGCACGGGCGGCACTCTCTCCGGTGTTGGGCGCTTTTTGAAGGAAAAAAATGCGCAAATAAAGGTTGTAGGCGTAGAGCCGTTCGGTTCGCCGCTTTTAACAAAGGGTACAACCGGCTCGCACGCAATTCAAGGCATAGGTGCAAATTTTGTTCTGAAAAATTTTGATAAATCTTTTTGTGACGAGATAATTGACATAAAGGACGAGGAAGCATTTGAGTTTGCAAGGAGAATTGCACATAAAAAGGGGATAGTTGTCGGTATTTCCTCCGGTGCGGCAATTTGCGCTGCGGCAAAGCTTTCCGAAAGAGCCGAGAATAAAGGTAAAAACATAGCGGTGATATTGCCGGATACAGGTGAAAGGTATCTTTCAACATCACTTTTTTCGGAATGAGGGATTATATGGAAAACTTTTTTGATTCAATGGAATTAATAACGGGCACGGTAAAAATGCTTGAAGACTCAAACGATGCAGATTTTTTGAAAAAAGAGGCAAAAAATCTTATTATTCCGGACAGAAAGGAAATTGTGAAAATAACAAAGGACCTACAGTCACTTCTTTTTCCGCATTATTTTAAGCACAGCGAGGGCAGCGAAAATGTTCTTTCACAAACCGAGCTTCTTTTGAATATTTACAGCAGGCTTGCACTTCAAATTAAGGGAGCGTGTGTCTTCAGTGGAACAGATACCGAAAAATCACCCGAGGCGCTTTGTGGCGATTTTATAAAAAGCCTGCCCTGTATTAAAAAGCTTCTTATAAAGGATATTACCGCGATTTATGAGGGCGACCCGGCGGCGAAAAGCCATGAAGAGGTGCTTATTTGTTACCCCGGCTTTTACGCAATTTCCGTTTACAGGCTTGCGCACGAGCTTTATTCCTTGGGTGTTCCGCTTATTCCGCGTGTTATGACGGAGTATGCTCACGAAAAAACAGGGATAGATATTCACGCCGGTGCCTCAATAGGCGAATACTTCTTTATTGACCACGGAACGGGAATCGTAATAGGCGAAACCACCACTATAGGTAACCACGTTAAAATATATCAAGGCGTAACACTCGGTGCGAAGAGCTTTGAGCTGGATGAAAACGGCGCACCGGTTAAAAACATTAAGCGCCACCCGGATATAGGAAACAATGTTGTTATTTATGCGGGTGCAACAATTCTCGGCGGCGATACGGTTATAGGTGACAATTGCGTTATCGGCGGTAATACCTGGCTTACAGCCTCTGTAAAAGAAGGCAGCACCGTATATTATTCCGCAAAACAATAAATAAACCCGATTTGTTTTGGATAAAAGAATCGACTGCGGCGTCAAAAGCCTCGTGAATCCGAAAGGATTCACTGCTTTTTTCCTTGCATTCGCTTCATTCCCCTCAAGACAAATTCTTCGACCTTAAACGAGTGGATTTTTGTGCAGGCTGCGGCGCGAAGACGGGAAGCAAGGCCGGCGCCTTGCGAGCGGATTCAAGCCGCAAAATGCCGAAAAATTGCCATTCAAAACCGTATGGAGTTCGACTCTCGCCACCCTAAAATAAAAAACCGATTCCGCAAGCGAAGTGAATGCGGAGTCGGCTTTATTTTATGTGCGGTTTTATATATCGTTTCTCAGCGTTTTTAAAAGCTTGATTTCCTTTTTATAGCCGTCAATGTCGTTTGGCGTTTCAAGGAAAAAGGGGAGCTCTTTTAAAAGCGGGTGGTTTATAATTCGTGTAATCGCTTCAAGTCCCAAAAAGCCTTCGCCGATTTTCGCGTGCCTGTCCTTATGAGAACCTAAGGGATTTAAGCTGTCGTTAAGGTGGATAGCGCGAAGTTTATTAAGACCTATAACGCTGTCAAATTCCGAAAGCACTTCGTCAAGCCTGTTTACAATGTCGTAGCCGCCGTCGAAAACGTGGCAGGTATCAAGGCAAATACCTATTTTTTCGGGGTATCGGCACTTGTCTATAATGCTTTTAAGCTCGGAAAACTCAGAGCCTATTTCACTACCCTTGCCCGCCATTGTTTCAAGAAGAATAACGGTTTTTTGCTCGGGCGTTATAACTGTGTTAAGCATTTCGGTAATAAACTCAATGCCTGCTTCAATGCCTTGCCCAACGTGGCTTCCGGGGTGAAAATTGTACATAGCGCCTTCAATATTCTCAAGACGGCTTATGTCGTCCGCCATCATATCGCGTGCAAATTCGCGAAGATGCGGGTCCTTTGAAGCGGCGTTCATGGTGTAGGGCGCGTGCGCCAGTGCGCTTAC
The DNA here is from genome assembly GCA_964419515.1 of uncultured Eubacteriales bacterium. Lineage (GTDB taxonomy): Bacteria > Bacillota > Clostridia > Oscillospirales > Acutalibacteraceae > DTU089. The sequence continues at coordinate 72,402 of CAYQPJ010000004.1, forward strand.
TATGGAATTTTCTTTTCTGAAAAGCTCAAAGCTTTTAACATCGTCAAGGTCTAATGGCTTTGCCGCGCCGCCACGGGGGTTTCGCGTGAAAAACTGAAAGTCATTAGCGCCTATTTTCAAGGCTTCCTTAGCCATATTAAGGTAGCCGCCGGAGCTTGACAAGTGACAACCTATTATAAACATATGCGCCTCTTATTTCGTTTCAAGCTCGTGGATGAACAGTCCGCTCATAAGCTTCGGTTCAAACCAAGTGGATTTCGGGGGCATAATCTTTCCTGCATCCGCAATAGACATAAGGTCGTCGAGTGTTGTGGGGTACATTGAAAATGCAACACGCATACCGTTTTCAACGCGCACTTCAAGCTCCTTAAGACCGCGTATTCCGCCTATAAAGTCAATACGCTTGTCAACTCTCGGGTCGCCTATGCCGAGCACGGGAGTTAAAAGGTTATTTTGAAGAATTGAAACATCAAGTCTTTCTACAGGGTCATTTTCGTCAAATGTGCCCGCTTTAGCTTTAAGCTCAAACCATTTCGAATCAAGATACATTCCGAAGGAATGCTTGCTTTGCGGCTTGAATTGACCTTCTCCCGAATATTCCGATACATCGAATTTATCTGAGATTTTTTCAAGAAATTCCTTCGAAGAAAGTCCGTTTAAATCCTTAACAACGCGGTTGTAATCGAGAATGGAAAGACAACTTACGGGGAAAAGCACGGCAAGGAAAAAGTTGAATTCCTCGGTGCCGTCGTAATCCGGGTGGCTTTCACGGCGCATTTTCGCAACATTAACGGCAGAGGCGCAACGATGGTGTCCGTCTGCAATATAAAAGGCGCCAACATCATTAAGAAGCGACGAAAGCTTCTCAGTGAGAGCCTCGCCTTCAACCGTCCAAACAGTGTGGCTTACGCCGTCATCACTTACAAAGTCGTAAACGGGGGAGGTGTTCTTTTTAATTCCTTCTATAATTTCGTTTACGTTTTCACTGTCGCGGTAGCAAAGGAAAATAGGTCCGGTGTTTGCATCGCAGGTGTCAACGTGGCGAATACGGTCAGCCTCTTTATCGGCGCGCGTAAGCTCATGCTTTTTAATTTCGTTGTTGATGTAGTCATCAACAGAGGCACAGCCTACAAGACCCGTTTGCTCCTTGCCGTTCATAATTTGACGGTAAATGTAAAACATAGGCACATTGTCTTTTTTGCAAATGCCGTCACTTTCAAGCTTTTTAAGGTTTTCGGACGCTTTAAGGTAAACCTCGTCACTGTAAAGATAGGTGTCCTCGGGAAGGTCAACCTCTGCTTTGTCAACGTGAATAAACGAGTAGGGCTTGCCCTTAACCTGTTCGCGCGCTTCTTCACTGTTCATAACGTCATATGGAAGAGCCGCTACATCCTTTGCATATTGCGGTAACGGGCGTAAAGCTTTAAAGGGTTTAAAAATAGCCATGGCTTTTTTCTCCTGTCAAAATAGATTTACATATTAATTTTACTTTTTTACAGCCGTTTTGTCAATAAAGATTGTAATTAATTTCCGAATATATTATTGCCGTTTTGTGAAAATATCCGAAAAAAGCTTTTGCGAGTGTATTCTGTTGTAAAAAGCGTATTTTTATGTTAAAATTAAAAAAACAAAATAAAAGGTGAAAATATGGCTAAACTATATTTTAAATACGGTGCAATGGGCAGTTCAAAAACGGCGCAGGCGCTTATTACAAAATTCAATTACGAAGAACGCGGCATGCGTGTTTGGCTTATAAAGCCTTCTGTTGATGAGCGCGACGGTGTTTTTACCGTTCGCTCGCGAATAGGTTTAACCGCCGAAGGAACGGCAATTTCCGAGAGCTGTAACATTTATTCCGAAATTAAAGAAAAAAAGGAAAAAACGGATGTTATTATTGCCGACGAGGCACAGTTCTTTTCGCGCGAGCAAATAGACCAATTGAGAGATATTGTGGATGAATTGAATATTCCCGTTTTGTGCTTCGGACTTCGTACCGACTTTTTAACTCACGTTTTTCCGGGCAGTGGACGGCTTCTTGAAATTGCAGATGAATTTACCGAGATTAAGACAATGTGTGAGTGCGGCAGAAAGGCAACCGTAAATGCGAGAATAGACTCAAACGGCAATATTGTTACAGACGGCGAGCAGATTTTTCTCGGTGGAAACGACAGATATATTGCAATGTGCTATTCGTGTTGGAAAAAGAAAATTAAAAGCCAAAAAAATAATGCATAATTAGTGCACCTTGCACAAGAATAATAAAACAGTGGTTAAAATGTTGTAACAATTGAAAATTACTGTTGAAAAATCAAAACAGATGTGCTATTATCATAAAGGATAGAGATTGTCAAAATCTTACCAATAATTTTTCAGGAGGATGTAAACCATGAAAAAAGTTTTAGCACTTTTATTGGCGCTTGTTCTCGTAGTAGGTTGCTTTGCGGCTTGCGGCGGAAACGGCGGCAATGATGACACCACAGTTTCGCCCGATGATAAGGGCAACACCGGCGTTGCATTTGATTATGATTCCGTACCGGATGATTATACTTCCGCAGACGGTAAATATGAGATTGCTTTCGTTACAGACGTTGGTTCACTTAAGGACAAATCCTTTAACCAGGGTACATGGGAAGGCGTTAAAAAGTATGCTTCCGAAAACGGCAAGTCCTATAAGTATTATCAACCCGCAAACGGCGATCAGGCTACAGATGACGACAGATACAATGCCATGAAGGCTGCTGCCGACAACGGCGCTAAGATCGTTATCGCCGCAGGCTTTATGCAGGGTAATGCAATTTCAAAGGCTGCTGTTGACTATCCGGATGTTAAGTTCGTATTTATTGACGGTTCTGTTCTTAACGGCGCAGACAATGCTCCTCTTAAGAACGTTGCAGCTATCGTATTCAGTGAAGAACAGTCAGGCTACCTTGCAGGCTACGCTATTGTTAAGGAAGGCTATACAAAGCTCGGCTTCACAGGTGGCGGCGGCGGAGAGAACCCCGCTTGCAACCGCTTCGGTTACGGCTTTGCTCAAGGTGCTAACGATGCCGCTAAGGAGCTTAGCGTTAATGTTGATATGAAGTACAGCTTCAACTACGGCGCAAACTTCCAGCCCTCTAACGACCTTCAGGCTATGCTCAACGGTTGGTATTCAACCGGCACAGAGGTTGTTTTCGCTTGCGGCGGTAACATTTGTGTTTCCGCATTTGCGGCAGCTTCCGCTAACGACGGTTACGTTATAGGCGTTGACGTTGACCAGTCTTCTCAGTCCGACACGGTTCTTACTTCCGCTATGAAGGGCATTCGTGAGGCAGTTGTTTACTCACTTGAGCAGTTCTATGCAGATAAGTTCGATGAAATCGGCGGTGGATTGACATCTCTCGGCGCGGCTAACGATGCAGTTGGTCTTCCCACAGATACATGGTCACTTAAAAAGTTTACCGTTGATGATTACAACAAGCTTTTCGACTCCATTAAAAACGGCACCGTTAAGATTGACAACGATTATGCAAATCTTTCAAACGACGCTCTTTCAAATGTTAATCTTGACATTATAAAATAAGCTTTTATGCCGGGTGGGGAAGAGCAATCTTCCCCGCCTTTTTGGGTTTACAAATTCTGAATTACGGATGTGATGACAATTGCAAAATGATGATTATATAATAGAAATGCTCAATATAACAAAAGAGTTTCCGGGCATTATTGCAAACGATGATATAACTCTTCGCTTAAGGCGCGGCGAAATTCACGCGCTTTTAGGTGAAAACGGCGCAGGAAAATCCACGCTTATGTCGGTGCTTTTCGGACTTTATCAGCCGGAAAAGGGCGTTATTAAAAAGAACGGTGAGATTGTTAAAATTAACAACCCCAACGATGCAACGTCACTCGGTATAGGTATGGTTCATCAGCACTTTAAGCTTATAGATGTTTTTTCGGTGCTTGATAATATCATTCTCGGCGCAGAGACCGCCAAGCTCGGCTTTTTACAGAAAAAGGAAGCCGAAAAGCGTGTTTCGGAGCTTTCGGAAAAATACGGTCTTAAGGTAGACCTTAAGGCAAAAATTGAGGATATTACAGTTGGAATGCAGCAGAGAGTTGAGATTCTCAAAATGCTTTACCGAGATAATGAAATCCTTATTTTTGACGAGCCTACGGCAGTTTTGACTCCGCAGGAAATAGATGAGCTTATGGAGATTATGCGAAGCTTTGCCAAAGAGGGTAAATCTATTCTCTTTATTACTCATAAGCTAAATGAAATTATGGCTGTTGCAGACAGAGTTACCGTTTTGAGAAAAGGTAAATATATCGGCACGGTGAACACATCTGATGTTACAAAGCAGGAGCTTTCGACGATGATGGTTGGAAGACCCGTTCAACTTGAGGTTCAAAAGGATGATGCTGCTCCCGGAGAGACTGTTTTAAGCGTGGAGGACTTAACCGTACCTTCAAAGCTTCATAAAAACAATGCCGTAAAGGGCGTTAGCTTTGACGTTAAAAAGGGTGAAATTGTCTGCATTGCGGGTATTGACGGAAACGGTCAAACCGAGCTTGTTCAGGGCATAACCGGTCTTGAAAAAACAACAGGTGGCAAAATTACGCTTTGCGGTAAGGATATTACCCGCGCAAGCATTAAAAAACGCAATAATGCGGGTCTTGCGCACATTCCGGAGGACAGGCATAAGCACGGACTTGTTCTTAAAAATACGCTTGAGGAAAATATGGTGCTTCAACGCTTCGGCGAAAAGCGTTTTCAAAATATGGGCTTTATAAGGTTCGGTGAGGTTAGAAGGTATGCCGACGAGCTTATTGAACGCTTTGATGTGCGCTCCGGTCAGGGGGCGGCTACAATAGCCGCGAGTATGTCTGGCGGCAATCAGCAAAAGGCTATTATTGCACGTGAAATTGACCGTGAAAAGCCGCTTATTATAGCGGTTCAGCCTACACGTGGGCTTGATGTCGGCGCAATTGAATATATTCATGCTCAGCTTGTTGCAGAGCGTGATAAGGGCGCGGCAATTCTTCTTGTTTCCTTGGAGCTTGACGAGGTTCTTTCGCTTTCCGACAGAATTCTTGTTATGTACGAGGGTGAAATAGTGGGCGAGCTTGATCCGAAAAACACCACACCCGAAGAGCTCGGTCTTTATATGTCCGGTGCAAAAAGAGAAAGGAGTGCCGATTGATTATGAAAAAGAAAAGTACACCGCAATCCCCTCTTTTAAACAGGCGCACCTCGGGTGTTACAAGCGGCGCAAAGCAATCTGTAATATCGTCGCTGTTTTCCATTGTAATCGGTCTTTTTATAGGCAGTATTATTATTGTAATTGTAGGCGCGGTTAATGAAAATATGGGTGCAAAAAGCATTCTCGAAGGCGTAAAGCTCGTTTTCTTCGGGCTTTTCAGCACGGGCAGGAATGCCGCCGGCGAGCTTACCTTCGGCTTTAACCCGGTTAATATAGGTGATATGCTCTTTAGGGCAACACCTCTTATTTTAACGGGTCTTTCTGTAGCTGTTGCGTTTAAAACAGGTCTTTTTAACATCGGTGCACCGGGTCAATACCTTATGGGCACCGCCGGAACGCTTTATTTTGCGCTTTCAATTCCTCAGGATAAGGTGAACCCCACGCTTATTTGGATAATTGCGTTTTTTGGCGGCATTGTTATTGCTGCGCTTTGGGGCGCAATATCGGGACTTTTTAAGGCGCTTCTTAATGTTAACGAGGTTATAGCGTGCATTATGACGAATTGGATTGCCGCAAACCTTGTAACTTGGTTTTTTGAGTCTCACGAGGAGCTTAAAAACTCTTATGAATACGGTAAAGTAGGCTATGTTTGTAAAACCGAATTCAACGGAGTTTCAACCGCAAAGCTCGGGCTTGACAAAATCTTCCCGAATTCGCAGGTCAACGGCGGAATTATAATAGCCGCGGTTATTGCATTCCTTATTTATATTCTTATGTCGCGCACAACGCTCGGCTATAAGCTCAAAGCGTGCGGTGCAAACAGACATGCCGCAAAATATGCCGGTATTAACGACAAAGGCTGCATAGTTCTTTCAATGGCGCTTGCGGGCGGTCTTGCCGGTAGTGCGGCGGCGCTTTATTGGCTCGGCGGTAACACGGAGTTTTTCTGGTCAACATACCAGTCTCTTCCTGCTGTGGGCTTTAACGGTATTCCCGTTGCGCTTCTTGCAACAAACAACCCGATAGCCGTTATTTTCTCCGGAATATTTATGTCGATGCTTAATATCTCGGGTCTTCAAATTAAAAACCTGACAACTTATAACGAATACCTTACCGATATTATTATAGCTGTAATTGTTTATATGAGTGCATTTTCACTCTTTATTAAAAACGTTCTCGAGGGCAGAGCAAAAAAAGCAGCGGCAAAAAAAGCCGAAAGCGCTTCTTCGTCTGCCGAGAAAGTAGAGGAGGATAAATAAATGGTATTTTTGATACAACAAACTCTCGTATTCGCAGTTCCTCTTCTTATTGTAGCTCTTGCGGGCGTTTTTGCCGAGCGAAGCGGTATTATAAACCTTGCGCTTGAAGGTATAATGATTTTCGGTGCATTTATCGGCGTGCTGTTTATAAGAATAATGCAGCAAAGCGGTGCCTTTACCGTAAAGCAGGGTCAGCTTTTGCTCGTTTTAACGCTTGTTGTTTGCGGCGTGGCGGGTGCATTATTTTCGCTTCTGCTGTCGTTCTCGGCGATTAACCTTAAAGCCGACCAAACAATCGGCGGTACTGCTCTTAATATGCTCGCTCCTGCGCTTGTTTTATTCCTTATAAACGTTATAGCAAAACAGAGCACGCTTTCGATAGAAGGCGACGCACCCTCGTGGTTTATGGTTAAAAAGAGCACCCTCGGAATAGACCGTGACACGGATATCGGCTTTTTGGGCGAGCTTCTTTTAAATAAGGTTTATATTTCAACGTATATCTGTATAGCGCTGTTTATAATTCTTTCGGTAATTCTTTATAAAACGCGCTTCGGCTTAAGACTTCGCGCTTGCGGTGAAAATCCTCAGGCGGCAGACTCTCTCGGAATTAACGTTAAAAAAATGCGTTATGCCGGCACAACAATTTCCGGTATGCTTGCAGGTGTAGGCGGTTTTGTTTATGCACTTGCCGCAGCAAACTGCGTTTCAACGGGTGAAGTTGCGGGCTTTGGCTTTTTGGCGCTTGCGGTTATGATTTTCGGCAATTGGAACCCCGGAAATATTGCATTTTCTTCACTTCTTTTCGGTTTGTTTAAGTGCATTGCCGCATCATATACAACGCTTGATATAAACGGCGACGGTGTATATCTTCTTTCGCAGCTCGGAATTCCGTCGCACGTGTACAGAATGCTTCCTTATGTGATTACGCTTATTGTTTTGGCATTTACGTCTAAAAAATCACGTGCGCCCAAGGCGGAGGGTATACCGTACGATAAAGGAGCAAGGTAACAAATGGAGGCAATTAAAGAAAAGGAAAGCTTTTCGAATACCGAAAAAAAGCTCGTGCGAAAAAAGCGCAGAAAGAAAGCGCTTATTATAGCGCTTTCGGTTGTGGTGGCTGTTGCATTGTTGACCTTCGTGCTTAACATTATATCAAAAAGTACAATGCTTAAGCTTGCAAGAAGCTACAAAAGTGTTTCGTATGAAAATCAGCTCGTTCCCGAAAAGGATGAAAACGGAGATTGGACTTTTACAACAGACGAGCCTTTAAAGGTGATGCAGCTTACAGATATTCATCTCGGAATAGGCTATATGTCGGCATTCGGCAAGGATAGGCAAGCACTTAATGCCGTTGCCGCAATGATTACCGCCGAAAAGCCCGACCTTGTAATTGTAACGGGTGACCTTGCTTACCCGGTGCCGTTTCAGTCCGGAACTTTTAATAACAAAAGTGCGGCGATTGTTTTTTCGGAGCTTATGGAAACGCTCGGTGTTTATTGGACTATGACCTTCGGTAATCACGACACCGAGATTTACGCGTATTATTCGCGTGAGGATATTGCCGATTTTTATGAAAACAGCGGCTTTGAGTATTGCATATTTAAAGCAGGACCCGATGATATCGACGGCAGCTGCAATAACGTGATTAAGGTGAAAAATTCCGATGGAATTATTACAAATGCGCTTATATCGCTTGACTCTCATTCGTATATAGACAGTGATATTTTCGGAGCGTTCAATAAATATGACAATATTCACGAAAATCAGGTTCAGTGGTATAGGTCTCAAATTGATGCCCTTAACAACGAGAATAAAGAGACAGCACTTATGGGCAATATTGAGTATGAAGCTACAAAGCCCGTGCATTCGCTTTTGTTTTTCCACATTCCGCTTGTAGAGTATAGCGATGCGTGGGATGCTTTTGAAGAAAACGGCTATAAAAATACGGGCGATGTTGAATTTATTGAAGGTTTTAAGGGTGAAGAGGAGTGCTGCGGAACCGGTAGCGATTCGCTTTTCGAAGCGGCTCTCCAATTAGGCTCAACTAAGGCTATGTTTTGCGGACACGACCACGTGAATTATTATTCACTAAATTACAAGGGCATTGTTCTTTCCTATGGCTACAGCATTGACTGTCTTGCGTATCCGGGTATTAAAAATCGCGGCTCGCAAAGAGGTTGCACGGTTATAACCTGCAACCCGGACAGTACATACGAAATTAACAAGTACAATTACTACTCCGAACGATATGCCGATATTGAAGGCTTTGAGCGTGAGAAGACTGTAATGCAGTACGATGGGGAAACGTATGAAATGTGTGAGTAGTGTTGCGCGCAGCATTGCATACGCGACATTCGCCGTAAAGCGAAACCGGGAATACATTTCATAACAAAAACACCAATGCAAAAAACGGATGAAATTTCCGTAGTTGCATTGGTGTATTTTTTATTATAATGTGTATATATCGCACCATACGGTGCGCGAACGCTTCTCGGCGTTCGCGGGCGTTTAAAATACCCTTACTGTACAATGCGCGACTCGTTGTGCATTAAATGCAGCCTTGTGCAAGCATTGCGTCGGCAACCTTTAAAAATCCCGCAATGTTTGCGCCTGCAACAAGGTCGTAGCCGTAGCCGTATTCTTCGGCCGCCAATGCGGAGTTGTCATGAATAACCTTCATAATGTGCTTAAGCTTTTCGTCAACCTCTTCGGCGGTCCAGCTGTAGCGCGCGGAGTTTTGGCTCATTTCAAGTGCCGAAACGGCAACGCCGCCGGCATTTACCGCCTTTGAGGGTGCAACAGCCTTGCAATGACCCTTGAGATACGAAAGCGCTTCGTTTGTTGTCGGCATATTTGAAACCTCTACGTAATATTTTACTCCGTTTTTAACAAGCTTTTCGGCTTCTGCCATATTAACCTCGTTTTGTGTAGCGCAGGGCATTGCAATATCAGCCTTAACGCCCCACGGCTTTTGATCCGGGAAGAAGGGAAGGCCGAATTTGTCTGCAAAGGGCTTTACGCCGCGGCTTCCCGAGGCGCGCATTTCAAGCATAAAGTTCGTCATCTCCGGGTGCGTAATGCCGTTTTCGGCGTAAACGTAGCCGTCGGAGCCTGAAATTGTAAGAACCTTGCCGCCTAACTCTGTAATTTTTTTAACAGCGCCCCATGCAACATTACCGTAGCCTGAAATTGTAAAGGTTTTTCCTTCGATTGATTCTCCGAAATGCTTAAGCATTTCAACAACATAATATGTGGCACCGTAGCCCGTTGCCTCGGGACGTATAAGCGAGCCGCCGTAAGAAAGCCCCTTGCCCGTAAGAACTCCGTTTTCAAATGAGGCCTTGATGCGCTTGTACTGACCGTAAAGGTAACCGATTTCTCTGCCGCCAACGCCGATATCTCCTGCCGGAACGTCGATGTTGGGTCCTATATATCTGTAAAGCTCTGTCATAAAGGCTTGGCAAAAGCGCATTATTTCTGCATCGCTTTTTCCGTGCGGGTCAAAGTCGGAGCCGCCCTTTGCACCGCCTATGGGAAGACCGGTTAAGCTGTTTTTAAAGGTTTGCTCAAAGCCCAAAAATTTTACAATACCCGAATAAACAGAGGGGTGAAAGCGAAGGCCGCCCTTATACGGACCGATTGCGTTATTAAATTGTATGCGGTAGCCGCGGTTTACATTTATTTTGCCGTTGTCATCCTCCCAAATTACTCTGAACAGAATTTGTCTGTCGGGCTCAGCCATTCTTTCGAGAAGGGCAACCTTTTCGTATTCCGGGTGTTTTTCTATAACGGGCGTTAGGGTTGAAAAAACCTCTGTAACAGCCTGGACGAACTCAGGTTCGTCGGGGTTATTTTGTTTTACCTTGTCAAGCACTCTGTCAATGTAAGCGTTTCTCATTTTAATCACCGTTTATATAAATTATTTTTAAACATAAAAAAACGGCGCACGAACCCGAGGTTCGCGGCGCCGTTGCCGTTTCAATGCGTGTATTATACCTCTAAGGCTCAGCTTTGTCAAGCGTAAAACGGAAATTTTTTACAAGGATATAAAAATAAGCCTTAATTGCTTTTTTGAAATATGAAAATAAT
>CAYQPJ010000005.1:0-70749 GCA_964419515.1 uncultured Eubacteriales bacterium
ATTTAATGTTTAAAAAAACAGTGACAAATCATTTTTAATATGTTATATTAATTACATCAATAAAAAGGAGTTGCGCTTATATTTTGTTATGAAAAAACATCAAAAGCTTATACCCGTTATTGCGGTAGCACTTGTTATACTTCTCACCTTTTCGTTATTTTCCGCGGTAACGCTCATTGCAAAAATGCTTGTTACAAAGGATGAGCCCACAACCGAGTTGCCGTCTGAAATTGTTTCAGATACACTTATTACCATCCCCGACAATTCACAGTTCTCAGTTCCGGAATCCTCCGAAGCGCCGGCTTCCGACTCAACAACCGCCGCAGGTGCCGCTTTAAAGCCCTCTGTAACTCAAAGGGTAAATACAACCGCCGCCGCTTCCGCACCCTCTGCCACAAAAGCGCCGACCGTTACAGCCGCACCCGACAACACCGAAGAAACCTCCGCAGACCTCTCTAACCTCAGCGTTAAAGAAATCCAGGATATGCTTTTTAACACCACAGACCCCAACGTAGCAGGTCAAATTCTTACAATTGCGGGCTTTGAATACGATGCCGAGCAGGGAATTTATTATTCACAGCTTGATCCGCTTCAAAGGCTTTTCGGCTTTAATTTGATTTATGATGTCGCCGCACCGCGTGTGGGTATGGTTTACAGCACAAAAAGAATTTATTTTGACTACGATGACAAAAATTGGATGGTTCAAATTTGGAAGGGTCAATATGGTATTACAGCCGGTGCGGAAATAGGTCTTTACAACAAGCCCACCGACAGACTTGTTCCTCAATATGACTGTGCAACCGACGATGAGCTTATCACAATGGCTTTCGATTTTTACAACGCAGGCAAATACGAATTTTCAAGAGGCCCCGAAAAGCATTGGTGGCTTACGGGCTTTAAAATTTTACAGCTCGGTGTGGGTCCCCTCATAGACCTTGATATAACTCTTGAATTCCCCAACAGAAAAATGGCAAATGCCTTTGAAGAAGGCTTAAAAACGGTATCGGTTACAAGCCTTGTAGACAAATTGACTTATAAGCGTACAAAAAATACATTTTATATTGAGTGGTAACAATGAACAGTGTAACTTGTAAATTTGCGGTAATAGCAGACCCTCACTATTATTCCGAAACGCTCGGTAACTCCGGTGAGGCTTACGAAAGACGCGCCTGCTCCGACCAAAAGCTTTTGGCTCCGACAAAGGGCATTATAAAGGCCGCGCTTGACGAAATCAAAAATTCAGATGCTGAGTTTTTGCTTATACCCGGTGACGTTTCAAACAACGGTGAAAAAGCCTCTCACGAAGAAATGCGCGAACTGCTTTACGAATTCAAAAAAGCAAAACCCGTTTATGTTGTAACCGCAACACACGATTGGTGCTCCGACAAAAATCCGAGGCGCTATGAGGGCAGTAACGTTTTTCACGATGTACCTACACTCGGGCCTGACGAGCTGAGAGATTTTTATCGTGACTTCGGCCCGCTTGATGCCGTTTCGGAATACTTTACGCACTTAAAAAACTCCTCGTATGTTTTAAGACCGAAAGAAGGCATTACCGTATTTTGCCTAAACGACGACCAAAGCGGCGAAGGCGGCTCAGGCTACTCGAAAGATCACTTTGAATGGATAAAAGCCGAAACAGAAAAAGCGAAAAAGCGCGGCGACCTTGTTTTCGGAATGCAGCACCACCACCTTTATTTAACCGAGCTTGAGCGTACAATAAACGGCAAGGGCTCTGTTGAATACAGAAAAAAGCAAGCCTCTCGCTTTGCGGATATTGGCTTTAAGGCAATGTTTGTGGGGCATTCTCATATGCAGCACATAAGAGAGCACGTTTCCGAAAACGGTAATTCGTTTTTTGAAATAAATGTTGCTTCAATAAGCGGCTACCCTGCACCTATTGTTTACTGCGAAATCAAGAACGGCACGCTTTTTGTGAAAGCCTCTCACCTTAAAAGCTTTACCTTCAACGGCAAGGAATACACGAACGACTTTTTAAAGGAGCATGCAACAAAGCTTTTTCAAAACGTATTAGACGCCGCCGTAAAAAACGAAAAACGCGAATTTGCGGCACTTATGGAGTCTGTGGGGCTTTCAAACGAAAAAAGCTACAAGCTGTGGCCGTTTGTACGTCCGCTTTTAAAAAAGCTTAACACTCTCACGGTAAAAAGCGCCGCAAGGCTTATTAACACCTTCACCTTCGGTAAGGGTATAACAAAATGTGCCGCCCGCGAAATAGGCGACACAAGGGTTAAGGATATTATTTTTGAAGCCTTTCATTCAATCCTCGACGGCTCGCTTACGGTTCACGAAGAAGGCACTGCGTATTACATGGTTTTTTGCGATGCATTAAGCCTTCCGCTGAGAATCATAAAAAAGCTTCATATTAAAAATGACGGTCTTATAGATACGCTGACTCATTTAAAAAACGCCGGAGATGAAATCATGACCGGCGAACCGCTTAACAACAACGAATTTTCGATTCAATTATATTAAATCAAATAGATTAATCACAATTCTTCGGCAAGCTCAAGAACAAGACGCTCGGTTTTTTCCCAACCGAGGCACGGGTCTGTTATTGACTTGCCGTAAATATTATCCCCGATTTTTTGAGAGCCGTCTTCAATATAGCTTTCAATCATAAGACCCTTTACAAGAGACTTAATATCACTGTTGTGATTTCGGCTGTAAACAACATCCTTTGCAATTCTTATTTGCTCAAGAAATTTTTTACCGGAATTCGCGTGGTTGCAGTCTATTATTACGGAAGGATTTTTAAGCGAGGTAGAGGCGTAGCTCTCAAAAAGCCTTAAAATATCCTCATAATGGTAATTTGAAACGTTATGACCGTTACCGTCGGTATATCCGCGCAAAATGGCGTGCGCATATTCATTGCCGGCGCTTTCAACCTCCCAGCCGCGATAAATAAAGGTGTGCTTATGCTGTGCGGCTGTTATGGCATTCATCATAACGGAAATATCGCCACCTGTCGGGTTTTTCATACCTACAGGCACCTCAAGTCCGCTTGAGGTTAAGCGGTGCTGTTGGTTTTCAACAGAACGCGCCCCTACGGCAACATACGAAAGAACATCCGATAAATAGCGGTAATTATCGGGATAAAGCATTTCATCCGCACACGAAAAACCATATTCCTTAAGTGCACTCATATGTATATCGCGTATTGCTATAATTCCGTGAAGCATATCGGGATTGCCGAACGGGTCCGGCTGATGAAGCATTCCCTTGTAGCCGTCACCTGTTGTACGCGGCTTATTTGTATAAATTCTCGGAACAATAACTATTTTGTCCGACACTTTTTCTTTTAGCTCTCTGAGCCTTGAAATATAATCAAGCACAGGCTCCTTGCTATCGGCGGAGCACGGCCCGATTACAAGAAGAAATTTATCCGATTTACCCGAAAACACCGACTTTATTTCTTCGTCATTTTTCTCCTTTTGCTTTTTCATTTCCTCCGTCAGCGGAAACTGCGCTTTAATATCAACGGGAATGGGAAGCTTTCTTTTAAAATTCATACTCATTTTATTACACCTCACAAAGCTCTGCTTTAATGCCGAGCTTTTTTATATCGTTTAAAAATTCGGGATAGCTTTTGGCAGTTGCTTCAAAACCCGAAACAGTACCGCCGCAAAGAGAGCAAAGCACCGCAAGCGCCATTGCAACGCGATGGTCGTTATGACTTAGAAGCATTTCACTCGGAGCGTGAAGCTCGCTTTTTTTAACAACTATTGAATCCTCGTTTACAAAGACCCTTGCTCCGAACTTTAAAAGCTCCGCTCTCATAGCCTCACCGCGGTCACTCTCTTTTATTTTAAGTCGCTTTGTACCCGTTAAGGTACAGCCGTTAAGCCCTGCCGCTACGGCTAAAAGCACCGGCGCCAAATCCGGGCAGTCATCTACGGGGAGCACGGGCGTCCCGGCTTTTAACATATCAAAATATTTTTTGTAAATATAATCGCCCTGAATCGTGCTCTCGTTAATTCCGGAAACATTCACGTCACCCGAAAAAAGATTGAATGCATCAAGAAATGCTGCGTTGGAGCAGTCACCCTCAACGGAATAGTCGCAAGAGGTAAAGCCGCCGCCATGAACCTTAAATGCCTTATAGCCGTCGTTAATAACGCTTACGCCGAAGTGCTCGAGAGCTTCAAGGGTAATATCTATATAAGGCTTACTTGAGGCTTCCGTTGTGAGAACAAGCTCTCCGCCGCGCGGACTAAGAGAAAGCGCGAAAAGAAGTCCCGTAATAAACTGACTGCTCACACTGCCATCCACATAAATTCTGCCACCTTCAAGGATGCCCTCAACGGTTATTTTGTCGCTTTCAAAGCTCATATTAACTATATCCGAGTACACATTTAAGGGACGCTCAAGAAGCCTTTCGCTCCCTGTAAAGGTTGCTTTTTTTGCAAGCACAGCCGCAACGGGAATTAAAAAACGCAACGTACTGCCGCTTTCATTACAAAACAGAGATGCCTCGCTTATTACACTCCCCTTTTTAATCCCTTCCACACTCGCGCAGCCGTCGAAAAAATCTATTTTTGCACCGAGTGCCTTCAAGCAGCCTGCCGTAGCCTTGATATCCTCGGAAAGAGCAACATTTCTTATAACACTTTTCCCCTCGGAAAGCGCGGCACATATAAGCGCTCTGTGGCAATAGCTTTTTGAAGGCGGCGCCAAAACCGTCCCCACAGCCTTTGATTTTTCAAATTTTACTATCATTTGCTTTTACCCGTAAAATACTCCAAAGCCTCAATATAGCCCAAAAAACCGTGACCCTTAATTACCTTTTCGGCATAAAGGCTTACAAAGCTTTTCTGTCTGAAGCTCTCGCGTGAATCAACATCGGAAATATGAACCTCACACGTGGGAATGCCGACACTTTTCAAAGCATCAAGTATCGCAACGCTTGTGTGTGTATAAGCGGCGGGATTAATTACAATTCCGTCATATTTTTTGTAAGCGCGCTGTATTTCATCTACAATATCGCCCTCGTGATTAGACTGAAAAAACGACACCTCAATGCCATACTCCTTACAGTATTCAGAAATCATTTTAACCAAATCGTCATATGTGCCGTTACCGTAAATTCCCGGCTCGCGAATGCCGAGCATATTTATATTAGGTCCGTTAATTACAAGTATCTTCATAAAAATTCTCCGTTATTCTCAATGCGGTAAGCTCCGGCGAAGAAAAATCACCGATTATCCTGTCGCTGCTTTTAACATAAAGCTTAAAGCGCTCATCAAACCGCTTTTTCAAATCATCGTAATTACTCGAAAGAGGTCTGTCTGCGGTGGGCACAATTTCCGAAATATCTCTGTTTAAAAAGAATACAAGACCGTTTTCCTTTAAGCAGTCAATATTTTCCTCTTTTAAAACAGCGCCGCCACCTGTTGCTATAACCGCACCTGTTTCACTTGAAAGCTCCTTTAAAGTCTCCGCTTCAAGCTCTCTGAAATATTTCTCGCCGTAAACGGAAAAAATATCGCTTACGGACATTTTCGCTTTTTCCGAAATAAGCTCATCCGCATCAAAAAAACGCTTCCCCGTTTTTTCGGCAACAAGCTTTCCGACGGTTGTTTTACCGCTTCCGGGCATCCCCGTTAAAACAATGTTTTCCTTTTTCTTAAAAAGCTCCTTATATATACTGTCGCAAAGTGACAAATCGGTTTTTCCCGGGAAAAATCGTTCCGCTGCAAAAACGGCTTGTGAAACAAGCATATAAAGCCCACCCTCCGCTTTAATTCCGAGCTTTTTCGCATCGCACACAAGCTTAGAACGAAGAGGGTTGTATACCGCGTCAAAAACGCCGGAAAGCTCCGGGAATTTTGAAATCTCCACAGCCGACTCAAAAAGCCTCGGATACATTCCGCACGGCGTTGTATTTATAATTACGTTAATATCACGCGCCTTTTCATAAAGCTCACTGTAAGAAATATCAAATTCACCGGGTGTTCTCGAAACGCGATAAATTCTTTTTGCCCCAAGTGCCTCGCAAACCTTAACCGCCGTTTTTGAGGTTCCCCCACCGCCGAGAACGGCAACGGTTTTACCTTCAAGGCTTACGTCGTTTTTCAAAATAAGAGCACTCATACCGTCAAAATCCGTATTATCTCCGAAAAGCCTGCCGTTTTTATTAACTATTGTGTTTACCGCACCTATAGCCCTTGCCTTGTCGGATATTTCATCAAGAAACGGTATTACATCGTATTTATAAGGAATTGTCACATTAATGCCCTTAAAATCACGTTCCTTGAAAAACTCCGACAACTGCTCCCTCGGTATTTCCTTAAGCTCATACTTATACGAGCCTATTTTCTCATGAATATCCTTTGAAAAGCTATGTGAAAGGTGCTCACCTATACAACCGTATTCCATCATTCAGCCAACCAATCCGTACCGTATTTTAAAAGAAGCATATCACAAACGGCAAGCGCCGTAACGGCATCCACAACAACTCCTGCTCTGTGTGCAATGCACGGGTCGTGCCTACCCTTAACAAGCAGCTCTGTGTTTTCCATTTCTTTAAAATCAACGGTATTTTGATGTATTCCTATTGAAGGTGTGGGCTTTACGGCTGTTTTAAACACAATCGGCATACCGTTTGAAATACCGCCGTTTATACCGCCGTTGTTATTAGTTCTCGAAAAAACAGCGCCGTCCTTCACAAAAAACTCGTCGTTCATTTCACTTCCGAAAAGCTTCGCGCTTGAAAAGCCCGCACCGAACTCAATTCCTTTTACACCGGGAATTGAAAAAACGCCGTGAGAAATAATACTCTCAAGAGAATCGAACCAAGGCTCGCCGACACCTGCGGGAACGCCGATTACAGCCGTTTCAAGAACGCCGCCTACGCTGTCGCCGGCTTTTTTTATTCGCTTGATTTTTTCAATCATCGCTTCCCCCGAATAATCGTTTATCACGGGAAAGCTTTTTTCTTCGAGGAGCTTTACCTCTTCATCCAAATCCGAAAAAGGCAGGTCAGATACGCCGGCACAATTTAAAAGGTGCGTACCGATAAAAATCCCCTTGTTTTTCAAAGCGCTTAAAGCAATTGCCCCCACACCTACAAGCGGAGCCGTTATTCTGCCGCTGAAGTGACCGCCGCCGCGATAATCCTGAAAACCCCTGTATTTTACGTTTGCGGTATAATCCGCATGACCGGGACGCGCCTTGCTCGAAAGCTCGCTGTAATCTCCCGAATGAGTATCGGTATTTTCAATAACCAGGCAAAGCGGCGTGCCGGTGGTTCTTCCTTTAAATACACCGCTCAATATTTTAAACTCATCCGCCTCGCGGCGAGGAGTTGAAATATCAGGCGACGAGCGTCTTTGCGAAAGCTTTTTATTAATATATACCTCATCAATTAAAAGCCCTGCCGGAAGACCGTCAAGCACAGCGCCGACGGCATTTCCGTGACTTTCGCCGAAAAGCGTTACGCAAAGCGCATTGCCGAAGGTATTTTTCATTAGTTTTCACCTCTTAAGCTTAATATATCCGAAAAGCTCATAAATTCAAATTCAAAAGAGCCTATATTCTTAACGCGAACTACATTAACGCCGTCCTTTTGCGCTTTTTTATCAAGCGTTAAATATTTTAAAAGCTCGCTGTTTTTCCTGTCACTTGTTACGGGAAGGTTATTTTTGATTAAAAGACTCACTATTCTTTTTTGCGCCTCACCGCTTGAAAACGGAATCATACCGAGTGAAACGCACTCACCGTGATAAAGTTCGAAAAAGCCTCCTGTTGCTTCAAATGCATGTGCAAGCGTATGACCGAAGTTTAAAACACGCCTTAAGCCCGTCTCTTTTTCATCTGCTTCAACAACACTCTTTTTTATTAAAAGCGAACGCTCGATAACCGTATCCGTAATATCATACGCATTATTTTGCTCAAGAAGCGAAAACAGCGTTTCATCGGAGGTGGCTGCCATTTTTATGGCTTCGGCAAGCCCGTTGTTAAACTGCCTTTCGGGAAGTGTTTTCAGTGTGTCGGGATCTATTATTACCGCTTTCGGCTGATAAAATGCGCCGACAAGATTTTTCACACCGTCAAGGTCAACGGCTGTTTTGCCGCCGATTGATGAGTCAACCTGAGAAAGAAGCGTTGTGGGAATATTCACAAAATCAACTCCGCGCATATAAAGTGCAGAGGCAAGCCCCGTAAGGTCACCCACAACACCGCCGCCGACGGCAATGAACGTAGAATTCCTTGTGTAGCCGTTATTTGCGGCAAAGCTTAAAACACTTTTTAAAGTTTCAAAGCTTTTGTTTTCCTCGCCCTCGCAAAAGGTGTAAATAAGAGAATCCGGAAACACCGCTTGAACGCTTTTGGAATACTCCTCCGGCACACCACTGTCGGTTACTATAAGGACTTTTCCGTTTGGCTTATAAAAGCTGTCAATATTATTAATCAATCCGCGCCCGAGACTTATATCGTAGCTTCCGACGGATGTTTTAACCGTTATCGTTTTCACAGCTTTACCTCCTTACCGAATTTCCCCAAAAGCTTAACATTTGTGCAAACACCCTTAAGCTTTTCGGTTATTGCTTGCTGTTTTTCATCACTTAGCGTCCCTTCTGCCTCAAGCAAAAAATAATAATTCCAAATAACCTCTTTTGAAGGTCTGCTTTTTAACGCTTTGAGATTATAGCCCTCTTCGCCGAAAACGGAAAGCGCTTTTGTAAGCGAGCCGGCTTCATCCTTCACCGTAAACATCATAATAAAGCCTGCGCTGTTCTTTACCTCTGCCGGCGTTCTCGAAAACACGGCAAAGCGAGTTGTATTGGAGGAGTCACTGTTTATTTTTCTGTCAAGAAGCTTTAAGGAATAGCGCTCGCCTGCCTCAAGACTGCATATTACACCGACGGCTTTATCCCCCTTTTCGGCAACCTCCTTGGCGGCAACAGCCGTATTTACGCATTGCATGGTTAAAAACCGCTTATTTTCCGTATAATCCGCGCATTGTGCGAGCGCCTGCGGATGACTTACGACAGTTTTAACAGATTCAAGCGACGAGTCCTGCGTACCGAAAAGGTGCTGTTCTACTGCAAGGTCAAAAACTCCGTTTATATAAAGCGAGCCGAAATATGAAAGGTCCATTACCTGCGCAACATCGCCCTCAAAGCTGTTTTCAAGCGGAAGAACGGCACAGTCGCATTCGCCCTTTTCAACGGCTTGATATGCCGCTTTAAAATCACTGTAGGGAACAGGCGTTCCCTCGGGAAAAATCCGTTTTGCGGCAATATATCCGAATGCGCCCTTAACGCCCGAAAAAGCCACACGCATTCCCTCGATAAGCCTGCGCTGATACTCCTTCGAAACCTCCATTGTCGCCTTTAAAAAGCTCACATAGTATTCGCGAATACCGTCATTTTCAATATACGCCGCATTACGCTCAATTAGCTGCTCCTCGCGTGACTTGTCGAAAATCTGCAAGCCGTGCTCTTTTTTATACTCGGCAACGCGCCTTGCGGCAGACATTCTTTTTTCAAAAAGCCGTGCAATTTCGCGGTCAATTTCATTTATTTCTCCGCGAGCTTCTTCAAGCATATTTTTTTGAGACTCCATAAAACCACCTATAAAAAATAAAATCCGCTTTATACCGTGCAAAAGCAGCACGACACAAGGCGGATCGATTATTGCAAGCAAATAAAACTCAGGCGTGCAAACGATCCGCGGCAATATAATACATAAATCGACCGAAGGAATATGTAAAACGGATCATTTGTTTCACCTCACAAAAAATTTATACTGTAATTTTACTCTTGCATTTCTTTTTTGTCAAGAAAACTTTTTAACAATATAAGGGTGCGGTAAGCACCGCAATAATGTAAATTTTTCACAAATACAGGGCTTAAAAGACAAGAAAACACTATTTATTGTCCTTTTCCGCTTTTTCAACAAGCTCTGCAAAGCCGTAAATAAGAGCGGAAATAAACCTTGCGAAAACAATGCCTATAATTATTGCCGAAATTATCGGAATAATAAGAACGGACAAAAGCTCTGCAGACGTATTCACGATTAAAAGAACAATTCCTATAGCCGCCGCAACGACTACTATGAAAATGTTTATAACAAACATTAGCACGGAAAACCTTTTAAGCGTTTCGGAGCAGTTTTTGAAAAATTTAAAGCCTAAGGTATCCGATGTGCTTTGAGAAGCGGGAGCGACTTCCGGTGTAGCGGACTTAATTTCGTTATCCATAAAATGTAAACCCTTCTTTCGTAAAATTAAAACCAGCCGTCGTCAAAATCGCCGGTTGCAAGCTGAACATTACCCTCAACGGGTGCGCCGGCAGTCGTAGTTGTATTGTCTGCCGACTTTGCTGTGGTATCTTCAGGTCTTACGCCTTGCGTTGTATCCGAGACTTTTGCTGTTGTCTCGGGCTTTTTCGTTGTGAAAACGGTACCTACAGTGGTATTATTACCGTTCGGCTTAACATCCTTAGGCGGCTCTACGGTATTCTCCTTTTCACCTACGGTGTTATTCTTTACAGCCTCGCTTACATCCGAGGGAACACGGTTATCGTCGCT
Source organism: uncultured Eubacteriales bacterium (assembly GCA_964419515.1). GTDB lineage: Bacteria > Bacillota > Clostridia > Oscillospirales > Acutalibacteraceae > DTU089. The sequence goes on from CAYQPJ010000005.1 coordinate 10,558, forward strand.
TTTAAGCTCTTCGCTTTTTTGAAGCTTGCCGTTTTCCCATATATAGAAAACGTATTGAGTGTTTCCGCTTTCATCGGTAATGCTTGAAATAATCTGCTTTTTGTCCTTATTAAGAGAAATTGTTGTAAGCTCCGAAAGCTCGGTTGAATAATTAAACTTTTTTTCCTCTTTTTCAAAAAGCCAACAAAGATAGCTTATTGAAGAGCCTTCCTTTTTAACGGCGAGGCAAACATCAATAAAGCCGTCAAAGTTAAGGTCTACAAGCTCAATATGCTTTTTCGCATATTCAAAATCAACATCCGCCAATCTGTCCTCGGGATATATAAGGGTTTGAAACGCCTCATCGGAATTGTAAATTACAAGCTCGGTAGCTTTAACCTCTGCCGAAAAATTAAATTCATCGTCCCCCGCCTTTTCGTTTTTACACGAAGCGAGTGTAAAAATCATTGCCGAAGCGAGAAGTATCGCAACACAAAGTGCAGTTATTTTTTTCATTGGTTTTTCTCCTTTAATTTTACGCCGGCATTAGCAAGCGCATTTCTTAACCCTTCAATATCGTGGGCCTTGTAAACATAGCCCTCCATTCCGAATTCCCTTGCGGCGGCTATATTACACGCGGTATCGTCAATAAAAAAGCACTCCTCGGGCTTAATGGCAAATTTTTCGCAAAACCTTTCAAAAATCTCTTTTTCGGGCTTAATCACTTTATAAAGCGCCGAAACAAAAAGCCCGTCCATTAAAGGCAATTGCGGAATGTCAAGATAGTGATCGAACACTCTCGGTGAAGCATTTGACAAAAGGTACGTTTTATAGCCCGCGCATTTAACCTCTTTTACAAATTCAAGCATATCGTCAAAAGGCTTCATATAGGGGTAAAAATCCGTTACCATTTCGGTAATTAATTTATGTACATCCGACGGAAGCTTTTTAAGCATCAACGGAAGCGCCTCGTCAAATCTGAGTGTACCGCGGTCTATTTCTCTCCAAAGCTCGCTTTCGAAAACCTCGGCTCTTATAAGTGCGCCGTATTCCTCGGGAAAATACTCGCTTAAGGTACGGGTAATATCAAGGTCAAGAAAGACGCCGCCCATATCAAATACAATGTTTTTTATCAAGCTTAAGCTTCACTCCTTTCCGTTAGTCTTTTTCAATAAAAACAGTATACCATTAACGCGAATATTTTTCAATAAATTTTAAGTAATTTTTAAAAAAAGGCTTTTATTTCTTTTAAAAAATGATATAATATAAACTGAATTATTTTTATCGGGGTGGTACTATACAATGAAAATCAAAATTTTTAAAACAGCCGAGGAAATAGGCAAGGAAGCGGCTAACCTTTTTATTAACGCCGTTAAGGAAAATCCGAGCTGTGTTCTGGGTCTTGCAACGGGTGCAACGCCCATTCCGACATACAAAAGCATTATTGAAGGCTCAAAAAATGACGAGGTATCATTCAAGGATGTAAAAACATATAATCTTGACGAATATTGCGACCTCCCTAAAAGCGACAAAAACAGCTACTACACCTTTATGCACGAGCAGCTTTTCAACTCGCTTGACATAAAAGAGGAAAACGTTCATTTTCTTGACGGTAACGCGGAAAATTCCGAAAAGGAGTGCGCTCGCTACGATGCCGAAATTGAAAAAAGCGGCGGCATTGACATTCAGCTTCTCGGTATAGGCAACAACGCTCACATAGGCTTTAACGAGCCTGCCGATGAATTTACAACAGGCTCATTTAAGGTAAGACTTACCGAAAGCACAATAAACGCAAATAAAATTTATTTTGATGAGGGCGCTATGCCGCACTACGCACTTACCATGGGCATAGGCTCTATTATGAAGGCAAAAAAGATTGTTCTTATTGCAACCGGCGAGAAAAAAGCAGAGGCTGTTAAGAATATGCTTGAGGGCGCGGTTACTCCGGCAGTTCCCGCCTCCGTGCTTCAAAATCACAATGACGTTACGGTTTTCCTTGATGAAGCGGCGGCATCTCTTCTTACAAAATAAAAATTCTTGCTTTTCAAAAAACAAAAAAACACACCTTCCGCTGAAATCGCACCGATTTACAACGGAAGGTGTTTTTCTTTAATAATATATCAATCAGCCTATAATTCTTTTAAACGCCTCGGGAATTGCATTCGCACAATCCGAGGGAAGCATTGCATACTCCGTAAGGCTATCCTTCAAAATATCGGCGCAAAGCCCGTGAAGGTAAGCACCCAAAACGGCGCCGTCAAAAAGACTCATTTTTCCGCTTGCAACAAGTCCCGTAATAATCCCCGAAAGAAGATCACCCGAGCCGCCCTTTGAAAGTCCCGTATTCCCCGTCGGATTTTTTATGATTTCGCGTCCGCTTTCACATATAAGCGTTCCCGCGCCCTTTAAAAGAAGCGTTACACCGTATTTTTCGCAAAAATCGTAAGCCGTCTTTTCTCTTTGCGCCTGAAGCTCGCTTATGCTAAAGCCCGTAAGCCGCGACATTTCTCCCGGGTGAGGCGTTAAAAGCACCGGACACGTACGTTCTTTTAATATTTCCGGCGATTTTGAAATTATATTCAAGCCATCCGCATCAATAACAAGAGGCGTGCTTTGCTTTGTTACAAGCGCGCACAAAAGCTCCGACGTGTTATTTGTAACACCTACACCGCAACCAAAAAGGACGCAATCGCTCTCGCGCGCCTTGTTTAAAACAACCTCCTTTGCCGAGGCTGAAATTCCACCGTCCTCTGCTGTTTCAAGCGGCAAAAAAACACATTCTCTCAGCTGTGACAAAACAGGTGTATAAAGCACATCCGGAAAAGCAAGCGTAACAAGGCCGGCACCGCTTTTTAATGCACCCATTGCGGAAAGCACGGCACAGCCGCACATATTTCTGCTTCCGCAAATAAGAAGCGTTTTTCCGAAGCTTCCTTTATTTGCATCGCACGGTCTTTTCGGTAAAAGTCCCTTTACATATTCCGGTGTTGCTGTAACAGAATTATTCAAAGCTCTCTCTCCCTTCATCCGAAAAAGCAATAACAATCGCCGTCGCAACAGAGCTTGTATGTGTAATGCTCACATCAAAGCAAAGCCCCTTTTCCTCGGCGATTTTTTTGGCGGCACCCGTTAAAAAAAGATAAGGCTTGCCGCTTTTCAAATGGAGAAGCGAAACCTCGTTTAAGGAAAAGCCGGAAAGCCCCGTGCCGAGAGCCTTTGAAAAAGCCTCCTTAGCAGCAAACGAAGCGGCAATATGCGCAACATTATTTGAGCGAGCGGAAAACTCCTCACGCTCTGCCTTTGAAAACACACGCAACAAAAAGCCATTTTTTTTAATTGCCTCTTCTATTCTTTTAATTTCCGTACTGTCTATTCCTACAAACATAAAAGCACCTCACAAACATTATAATTGTGAGGCGCAAATAAATCAATATTTTAAATTAAAATTTTTAAGCCGAAATTTTTAAGCAATTCTTATTTCGTCTTTTTTAACGCTTCCGCAAAATGACTGTGACTTTTCGGAATCGGCGCTTAAATGTGTTATTGAAGCTGTGCGCTTTGCGGAAGCTTTTCCGAATTTTTCGTCCGCGGTAATGTAAAGAGCTTTAAAAAAGCACTTTAAGAACTTAAACGCTCTTCTTTCAAAACGTACAAGTGATTTTTCACGGTAAATACCGTAGCAAACGAGAATTACAACGAGCATTTCTATTAAAGCTTTAAAAAGTGTAAGAGTTGTCATAAATAAAACCTCCGAACATTTACAGAACATTTGTTTGTTGTGAGCTTATTATAGCATAATTTCAGCTATTGTCAACACAAATGTTCGTGTTTTTTGAAAAAATCGGTACTGTTTTTGGGACTTTATCCCTCATTTTCGGGAAAATTCGAATTTTCCGGCATTTTTTTCGAGTATTCCACCTTTTTTTCAGCACGACCTTTAAGCTCTCCCTCCTCTTTTATTATCGTAATAAAATTTTCAAAAAAATTACGCCTTCCCAAAACTTTTTTACGAAAACCTATTTATATTTTTTTTAATATATTGTATAATTAATGTATATGCCCATACACGGAGGATAAAAATGTTTGTAGATAAAGCAAAAATCAGAATAACCGCAGGCAACGGCGGTAACGGCGCCGTGGCATTTCACCGCGAAAAATATGTTGCCGCAGGCGGACCGGACGGCGGCGACGGAGGCAAGGGCGGAAATATTGTTTTCAAGGTGGATGACAACCTTTCAACGCTTTCAGACTTTCGCTATAAAAGAAAGTACAAAGCCCCAAACGGCGAAAACGGCAGAGGCTCACGCTGTAACGGTAAGCGCGGCGAGGATCTCATTATAAAAATCCCACGCGGAACTGTTATACGCGAGGTTTCTACGGGCGCCGTTATGGCAGATATGAGTAAAACCGAGGAATTTATTGCTGCCAAGGGCGGTAACGGCGGCTGGGGTAACACCCACTTTGCAACTCCCACACGTCAAGTTCCGCGCTTTGCAAAGGACGGTGCTCCCGGCGAGGATTGGGAGGTTACACTTGAATTAAAGCTCCTTGCGGACGTCGGTCTAATCGGCTTTCCGAATGTCGGAAAGTCCTCGTTAATCTCGGTAGTAAGCGAGGCAAAGCCCATAATAGCCGATTACCACTTTACAACGCTCATTCCCGTACCCGGTGTTGTGAGAATGGGTCCCGAAAGCAGCTTTGTTATTGCGGACATTCCGGGAATTATTGAAGGTGCAAGCGACGGTGTGGGCTTAGGTCACGAGTTCTTGCGTCACATTGAGCGCTGCAGGCTTCTTGTTCACGTTGTTGACGTTGCCGGAAGCGAGGGGCGTGACCCGATTGAGGATTTTGAAGCAATTAACGAAGAGCTTTTAAAATACAACAGTGAGCTTTCAAAATACCCGCAAATTGTGGCAGGAAACAAAATCGACCTTGCAACAGACGAACAAAGAGAACGTTTTAAGGAATATATATGCAAAAAGGGTCTTGAATATTACGAAATAATTGCGCCCATAGCAGAAGGCACAAAGGAGCTTATTAATGCTGTTGCAAGAGAGCTTTCAAAGCTTCCGCCCGTAAAAATATTCGAGAGCGAACAAATCACGCCGGAAAAAATATTTAAAGCCTCAAAGCGCGACTTTACAATTCGCGTTGAAGGCGATGTATATATTATCGAAGCCGAGTGGCTTGCAAAAATACTTATGAAAACAGATATGAACGACTACGAGTCGCTTCAGTATTTTCAAAATGTTTTACAAACAAGCGGAATAATATCCGCATTAAATGAAAAAGGCATTACCGAGGGCGACACGGTAAGCATTTACGATTTGGAGTTTGACTATGTGCCTTGATGATATTGATTTACAGCTTGATGACGAGGCTTTTTCGGAACAGCAGGCACGTATGTACAGCCCCTTAACGCTCGCTTTTTTGGGCGATGCCGTATACAGCCTTCTTGTACGCGAGGTACTCACAAAACAGGTAAATCGCCCTGCAGGCGCTCTTCACCGCGACTCCGTGAGACTTGTAAATGCCGCTTTTCAGGCAGAGGCGGCAAAAAAGCTTTTGCCGATTTTCACGGAATGCGAGCTTGCCGTTTTTAAGCGCGGCAGGAATGCCCACAGCGCACATTCCCCGAAAAATCAAAGCGATGCGGACTATCGCTATGCAACGGGACTTGAGGCTGTTTTCGGCTACCTTTACTTAATAAAAGCATTTGACAGAATTAAAGCCATTTTCAACAAATGTATCGGAGAGGTTGTTATTGAAGAAAAAAATCAAGAAAAATAAAATCAAAAAAGAAAAAAAGCCGTTTCCGCATATTACAAGAGGAGCACTTAAAACTCTTTTTCTTGACTACTTTATTATAATTCTCGGAACGTTTATTTATGCATTTTCGGTTGATTACTTTATTGCACCGAACCACATTTCGGCAGGCGGTATAACGGGTGTTTCAACTCTCATTAACTACGTTACGGGCTTTCCTATCGGCGTTTCAACCATCATTATTAATATTCCGCTTATTTTTTTGGCTTTTAAAAGCTTCGGAATGGGAATGCTCATAAGAACAGCCGTTGCAACCTTTTCAACCTCGGTTTTTATAGATGCTCTTGAGCCTTTTATAACGCCTTACAAAAGCGATAACCTTCTTCTTGCCGCAATCTTCGGCGGTGCCATAGGCGGAATAGGCTTGGGACTTGTATTTCTCAGGGGCGGTACAACAGGCGGAACGGACATCATAGCGAAGCTCATCAAAAAGAAAAAGCCACACCGCTCCGTCGGAACGAATATGCTGATGTGCGAGCTTTTTATAATGGTAGCCGTGCTCGCGGTTTACAAAAGCATCGAAAGCGTGATGTTCTCCGTAATAGTAATATTCTTAATGACAAAATGCATTGACTATGTAGTTTACGGTGCTTCGCAAAGCAAGCTTATAATGATTATTACAGACCGCAAGGAGCAAATTGTACAAAGGATTTTTGAGGATGAGGAAAGCCGCGGTATTACGCTCATTCCCGCAAAGGGCGCTTACACAAATACCTCCAAGGATGTTATTCTTACGGTTGTGCGCCCAAACGAGGTAATAAGAGTAAACAAGGTTGTTAAGGATGTCGATCCCAACGCATTTACAATAATCTCGGATGCATCCGAGGTATATGGCGACGGCTTTCAAAAGGCTGATAACTAACGAACGAAAGGAACGAAAAAATGGCTCTTATAAAAAAAGAAAACATTCGCAACTTTTCAATAATTGCACATATCGACCACGGCAAATCAACGCTTGCGGACCGTCTTTTGGAGCTGACGGGAACCGTTTCTCAAAGAGATATGGAAAATCAGCTTCTTGACGATATGGAGCTTGAAAGAGAGCGCGGAATAACAATCAAGGCGCACGCCGTAAAGCTTAATTACAAAGCAAACGACGGTAAAGAATACAGTCTTAACCTTATAGATACCCCCGGTCACGTTGACTTTAACTACGAGGTTTCGCGTTCACTTGCCGCGTGTGAGGGCGCAATACTTATTGTTGATGCCTCACAGGGTATAGAGGCTCAAACGCTCGCAAACACATACTTAGCTCTTGACCACAACTTAGAGCTTGTGCCCGTTATCAATAAAATAGACCTTCCTTCTGCGGACCCTGACAGAGTTTGTGCCGACGTTGAAGAAATAATCGGACTCCCCTGCGACGAAGCTCCGCGCGTTTCGGCAAAAACCGGTGAAAATGTAGCAGAGGTATTGGAAAAAATAGTAGAGCTTATTCCCTCTCCCGAGGGTGACGACGATGCCCCCTTAAGAGCGCTCATTTTCGATTCCGTATATGACAACTACAAGGGTGTTATTGTATATGTTCGCGTTGTTGACGGTACAATAAAGCCCGGTGACACTATGAAAATGATGGCAACCGGCGCGGAATTCACCGTAGTTGAAACAGGCTATATGAACGCAACCTCACTTTCTCCGCAGGCTAAGCTTTCGTCGGGCGAGGTTGGCTACATAACGGCTTCAATCAAAACCGTGAGCGATGCGAGAGTCGGCGACACGGTAACGCTTGCAACGCACCCCGCAAAGGAGGCACTCCCCGGCTACCGTAAGGTAACACCCATGGTTTTCTGCGGAATTTATCCGGCGGACGGCGCGGACTACGAAAACCTTCACGAAGCACTTGAAAAGCTTCAATTAAACGATGCCTCACTTTCATATGAACCCGAAACCTCCGGCGCCTTGGGCTTTGGCTTCAGATGCGGCTTTTTGGGTCTTTTACACCTTGAAATCATTCAAGAAAGGCTTGAAAGAGAATACGACCTTGACCTTGTAACTACAGTTCCGAGCGTTATTTATAAAATACATCTTACAAACGGCGATGTTGTTGAAATTGACAATCCCACACATTACCCCGACCCCGCAACAATCGACTACAGCGAGGAGCCTGTCGCCGATGCTCATATTTATTCGCCGCCGGAATATGTAGGCGCTATTATGGACCTTTGTCAAGAACGCCGCGGCACCTTCAAGGATATGACATATATCTCCTCCGACCGCGTAGAGCTTAAATACGACCTTCCGCTTAACGAAATTATTTACGACTTTTTTGATGCGTTAAAATCAAGAACACGCGGCTACGCCTCACTTGATTACGAAATTTCCGAGTATAAACGCTCAAACCTCGTTAAGCTTGATGTTCTTTTAAACGGCGACGGTGTAGATGCACTCTCATTTATTGTTCACTCCGACAAGGCTTACGGCAGAGCACGTAAAATTGCCGAAAAGCTTAAGGATAACATTCCGAGACAAATGTTTGAAATACCGATTCAAATTGCAATCGGCGGCAAGGTTATAGCCCGCGAAACTGTTAAGGCTATGAGAAAGGACGTTCTCGCAAAATGCTACGGCGGCGACATTACCCGTAAAAAGAAGCTTCTCGAGAAGCAAAAAGAGGGTAAAAAGCGTATGCGTTCCTTCGGTACGGTTGAGGTTCCTCAGGAAGCATTTATGGCAATACTTAAGCTCGACGACGATTAAACTAAGGGAATATAAAAACGCAAAACGCAGACCGTATAAAACAGCATAACGCATGGGGCTTTTACAGAAAGTACATCTGTAAAAGCCCCATAAATCATTGAAAAAGGAGCAGTAAAAAACGCAAATTTTTTACTGCCCGTTTTTTAATTATTTACCCTATTTTGTCAAGCTCACGCCGCAAAGCCTCAACTCCGTCACCGTTTTGTGCGGAAAACGGAATAACAACTATATCTCCAAGCTCCGAAAGCTCTGTCTTTAAGCCGTCTGTTCGCGCTTTATACTCTGTTTTGTTAAGCTTATCGGACTTTGTTGCGCCCACAATAAAGGGAATGCTCATTTCCTTTAAAAAGCGCATCATCATAATATCATCCTCGGTGGGCTTATGGCGCATATCCACAAGCTGTACAACAAGTCTTATATCACGACCGGATTTAAAATAGCCCTCCATCATCTCAGCCCAACGCCTTTTTTCACCGCGTGCAACCTTTGCGTAGCCGTAGCCCGGAAGGTCAACAACTCTCACATCTCCGGATTTAAAAAAGTTAATTGTTATTGTTTTTCCGGGAACGGAGGAAACTCTCGCAAGATTTTTTCTTCCGAAAAGCTTGTTGAGCATTGAGGATTTTCCGACATTTGAGCGCCCCGCAAAGGCTATTTCCGGAAATGTTGACTGCGGTATTTGAGAGAGCGTACCGAAAGCCGCCTCAAATTCTATTTTCGAGTAATTCATATTTACCTCACACGTATGCGGCAGTAGAGCCGACATGCTTTGAACTGTGGTAATTCACATCCGCATTTTGGGTAAGCTCCGCCTGCGGCTCACAAAGCGGCTCAAGAGCAAGCCTTAAAACCTCCGAAAGCCTTGAAACGGGAATAAAATCCACCGCCTCTTTAATAACGGCGTCTACCTTATCAAGGTCAGCTTTATTCTCTTCGGGAATAATAACCGTTTTCATTCCGTTTTTATAAGCCGCTGTTGCTTTTTCTCTAAGTCCGCCTATCGGAAGAACTCTCCCGCGAAGGGTTATTTCACCTGTCATTGCGACATCCGGGTGAACCCGTCTACCTGTAAGTGCCGAGGCAAGAGCGGTTGTAATTGTAACGCCGGCAGACGGCCCGTCCTTCGGAACAGCGCCTTCGGGAACATGAATATGTATATCGCGGTTTTTGTAAAAATCGGGGTCAACACCAAGGTCGAGCGCGTTACTTCTTATATATGTAACAGCCGCTTTTGCAGACTCCTTCATAACCTCGCCCAAGGAGCCCGTAAGCTCTAACTTTCCGTTACCGGAAAGCACGGCAACTTCAATTTGCATCATCTCGCCGCCGACACTCGTCCAAGCAAGTCCGTTTGCCGCGCCTACCATATCCTCAAAATTCAATTCATCCGGCTTATACTTCACCGCCCCGAGATAATCGGAAAGCGTTTCGGGAGTAACCGTAATTTTTTCACATTCACCCTCTGCAAGCCTAATGGCACATTTCCTCAAAAGCTTTTTAATCATTCTCTCAAGAGCTCTTACGCCTGCTTCCTTCGTATAGCCGGAAATAATCGCTTTTAGAGTGTTATCGGTTATTTTAACCTCCCTTGAGGTAATGTTGAACCTTTTGAGCTGCTTTGGCAAAAGGTGTTTTTTTGCAATATTGAATTTCTCCTCGGCAGTATAGCTGTAAAGCTCAATAATATCCATTCTGTCATAAAGCGGAGCGGGTATTTCCGAAGCGTCGTTTGCAGTGGTAACAAAAAGCACGTGGCTTAAATCAAACGGTATTTCTATATATCTATCGCAAAATGAAAAATTCTGCTCACCGTCAAGAACCTCTAAAAGCGCCGAGGAGGGGTCGCCCTTATAATCGCTGCCGAGCTTATCTATTTCATCAAGAAGCACAAGCGGATTGTTTGTTCCCGCCTGCTCTATTGCGGTTATAATCCTTCCGGGCATTGAGCCTATGTACGTTTTACGGTGACCTCTTATTTCGGACTCATCCGTAACGCCGCCGAGCGAAATTCTTACATATTCTCTGTTCATCGCCTTTGCAAGCGACATTGCAACAGAGGTTTTGCCCACACCGGGCGGCCCAACAAGGCAAAGAATTTGAGAATTAATATCACCGGAACGCTTTTTCACGGCTATAAGCTCAAGAATTCGTTCCTTAACCTCTGTGAGACCGTAATGGTCTTTTTCGAGAATTCTTCTTGCTTTTTTAATATCAAGCGACTCTTTAGATTGCTTTGACCACGGAAGCGCTATTACCCTTTCAAGGTAAGCCCTTGAAACAGCCGCCTCCGGAGAGCCCGAGGCGCATTTCATAAGGCGGTTGCACTCATCAAAAAGCTTCTTTTTTGATTTTTCGTCAATGGCAAGCTTCTCTATTTGTTTTTTAAAGACTTCCGCCTCACTTGCGGGCGAATCGTCCTCATTTAGCTCCTGTGAAATAACCTTCATTTCCTCACGAAGATAGTATTCACGCTGATTTTTATCTACGCGCTCATTTACACGTGCCTGAATATCGGCTTCAATAGAAAGAATCTCTGTTTCCTTAACAAGAAGCTTTCCCAAAAGCTCTGCGCGCTTTAAAGGGTCTACCGTGCAAAGAAGCGTATATTTATCTTCAACGTTAAACGAGGTATTACCGCTTATAAAATCCGCAAGCGGCGCTATTTTTTCCTGAGTAAAAACATTAAGTGCCGTATCGGGTGTCATACGCGGTGATGCGGCGGCATAATCGGAAAAGAAATCCTTAAGACTTCTTACAAGAGCCGCCTCGTAAAGGGCATCGGACTTTTTAACGGGCTTGTCGGGAAGCTCCTCTGTAATCGCCTTAATAAAGGGTGACACCTTTAAGGGTGCGCTTAAGGTTGCGCGGTATCTTCCCTCTACGGCAACGCGAACATCGTTACCACCGGGAAGCTTCACAAGCTGTTTTATTTCAGCAACAACGCCCACCGAGCGAAGGTCGTTAAGCGTAGGCTCTTCCGTCGCGGCATCCTTTTGAGCCACAAGAAATATAAGTCTGTTACCTGCGGCGGCAGCTCTTAATGCCGCAACAGAGCGCTCTCTTCCGGCATCAAAGCTGAGTGACATATTCGGGAATATTACCACACCGCGCATAGGCAAAACGGGCATTGCAATTTGTTTTATTTCGGTTTCCATAAACTAACAGCGAAAAGCAGGCTTATACGGCCTGCTTATCTCCTTTTGGCCTTTTTAAAATAATCGGCTCGGCTGTACCGTCTACGGCTTCGGCGGTAATTCTTACCGTTTCAACCGTCGGGTCCGAGGGAGCCGTGTACATAACAGGTAAAAGCACCTGTTCAAAAATAGAGCGAAGACCTCTTGCCCCTGTGTCTCTTTCAATGGTAAGCTGTGCTATACGCTCTAAAGCCTCGGGTGTAAACTCAAGGTTAATGTTATCCATCTTCAAAAGACTTGTATACTGCTTCAAGAGTGCATTTTTGGGCTCGCTTATAATTCGCACAAGCGCATCAACATCGAGCGCCTTGAGCGACGTAACAACAGGTATTCTGCCCACCAGCTCGGGAATAAGCCCAAACTTTACAAGGTCTTGTGAAGTTACCTTCGAAAGAAGATCCATCTCTTTAAGCTCAGACCTTGAACGAATTTCCGCGCCGAAGCCGAGCATTTTTTTACCGAGTCTGTCTTCTATGATTTTTTCAATTCCGGCAAAAGCACCGCCGCAAATGAAAAGAATTTTAGAGGTATCTATTTGTATAAATTCCTGCTGCGGATGCTTTCTGCCGCCCTGCGGAGGAACGTTTGCAACAGTACCCTCTATTATTTTCAACAGTGCCTGCTGAACACCTTCACCGCTTACGTCACGCGTGATTGATGTATTTTCCGACTTTCTCGCGATTTTATCGATTTCGTCAATGTAAATAATACCGCGCTCTGCCCTTTGAACATCATAATCCGCCGCTTGAATAAGTCTTAAAAGAATATTTTCAACATCCTCGCCGACGTAACCCGCCTCTGTGAGCGTAGTGGCATCGGCAATTGCGAAGGGAACATCAAGTATTTTTGCAAGAGTTGAAGCAAAAAGCGTTTTACCTACACCCGTAGGGCCTAAAAGCAACACGTTACTCTTGCCTATTTCGACATCGTCTGCCGTGCGCTTTGTTATGCGCTTATAATGATTATAAACCGAAACGCTTAAAACCTTCTTCGTTGTCTCTTGACCGATTATATAATCATCAAGCTGCTCTTTAATTTCAATAGGCTTTAAAAGCTTCTTGCCGAGTCTGCTCTTCTTCGGCTTTGCCGAAGCTCCGGGGGGAGTTCCTTCAATGATATCAACGCAAAGGTCGATGCATTCGTCGCAAATATAAACGCCGGGGCCGGCTATAAGCCTTGCTACCTCGTCCTGTGTTTTGCCGCAAAAAGAACAGCGAACTACTCTCTCTTTTTCGTCATCTCGTGCCATTATAGCACCTCCCGTTTATCTCTTGTCAATAATTTTATCGACAATACCGTAATCAAGCGCTTCTTGTGCCGAGAGCCAATTGTCCCTATCTGTATCACGTGCAACCTCTTCGACGGGCTTGCCTGTATTTTCGGCAATAATTCTGTTTAAGCGCTCCTTTGTTTTTTGAATGTGGTCTGCTGCAATTAAAATCTCGGTTGCCTGACCCTGTGCGCCACCGGAGGGCTGGTGAATCATAACCTCGGCGTTGGGAAGAATGTAACGCTTGCCCTTTGCGCCCGAGGAAAGAAGAAATGCGCCCATAGAAGCCGCCATACCCATACAAATAGTAGAAACATCGCACTTGATGTATTGCATCGTGTCATAAATCGCAAGACCGGCCGATACGCTTCCGCCGGGGCTGTTAATGTAAAAGCTTATATCCTTTTCGGGGTCCTGACCCTCAAGATAAAGAAGCTGAGCTATTACAATACTTGCGGTAGCATCGTTGACCTCGTCGGATAAAACAATAATTCTGTCATCAAGAAGTCTTGAAAAAATATCGTATGAGCGTTCACCGCGATTTGTCTGTTCAATAACATAAGGTACAAGAGCCATAATAATAGCCTCCTTTTTAACATTACTGTAATTATTGGTATATTTTCAAAAAATAAACAAAAAGCTTTATTTTTATAAATGCGCCGCCTCAGAACAATACGACTGCGGCGGCGATTACTCTCAAGCTCCGTAAAACACTGCTCGGTGCTTAACGGTATAAATTATTCGGCATCTGCCTCGGAAGCTTTTTTCTTAGGTGCAGCCTTTTTTGCGGGAGCTTTTTTCTCGACCTTTTCCTCGCCCTCGGCTGCCTCTGCCTTTTTCTTTACAGGAGCCTTTTTCTTTGCGGAGGAGGTAACAAGATCCATAGCCTTTCTGCAAGCAAGGTCTGTTTTTACGTCATCACACGAAACAAGCTCTTTAACCTTATCAAGCGTAAGCTCATACTGATCCGCATATGCTTGAAGCTCTTTTTCGGCATCCTCATCTGAAACCTCGATATTTTCAAGCTCAACAATCTTTTCGAGAGCGAGACGAAGCTTAACGGACTTCTCTGCATCGGCCTTATAATTCTCGCGAAGCTTTTCAATATCCATTCCGAGATATGAAAGATACATATCAAGCGTTATGCCCTGCATTTGAAGAGAATAGTTAAAATCGTTAATACGGTTGTCAATTTCCTTCTCGATCATAACATCGGGAACTTCAACCTCGGTATTTTCAACAAGGGCATCTAAAACAGCGCTTTCAAATGCATGCTGAGCTGCATGCTCTTTTCTCTCCTTGATTTCTTCCTCAAGGTGCTTTTCGTAATCGGCAACAGTGTCAAACTCACTTACATCCTTTACGAACTCATCATCATATACGGGAAGTTCTTTTTTGGAGATTTTGTTAAGCTTAACCTTGAAAACAGCAGGCTTGCCTGCAAGCTCTTCAGCGCCGTACTCCTCGGGGAAGGTAACGTTTACGTCAAACTCATCGCCTGTTTTGTGACCGATAATCTGATCTTCAAAGCCGGGAATAAATGTACCCGAGCCAAGCTCAAGGTCGTGATTTTCGCCCTTGCCGCCTTCAAAAGCAACATCGTCAATAAAGCCTTCAAAATCAATATTTGCGGTATCGCCCTTTTTGGCAGCCTTATTTTCAACGGTTACCATTCTGGCATCCTTTTCAAGAGCTCTGTTTACCTCTTCCTTAACCTCGGACTTTTTAACGGTAACCTTTTCTTTCTCGGCGGAAATGCCCTTGTAAAGCTTAACCTCCGCAACGGGCTTAACGGTAACCTTAAGTCTTACGGTAAAGCCGTTTTCATTAATTTCCTCAAGCTTGTCATCAAAGGGAGCTGCTATAACATCAAGCTCGGCCTCTTTAACAGCCTCTTCAAAAAGAGTGGGGTACTCTGCATCTACGGCATCGTAAAGAAATACCTCTTTGCCGTAATATGTTTCAATAACGTGTTTGGGAGCTTTGCCCTTGCGGAAACCGGGAACATTATATTTACCCTTATTTTTTGCATAAGCCTTCATAACAGCCGACTTGAAAGCATCGCCCTCAAGTGCTATAAGAAGCTCGTATACATTGGTTTCGACCTTTTCGCAAGACTTTAAACTCATTTGAAAAACATCCTTTCTGACTGCAAACCATAATCAACTAAAGGATTATAGCACATATAATTTCCGATTTCCACTGTTTTTTTTAATTATTTTGGTAAATTTGCAAATTTTAACCGAAAAAAACGAAAAAACGGTTCAAATACATATTAATTTGGGGCAAAAATCAATTTTATCGGCTGAAACGAGCTTAAAAACGGTACCGTCGCTTTCAATAAAAGCATCTGCCGGCGACACATAGCCGTGAAGATGGCCGAAAAAACATTTTTTGATGCCGTACTCCTTTATAACCGCCAAAAGCTCCTCACAACGCCCCGCAGAAGAAATCGGCGGATAATGTAAAAATACGGTAAGCTCACCATCAAGCTTTTTTGCCGCCTCCAAAGAGAGTCTTAACCTCCCCGCCTCTCGCGCAATAACTTTTTTGTCAAGCGGCGCGGTATCATCGTAAAACCAGCCGCGCGTGCCGGCAACGGCAAGACCCTCAACAAAATACGCATTATTATGAAGAATGCTCACAGAGGCGAAGTCGTTTTCCTTTAAAAAGGCGTTCATTTTATTTGCGGTATTCCACCAATAATCGTGGTTACCCTTCAAAATAATTTTTTTACCGTTTAAGGCTTCAATAAATTCAAAATCCTTTTTTGCCTCATTAAGACTCATAGCCCAAGAAATATCTCCCGGGACAATTACCGTGTCACTCTCACCTACAACGGCATTCCAATTTTTCTTTATACGCTCGGCGTGATTTTCCCAGCCCTTAAAAACATCCATTGGCTTGTCGCAAGAAAACGACAGATGCAAATCACCTATTGCAAAAACAGACATCTTTAAATACCGAGCATTTCAAAAACAGCCTGTGCCATTTCCGTTTTATCGATAACCTTGTCAAAGCGAACGGGCTTGTTTTTAAGAGAGCTTAAGCTCTCGGGAGCTTTTATGCCGGTAAGGGCCACAAGTCTTTCAAGCGTTTCAAACTCGTTAAAAGAATCGGTATTTTCACCCAACGAGGAAAGCACCGAAGCGGAAAACTTAAACGGCGAAGCGGTGGAGGCAACAGCTACGGGAGTTTTATCTCCTGTTTTTTCAAGATAGGAGTCAAGAACATTGAGTGCAACGGCTGTGTGAGTATCCGAAAGATAGCCGTAAGCTTCATATGTTTTTTTAATGGTTGCCTTTGTTTCATCGTCACTGCAAAAGCCTGCCTCAAACACCTCCGAGATTTTGTTTTTAACCTCATCCGAAACGGTATATGTGCCGTTTTCCTTGAGAGAAGCAAACCACTCGTTAACGGTATCGGAGCTTCTGCCGCAAAGAAGATACAAAAGCCTTTCAAGGTTACTTGAAATAAGTATATCCATAGACGGCGAAACAGTTGTGTAAAACGTTCTGTTTCTGTCATATTTACCCGTTTTTATAAAATCGGTTAAAACATTGTTTGCATTAGAGGCGCAAATAAGCTTTTTAACGGGAAGACCCATTTCCTTTGCGAAATATGCAGCTAAAATATTACCGAAATTACCTGTGGGAACAACAAAATTAACGCTCTCGCCGAAGGAAACCGCACCGCTGTTTACCATATCGCAATAAGAGGAAAAATAATAAACTATTTGCGGAGCGAGTCTGCCCCAATTTATGGAGTTTGCAGAGGAAAATACAAGATTGTTGTTTTTAAAGCTTTCGATAATCTCGGGGTCGGTAAAAATAGACTTTACACCTGTTTGTGCATCGTCAAAATTACCGCGAATGGCACAAACGCCTACATTGCCGCCCTCCTGAGAGGTCATTTGAAGCTTTTGCATGGGACTCACGCCGTTATCGGGATAAAACACGAGGATTTTCGTACCCTTAACATCCTTAAAGCCCTCAAGCGCCGCCTTACCCGTATCACCGGAGGTGGCAACGAGAATTACAATCTCCTTATTATCGAGATTCTTTTCCGCGGAAACAGTCATTAAATACGGCAAAATCTGAAGAGCCATATCCTTAAACGCGCACGTAGGTCCGCAAAAAAGCTCGAGAATATTAACATTATCGTGAAGCTTTACCGTAGGCGCGGTTTTCTCCGAGGAAAATTTTCCTTTTTTATAAGCGCCCTCTACACAATCCGAAAGCTCCTTTTCCGAAAAATCCGAAAGATAAAGGCCGAGAATTTTCTTTGCGCGGCCGATATAGTCAAGCTCACAAAGCTCTTTTATTTTCTCAAGCGAAAGCTTGGGAATTTCGGTAGGTATGTAAAGCCCTCCGTCGGGCGAAATACCGTCGGCAATTGCCTTTGAAGCGGTAACGCGCACGGAGCTGTTTCTTGTTGATGTATACAGCATAAAAATACACTTCCCTTTTTACTAACCGATATTTTAACAAATCACGTTACACTTGTCAAGAAGCACGCGGAAATCATTTATATCAATTCAAATTTTTTTGTGTTAATTTCATATTTTTATATCTTCGGCAACAATTCCGAATAAAGTCAAGCGTAATCGCATTTCCCGTTAAGAAGAAATGCGGCAAGTCTTTTAAACGACGTAAAAAATGTTAGCTCTTTAATATCCTCCGGCGAAATAAGCTTGTATTCGCACAACACTTTGTCATCGGATTTCAGTATGATTTTGCCGAGTGTTTGCCCCTTTAAAACGGGTGCCTTTATATCGAGCGAAAGCTCAATTTCCTGCTTAATTGTATCCTCTGCGCCTTTTTTGACAAGAACGGGCGAGAACTCGGGCACCTCGGGCATTACGGCGGATTTTTCACCGTCCAAAACCTTAACCTCCGTAATAAGCGATAGCTCCGGCTCTGGCTTTACCGTTGAATAGCTTGAAAAGCCCCATGAAAGCATGGCCTTTGCGGACTCAAAGCGTTCGGAGCTTGAATTGCTGCCTAAAACGACCGCCACAAGGTGAAGCCCGTCGCGCTCGGCAGAAGCCGAAATACAGCAGCCGGCTTTATCTGTAGTACCTGTTTTAAGTCCCGTTGTACCGTTATAAAAGCGCACAAGCTTATTTGTATTTACAAGCTCGGTTTTACCGTCTCTTAAGGAATCCATCCATACTGTAGAATAATTCCCTATTAAATCGTGTTTTAAAAGCTCACACGACATAACGGCAACGTCACGCGCGGTGGTTTTGTGGTTCGTTGCCGTATCGTCAAGTCCGGTCGCGTTTTCAAAAACCGTATTTGTCATATCAAGCTCTTTGGCGCGTGCATTCATAAGAGCCGTAAAAGCTTCCTCGCTACCGGAAACATATTCGCCCAAAAGCGTGGCGGCATCGTTGGCACTGCCTATTACGGTAGCCCTTAAAAGCTCGTCAACGGTCATTACCTCGCCTTCCTCAAGCCAGATCTCAGAGCCACCTTTTGAAGCGGCATTTTTCGAGCAGGTAACCTCATCCGTAAGCGAAATTTTGCCGGACTCTATACTCTCTATAACGAGAAGGATTGTCATTATTTTTGTAACCGAAGCGGGAAACAGCCGTTCATCCGCGTTATATTCCGCCAAAACGGTGCCGGAGCTTACATCAACGAGAATTGCCGAACGAGCATTGATTTTAACCGGAAACGCAGACTCATCGGCGGCCTCGGACAACTGTTCTTCATTTACGGTCGTCAAAGCCTCCCCTTTCTCGGCATTGACGGTAAAAGCCGAAAAAATGCCGAACGAAATCGCACAGAAAAAGGAAACAAAACGCATCATATATTTTTTCACTTTAAGATTCACCTCAAAAAAATATATGATAAGGAAAGTCAAAAAATGAATAAAAGCCGTCCTTATTTCAACTCATTTATAAGCTGTGACACCTCATCGACAATAAGCGTTGCCCCGCTTAAAGCAAGCTTTTCGCGGCTTCTGAAGCCCCACGAAACGCAAATACAGCTCATCCCCGCATTTTGGGCAGTCTTAATATCAACCTCGGAATCACCTATGTAAACGGCATTTTCCTTTTCGGTGCAAAGCACCCTTAACGCCTCGTTTACGGAATCGGGTGCAGGCTTACGGCTGATGCCCTCGCGCTCGCCTACGGCAAAATCAAAAAGCGAATCAAAATATTTTTTACAAAGTGCCTGCACAGCATAATCCGCTTTATTTGAAACAACAGCTGTTTTAATGCCGCTTTTTTTAAGAGCGGAAAGCACATCCGTTATACCGTCATAAGGTTTTGTATTATCGGCGCAATGCGCGGCGTAATAGCCGTTAAAATCACAAAGTACGCGATTAATGTTCTGCTCATCCGTGTTTTCGGGAACGGAAAGTTCCACAAGCCTTTTAATTCCGTTTCCGACGAACGACCTAACCTCGGCTTTGCTTCTTTCGGGGAAGCCGGATAAACGAAGCGCATAATTCACAGCAAGGTAAAGATCTTCTAAGGTATTAAGCACCGTTCCGTCAAGGTCAAAAACAGCAAGCTTTATTTTCAAAATTTACCACTCCTTAACAAAAACACTGTCCGGCTGCTTGCTTGATACATCGTTAAAATAGTCAAGCTCGATGTAATTTTCATCGCTGTTAAGCGCAAATGCAACGCTTGCCGTATGAGTGCCGTTTGCACCTATAGTACCCGGCTCAAACATATTTTTCTGCGGAAAAAGCTCAAGCTCGTTACCGTGCTTATCGAAAGCCTTAAAGTGTGAATTGGTTATTACAAGTCCGTTTTCAATATCGTTATTTGTATATTCGTAAACCACGACACAAACTCTTTTCGCCTCGGGCGCATTTTTTTCATCCGTATCGGGAGCACTATCGTAAACGGCTGTAATTGTCAGGGAATAATTCCCCTCGGGCGCTTTATAGGAAATATTTTCGGAAACCTCAACCTTGGAGGCACCCGCCTCCAGCTTTGAATCGAGAGACTGCTCGGAGCCGTTCATAAGCGCAATCACAAATGCCGCTACGACTGCCACGGCAACAAATACTGCGCAAAACACAAACGGTCGCTTCATCATAAAAACCACCTAAATTCTTATAAATTTTTTGAGCTTAAACGAATAAAGATAAACCTCATTCACGGTAACGCCCTCACACTCGGAAAAAGCCTCCTTATATATTTCAACCTGTCTTCGGTACATATCGGCAAGCCTTTTTTCATCTGTAATATTATCTGTTTTATAATCAATAACAACACCCGTATTGCCCTCCTTAAAGGCACAGTCAAGCTTGCCCTCAAGTACGATTTGCTCATCCTTCAAATTATCCGAAAGACCTTCGTAAATCTCGCCGGCACTTCTTAATACGGAAAACTCGTATTCCTTAAAAACGCTGTCAGAATTCAAAAGCCTTTGACCTATCGGAGCATCCAAAAACGCTCTCACAGCCTCGGGATCCACCGCCTCAGCTTCAAGCGCGGTAAGTTTTTTTGAAGCAACGAGTTTATTTTTCTCAGCTTCAAAATCCGCATAGGCATGCGAAAAATCGCAAAGCTCCAAAAATCTGTGAACAGCTGTTCCGCGTAAAGCACCGCTAAGACTCGCGTTTGAAAATGAAGGGACCTCCGTTGCGAAAAATTCGCGCTTTACAAAAGAAGGTTCAAGTGACGATGCCGTCCTTTTGGCAAGCACGCCGGAAAGCTCATCATACGGATAAGAATATTCCGCCTGCTCCCTCACCTTTTTCAAAAACGCCTCATCACACGCGGCAAGAATCGGAGAAAAGTCCCCGTTCAATTCACTGTTATCGGTATAGGTACAGGTTTTTATTTTCAAGCGAAAATCGGAGCTTGCGGCTACGTACATCTCTTCACCGCAAAGCTCTCTCAATAAGCCTGCATCCTCATGAAAAGCAAAGCACGAGAGAAGCCACGCGGCATATGAGGTTGATTTTAAAACGTAAATCGGAGCAATAGCCTTTTCAAAGCCGTGCTGCGCACCCACAAGAAGCTCCGAGGTGTTTTTGAAAATCGAAGCACTTTTTGTTGTACAAAACATTACAAGACGCTCCCTTGCACGAGTCATGGCAACGTAAAGCACGCGCAAATCCTCGGAAAGAATGCTTCTTTTAAGAGCCAATCTGCATGCCGCCGAGGAAAGCGTTTCGTATGACGTAAAGCTTTCGTCGTCACGCATTTTAATACCGATGCCAAACTCCTTTGATAAAACGAGCGACCCGTTTACATCCATAAAATTAAACTGCTTTGAAAGGTCTGCAAGAATAACAATCGGAAACTCAAGGCCCTTGCTTTTGTGAACAGACATAACCCTTACGGCATTTTCGCCGTCGCTTGAGGCGGCAGTACGTTTAAGGGCATTGTTTTCAACAAGAGTATCAAGATATCTTGTAAACGCCGAAAGACCTATACGCTTGTTATCGGTAAATCTTGCAGCGGCACCCAAAACTCCGTTTACGGAAGAGACACGCTGTGCACCGTCCGGAAGCGAAAGGTAAATATCTTTAATCGCCGTATCGTCTACAACGAATTTTACGAACTCATCAATCGGATATGTTGCGGCAATA
The DNA here is from genome assembly GCA_964419515.1 of uncultured Eubacteriales bacterium. GTDB lineage: Bacteria > Bacillota > Clostridia > Oscillospirales > Acutalibacteraceae > DTU089. The sequence goes on from CAYQPJ010000005.1 coordinate 32,092, forward strand.
TTGCCGTAGAGCTCAAGCTTTTTTATAAACGAAGAAGCCTTTTCGCTTTTTTTCGCATATTCAAGCAAGCAAAAATACAAATCGCCGTTTCTGTCGCAAAGCCTTATTTCGGACATTTCATCCGGAGTAAAACCGAAAAGCGGCGACATTAAAACCGAGGCAAGCGGTATATCAAGAAGCGGATTGTTTACAACTTTTAAAAGCGATATTAAAACAGTTGCCTCCTTGGCATTTTGAACGGGCGCATCGTTTTCCGAAAAAGCCGGAATACCCACGCTCTCAAGAGCGTTACTGTATATTTCCGCCTTTGACTTGGCGCTTCTTAAAAGAATACAAAAATCATCGTATCTGCACGGACGCATCTCATTTAAATCCCTGTCATAAACCTTATCGCCTCTTAAAACAGATTCTTTAATATAAAGAGCCACACGCTCCGCCTCATACTTTACGGCAGCAGCTGCGTTAAGCTTTTTTGCATCAATCAAAACAAGCTCAGCCGAAGGCGAATCGGTCTCGGGATAATAATTCGCACCGAAGTTGAGCTTCTCGGAGGAGTCGTATTCAATCTCTCCGACACTCTCACTCATAATTCTCGAAAACACAAAATTCACTACCGAGGTTATCTCCTTGCGACTCCTGAAATTCGCATTAAGGGCAATTCTCGAGGGCTTTTTTTCACCGTTGTATTCGGAAAGCTCTTTCTTAAGAGAAATAAAAAGCTCCGGACTTGCAAGACGAAAGCCGTAAATACTCTGCTTTACGTCACCGACGCAATATAGATTTTCCTCACTGCGTGAAACAGCCTTGAAAATCATATCCTGCGCCGCATTTGTATCCTGGTATTCGTCTATTAAAACCTCCTTATACTTCTCGCTCAATGCCTCGGCAAGCGGCGTTCTTTTAAAAGAATCGCCCTCCGGGGTAACGAGCATATCTATGCACATATGGCAAATATCATCGAAGGAGTATTTATTAAGAAGCTTTTTTTGCGCATTAACGCGCTCTGTAAGATTCTTCACGGCAAAAACAAGCTTTTTTACAACGGGATAAAGCTTTTCGCAATCCTTTTTATGCTCATCGGAATTCGGAAGTTGCTTTTCACGCAACCCCAAAACATCTTTTTTGCAGTCGTCAAAGGCGCCCTTAATAAAGTTTTTTAAGCGCTCCGAAAATTTTCCCGTTAAACTCGTTTTTGAAAACTCCGCAGAGTAAACAAGCTTTAAAAAGCCGTCCCAATCGCCCGCTCTTGCACACCCGATAAGTCCCGTGGCTGTTTTTTGCGTAAGAACAAGCTTATCTATGTAACTATCCTTCACACCGTTTTGATTTGCCAAAGCAATCGCTTTTTCAAGCTGTGACATATGATAGGAAAAAAGCTCATCCGTATGCCTTAAAACCTGTTGTGCCCAAACGGTTTCAGCGGCGGGCTTTTCGGGATTAAATTCCTCGGCGATTTTTTCAAGCCACAAAAACGGACTCGGATACGCGCGTGAAAACTTGTAAAGAGACAAAATAATTTCCGAAAGCATCGAATCATCGCGCTCGCTTAAAAAGAGCCTCGCAAGTGACAAAAAGCTTTCGTCGTTTTCGGCATAAAGCTCCTCGATAAGCTGTTCGGCATGCAACTTTAAAAGCTCGTTTTCATCTGCCTCATCAAGAACGGAAAAATTCGAGCAAACCCCCGCAAGGTGAAAGTTTTCTCTTACTGTTTTAGAACAAAACGAGTCTATTGTGCAAATATCCGCTGTTGGAAGAAGCTTAAGCTGGCGCTTAATATGCTCACTGCCCGTTTCTTTAAGCTCCTTTTTCAAGGCTTTTTCTATTCTGTCGCGCATTTCACCGGCTGCGGCACGTGTAAAGGTCACAACAAGAAGCTCACTCGCAAGACACGGATTGTTTGAGTCGCAGAGTATATTTTTAACTCGTTCCGTTAAAACGGCGGTTTTTCCGGAGCCTGCGGCGGCTGCAACAAGAGTTTTTGCGCCGCGCACTTCAATTGCCCTTAATTGCTCATCAGTCCACTGCATCATACTTTTTTGCCTCCTCATCAAGAATTTCAAGAACATCCGAATGACTGAGATTCATAAGTTCCTTCACGGGATCTACATCCTCTCTCTCGCAAACAGCGCGATAATCGCAATACTCACACGGATTGCCGTTTTTAAATACCGACGGCATAATCTCTATATTGCCGTCGTGGAGCGCATTACCCATTTCGGTGATTTTTGAATCCACAATTTTGGAAAGTGCAAAAAACTGCGGAAGTGTGTAATAATTGCCGGTTACGGTTTCGCCATCCTTTGCAAAGCCTGCGGGAAGAAAGTCCGGGTGAATTTCCGCACCCATTCCGTTAAGAACGACGGGACTTGACAAAATCATTCCCGAAAGCTTGCCTGCGGCTCTTTTTGTGCTTTTCACCTCATCCTCGCTCGGATTTCTTATTTTCAAATAATCCTTAATACCGAGTCTTGACGGTAAATACAAAACACCGGCGGGAAGTGCTCTGCCGTAACGCTCCTCGCCGTTTTTCAGAAGCGCCATAAGATAAAGCACAGGCTGAATATTAAGTCCCGAAAGAAGCACCGAGAGATTAAAATCCTTCTTTCCCGTTTTATAATCTATTACCCTTAAATACGTTATACCATCGCGCTCCATCATATCAACACGGTCAACGGAGCCTGTAATAACGGTGCTTCCGTTTTCAAGCGGCAGCTTATATGCGGGAATATCCTCACCTATTTTAAGTTCAAAATCCACCGGCTCAAAGCTTGTTACCGAAAACTCCGCACGAAGACGCTCAATAACGGTCATTACAATATCTATAAGCCTGTTAAACAAGAACATAAACCTTTTTGTTTTGTTACCTTTTCCGCCCATATTTTCTTCAATATAAGAGTCAAGAACCTCTGTAACATACGCTCTGAGGTCGTTTTCGGAAACAGATGTAAGCTCCTTAAAGCCGTAATGCTTTAAAACCTGTTCCAAAACATAATGTATTGCCGTGCCGCTCTGACGCGGGTCAAGCTCGGCCTTTTCAAGCGATTTAAGCTTTATTCCATAACGGCAAAAATACCTAAACGGGCACTTATAATAATCCTCAACACGGCTTGCCGAACCCCCTACTGTTTTGCCGAAAAGCTCTGTTGAAATACGCTTGTCTTCAAAGGCAAGCGGAGACTTGTTAAAAAGTCTTTCAATTGCCTCTGTACGCCCCTTATACTCCGGCTTTTCTTCAAAATATTTTAAAAGAGCTGTTTTTTTGCCGTCGTTAATCGCATAGCTTGCCGAAAGCTCTCTGAAGGCGGACTCGTCGCTCTCTATTCTGTACTCGGGAAGCATTTTTGAAACGGTTATTTTTTCCACACCCGGCAAAAGCTCGCAAATATCCGAAATAAGCGAAGAACAATCAGTGGCACCGTCCGCGGAAAGTGTCCTATACGATAAAAACAGCTTTTCCGTAGCGGCAGTAAGCGCACAATACGCTATAAAGCGCTCTTCTTTAACGGCATATTCAAACGGAGCGCGAAGCTCAATACCGTTTTCAAACAAAAGCGTTCTGTCGCGGTCCGATAAAATACCGTTGCCTATGCTGACAAGAGGAAATTCCTCGCGATTTACGCCGACAAGAAACGCAACCCTTACATTGCTTGTTCTTATTCTGTCGGCACTGCCGACGGTTACCTCGTCAAGCCCCTGCGGAATTTCTCCGACTTCTCTTGAAACGGTAAGCGCCTTAAAATATTCGTACCATTTTTTTAAAGTGAGTGTCTCCTCACCGGCGGCAAGAGTGAGGTCATCTAAAATTCTCACAAGCTGCCCCCAGGAGCGCCTTACTCTGTCCGCTTCCTCGGGAAAGCCCTCCTCGTCAAGCCTTGAGTAAATCTCAAAAAGCCTGTCCGAAACTCCGAGACGTGTAATAAAATCAAAAAACGCCTCCGAGAGCTCCTTGCCGCTTTTACCCTCCGAACTGCCTTTCAAGCCCAAAAGCGGCAAAATAGCGCGTTTTCTCAGCTCATTAAGCTCTGAAAGCTCCTCTTTTGTTTTATCGGAATCGGGTCTTCCGAAGCCCTCGGGATTCATTGTAAAATCAACAGTCCAGTCCTTACCGTTAATGCCCCAAACGAGCGCATATTTTTCGAGCCTCGAACTTTCTGCTAAGGTAAGCGGTGAAAGCGAGGACTTTAAATAACGCATTATGTTTTCGGTTGAAAATGAATCGGTAATGCAGTCAAGTGCCGCAGAGCAAAATACAAAAAGTGCCTCAAACTCAAGTGGCCGCTTACTGTCATTAAAAACGGGTATACCATATGAAAGGAGCGTGTCAATAAGCTCCTTTTTATATGAATTTGCAACTCTTTCAATAATGACTATATCACGGCAACGATATTTACCGCTTCTCAAAAGCTTTTTAATTTCACACGCAACCGCGCGACATTCCGAAAGCTTGTCCTTACATTTTAAAATCTTGACGGAGCCGTCGGACTCTGTCTTAGACTCCGAAGCCTCGGTATAAATGTTTTTTTCTATATGTGAAATATCGCTCGAATATTCATTTGAATTTTCAAGAACAACAGGAGCGGCAACTCTGACACCCGACTTTTTTGCCGCGCCGACTATTCGCGCTTCAAACTCTGCGGTAAATTCAAATGCACCGTCAGGCTCTGCCGGCTTTTCGCCGCAAAGCGTAATATAGGTCTCATTTGCTTTTTGAGCCGCAATTATCAGACAGTTAAGCTCGGGACTTGAAAATGACCTAAACGAATCCGCAAAAACCGTTTTACCCTCGAAAAAAGAAGTGCATTCCTCCGACTCGTTAAACAGCTTGAGTGCGTTTACATCATCGAAAAAGCTATTGCTTAAAACAGCATCGTACGCCTCGCTTATTAAAAGAAGCTCTTTTAGCTTTTCATTTAAAAAGGCGTTACCGCTTTTCCCGTAAAATTCCTCGAAATCGCCAATAGCGGCTCCGGAGAGCTTGAACTGCTTATTAAAATCGGTAAGGCTTTTAAGCGAGCCTACATTATCGCTTAAGCCCTTAAATATATTGAGCCTGCCTTCAAGCGCATCAAGCGTTTTTTTCATAAAAACAGCTTTAATTCCATCATCTGCGGAAGGGCGCATTCCCTCGGAATGCTCTTTAAGCATTTTTTTTGCAAGCCTTGAAAAGCTTGTAACCGTAACGCGCTTTGTTTTCGCCGCACCCAAATGCCTTAAAAGCTCACGCTCGGTTACAAACGAGAACTGCTCGGGAACTATTAAAACGGGAGAGCCGCCTTTTTCGTTTAAAGCCTTTTCAATAAGCTCGAACAGTAGCGCCGTTTTACCGCTGCCTGCTCTGCCGCGAATAATATTAAGCATATTTTACCGCCTTAATAAAGAATTATAAATACAGTATATCACATAAAGGAAAAAATTTAAATAATTATTTAAGCAATTTCAAAAAAGAATAGAGAAATAAAAACCGCAAATAATATTCGAGAAAGGAGCTGAACAGCATGTGGGATAAAATAGCACTTATACTTGTCACAATAGGCGCACTCAATTGGGGCGCCGTAGGACTGTTTAAGTTTGATGTTGTTGCGTGGATATTCGGCGGACAGGCGGCAACCGTTTCAAGAATAATTTATGTTCTTGTGGCTCTTGCCGGAATTTGGTGCATATCATTTCTTTTCCGAGAATCCTCCGAAGTCTCCGCCGTGGAAAGCAAATAAAAATCAAAAAAGCAAGGAAAGAGCCTTTGCTCTCGCCTTGCTTTTTGTTTGTGTTAATTCACTTACTTTTGCTCAACCTCAATTGAAAGAATCTTGTAGCTCATAATACCGCGCGGAGCTTCAACCTCAACGTCGTCGCCCACCTTATGACCTATAAGAGCCTTACCTACGGGTGATTCGTCCGAAATTTTGCCCTCGGCGGGGTTTGCCTGAGCAAAGCCCGTAATTTTAAAGGTAAGCTCGGAGCCGTTTAAAGCGCTTTGTATTGTAACAACCGAGCCGAGATGAACAAGCTCTGTGCTTACGTCCTCCTCCATTATTTTGGCATTGGCTATCATAGTCTCAAGCTCGCTTATTTCAGCTTCAAGCTTTGCTTGATCGGACTTAGCCTCATCATATTCGCTGTTTTCGGAAAGGTCTCCGAAAGAGCGCGCAACCTTAAGCTTTTCGGCAGCTTCCTTTCTGCCTACGGATTTAAGATGCTCAAGCTTTTTTACAAGCTCCTGGTAACCCTCGTGAGTCAATACTGTTTCCATTAAAAAGAGCCTCCTGTTGTGAACTCCTGAAATTTTACCTGAATATTATACAAATTACAAACGCACTTGTCAAGAAAAACAAATACTTAATTCAACTTAATCAGATGAATTTTTGCTTTATTGCATTAAGGTTTTAAGATAATTAATGCTAAGCTCCGCACACTCAAGAGCTGTTTTGTTCATTGCGGTATCATCCTGCTCAACAACAACCCAAGAGGTTCCTGCCTTTTCGGAAGCTCTTAAAATTGAGTAAAAATCCTGAACACCGTAGCCGACGGGTCTGAACTCAAAGCTTGACTTTTTCTCGCCCTCTTCGCCGTCATCAATGCCTATAAGCTTATAAAGCGGACCGTTGCCCTTGCTTCCGGCAAAATCCTTAAGATGTACAATAGGCGCTCTGCCACTGTATTTTAAAACATAGCCTGCGGGATTTTCTCCGCCGACATTTACCCAACAGGTATCAAGCTCTGTCTTAAGAAGCTCTTCGGGAACAGTATCGTAAAGAACATCGAGAGCGTATTTACCGTCAAGCTTAATAAACTCAAAATCGTGGTTGTGATAAAGAAGGGTCATTCCGAGCTTTTTTGCCGCCTCGCCTATTTTACGAATACCGGCAACCGTATCGGCAAAGCCCTCTGTACCGGGACGGCACTCCTCTGTAAGATAAGGAACCGCAACGTAGTCACAACCGATTGCCTTATAATCGCCGAGAACCTTTTCCGGATCCTTGAGCATATCGTAATAAGGAACGTGCGCCGAAACGGGAACGAGTGAAAGCTCTGCGAGGGCTTTTTTTATATCATCGGGCTTTTCATCAAAAAGACCTGCAAACTCAACTCCCTCGTAACCCAAAGCCTTAACCTTTTTTAAAGTGCCGTAAAAATCGGCAGCCATATCATCGCGAACGGAATAAAGCTGTAATGCTATAGGAAACTTCATAATAAACACTCCTGACAAAAATTGCTGCAGACAAAAGTCTATATTGATTTTACACCATAATAAAAGCTTTTGCAATATATTTAAATATTTTTTGCAAACATTTTATTGACAGCATTTTTTCTAAGTTGTATTATATTTAATAATCAGTTCTAAGCGAGGTGTTACCCTTGAAATATGTTGTGGTATTATATGACGGCATGGCGGACTATCCTGTTGATGCTTTAGGTGGCAAAACGCCTATGGAGGTTGCTTTTAAGCCCAACCTTGACAGACTTGCGCGCTTTGGCGAAACGGGAATTGTAAGGACCGTGGCAAAAGGCTTAAAGCCCGGAAGCGACGTTGCGAATATGAGTGTGCTCGGCTATAATCCGAAGGAATGCTACACCGGACGCTCCCCCTTGGAGGCGGTAAGCATAGGTGTAAAAATGCTTGATACGGACATTGCCTTCCGCTGCAATCTTGTTACGCTTTCGGATGAGAAAAATTACGAAGAAAAAACAATGGTCGATTACAGTGCCGGTGATATTTCCACAAAAGAAGCCGAAGAGCTTATAAAAGCCGTTGAAGAGCACTTCGGAAACGATATTTACAAATTTTACAGCGGCGTTTCGTACAGACATTGCCTTATTTGGCACGGCGGTACGCTTGACCTCGGAAAAATGACACCGCCGCACGATATCTCCGGAAGAGTTATAGGCGAATACCTTTCAACAAGCGAAAACGCCCGTGAGCTTATAAGTATGATGAAGGAGAGCTTTGAGCTTTTGAAAAATCACCCTGTAAACCTTAAAAGAATAAGCGAGGGCAAACGCCCGGCAAATTCCATTTGGCTTTGGGGCGAGGGCACAAAGCCGGCTTTACCCGACTTTTGTAAAAAAACAGGCCTTCGCGGTTCGGTTATTTCCGCGGTTGATCTATTAAAGGGCATTGCGCTTTGTGCCGGAATGAGAGCACCCGAGGTTGAAGGCGCAACAGGCTACATTGACACAAACTTTGAAGGCAAGGCAAATGCCGCTCTTTGCGAGCTTGAAACTAACGACTTTGTTTACATTCACATTGAGGCTCCCGACGAGTGCGGTCACAGAAACGAGCCGTTTAACAAGGTTAAAGCAATTGAGCTTATCGACGAAAAAGTTCTCGGAGTGCTTCTCGAAAAGCTCCCCGCCTTCGGCGATTTTAAAATAATGGCGCTTCCCGACCACCCGACTCCCATTAAAACAATGACTCACGCCTCGGATCCCGTTCCGTATATGATTTATAAGAGCTATGACGAAAAGGACAGCGGCATTGACTCCTTCACGGAGGAAACCGCCAAGCTTTCCGAGAATTATGAGGATACAGGCTACAAGCTTATAAACCATTTCATTAGCGATTAAAAACGCAAATAAATAAACCTCCCCGTAATATTTTGAAGGCAGCTTCAATAATATTTACGGGGTGTTTTTTATGATGAATTATATTTTACCGCTTTTAATGGCGTTTTCATTTTTTTGCGCAGCATCAACAGGCAATATGAGTTCACTTTCCGGCGCGATTATTTCGGGCGGCGGCGAAGCAATTGAGCTTTCAATTAAGCTTCTCGGCGTAATCTGCTTTTGGAATGGCCTTATGCGCGTTGCGGAAAAAAGCGGCTTAACGTCGATTTTATGTAAATGCCTCTCACCGATTTTAAGACTCCTTTTCCCGGGACTCGACGATGAAAAAACAAAAAATGCAATTGCCATGAATATGACGGCAAACTTTTTGGGACTTGGCAGTGCCGCAACGCCGTTTGGTCTCGAAGCGATGAAAAGGTTGAATGCGCTTGAGTGCAAAAACGCCGTAGCCGGAAACAACACCGTAAGATTCGTTGTTATAAATTCGGCGGCTCTTCACCTTGTTCCCACAACAGTTGCTCTCTTAAGAAAAAATTACGGAAGCTCTATGCCGATGGCAACTCTTTTGCCCGGGCTTGCCGTCTCGCTTTGCGCACTAACTTTAAGTCTTTTACTGACAGTCATCGCGGAAAGAATTTTCAAATTCAACAAAAGCGAGGCGAAAAAACGCAAATGACCTTCACAGATTGGATTTTACCCGTTTTAACTGCCTTTATTGCCATATACGGTGCACTGCGCGGAATAAATGTGTTCGACGTATTCATTGAAGGTGCAAAAGACGGCTTTAAAACGGTGCTTAACATAACTCCGCCGCTTATTGCGCTTTTAACGGCGGTCTCAATGCTTAAAGCCTCCGGCGGACTTGCAGTGCTTACAAATCTTCTTTCCTTTGCCGCGGATTTTACGGGAATACCCAAAGAGGCTTTACCGCTTGCATTACTGTCGCCCATCTCGGGAAGCGGCGCGGTTACCATGTACGAAAGCATTTTAAAGGACTTCGGTCCCGACAGCTTCATAGGTCTTTGCGCCTCTGTTTTAATGGGCTCAACCGAAACAACCTTTTATGCAATTACGCTTTATTACGGCTCGGTCGGCATTAAAAAAACACGGCACACCTTACCGTGCGCCGTCTGTGCCGATTTAACAAGCTATATTCTTTCGCCTGTATTTGTAAGGTTGTTTTTAAAAAGCATGCTGTAAAAGCAAAATCTCACTGCTTAAAAAGCTGCCGATACAAAATCACATGAGCAGCTTTTCATATATATCATCCTTTGAAAAAGCAAAAACCTCGCCGTTTTCACCGACAATCAAATGATCCTTTACGGCCATTCCGAGCTGTCTGAAATTCACGCAAATATTTCTTGTGGCATCAACATCGCTTAATGAAGGGTAGCAGGAGGACTCCGGGTGATTATGAATAATAACAACATATGCCGCTCTTACCGAAATAGCCGCCTCAAAAAACGCACTTAGGTTGACATCCACATTATCAAAATCACCGTCTGAAACCTGAACACATTTCTTACATCTCATGGCGTTGTCGAAGCACGCCAAATAAACGCACTCCTTTTTCTCCTTCATAAGCAGCGACCGTGCAACCCTGTTAATATCCATAACATTTGCATAGTTCTTTACGCCGTTATTTCTTTCGTTATCCATCCTAAAAAACAGCTCCGACAGTGCGGTAATAAAAAGCGCACTGTTTTCGCCTATGCCGTCAACCGCTTTTAATTCCTCGGCATCCGCATCAAGCACCGCTCCCAAAGAACCGAAACGTTCAAGCAAGCGGTGCGCTATATCATTTGTATCTCCGCGCGGAATTGTAAAAAACAGCAACAGCTCAAGGAGTCTGTGATCCTCAAGCTGCGAAAAACCGTTTTGTTTAACATTTTCACGCACACGCTCACGGTGGCCTGCGTGAATTGATTTATTAGGTGATTTTTCGTTACTGTTCATAACATTATATTGACTCAGCGGCTTCTTTAAGCATTTGCGCCATATCTGTTTTCTCCCATGCGACATCAAGGTCGGTTCTACCCATATGACCGTATGCTGCAAGGGCTCTGTACTGCGGTTTTAAAAGGTCAAGCTTTTCTATAATAGCTGCAGGCCTTAAATCAAAATATTTGTTTACAAGCTCTTCGAGCTTTCCGTCGGAAAGCTTTCCTGTACCGAAGGTGTCAACTCTCACCGAAAGCGGATGAGCAACGCCTATTGCGTATGCAAGCTGAAGCTCACACTTCTTTGCAAGACCTGCTGCCACAATATTTTTCGCAACGTATCTTGCGGCATATGCGGCACTGCGGTCAACCTTTGTGGGATCCTTACCCGAAAAAGCTCCGCCGCCGTGGCGTGAATATCCGCCGTAGGTGTCTACGATAATCTTTCTGCCTGTAAGGCCGCTGTCGCCGGCAGGTCCGCCGATTACAAAATTGCCGGTGGGATTTACATAGTACTTTGTATTTTCGTCTATATATTTCTCGGGAATAATAGGCTTAATAACGTGCTCAATAACATCTTTTCTCAAAACGGAAATATCCATAGGGTCATGCTGAGAAGAGATAACAACAGCATCTACTCTTACGGGCTTGTCGTTGTCATCGTACTCGATTGTAACCTGACTTTTTCCATCCGGTCTTAAATATGTAAGAGTACCGTTTTTTCTGACCTCGGTAAGGCGAAGGGCAAGCTTGTGTGCAAGAGAAATCGGAAGAGGCATAAGCTCCTCTGTATCGTCACAGGCAAAGCCGAACATCATACCCTGATCGCCGGCACCTCTGAGGTTGTAAGGATCCTCCTCGCCGTCTTTTAATTCGAGAGACTTTTCAACACCCATCGAAATATCCGCAGACTGCTTATCAATAGTGGTAAATACCGCACAGGTATTACCGTCAAAGCCGTAAGCCGGGTTGTTAAAGCCGATATCGCAAACAACCTCTCTTACGATTTTCGGAATATCAACCGTAGCGGTTGTGGTTATTTCACCCATAACGGTAACAACGCCGGTTGTGCAGGTTGTTTCGCAAGCAACACGAGCGTTTTTGTCCTGTGCTATTATCGCATCGAGAACAGCATCGGAAATATTATCGCAAATTTTATCGGGATGACCTTCCGTAACCGATTCCGAGGTAAAAAATCTTCTTGCCATAACTTTCAACTCCTAAGGCACAAAAAAGTGCCTGTTATATTGATATTTTGTCTTATCGGGAAAAAAGCCCGAAATACGACAACAGTGATTCCCGAATATATTACACCCTTTAATAGATATTGTCAAGTGTATTCACATTTCGGGAAGACTCGGTATATTATAATATCGAGTGCTCCTCAAATTTTTGATTATTTACACGTAAGCCGTCAATAATATAAGTGTAAATAAATTTACGGAGAGTGATACCGTGACCGTAAAACGAGGAGATATATACTACGCAGACCTAAGCCCCGTAGTCGGCTCGGAACAAGGCGGAACAAGACCCGTACTTATTGTTCAAAACGATGTCGGAAACAAATTCAGTCCGACAGTTATTGCGGCGGCAATAACAAGTAAAAAGCTTAAAGCAAAGCTTCCCACGCACATAAGCGTCAACGCGGACGAATGCGGACTTTCCAAGGATTCCGTTGTTCTTTTGGAGCAAATAAGAACGATAGATAAAACGCGCCTTAAAGAGCGAATGGGCAACCTGCCCGATAATGATATGGACCGCATAAACCGAGCACTTTCGGTCAGCTTCGGTTTGGGTGCCGATACTCCGTGAACCGCGGCGCAAGAGAGTCAAGCCCCTCGACATGAGCTTGGCTTTCTTACGCCCTTGTGAACGGGCTGTAAAATAGCTGTAACCTTCGGCACAAGTATGTCTACCCACATTTTGAAATATGCACCGGGAAGAACACATTTAATTGTTTCACCGACAGATTTTGAATTCTCCTTAAGCGAGGGGCTTGCATCGGGGTACATACAAAATTTATCGCCGGAAAAATCAAAAACCAACCGTCTCAATGCCGCCTCGCCCACAGGCAAAACGGTTATTTCAAGTGACGACGCACTTAACCACCTGGCAACGGAATAAACCTTAAGTCTGATCTCACCGAGTGACATTTCGGATATTTCCCATTCACCGTTTAAGCCACAGGTAATTTTATTGTCAAAGCTTTTGTGCTCATTCCACGAAAAATAAAGCCTATCGTCACAAAAATCGAAGCGAACATTATCAATATTACCGCCCTTCTCCTTTGCAAAGTAAATCGTTTGCGTAGGAAAAACAGAGACCTCGCGCCCTATTCTCTTTAAAAAGCGCTTTCTTTTCACGGTATAAACCGAGCCGGAAATGCGTTTCTCCTCCTCGAGGGAGCGTTGCGGCTTACTTATCCGTTCATCGGCAAGCGAAGGCATTTTCACGTTACATTCCTCGGGACTGTCATTAAAAAGCTCCTCTATGTGTCGCCACAAAACGTCAAGCGTGCGCTGTAGGTCTGCACATGTGGAGGTTGTTACAATACACGCGTTAAATACCTTTAAAGAGACAGCGTATTGCGAATACATTCCCTCACAACGAAAATCGGCATACTTATTTTCACATTGCCAAAAGCCATAGCCGTAGCCCGCTTTACTGTCGGCCTTTCTTTGAGAGCCTGCGGTTCCGCTTATTTTCGAGGTGGCTTTTTTTATATATTCTTCATTTATTATCCTATTACCCTCAAAAACGCCGCCCGACTGACAGCACAGCACAAATTTTGCAATATCCTCTGTTTTAAGGTGAAGTCCCCAGCCGCCGGCTTCATATCCCTTAGGCGAAGTCTCCCAAAACGGAGTATCTATTCCCAAGGGCTCATAAAGACGAGGTGTCAAATACTCTGTAAGACTACAGCCGGAAAGCTTGCAAATCATCTCGGAAAGCACGTAATAATTTTCATTTACATAACGAAAATCCGTTCCCGGTTCAAAATCCCACGGAGCGCTTACAAAATCAGCAACCCAATCATCACTTTTTTTCATAAGCACGGAAAGGCGCTTTCCGCTTCGCATTGAAATAAGGTCATATACCGAAAGCTTTGCAAGGTATTTATCCTTTTTCTTTTTGTACTCCGGAAAAATATCCGTAAAAAGCGTATTTTCACTTAACAAGCCTTCATCTATAGCAAAACTCAGGGCAACGCTCAAAAAGCTTTTGCTTATAGAATAAACCGAATGAGTGTCGTTCTCACCAAACGGCGCACTGTAGCTTTCATATGCAACGGCGCCGTCCTTCACGAGCATAAAGCTGTGAAGCCGCACATTATTATTTTCAAAATCTTCAAAAAGATTGCTTATTCCTTTTGCCGAAATACCGCACGCGCCCGCCGAAGCTCTCGGCAGGCGGTACGATTTTCGAGCTTCATTGCAGCTCTTATTCAAAATCATTAAAGTCGTGAATATGCTCTTTTTCAACATCGTCATAAAGAGCAATACTTCTCAAGCGAACCTTTGTAAAGCCGTATTTATCAGCCATTCTGTCAGCGGTTTCCTTCCACTTTGCTGCTGTGTCAACCGTTTTCGCGAAGAGATCATCAACGTTCTCGGGACACTTGTAATCCGTAGATGTAGCACCTGTTTCGTGAACCATTTTCTTAAGAGCGCCGGGCTGATCCATAACGGGGCAGGGTCTTAACATATTGTCACTGAACGGCTGACGCTTTCTGTAAGCCATAAACATCGGGCTTCTTAAAACATCTATCATATGTGTGTTTTCGTCTGTGATATTAACCGTTGAGTAATGAGCAAATACGCAGGGCTCGCAGTCGCCGTTGGGTGAAATGTGGAAATACTGCTTACCGCCGGCAATACAGCCGCCTACATACTCACCGTCGTTAAAGAAGTCGATTGTAAAGATAGGCTTCTGCTTACCCTCTTCAAAACGCCACTTTCTGATTTGGTTATACATAAGCTCGCGCTGCTCGGGAGTTGCCATAAGCTCGGGAGTGGAATCAACACCCACGGGAACAAAGGTAAAGAACCATGCAAAGAGTGCACCGAGTTCAATAAGGAAATCGGCGTTTTCATCGGAGGCGATAACATCCGCATTAACCTTTGTGTAGCAAAGGGAGGCACCGAACGGAACACCGCGCTCTCTAACCTCACCGATACCCTTAAGAACAGCCTTATATGTACCTGCTCCGCGACGGGAATCGGTGGTTTCTTCATTACCCTCAATAGAGAATATGGGCCACATATTGCCGACCTCTTTAAGCGAATCGGCAAAAGCACCGTCTACAAGAGTACCGTTTGTAAATGCCATGAAAAGGCAATCGGGATTTTCTTTTGCGATGCGAATGAGCACATCCTTTTTCATAAGCGGCTCGCCGCCTGTGTAAAGATAAACGAATGTGCCGAGCGCCTTACCCTCGGTTACTATCTTATTGATATCATCGTAAGAAAGCTGTGTTGCCTTAGAATAGTCTGCTGCCCAGCAGCCTGTGCAATGAAGGTTGCATGCCGTTGTGGGGTCAATAAGAATAGCCCACGGAATGTTACAATCGTACTTGGCGGAATTTTCTTTTCTTAATGCGTAGCTGTTGATAACTGCATTTAAAAACGGCTTTGTAAGCTTGCCGAGAACATCGGCATCGGTATACATAAAGAACTTCTTAATGTAATCCGCCCACATATTACCGGGTCTTGTAAGTCCCTGTCTTAAACGCATAAGTGATTTGTAACGGATGTCATCCTCTTTAAAAAGCTTGAGACCCATATCAATAAACTTAATAGAGTTCCCGTCAAAATCTTCTTTTAAGGCTTTAATGCCTTTTTTGAGCGTAATGCCCATTGCCGCTTCCTTCAATCCCATTTTCTGTACCACCTTTTTAATAATTTGTTTTTTAATATAATAAGGCGTTATGCCTATTTACCTAAAACTCCCAGGTTTCGCGCTGTTCGCCGTCAAAAACGGCATAACCCGAAAGACTGCCCTTTGCGCCTTTTCCGCTAACGTGAAGCGGAATTGTATACTCGGCAGCTTTAACGTAACCGTCACTGCCTATTTTAACGGTAATCACCGTACCTTTATAATCTATCGAAGCATCGGTAATTTCAATTCCCATAAGGTCAAAGCTTGTAACATCAAGGTAGCCTACGGCACCGGCATTGTATTTCGGAACATCGTAAGCACCGACACTCTCCCCTATAAGTGTAACCTCAATTACGGTATATTCACCGCTTTTGTAAGCAACTACCTTTGAAACTCCCGCCTCATCAATAGAAAATGCGCCTTTTTTCGGAAGAAGTATTTCCACTGTCTCTCCCTCGGAGTTCGTTGCCTTACCACCGGAAAAGCCGAGCGTTTCGTCAACGGGCTTAACAACCATACCCATAAGCGAATTTGCGAACGCCTTACCTATAGAACCACCCGTACACTCTGTAATGTTTGCCGTAAAGCTTTCCGTATGATGAACCGAGAACGAGCCTCCGAGCGTTTTGGTTTTGTTAATCGCCTTTGAAAGCGCCTCAAGCTTTTGCGCCTTGCTCCACGAAACGGGGTCATCGGCATTAGCCTCGATTTTATCGATAACGGAAGAAGTCTCTTCCGCTTTCGTTGGCGCAGCTGTTGTGTTATCTTCGTTTGAGGTGTCGGCTTCGGTTACATTAAAATTCGGAAATGTCTCGTTGATATTAAACAAGGTCGTCTCTTGTGCGTACGTCACCGTACCGTAAACATAAGGCGAGGTTGTGCCGTCATCGCCTTGCGGCTTTTTTAAAATTTTAACAAGATTTACCGTCATAAACGCCATTACAACTGCCAAAACACCTATTAACGGTATTACAACAAGCATTACATGCTTGTAGGTCTTATCGGAAACATTGTCCGCCTTCACGTCGCTTTCAGACTTTTCTTTTTTTAAAGTTTTTTTCTCGGCTCGCTTTTGCCTTTTGTCCTCTTGTGCCCTCGCTTCCTCGAAAAGATCCTTCATAGAACCTATAGCTCCGGAGTCTGCGGCGCTTTTTTCGATTTCGGAGTTTTTTTCTTCTTCGGAAGAAGCTATAAGACCATTTTCATCTTTATTGTCTGCCATATTATCACTGCCTTGTGTCAACTAAATTAATTTAACGCAATCGATATTTACTTTTTGTTTGTTTAAGGTTAAATAAATGTTAAATCTTCGTTTGTGCCACCCATTATAACAGCGAATTTGCCTTACATTCATATTTTTTACAGTGAATATGTTTAATCGGTGTTTGTCCTGTGTTAAAAAAATGTTAAAAGCGTTAAGATACTTGAAAATTCAAATCATTTATGCGATAATTCAAAAAGGAAGGTGACTCTATGATAAATATACTCGTGGTTGAAGATGACCCCAAACTCAATTCGGTGCTTTGCTCGTTTCTTTTAAAAAACGGCTATAATGCAATCGGGTGCTCATGCCCCGCCGAGGCTTACAACGCTTCAAACGGCACTATTTACGATCTTATTATTTCCGATATTATGATGCCCGGCACAGACGGCTTTGAGTTTGCCGATAATATAAGAAAAACAAACAGTAATATACCGATAATGTTTGTTACCGCGCGGGATGATTTTTCATCTAAAGAGAGGGGTTTTAGAGTCGGAATTGACGATTATATGGTAAAGCCCTTTGACTTTGAAGAGCTTCTCCTCAGGGTTAAAGCGCTTTTACGTCGTTCCAACATTTCTTCAAGCAGAAAAATAGCTCTTAAAACTCTTACGCTTGATGCGGACGAGCTGTCCGTAACGCTTAACGGAGAAAATATCCCCATTACCGTGAGAGAATTCAATATACTTTTCAAGCTTCTTTCATACCCCAAAATAACCTTTTCAAGAGCAAAGCTTCTTGACGAATTTTGGGGAGTTGACAACAGCACGACCTTGCGCTCCGTAGATGTTTACATAACAAAACTAAGAAGCAAATTCGCCGAATGCAATGATTTTGAAATAGTAACCGTTCACGGGCTCGGCTATAAGGCGGTTTTAAAATGAAAAACAAGCAAAGTCCGAAAAAACAATATAAGCGCAACTCAATACTTTTTACCCACTTTTTCAGAGGTGCACTTGTTGTACTGTTTGCTGTAGGCGGATTACACACCGGGCTTTCATTGCTGTGCTCAAAAATGGGCATAAGCGGCTATGTTCAGCTCGTGCTTATTTTGGTTTATTGGTTCGCCTCGGCGGCAATAATAAACATAATCTCACGTCACATAGTAAAAAAAGCGTACGATGAACCTTTGATGCGCCTTGCCGATGCCGCAAAAAAGGTTGCAGACGGCGATTTTTCAATAAGGGTCGAAACAATTCACTCATCGCCTAAAAAGTACAATTATCTTGACCTTATGATTCTTGACTTTAACAAAATGGCAGAAGAACTTTCATCTATAGAAACGTTAAAATTCGACTTTTTTTCAAACGTTTCACACGAAATGAAAACTCCCTTGGCTATAATAGGCAACAACGCACAATATCTCGCCGATGACGACTTCGACGAAGCTCGCAAAAAAGAGTGCATTGAAAACATTATGTACGCCTTAAACAGAATGAACAGCCTTATTACAAATATGCTTAAGCTCAACAAGCTTGAAAACAACAGTCTTCCCCCCGCTCCGAAGGAATACGACATTTGCGAGCAGCTCGCCGAATGTGTTTTTGTTTACGATGAAATAATAGAAAACAAAAATATTACTCTCACTGTGGATATTGAAGAGCGCGCGTTCATTTTTGCCGACCCCGAACTTATTTACACAATATGGATGAACCTCTTTTCAAACGCCGTAAAATTCACTCCCGAGGGCGGTACAATCACACTTAAGCAACGCTCCGGATTCGACTTTATAGAGGTCTCCGTAAAAGACAGCGGCTGCGGCATGAGCGAGCACACTCGCCGCCATGTTTTCGACAAATTCTACCAGGGCGACACTTCCCATTCCTCCGATGGAAACGGCTTGGGGCTTTCGCTTGTAAAAAAAATCGTCGAGCTTTCGGAAGGCACCATAGATGTAAAAAGCACGCCTCAAAAAGGCTCGGAATTTATCGTACGCCTACCTCGAGACTCCGCAAAAGCTTAAAAAAACAAAATCCGCGCTTTCCGAATGGATATTCTCCAAACGGAAAGCGCATTTTTCGCCCTTATTTAATCGGCTTTTTGGCGCCGCCCTTTCTTACGATAATTGTATCATCACCTATAACCACAATATCGTGCCAGCAAACAGTGATTTCCTCGCCGCGCCCGAAAAAACCGCATAAGCCTCTTCCGCAAAAAACGATGATGTTTAAAAGACACCCTGTTTTTGTATCCATTTCCACATCCACCACATTGCCTATTCTACACCCTGTTTCCATATTAATAACCTCTTTGGCTCTAAGCTCAGCTACCGAGCAACGCATAAAAGCTCCTCCTCATATATTTTTCAATAGCTTATTCCGAATTCGTTTTTCATAACAGAGCATCTTCCCAACGCACCGAGTCCGTATTTTCGGCGAATGTCATCCCGCGTTTTTTCAAGCCGTTCCTCCTTTTCACGTTTAAGGTAATAATCAAGCTCGAAAAAAGAAATTTGCTCATAAAGCTCCGACCCCTTCACAAGATCTGTCCCCGTCACTGTAATTGCCCTTATCGGCTTAAAATCAAACCGCACACTTTCCTCTATAATCGCAAGCGCCGCCGGAGCCAAATCGAACGAGAGATCGCAAGGCGAACCGAGGCGTTTTGACTTAATCGCAGTATTCATATTCTCATCACGAATCGCAACCTGTATTCCTCTGCATAAAAAACCGTGCTTCCTCAGTCTTGCCGAAACCTTATCGCAAATAAAGCAAACGCAGGTTCTCACCTCATCAAGCGTTAAAAGATCGCGTTTAAATGTCATACCGTTGCCTATTGATTTCGGAGCCTCTCTGTAATAATACGGATTAACCTGTGAATATTCTCTTCCGTTTGCGTGCTCATACATCAAAACCCCGGATTTCCCGAAAAAGCCCTTTAAAATTTCCGGGTCTGTCGTTGCAATTTCCCCTATCGTTTTAATGCCTATGCCTCTTAGACGCTCCGCCGTTTTTTTGCCTACCCCGAAAAGCTCTCCCGCCTTAAGCGGAAAAAGAAGCTCCTTAAAATTATCGCGACTTATAACGGTTGTGGCATCGGGCTTTTTGTAATCGCTTCCCATTTTCGCAAAAAGCTTGTTATATGAAACCCCCGCCGAAATACTTACGCCAACCTCTTTTTTAATTTCCCCTCTCAACTCGTCGGCGATTTTCTTACCGTCTCCGAAAAGATGTGTCGTACCGGAAACATCAAGCCAGCACTCGTCAATTCCGAAAGGCTCTACCAAATCCGTATAATTGCAATAAATTTCAAAAATCCGCTTTGAAAATTCGGTATACTTGCCATATGTCGGTGTAACGACCTCAAGTGACGGGCATTTTAGCTTGGCACGCCATATTGGCTCACCTGTTTCTATTCCGTATCTTTTGGCTTTTTCGTTTTTTGCAAGCACAATTCCGTGCCTTAGCTCCGGATCACCGCACACCGCAAATGCACCGTTTTCAAGCGACGGATTAAGCACCGCCTCCACAGAAGCAAAAAAACAGTTGCAGTCGCAATGAAGTATAATTCTATCCAAAATCGCCGCCTCCATGGTGAACATTTGTTCGGTTGTTCACATTATAACAGAACATTTGTTCGTTGTAAAGAGGCTTTTTAAAATTTTAAATAATCATCCCAACCGCAAGCAATGCTTCAAGCTTGTCGTAAACATCATCAAGCGCCGTAAGCGGAAGCGGATTTTCGCCCTTGCCTATTTCAACCGTAAATGCAGGTCTCCCTATTTCCTCACAAAACCAATCCTTGAAGCCACCCGCAAATGCCGAGCCTTCATTCTTTACAAGCGTATATTCCGAAACAGCCGCAAAAATTTTCGCCTGTAAAAGAGACTCCTCAGGCGTGTGCCTTCCGAATTCCCAATAAATCTCTTCGCCCTGTGAATGAAATGTTAAAAGCCTTTTTATATCAAGTCTTCTGCAAAGTCTCACCATAGCCTTTGTTTCGGGCTCGCTTTCCGGTGATGCTCCGCCGTATTTCGTCGGCGCCGCGCCGTTTATTCCGATACTTTTTTCATATTCTCTCAAAGCACCCCACCCTGCGTTAAAATTATGATTGATATCCACCCCTCGTGCGTTTGCATTCCATTTTGAAAAATCCCCGCCGCATGCCGCACGACAAAGCTCGCCATACTCCTCGCAGGCGCTCTCCCCTTTAACGGCAATTTCTATTCCATCCGGATTAATCTCCGGCACAGCTATAAGCGTATATTTTTTATAAAGCTCCGCAACACTATAGCCGCTTATCTTTCCGCCGTTTTCGTATTCATATAAAAGCTTTTCAAAAAAACGCAAAAGCAAAAGCGAGGTCAGCCACTCTGTCCCGTGAGTTCCGCCCGCATAAAGTATTTTTTCTTCTCCCGTACCAAAGACAAATGCATCTATTCTTTTTCCCAAAAGCGTTCTTCCGCATTCGCAAACGCAAAAATTTTTATATGTATTTTTCATTTCATTTGTGATTCTTGTGTACTCGTCACGGCAAAGCGGCGCATTCCCCGATATTTTCTTCATATAATCTCACCCGTAAATCAATTCATTGAAATTTTTTCACATAATTCTTAAATTTCCCTTAAATAATATGTAAGTTTGCTTTTAAATATTTACAATTCGGGAAAAATATGGTTTAATATACGGTAAGAAATCAAATCCACACAACAGGGGGATTTTTGTAATTGTATATATTCCTTATGGTTGCCGTTTTCTTGCTCGCAATTGCCGCGGCAACATTTATTTTTCGGCTTTCAAAAAATAAGCCGTATACAAAAAAGCTTTTACTCGTAATTTTAAGCGCTCTTGTCGGAGTTTTGGGTGCCGAGCTTACGATTTTCAACGTGAATTTTTATGCTACCCGCGGCTATGAAGAAATTCCCTTAGAGCGTTACCTTTCTCCATACCTCACGGAGGACGGCATTTACGAGATAACCTCGGCGGAAAACACCTTGGTTTTCAATGAGCTTTACGCCGAAATCAAAAATATAAAGCTCGATATGGTCTATGACAGCACTTCCTCGGTTCAAGTGGAAATTAAGCTTACCGACGACGGCAACGAATATCTTTTCACAACCCCTCGACGAAGCGTAAATCCGGGTGTCAAAAAAAGTCAGGTTATAAACGTTCACACAAAAGGAATAACAAAAACCGCCACCGTCTCATTTTTAACGGAAGGCACAAATAAGGTTCACTTAAACGGCATTTCGATTAACACCGAGCGCGACTTTGAATTCTCGTTTTCCAGAGTATTTATACTTATGATAATTTCACTTTTCATCTTCGCCTTCAAGCCTTCATCGCCGCTTTATAAATCGCGGCTCAACGAAAATGCCGACCTTGCAAAATCACTTTCAACGTCAATAATAATCGTCGAAAGCGCCGTCATAATAATTCTCGCAAGCATAAACCCAACCTTTATGGGGATTGCTTCAAAAAATTACAACTCCTACGCCTTAAGCGGAAGCGGCATTGACCTGATATCGCTTCCTCTCGAAAATCACAATCAGTACGACCAATTGGCTCAGGCGATTCTTGACGGCAAGACTTATATAGATAATAACGATGTTCCGGAATTTTTAAAAGAAATGGAAAATCCATATGATACCAACGCCCGAAGCGTTGCGGGTGCTCTCTTTGGAGAGTCCGCACGGTGGGATGTTGCCTATTACAACGGTCATTATTATGTCTATTTCGGAATAGTCCCGCTTTTATTAATGTATTTGCCCTTCAGAGCACTGTTTAATGCCCCCTTCCCAACGGCAATCGGAATAGCAGCCTTTTGCATACTTTTCTGTATCGGTTCATACCTGCTTTTATCGTTCACGGCAAAGAAAAAATTCAAAAATATATCCGTCGGCTCGTTCCTTCTCATCTTTTTGATTTTTATAAACAGCTCCGGAATGCTGTTTTACGCAAAGCGTCCCGACTTTTATTCACTTCCCATAATAGTCGCACTTACGTTTTCCGTATTCGGAATATTCTTCTGGCTCAAGGCTCTCGAAAGCACCCGACGGCAGCTTCCGCTGTTTTTCCTCGGCTCACTTTTCATGGCCCTTGTAGCCGGTTCAAGACCTCAAACAGCCTTCCTATCGCTCATCGCATTGCCGATTTTTTGGCGGTATTTCTTCAACGAAGAAAAAACAATTCTAAAGAAAAACGGCTTAATAAGCCTCGGTACGCTTGCCGCACCGTATATCGCCATTGCAGCAGGGCTTATGTATTATAACTACATTCGCTTTAATTCGCCCTTTGACTTCGGCGCAAATTACAACCTCACCACAAACGATATGACCGCTCGCGGCTTTGATTTCGGCAGACTCGGCTTAGGGCTTTTCACTTACCTTTTCCAGCCGCCCTCATTTTCCGCTGTATTCCCGTTCATAAAGCCCGTCTCTATTGTTTCAAATTACGTCGGTAAAACCGTTTACGAAAACTGCTTCGGCGGCGCATTTGCAACAATACCGCTGTTATGGTCGGTGCTTCTTCTTCCCAAGGTAAAAAACCTGCTGAAAGAAAAAAAGCTTTTCGCATTCGCTGTTTTACCTTTAATAATCGCCGTCGCTGTCGTAATAACAGACACTCAAGGCGCCGGGCTTTTGCAGCGTTATTTTGGTGATTTCACCTTTATGCTTCTGCTAAGTGCTTCAATAACCGTTTTTGCACTTTATGAAAAATACACGGACAAAGCCCTTCAAAAGGCACTTAATACTGCTCTTTTTTCGGCGGCAATTATCTCCGCCGTCTACTGCTTCTGTCTTGTTTTATCCTTATCGGATATAACAATAGATACTCAAAATCCCGAGCTGTACACTTACATTTCCGAAACAGTACAGTTCTGGCTTTAAAAATTTTAATTTTCGGGGTAATAAAAGATGTGGAATTCAAAAAACAGTAAATCATTCAAAATCTTTTCAATCATTTTAGCGCTTATTGCAGCGCTTTTAAGCTTCTCTGCATGCGGCGGCGAAGAAACAACCGAAACCACTACAACAGAGCCTCCGCTTGAAAGCACAACAAAGCCCGTTCCCGTTATAAATCCCTTAACCGGAGAAAGCGGCTACGACAAAGCTCTTTTAAGCAACCGTCCCGTTGTAATATCTGTTGAAAACCATCCCGATGCAAGACCGCAATGGGGTCTTTGCTCCTCTGATATTGTAATGGAAATGGTAGCCGAGGGTGGCATCACCAGAATGCTTTTGATGTATGCCGACAAGTCACGAATCCCCGAAAAGGTCGGCCCCGTAAGAAGCGCGCGTCACTACTTTGTAGAGCTTGTAAGCGGCTTCGATGCAATTTTCGTTCATTGGGGCGGCAGCACTTATGCATATAACGAATTTTCAAAGGGCTATTGTGATCATCTTGACGGCAAATCAATAAGCGACTGCTTCTACCGAGACAAAACAAGATATGTCGATATGGAGCACACCGGTTACACAAAGGGCTCCGCAATTACAGAGGCTATAGACAACCGTGAAATTCGCACAACACTTAATGACGGCTACTCTTCGCCCTTTAAATTCAACGAGTCCGCAAAAGCTCTTTCGGAAAACACCTGCACCTCATGTGAAATTTCGTATTCCGGAAGCTACAATTACAGCTTTAATTACGATGCTTCCGATAAGCTTTATTACAGCTCACTTAACGACTCACCGTTCGTAGACAGTGACGGTAATCAGCAAAACTTCACAAACCTCGTTCTTCTGTACACAACCATAACAGACCTTAACGATGCAAAAAGCCGAGTAACCTTTGACCTTGATTCCGGTAACGGCGTTTACATTTCAAACGGTACCTATAAGTCAATCACCTGGGAAAAAGGCGATGCTACGGATATGCTCAAGCTTTACGACGAAGATGGAAGCGAGCTTTCCTTAAATCCCGGCAGAAGCTACATAGGCATTCTCGGCACAAGCCGCGAAAGCTACACCACAATATCATAAATAACCGATTATTCACTCCGAGAGGCTGTAAAAATACATTTTTTACAGCCTCTTTTTTGCCTTCTTATGCCTTTTTTGTTACGATAAACGCATCAAAGCCGGCTTTTTTCAGCTTTTCCGCATACGCTTGTGCATTCTTTTTCACCTTAAACGCGCCCACCTGAACGGTATAAAGCGTGTCGTTTTTAACGTCGGTTTTTCCTTCGGTGCCACCATCATTAATTTTCACACCGTAATAGTCGCAAATACCTCTCGCTATTGCCTCACCTATTTTCGCGGCATTTTTAATTATAAAGTCCGAGCCTTCTTTTGTATCGTGAAATTCACATTCACAATAAACCGTCATTGCCTTCGCCGCTCTTATTTCATAAAACTCAGGCTCTGCCACAAGCTTTTCAGCAGAAGAGCCGGGCGTTATCGGCGCAAGTCGTGAAAGAACAGCCTGCCCCACCTTTTTATTTTCACCCTTCAAGTCATACAAAAGAATCTGTGTGCCGCCCGTAACATTATGCTTCGCTGTGGCATTCGTATGAATTGCAAGATGAATATCCGCTCCGAACGCGTTACTCTCACTTACCCTCGCTCTCATACCGTCCGTATAAGTGCACTTAACGTTAAAGCCTTGCTTTTTTAAAAAATCAAAACAAGCCTTCGCTATCTTTTTACACTGTGCCATCTCATTTGTATTCCCGGTAGCATAGGTGTTTGCATTTTGATCGCTCGGTGAAATATATATTCTTTTCTCAGCCATTGTCATCCTCCTTTTTTCTCACATCACACTCCGTGCAATATGTCAGAGCTCGTTCACTGTCGCTCAACCCTTCTGTAGTCGGATCAACCACTACGCCCAAAACGGCTAAAATATTCACCGCCATGCCGAAGAGCTCTATTATCTCGTTCTCCCCATGCGCCGGTATAATTCCGAAAAGCGCCAAAACGCGGTAAACAAGCGACACCGTAAGCGCAACAACACTTACCAAAAACGCTTTATTTTTAAGTCTTGCCTTTAAATTGATTTTCACTGCCGTCAATCCTTCTTTCATTCTTCCTTTATGGGATATTCTCCCGCTAATATTATATTGATGTCTTCCCGTTTTGTTCCTCCAGCTCCGAAAGTCTTTTTTCAAAAACTCTCAGCTGTTCGTTAATTACGGGTATTTTTTCCGCAAAGCCGTTGTGCTTACGAACCTCGCGAGTCAACTCTTCAAGCTTAATTTCCGTCACCGCCTGAGATATTTCAAGCCTGTGCGAAACATTGTCGCGTGTCGCCTTTGCCGAAAGTGTGCAAGTAATAATCACGCCCAAAAGCGTGAAAGCCGACGGAATCAAGCTGCATATAACCTCCTTCAAAAAGAAGCCGCACCTCCTTTTTAATCCATATATTTTTCATACATCGCCTTAAGGTAATTTTCATAAGTCCTGTATTTTGCAATGGATTCGTTTCTTATGGAAAACTCCTTTTGTGTCATAACGCCCTTTTTGCCGGTCTTTTTTACAAACTCCGCATATGTTTTCGGATAATTAACCTTCTCTGCGGTTTCGCTCTCCGATTCATTTTTTGTGCTTTTAGCTGAGGATGAGGACTTCGCATTCGAGGCGTAAAGCTTTTGAAGCGAAAGATTATAGCTTCGGTCGGCGTTTGCCTGCGCCCTTTGCGCCTCCGCCCTTTTAAAAGCCATCTCCTCATCATATTGCGCCGCTTTTATTTCATCGAGATATTTATCATATGAAAAATCGCGATCATTTTCCCACGCCTTAACCTCATTTAAAAATTGCTCATATTCGGCATCAGACATATTTTTAAGCTTTTCGGTAAGGTAATCGCCGTCCTTGTAATAATCGGAAACGATATCTCTGTACATTTTGTAATCGTCGTTTGAAAGAGAGCGCAAAAGCTGTGCCGACTCATAAAGCCCATCGCCCTTATCCTTATAAACGCCATATGCTCTGTCGTACAAATCAAGCGCAACCGAATTGAGCTTTGCAAGCTCATTGTTATAGCTTTGACTTCCCGCCGTCGCGGCATAAGAACTTCCGAGGCCTCCCGAAAGCGCCGCAACACGCCCAACCGTGTCATTCATAGCTCTCTGTGCGTTTCTCACATACAAATCGCGATACTCCTTGTAAAGCGGATCTGCATTAAGCGAATACTTAAAATCCTCCCTGTTTAAAACCGAATTAAGAATATCGTCAAGCTGCTTTGTGTACTTTCCACTATAAGCCTCCGGCTTGCTGTTTTCCCATTTTTTTACAGCCTGCTCTGCTTCAAGCTGTTTTTTACTCTTTTTGTATTCGGGTCTTTTTACCGAATAGCTGTAGCTTTGTTTAGATGATATTTTACATCTCCTCCTTAACATTAATTACCGCTCCGCTTATGTAAACCCAAGCGCCCGACTCAACATCCTCCGAGCATCTCATTTTAAGCTCCGATTTATAAGTTAAAAATGCTCTGCTGTGACTTGCATCATACGCCTTACCGTTTAAATACACTCTCACGCCGAGCGGTGAAAGGCACCACGGTCTAACCTCCGTAAGCGTGCCCAGGTCAATCTCGGTATTTTTTGAAACAGCCTTATTAAGCGTAAACCTCAAATTAAAAAACGCGAGTCCCAACGGCTTCGAAAGCTTAATTTTTCCTATGACCTCACTCACATTTTCGGAAAGTATCAAATCATCCTCAATGCTATCTGTCTTTATGCTCCCCAAAACATTCAAATCGTACGCCACGGTAAGCTCGTTGTCATTTTCAGCGTAGCAACCAAACGCCGCACCTCTGCCGCCGCTTCTTATATTAAACGGTATATCCGCACTTGAAATTCGCCTTGAAAATTCAAAGCTCTTTTCCTCAATCAAATCCGAAATACAAAGCTTAACATCATACGAAGCGCTCACCGAAATTCCGCCCTCGCCAAAAACAACCGGCGATGATGCGTTCCCCACCGTAACGGATGTGCTGCTTCCGGATTTTTTATAAGTAAGTGTCACGCTCGCGGTATTCCTATTCCCTATATCGCTCACCTTTTCGGTAAACTCCGCCGCAAGATACGCTCCGCTTTTATCCGGTGTACCGTCACTTTTACATCTGTAAAGCGTTGTAAAATCCACCGATGGCGACGCATAGTCTTCAACAGCTATGCTTACCTCCTTTGTTTTTGTCATACCTCTTGAATCCCTTAAGGTAACACTCACCTTGTTTGTTCCGGCTTTTGTCAACGCTATCTCGGCAGGAGCTTCTCTTTTTGTAACTCCAAAGGCGACAACACTTACCGACGAGTAGCTCGCACCGAAGCGGTATGTAATATCGTCAAGCTCTATTTTCACATTTCCCTTACCCTTGACATATACTCCCCACTCCTGCGGCACGCTCTCGCTAACGGCAGAGGTCTTCACCGTAAAATCCGGTAAATATTCATCCGTTTCGGGAATCGCAAGAGTAATACTACCCGTTTTCGTACCAACCTCAGCCGAACCGTTTTTCGTTACAAGCGAAAGCGATATTGCTCCGCTTTTTGATGTTGTAAGCTCATTAACCCAGCTTTTCGGTACGTCGACATCAATGCTTTTAACACCTGCGGCTGCCGTCTTTTTCAAGCTGCTGTTACCCAATTTTACCGTCAGCTCATGTGAAAATGCATCAACCGCCGGTGAAAGCGAAGCTGTAAATGAGCCTCCCGGATTCACCCTTGCAGAGCTTACGCTTATTTCTGTCGCCCGCGCAATGTCGGTGCATTTAAAGCTCGCCGTAACACTGCCGCCGGTAAGCGGCGAGTCCATGGTAAAGCTACCGAAAGCAGAGAGAGAAAGGGCACCGTCATCACCGTGCGAAACATTCCCCGTCCATTTTGCAAGCTCCGCCGTTTTACCGTTTCGCGTGTCAATCGTAAGATTTTTTTGAACCTTAACGCTTCCCGCAACCTTTAAGGTTACCGAGTTGTCGCTTGTGTTCAGGTTATACGCCGAATCCGCGTAATTACCGTTTCTTTTAACATAAAGACCTACCGTAACATTACTCGTATTGTTTTTTATACTTTGATAGTTCTCCGTAAGCTCAAGCCATACGTAATAATAATCCTTAGAAGGTCCCGTACACGTACCGTACTTTTTAGTCGCCGTAAGACCACCTCACTTCAAGACCGTTTCCCGTAACATCAAATGTAAAAAAGCCGTCATTCGTATTTCCTATTTCAAGAAAGTCAAGCACCTGTGCGCGCGTGATATAAAGATTACTCCCCGATATATACGCTACCTCACTGTCTCCCTGCAAAAAGGAGAGCTTATCATTTGTAAAACGTGCCTTAACCGAGCTGTCGCTTCTTCCTATTTCAATTCCGAAAACACCCTCCGAAAGCTCGCCGCGCTTAATGTAAGCATCAAGTGACGAAACATATGCCGAAAAGCTTCCGCCGACACTTGAAATATCCTCTTCGAGCCTTGTAACGTCAAGCGAAAAATTCTCCGTTATATCGCTCGCCGTTTGCGTTATTTTTGATGAAACGTTTTTTTCAAGCTCTTCCGCCTCCGTTTTCTTAAGGTAAGCCTTTGAAACCTCCGAAATAATCGTCTCCGGCAAAATCCCTATTTCGGATTTATTTTCAAGCTTATATTCCTCGAGGCTTGTCTTTGCACCTTCAATTGCCTCGCTGTTAAGCTTAATTTCATTTGCCGTTTGATTTAATTTCGTATCCGTCTCCGACTTATATTCGCCGAATTCAGATTTCGCCGTAAATTTTTCGTCAGCCAAAAGCTCTATTTTCTCTTTTTCCGCCAAAATAGCAGTAGTATATTCGTGCTCTATTTCGTCGGCAGTCGCAATAATTTCGCTTTTAAGCTCCGAAAATCTTTGCACCATTTCGCGCTCAAGCTTTTTTGAAAAAGCCCGCTCTCTTTTAACCTCGCCGTAAAGTGCATCCGCTTTTTCCCCGAATTCAATTTTACTTTTAAGCGATTCTCCGAGGCTTTGCGTATCTATCGAAGAAAGCGCATATGAGAGCGCTTCGTTAAGCTCGGTTAAATAGCCCTTCAAAACCCTGAATTTTTCTTCAAGCGTATATTTTTGCGAACTTATATCCGGTAAAAGAAGGTTCAACTCATACACAAATTACTTCCCCTTTCAATAATTCTCGTCACACTCAAAAGCTTAAATGCCCCTTCTCCCTCAATGCGAATTTTCATTGTGTCGCATCTCGGCGTTATAAACGGAACCGTAAACGAGCCGGTTTTATCTGCCGTAAGCTCCGCTTTTTTCTGCCACTCGCCGTTATTGTTATAAGAAAAACTAACACTTATCTTCGTTCCCTTTTCACCGGAAAACCTAAGCTCAATATTAGAATAGTACTTGTTTCCGGGCATTTCAATTCCCCAAAGCCCCGTTTCAAGCATCCATTTAACCTTTTCCTCCGTTTTGTATCCACCGAGCACCGCGGCAAAATTACCGTATGTAACCTCACCGTCCGCAAGATATATCGCACACTTCCCGTCATTCTCACCCAAAAAGTACATATTACCGTTGTGGCAAGCGACTTCTTTAACATTCAAATTGTCTTCCTTGTGCCAAACTCCGCTTTTCTCGTCATAGCAAAAAAGACTTCTTTCTCCAAAACGATTCGTCATGCAAATATAATACCTGTCTCCGAGTCCGCCTCCTACCGCCTCGTTGTAATACTCATTACCGAGAGCTGTCGAAACAGAAACAGGCACTCCACCGTCAAAGCGGCAAATATCCGTCGGTGATTTATAATAAAGCGATTCATTAATCACCGCCACCGAAAGCTCACTTCCCTTTTGCACTCCGCGAACATTAAGCGCCGAAACCGTAAACGGCGGATAACTCCCGTAAACTCTGTGAAGACACGCCTCCTTAAAAAACATAACATACCCTCTATAGCTTACCACAGCTGTAAAATCGCCGTCAGTACCCACACTTACCGCATAGGAGTCTGTCGAAAGCCCCTCAAAGCAGTTAAAATTCTTCGGGTCACCAAGCTTTGAAGCATATATTTCATTGTTTTTTGAGGAGCACCCCCACAGCCTGTTTCCGTTTTCACAAACAAAATCCATATCCGGCAGCTTACGTGCTACGGTAACTTCATCTGTTTGCGTAAATGCGGCTTTAATAATTCCTATGACCGTAATACTGTCATCTGTAACCCCTTCAATGATTTTGCTTCCGTTAAGCGTATTCTCTTCCAGCCCCTCTATTGTTATTCCGTCACCCTCTTTAAATTGCTTTCCTATATTGGGTGATGATATTTTCACATAAACCGCCGAAGTCTCACTCCACATTTCCTCCTGTCCGGAATACACAAATGCCGCAAGCGACTCGCCCGAGGTATCAATCCAAAGCGTGCCGTTTTCGGGGCTTTCCGGCGCCTCCTTCGACGGTATAAATTCTCGCTCCGTTCCGTCTCGCGTACAAAGAGTTACGCTCACATTAACTCCCTTGCCGCTTTTATATTCAGCCTCAAGGCTCCCGTAATCATCAAGCTTTGCCGTATCAACGTAAACCTTATCGGGAAATACAATAAGCCTCGTCCCCATAGAAACAAACCGTCGTTTTTTCTCCGCATCCGGAAAGATCAGCCCCGAAACCTCACTGCCCTTATAATATAGCTTTGAATTTTTAATAAAGCAAAGCCCGTCCTTTGCAAAAAGCCCGTGAATTCCGTCACCGTCAATGTTAAATACTCCTCTTTTGTGCCTTGCGGCAGCAAGCGGATAATAAAGAGAGCTCATATTAATCTCATCAAAAAACGCGTTTTCACTTATTTTCAACCTGTGATCATATCCGGAAAAACCGCTTATTACCTGCTCACTTTTTGAAATGTTATCTACCGTCGGCTTATACATAATCTGTTACCGCCTTTATTTCGGCACGCTTTTTAACCGGAGTGCTTCTGCTTATATAGCATGAAAGCTCATAATAAAGTCTATTGAAAATCTGCGCCGAATTATTAAATCTTATCGTCTCACCGTTAATTCTGTCTGTTTGCATGGTGAGGTAGGCTGTGTATATTTCACAGTATTCCTCCGGAGCCAAAAGTGTTTTTCCTTTGTCCGAGGAGAGTACATAGCCCTTAAACTCATCCATACCGCGATTTTTTAAAAGCTCACAAAAGATTTTCATATCAAGCTGCGAAAGCCAAAACATTAAAAGCTCCTCACTCACGCTGTTTTGTCGTTCCTCACAAAAAAGCTCCATAGCTCTTTTAACCGTCATAAGCTACCTCCTTATAAAGAGGTGTTATCATCAATATACTTTGCCGAAGCAGCTGCCATTCTCGCACTGTTTTCAATAACCTCCGCAAAGCACTCGGGCACCTCAACCGTCTTCCCGGTCTGCACAAGAATTCTTCTTCCGTTAACGGCAACAAAGCGCTCCGTGTCATTGCGTGATTCCTTGGGTATAAAAACGCTTACAAGCTTTTCATTGTTATTTTCAATCATTTTTCATTCTCCCTTTGCGGCTCGCCTCCGTAAAAGCAAATCCAGGGCGACGAGCCGCCTTTAATTCAAATTAATGAGTTTAATTTATTACTCAGTTAGCTTCCGCTGTGGTGCTGAAGGCGGAGCCGCTTTCAATTCTCACCATATATTCCTCAACAAGACGCTTTGCCGTTTTGAGAGCTTTCCAGCCCACCGAGGAACGCTGGTTAAGCGGGTCGTTGCCGTAGCCCTTCTGCTTAACAATATGTTCAATACCGCCTCCGGTAACCGAGGTAACACCGTATGCATCCGCACCGATAACCATTGTCGCGAAAACGGCACTGTTGTTTTTACCGCCCTCACCGGGGTAAATCACCGCACCGGCAGAGGCATCCGAAACGGGAATAAGCTCATCTGTCGTCGAAACGGTAATTGTGCTTTTGGCAGAGCCTGTACCCGAGGAAGCTGAGGCTATTGTATAAGCCTTACCGCCAATGAGAATTTTCCTGTCAATAAGCTGTGAGCACTGCTTAGATGTAAGCTTCTGCGAAAGCTCAACCGTTCTCGAAGCAGCCGAAAGCGCGGTTGCCACCGTAAGTGTCGGATACTCTCCGACAAATGGCTCGCCCTTAAAAATTTTTGCCTCGGTGCTTTCAACAAACCTCACACCTCCGAGAGAGCCTATTTCACCTGTGAGCATATTCTCGGGAGAAGCATACTTCTGAACCTCCATCCACTGGTTGCCGGCCTCCTGCATAAGGTCGTAAGCCACATACGGATGAATAATTCCAACATAAGAACCGTTAATCTTGGGTGCATTCATCGCCTTAAGCTCTGCGGCAGCTCTGAAAATATCCTTCACACGAAGCGGTGCAGAACTGTCAATAAGATGTCTTGAAGTAATTACCGTCTCCACGCCGTCTGTAACATTCGGGGAATAAATAACGTTTGTACCACCTACAACCTCGTTTCTTACAACGGTATCCATGGTAATACCGGCTTGTGCCGAAAGCTGCTTTGTCGCCTCTACTATTGTGTTGTCAACTGCCGTAAGCTCAAGCACGTCCGACTGCTCCACATAATCGCCGTACTGCTCAACGCTTGCCGTAACATTGGAAACATTAAGCTTGTTGCCCTCCGGGGTTACACCCTCCGTAAGCGGTGTAAGCGCCTTCGGAAGTGCCGAAAATCGTCTGAATTCTATCACCTTACCGCCGTTCTTTGGAATATCGCGCTTCTGACCGAATTGGTCATGAATAAGATAAGGCGAAGAAAGTGTAATAAGTGTTTTATCGTAAAAAGTTTTCATTTCCGGTGAAAGGTTACCGTCATTAGTGGTATTCACCTCGTCACCTGCAGCAAAAAGTTGAATGTTAAGTTTAAAATTGTTCATAAAATTCCTTTCCGAAAAAGAGGTTTAAAACTCTATTTTTGCCCCCTTTTCCACTTGTTTTAAAATATTAAGTATGTCATTTTTTGTTAAAGCGTTAACGTCCTGCTTTGTAACTGCGGCACTCGTCGAAACAAGCCCGTTTTCAAGCGGTCTTTTATTTCTTATTTCAACCGCATTGGCCATCTGCTCGCGAACCGTCTTTGCGGCGTAAGCCATAGCAGAGCTTATAAGCTCGTCCTTGTGCGCCGTTTCAAACGCATCCTTAACGCTTATCCCGTTTTTTAAAAGTCCCGCAAAAAGAGCGTTGTTCTTAAGTTCACTTCTCAAATCAAAGTCGGGATACATCTCTTTAAGTGATTCGCCCTCCTTCACAAGAACCTTAAGGGCACTCTCCGCATAAGCCTCTTCGTCAAACTCATGCATATGCTCCTTTTTCTCGCTATCCCCCAAGCCGAAATTTTCATTAATCGCCGTCTTAAGCGCCTCAAAATCGCCTTCATCGGTACCGTATTTTCTTTCAAGCTCGTTCAAAATAGGATAGGCATCGTTGTAAAAGCGCTCCAAATCCTTTGTTTTCTTAAAGCGCTTGTCAATAATTTCCTGAACTTTCTCGGAAAACTCCTTTTTGTATTTTCCGTTAATAAGAGTTGAAAAATCGTCCTCACCCTTAAGGTCGGCGTCACCGTTCGTCGGAATGTCTTCGGTAGCTTTCCCGAAATTCTCCGCTTCGGCTTCTGCTTCTGCAAAAAGCTGAATATTAAGCTTAAATTTTTTCATATTTTGTCCTTTCATTTACTGCAGTAAAAATCATCGTCTTTCCGAAGTGTCATTTATATATAAACACCGCGCTGTACATCACGGTATTGTTCCAGCCCCGTCTTACCGTCAAAAAGCTCCCGATTCACTGTTTCTTACCCTATTCATTACCTGCGCCTTACCTTCAAAATCCATCATTGAAAGTGCTGTAAGCGCCTGTGTTTTATATTCCGGGTTAAAAATCCCCGAACCGAAAAGCTGTAACGCAAGCTCATTTTGACTCAGCTTTGAAAACGGGCTTGACTTTTCACTTGAAACCTTAATGTCAAATACCGGCACTCTCTTGTAAAACTCATCGCCCAAAAAGCCCTCTTGAATTTTCGGCTTTATCGAGAGGTTATCATATGTAATAAACACCTCGCCGCCGTTCGGCTCTGTAATTCTAAAAAATCTCGGCTCGTCGTAAAACTGCCTTATAAGCTCCACCGCAAGAATGTTAAGTCTTGTAAATGCTCTGTAGCCACCCTTCACCATATCGCGAGTTAGCTTGCTTCCCGCTTCCTGCAATGCCGCAATGGCAGAGGCAGCCGTAACGCCGCTTGAAACACCGCCCTGCGAAAAGTCGCGGTTACCACTCGTTTCCTTAAGCTCATCTATCTTACTGTTAAGCACTCCGAGGCAAATTTCCGGTATGGAAGAAATTCTGATTTCTCTTATGCTGTCCTCACCGAGATTCGAGCCGTTCACATGAACAAAGCTGTTGCTCCAATCCGCAAACTCCTCTTCGTTCACCGCACCCGAGCCGTTTATAAAAAACCGCGGCACCGAAGCGAGTGAAGCAGAGCGCACGAGCGCATTACCGAGTATGTCAATCTGCTTTTGCGCATCCTTCATAATGTCAATATATCCGAAGCCGCACGGCGTACCCTCTTCAACAAAAAGCGTATCAAACACAAACGGGTATTCTCCGTGGTCATAAAAGCCTCTTTCGCTGTATTCGGGGTCATTTTCGGAGGCATACAAAACCTCACCGCAGCTGAATTTACAGTAGTGAAGAAGCGTTTTATTTCCCCTTTGCACCTTGTAATACCAGTCTACAACAGCTGTTTTTTCCGAGGTATCAACGCTGTCATCATAAATAAAGTGAGAAACCTCAAGTCCCGAAGAGCCACCTGTTTTATCCTTTAAAATCGGATAACGCTCCGCGAGCGACTCACTGTCCTCAAGCCTAACGTGAAACAGATTTTTACTGTCCTTAATATCCTTCACGCCCGGCTCCCAAAAAAGGTCTAAAATATCCGTTTGCACAATTTCAATATCACCGAGTCCGTTATTCTTCGCACTGTTCCAAAAGATGCCGTAAACAGCCGTACCGGCCTTCAGCTTATACCACCATGCATCACTGTAAAGCTTTTCAAAGTCATTTCTCTCAAAAATAACCGGCAAAATTTCCGAAAGCACCTGCGCGGCATTTTTATCGCTTTCCTCGCGCGGCAAACAGCACACACTCGGAAAATTATCCATAGCATCCGCGTGCTTGTTGGCAATCGAGTTAAAAAGCCACGCCGAGGCGTTTTCTCCGCCGTCGTAAGAGCTCCCTCTTATTTGCTCCCAGTGTCTGAGCTTAAACCATTGCTCGTTGTCAATAATCCGTCTTTCGAGATTTCTCTTACCATCTCTGTATTTCTTCAAAATACCGAGCGCCTTATCAATCTCTTCCTTGCCAACCGCTTCTTTTTCCTCGTTATCGTTTATTGTTTTTTCTTTTTTCAAATCAGCACCTCTTTTTAAAATGAATATTTTCTGTATCTCGTCTTAGGCAAAAGTTCCAAAGGGTCATCTCCGGCAGGTGAAAGCTTAATATGAGCCGTCGGCTTAATCGGTCTTGCCATACACATATATCTAACCTCATCCGCAATATGGTCCTCACCGTCCGTGTCAAGATCCTCGGGGCTTGTGTTACTGAATTTCAGCTCCGGAATAGTCCTTATAAAGCCCTTGCAGGTGTTAAAAACATACATCATCGGAAGCCCGTCCTCGTCAAACGAGAGTCTGTAATGCACCTGCATCCATCCGGGAATTCGCTTGTTGTCGCCCTTGTTAAAATAAATTCCGTGTCTTACGGCAGCTTCAATAATCGCCTCTCCGCGTGAAGCATCCCAAATCGAAGGGTCCGCAACACCTATAATGCTTTTGCCTTTAAGCCAGCGATGCTCACCTTCAATTCTCGCAATTTCCGAAAAAATTTTATCCGGCGGATATTTCACGCCCTCGTTGGGTGTTTTCGTACAGCCGTAAAACTCCAAAATTCTATATAGCCTGCCGTCATAATCCACCGCCCACCACGCGCACGAAAACGGCTTCGCGTACCCAAAGTCAAACGAGCGGTAAATGTTCCAATCCGGCGGGATTTCAAACGGCTCAATAATATGTGTTCCCACGCCGTCCCTGTAATGCTCCTTTAGGTCTCTGAACTCGTCAAAAAACTGACCGTCGAAAATGTCCCAATTACCGAACCTGTGTGCCTGCTTCAGCTTTTCCGGAAGCGCCTCAAGCACCTTAACGTATTCGGGGTTGGTTTTCATAAGCACCGTATTGTCATCCACGGTCGCCGGAATGTAATCATAATCGTCGGGGTCCTCGCCCGTCATATATTCCCCCTTAACAAAAAGTCTTTTAAACCAGTTGTGACCGACTCCGCCGGGATTTCCCGTAAAATACATTCTCGGCTTAAAATCGCTTCGGGTCGTTCTGTTGCACGTCATTAAAAACTGAATTTGCATCCAGGTAAAGTGCGTACACTCTTCAATTCCTATAACGTCATACTCCTGCCCCTGATATTGATAAATATCGTTTTCGCTGTCGCAATAGCCAAGCCTTATTCTCGACCCGTTCGGAAAAAGAAAAGCCCTCTCGTCCTTTTTATATTTGGCAATGCCGTTAAGCATCGAAAGCATCGGCAAAAGATGATTTTCCCTAAGCTCCGGTAAAGTTTTTCTCAATAAAAGCAGCTTAAGACCCGGGTAATTAAATGCCATCAAAATAAGCTTTGTTCTAAGTGCCCAGCTTTTACCGCCGCCGCGCGCACCGCCGTAACCTATAAAACGCTTACGGCTTTCAAAGAATTTCTTCTGCTTCGGGTTCGGCTCATTGATTACAAGCTCCTTCACTTACTCCACTCCTCGGCTTCTTTTTCTATTTTAATTAAAACCGAGTTATCACCGGAGCCTTCACCCTCTGCATCGCCCAATAGATCAAAAAGCTCTCTCAGCGCACCGACACTGTCCTTTAAAAATTTCGCATCAACATCGGGCTCGCCCTTTTCCTTAAAGTTTTTACGCGCCGTTTTTGCTATTTCGTCCACAAGCACACTCATATTTCGCGCCGCCGAGCCTACTCTTTTAATGCGCTCATCCGTCTCCCGACTCACACCCGCACCTCTTTTTCATAAAGCACACAAAGCGCTCTGTAATGTGGGCAATTTCTACCGCCGAATACCGAACAAATTCTCTCTTCAAAACGGCTTTTCCGCTCATTTGAAATAAACCTGTGAGTGCACTGTGTACCGTTAATCATACCCTCGCACCTAATGTAACGTTCGCCCTCTTCAATGTAAAAGGGACATTCGATTTTCGCTTCAATCGGCTTTTTCATACTCAAACCTCTTTTCGTAAAAATTTTTGTTATTTTGCCAAAAGTCCCGTTTTATGTATTGACACATCGACAAAAATGATATATAGTATTATCACGTTATGTACGGCGTTCCGTACTCACACCTGCATTATAGTACTGAATTCCGTACATTTCAACCCCTCTCAGAACATTTGTTCTGTTTTTCCGAAACTTTGTTAAACTTCAACAAACCACAGAGGTGTTAATTGTGACAATTTATGAAAAAATTCTCGAGCTATGTAACGAAAAAGGAATAAAGCCGTCTCAGCTGTGCCGCGAGGCAGGCATACCCAAAAGCACCTTTAACGAAATAAAGCAGGGCAGAACAAAAACACCGTCTACATCAACCTTAAGTAAAATCGCCTCTTATTTCGGCGTATCATTAGGCTACTTTGATGTAAACGATGATGTTGAAAATATTAAGGATGAGCTTTTTGAAAAGCGCAAGCTTCTTTTTGATATGTCCAAGCGCGCTACCTCGTCTCAGCTTGATACCTTTCTTATAATGTTCAAGGCGTTAATAGATGACACAAATAACACCGACAGCACAAATCACGATAATGACACCTAATTTATATGGAGGGGAAAAATGAATTCAGTATTTATACGCTCAATAAAAATGCCGTTGACCTTAAGAGCCTTCACAATAGCGGATGCCAACGGCGACTTTAATATTTATGTAAACGAGGCTCTTTCCGACGAAGCCAAAAAGAAAAGCTTAGAGCACGAAAAGCTCCATATAATAAAAAACGACTTCTCCTCCCCCGCCACCGCCGGGACAATAGAAGCGCTTCTTGAAACCTAATGTGTGCTTGAGCGACATTCGTTACGCAAATGAATAATTAACAAT
>CAYQPJ010000006.1:0-27431 GCA_964419515.1 uncultured Eubacteriales bacterium
AACCCTCGAAACGGTTTTGGCCGTTTACACGATTTCCAATCGTGCTCCTTCGACCAGCTCGGACAACTCTCCTTAAAATATTCATTGCACTTTTCAGTGCCTTGCTATTATAACCAATTGCACCCGAAAAATCAAGAGGAAAATTAAAATATATTCAAAAAAACAGAAAAAATTTTGCAAAAAAGAGGTTTGTGTTAAAAAAGGCATACAATCCGTCATGACGAATTACGCTTTTATACTTAATATTTTATTAAAAACCACAAAAGCTTTTTATGCGCCGCTTCTCAATCCTTATTTTCAATCCCTCAACAGTGAAAGTTGCAACCGCTTTTCGGCGTTTCGCCATACATTGCCTCCAACTCGTGCTGAATTTCCTCGGCACGGGCTATTTGCTCGTTAAGCTTCCACTTACCTATATTTACACCGTCGCGTATAAACATTGAGCCGCATTGGTGAAAATAAAATTCAATATTACGCTCCTTTGCCTCAACGTAAAGGTCATGAACCCACTCCCACATAATCGGGCGAACCTCGCCCCTGGGTGACATTTCACCGCCGACATTTACGCACTTAATAAGCCCTGTATCAAGATATTTTCCGAGGCTTATCGGCGCTATAAGCGGTGAACAAAAAACCTCACGGTGCTTAAGCGGTGCCGCCAAAAAATGCGGAAGGCGTCTGTCTGCCATCTCTTGATTTTCTATTGAAATACTCAAATGAAAGTGCTCCCAGCCCTCTCCCCAATCCGCGGGAAGGCATTCCTTAATTCTCTCGGGGCGCTTTGTGGTTGTAACAAAAATACAGTCCTTGCGGCGGCGAATAAAATCCCAACAGCCCTCGCGCCATTCATCCGCCTCTTCAATAAAAAAGTCTGAGGAAAAGCAAAGCTTCACAAGAGAGCCGGGCGGACAATCCTTATTTTTAAGCTCATATGTGGTTTTACCCTTTGTTATTACTGTTGTATCTCTGCCATAACGCCTGTCCATTTTATAAACGAAACAATTTTTACAGCCGGGGCTTACCTTTTTACAGCCGTGCCAAGGGTTCCACTGTACGGCATTGTTTATTTGCTCATTTTGCATCTTCAATTCTTCCTTCTGTACCTTAAATACTTATATACTCGCTAAAGCGCCGCTTTACCGATTTTCGGCTTTACCGCCTTTTTTGCTTATTGAATAAGTATAGTCCGTTTTGTTCTGTTTGTCAATTATGCACGGCAACGCAAAATGCATTTTCTTTTCATCTTTACAAATATTAATTCGGTGATATACTGTAGGCATAGAAAAATAAGCCGAGGTGCTGAAAATGAGAACTTCAAAACAAAAAAGTAACTTACTTTTCACCATATTCATTAACCTTCTTTTAAACCTTGAAGGCCTTTTACCTACGCTCATTTGCGTTGCGCTTCACTTTATTTTCGACATTTCGCTTTTATGGGCTGTCGGCTTTGCCGCATTTTGGGTGCTTGCCGTTTTAATTAAAACAATTCTTTTAAATAAGGCTGTTAAGTACGGCAACGAAAAAACTCCGTACCGCGAAAACAAAAATCCTTATTCCTCTAAGAGCTTAAAAAAATAAAGCTCTTTTCATTTTCCGACTGAATTTTGCTGTAATTTTTTATTTTTTTGCCAATTGAAAAAAACGTAAAAAAATTATATACTGTTATTGAAGGTGGCGATTTTGTGAAAATATTGAATTTCGGCTCGTGCAACGCAGATTACGTTTATTCGGTTGCTCATATTGTCTCTCCGGGAGAAACGGTAAAATCCGAAAAGCTTTCGCTTTTTCCGGGCGGCAAGGGGCTAAATCAAAGCATTTCGTTAAAAAGAGCCGGCGCCGAGGTTTTTCACGCAGGGTTAATCGGCAAGGACGGACTTTTCTTAAAGGAATTATTGTCGGGAAACAGTGTAAATACCGATTTTCTTGAGACTTGCGACGACAAAACCGGTCAGGCGATTATTCAGGTCGAAAAAAACGGTGAAAACGCCATTCTTTTATATCCCGGCGCAAATGAAAAAATAACGCCCGAATATGCAGACCACGTGCTTTCGCATTTTTCGGCAGATGATGTTATTGTTTTGCAAAATGAAATAAGCTGCACGCCTTATATTGTTGATGCCGCTTTTAAAAAGGGAATGAAAATAATATTAAACCCCTCCCCCTTTAACGAAAAGCTTTCCGACATCGACTACTCAAAGCTCTACCTTTTGATATTAAATCAAACGGAGGGCGCGGCTTTAACAGGCAAGACCGACACTCGTGAAATTAAAGAGCACATAACAAAAAAATACCCCTCTCTTCATACCGTTTTAACGCTCGGCAAAAAAGGTGCCGAATATTTCAAGGCAAATAAAAGCTTTTATATGCCTGCGTTTAACGTTAAGGCGGCGGACACCACCGGCGCGGGCGACACCTTTACTGGATTTTTCGTCGCGGAATTTTTAAAAACAGAAGACCCCGAAACCGCCTTAAAGCTTGCGACTGCAGCCGCGGCAATTGCCGTAACCGAAAACGGCGCCGCATCGTCAATACCTTGGCTTTTTGAAGTACAAAAATTTTTATCCGAAAGGAACGCAATATAATGAACTCACCGAAAGAAAACTTAAATGAGCTTTTTGAAATTCTCGAAGAAATCCACGCATATTACCGCACCTTAGGTAAGCTCAGCTTTGATATGGAATGCTGTGCCCCAAAGGACGGAATGGAAAAAGCAAGCGAGGATATGGCAATTATCTCAAAGCACGTTTACACCCTAACTCACTCCGAAAAATACACAAGTCTTGTGTGCGAGCTTTACAAAAACAACGAAGGTCTCACACTCGCACAGAAAAAAACCGTAGAGCACCTTTACGAGGCTTATAAAAAAGAGGAGCATATCACAAAGGAGCTTGATTACGAAGCGAATCTCGTCTCGGGTAAGGCTTATTCCGTATGGCTTGAGGCTAAAGAAAGCAAGGACTTTTCGATTTTTAAAAGCAGTCTTGACGAGCTTATTAAGCTTACGCGCAAATTCATTGACCTTCGCGATGACGAATTCAAAAAGAAAACCTATTACGACACCTGCATTGACGATAACGAAAAGGGCGAAAGCATTGAAACTCTCGACCGCTTTTTCGGCGCACTCAAATCGCGCATTGTTCCGCTTATGAAACGAATTGTTGCCGAAGGCAAGCCCATAAGAGAGGACTTTTTAAAGCGCTCCTGCCCGATTTACAAGCAAGAGGAATTTTCAAAAAAGCTTTTAAAGCTTCAGGGCCTTCGCGATTCTGCGCTTGTTTTAATGACAACCGAGCATCCCTTCACAACGAACTTCGGCCCGTGCGACGTACGCGTTACAACGCATTATTACGAAAATGACTTTATTTCCAACATTTTTTCAACCCTTCACGAGGGCGGTCACGCACTGTTTATGCAAAACGAGCCGGAGGATTTTTACAAAAGCTACACAGCCGACTCAATGACAAACGCCATGCATGAATGCATTTCACGCTTTTATGAAAACATCGTGGGCAGAAGCGAGGAATTCATTCACGCAATTTACAAGCCGCTTATGGAAACCTGCGGCGACATTTTTTCCGATATAACCGAAAAAGAGCTTTATGAGGCGGTAAACATTTCTCGTCCGAGCCTTATCAGAACGGAATCCGACGAGCTTACATATTGCCTCCATATTCTCGTTCGCTACGAGCTTGAAAAGGCTTTTGTAAACGGAGATATCACAACAGATGAAATCCCCGCTCTTTTCAATGAAAAAATGAAGGAATATTTCGGACTTTGCGTTCCGTCTGATGACCTCGGCTGTCTTCAGGACGTTCATTGGACAGGCTCCTACGGCTACTTCCCCTCCTATGCGCTCGGCAATGCCTACGGCGCACAAATTCTCAATACAATGAAAAAGGAATTCGATATTTTCGGCGATATTAAAAACGGCAATCTAAAAACAACGCTTTCATGGCTTAAGAAAAATGTTTTCAGCATAGCCTCCGTTACAACTCCCGACGAGTGGATTAAAAAAATCACGGGCGAGCCGCTTAATGTCGATTATTACCTCGACTACCTTGAGGAAAAGTTCACAAGGCTTTACGAGCTTAATTAACGAAATAATCATCATTTTGGTTTTCAAATCACTTTATCATGCGTATAAATGTACGGGTGATAAAGTGATTATTTTAAATATTGCGCCGCCCGAAATTTTACGCAAGGAAACCGAGGACGCGAAAAAGCTTTGTGCCCCCGGTTTCGACAAAAAACATATTTATGCCGCTTTATGAAAGCGCAACATCAAGAAGCATCATAAAAGCAAAGCCGCAAACTATTCCGAGAGTTGCGGCGTAAGGGCTTTTTTCATTGTTTTTTTGGCACTCCGGTATAAGCTCATGAACCGCCACAAGAATCATGGCGCCTGCCGCAAACGCCAAAACGTACGGCAGCAAAAGCTCGATTTTGGTGACAAGAAGTGCGCCGAGCACCGAAAAAACAGGCTCTACAAGAGCCGATGCCTGACCTATTAAAAAGCTCTTTTTCAAAGAACAGCCCTCTCGCCTTAACGGCAGTGAAACAGCCGCTCCCTCCGGAAAATTTTGAAGTCCTATACCCACCGCAACACCCACGGCGCCCAAAAACGCCTCATTTGAAGCCCCGCCTTTTCCCAAGGCACCAAACGCAACACCTATGGCAAGTCCCTCCGGAATATTGTGAAGAGTTATTGAAAAAACAAGTAAAAATATTCTGTTAAGCCTTCCTTCGGCTTTTGACTTAGCTTCAAAAAACCTGCTTTGTGCAGCACTTACGCCCTTATCCGAAAGCCACATAAACACAGCTCCCATTAAAAATCCAACTGTTGCCACAAGCCACGCCGGTGTTTTAAGACTTATTTCCGCACGGCTTATAGCCGGCTCAAGAAGCGACCAAAAGCTCGCCGCTATCATAACACCGGCGGCAAAGCCGAGCATTATATTTAAAGCACGTGTGTTTTCCGATTTGAAAAACACAACGGTTGCCGCGCCGAGAGCAGTTACAAAATATGTTCCCAAAGCCGCAATAAATGCCGCTAAAACAATATGATTCATAGTATCACCGTTAATATACTATGAATCATATCTTTTAATGTGCGTATTTTTGCGCAAGCTTAATTACCCTTACTATGGGAATTACAAGAAGCGCCATAAAAAAATTACTTATCCCGTGAACAAGGTCCCACGGAAGCCCGGCTATTATCCACGCCACCGCACCCTTAAAGTCAAGTCCGAACATTACAGCCTGTGCCGGTGCGTACATCGTGCCGAAAAGAAGCCCGTGAAGCCCTGCAACAGCCATATATACGAGCACCGCAAGCTTCGGCTTCATATTCTTCGGCAAAAGCATTGTAACACCCCAAAGAATCGTCCACAAATAAAGGTACGGAAGCCACCACAAGTTAAAGCCCGAAACAAGACCGTTTAAAAAAACATATACGTATATCGGGTAAAGCGCCTTCTTACGAAAGCAAATTGTGTAAGCAATTGTAAGCGTCGCTAACATATGAACATTGGGCAAAAACTCAAGCACAAGCTTAGAAACGAGCATTAAAGCGCCCAAAAGCGAAAACAGCGCCGTTTCCTTTACCGTCGGCTTCAAGCCTTTTCCGCAGTAAATGCGTATGTAGTACCGTCTGTAATATCGGTTGAGTCAACACCGGCAGAGGCGTACTCGCCGCTTACGTAAAACGCCCAATATGCACCGTCCGTGTCGTAATCAAGCGTTGTACCGCATACGGTCTTTACATAAAGACCGAACTCACTGTCGTCGCCGGCTATAAGTCCGAGCTTAATAAGCGCCGCGCCTACGGTTTTTTCGTCGGTCTTAACGGCAAAGCTTTGCTTATTACCCTCAAGGTCGGTTGCAACAAAGGTAAAGCTGTGCGCGCCCTCGCCAAGCTCTGTAACAGCCTCGTTTTGCAAATCAGAGCTTTCCCCGAAAGCGGCCGTGGTATCCTCGCTCCGAGTGTTGCCGTCGCATGCAGTCATTGAAAGTGCCATTGCCGCAACAAGCACAAATGAAAGCACAACAAAAAGCAACCGGTTAAATTTGTTTTTCTGTGTCATAAACATTCTCCTATAAAAATATTATCCGTTTTTGACAAATGTCACATTGGCGCTCGCA
The DNA here is from genome assembly GCA_964419515.1 of uncultured Eubacteriales bacterium. Taxonomy (GTDB): domain Bacteria; phylum Bacillota; class Clostridia; order Oscillospirales; family Acutalibacteraceae; genus DTU089. The sequence continues at coordinate 6,142 of CAYQPJ010000006.1, forward strand.
ATGAAGAATACTTTTAAAAACAGACGGTGCGAACCGGGTATTTCGACTCGGTACAGCCCTGTCGCCTTCTCAAAAGCAAAGCCTTCAATGGCGTTTCGTTTGTTGTTGCGGCAACAAATAAAGACAAGGCCGAAAATGCACCTCACGGCGGCGTGCCCGTATCGGATTTTCACCGATTTCCCCGACGAAAAAGCCCCCGGCTTCAGGCTTTTGCCTTACTGCCTTCGGGGCTTTCTCCCCATTCGCATGGGTATTATATCACATTATAAAAGCAAAATCCACTAATAAATAAATTTAAAAACCGAAATATTGAAGCATAAACCTATCCACCTTAGCCCAATATTTTTTGCTGTTTACATCAATCGCACGGTTATGCTCCGCGTTTTCCGCTATGTATTGCTCCTTTTCGGCTCCGCACGCATCATAAAGCCTGTTGCACTGAGCCACAGGCACAAGTGTATCCGTTTCGCCGTGAATAAACAGCGTCGGCGTTTTGCTTTTAATCACCTGCAAAAGCGGACTTGCCTCGTCAAGCGCCCAACCGGCTCTCAGCTTTACATAGGCATTTTCCATATACAGCGCCGGAAAAGCCGGCAATGAAAACATCTCCTTAGCCTGATATTTGAATTCGTCCCACGCACTCGAAACTGCGCTGTCGGCTATAATACAGCGAACATTTTCGGGAAGGGTCTCGCCCGAGGCACAAAGCGCCGCAGAAGCACCGAGAGAAACGCCGTGTATAAGAATTCGCGCCTCATTGTCTTTACTTACAATATAATTCACACCCTCTAAAACATCAAAGCGGTCAAGCCAACCCATACTTATGCTTTTGCCCTCACTTTTGCCATGAGCACGCGCATCTATAAGCAAAAGATTAAAGCCAAGCTCATAATAATGGCGTGCATATTCAAGCATATCGGCAGAGGATTTTGAGTATTGATGAAGAAGAATTGCATAGCTTGTTGAGTAATTTTTGTTTTTCACGAAATAAGCGGCGATTTTAAGGCCGTCAAAGGAGCTCAAGGTTATTTCCTCGGCATACTCTGAAAGCCACAATTCGCCTGCCTCGTGAAGCTTTAAATCCGCTTCGCTCTCGTTGACAAATGCCGATGACCCCTTAGGCGTAAGCGCAAAATGATACACCGCCACAACAGCCGCGCATTGAAACAAAAACACAAAGGCGATTACAATTGCCGCCACCGAAAGAATTATTCTTTTGCGCGAATATTTTTTCAAGCCGTCCTTAATTTCGATTGCTTTTTCAACAGCCTCGTCTGCGGTTATTTTCATTTTTTCATATCTCCCGAATAACAAATTTGTATTTTTTGTAAAAAGTCGCGTAAAACCGCTTTTTATGACAAAAAAATGTTGACCGTACCGAGAAATAGGTATATAATCGATACATTCTGTAAAAAACGGTGTGTGTACTATGACTTTATTTGACATTATTTTACTTGCCGTAAGTCTTTCCATGGATGCCTTTGCGGTTTCTCTTTGCAAGGGTCTTGCAATGAAAAAGCTCAAAGCATCTCACTGTCTTATTGTGGGCGCGTGGTTCGGCTCGTTTCAGGCGCTTATGCCTCTTTTGGGCTACCTTCTCGGCACAACCTTTGCCGAAAAAATCACAAGCATAGACCATTGGATAGCATTTGTGCTTCTGGCACTTATAGGCGCCAATATGATTAAAGAGGCACTTTCCAAAAAGGATGAGGGTGAGGATGTTAACGCCTCGCTGAGCTTTAAAACGATGCTTATTATGGCAATTGCCACAAGCATTGATGCTCTCGCGGTCGGTGTAAGCTTTGCCTTTACCGAGTTTAAGACAAGTTATTTTGTTTACATAGCCTTTTTACTTATAGGCATAATAACCTTCGCGCTTTCCGCGGTGGGTGTTAAGGTAGGAAACATCTTCGGCACCAAATTCAAAAGCAAGGCAGAGCTTGCCGGAGGAATCATTCTGATTCTACTCGGAGCAAAAATTCTTCTTGAAGGGTTAGGCATAATTTAATTATTTTCTCAAGCCCGGTGTCGCGGCAAAAACGGCTTTCTAACGCCTTTTTGTTGCGGCATTTCCTTTTTTCGGCTTTGCTATAGGCAAGGCTCAATTATTTAATATTTTACCACAATACCTCGCCGAATACAAGTAAGCGCGTTTCGTCAATATTACCAAAAGCGCGGCTGAAAATTAGGCGTTGCGGCGGTTGTTTTTTCTTGCAAATGACGCAAAATTAGTGTAAACTTTATTATATATATTTTACTGTATATGTTAGGCGGTGATAGCTTGAAGTCCGACTACTTTGTAAATATATTTCAAAAGGGCTTTAATTACTCGCAGGACGGCCCCGGAAACAGACTTGTTTATCACCTCTCGGGGTGTAACCTGCATTGTCCGTGGTGCTCAAATCCCGAGGGGCTTGAGGTACGTAAAGACAGCATAAGGCTTTCGTGTGACGAATTGATTTCGGAGGCTGTCGGCTGTAAAATGATGTTTTTCGAGGGCGGTGGTGTTACCTTTACAGGCGGCGAATGCACCTGTCAAAAAGCTGCGCTTTTAAAAATAATCAACGCACTTAAAGCCGAAGGTATTCACACCTGCATTGAAACAAACGCCTCCTTAAACGGCTGCGAGGAGCTTTATTCTGCGGTGGATTTTATGATTGCCGATTATAAATCCGCTGACACCGAAAGGCTTTTTGAGGTTACCGGCGCAAAAAAAAGTGTTATTTACGAAAACCTTTCAAACCGCCTAAAATCCGGGCTTCCGCTTCTTATAAGAATCCCCCTTATTAAGGGCTTTAACACGGGCGAAGAAAATGCCCGCCTTTTGGCAACCGACTTAAAAAAGCTTTCCGACTCTTCAAAGGTTAACGGCCTTTCCGTCGAAATTCTCACATATCACGAATTCGGCAAGGAAAAATGGGAAAAATTGGGACTTAGCTACACGGTAAAAAACGCATTCACCGAAAAATGCGATGTTGACATTTTAAAAAACGAGCTTACAAAAAGCGGCTTAACGCTTGTTACGACATAAATTAAAAGAGGTGCTTTACTTATGTATAAATTCGATGCTTTAAAAATCACAGAGTCCGCAAAGGAGCTTTTTAAAGAGGAGCGCGCAATAAACCACCTTGAGGGCTGGTTTATTTTAAAAGAAAAAGAGGCTTTTTACGATAATGAATTTGAAAGTTTGCCGCCTATGGCAAGGTTCTCACAAAAATTCAAAAAAGCATTGGAGGAGCTTCCGCTTTTCATTAGCGACAACGCACTGTTTGCCGGCACTCAAAGAGATGCCTTCGCAAGAAGCTACGCGCTTATTAACCCCGCCTTTAAGGTGGAAACCTTTGCCGGCTACTGCGACCCGACAGCTGTTTACGGCGACATTGACGAAACAGAAGAATTCACAAAGGAGCGCATTGAAGCGCTGCGTGAAATCGACAAGCAAACACCGTATGTAAAATCGCTCACCGAGGTTTACGCCACACGCGAAAAGCACACAGGCGAGGTTGCTTACTTTATTGAGCAGGTTACGGGTCACTTAATACCGGATATGCGCTACGCCTTAAAATACGGTGTTTTAAAAATGAAAGCCGATATAGAAGAGAAAAAAGCCGCCGAGAAGGACTGTGAAAAACTTTCAAATTACAGTGCCATGGAAACAGCTCTTGACTCTGTTTTGCTTTTAACTGCACGCTACAAAAAAATTGCAGAGGAAAAGCTTTTAAATGCCGAGGGCGAGCAAAAGGAAAAGCTTGAATTAATGCTTAAAACGCTTGAAAAGGTTCCGGCAAACGGCGCCGAAACCCTTTATGAAGCCATTCAAAGCTTTATTCTTCTATGGCAGATTATGTGTCTTGAGCAGGCACCCAACCCGTTTGCGTTTTCCGTTGGCAATGCCGACAGAATCTTTGAGCCGTACAGAGCGCACGACGGCCTCTCACGCGAAGAAACGGCCGCGCTTTTAAAGCATTTTCTTGTATTTTTCAACGTTGCCGACAGAAGCTGGGCTATTTCACAAAACCTTATCGTAAGCGGTCGCGACAAAAAAGGAAACGACCTTACAAACGAAACAACATACGCGCTTCTTGACGCGTATTACGATATGAACCTGCCGCAACCCATTCTTTCCGTAAAGCTTCACAAAAACACCCCCGAAAGGCTTTACTCGGAGCTTGGAAGATTCCTTTTCACACCCGGCTGCCTCACGCCATCCTTCTTTAACGATGACTCTCTTTTCGAGGTTCTTCCCGAGGCGGGAATCGACCTTGACGATGTTGCGGATACCTCAATAGCAGGCTGTCAGGAGCCGCTTATTATGGGCAAAGATAACGGCAACACGACAAACTCGTGGTTTAACCTCGGTAAAATTCTCGAGTTGACGCTTAATGACGGCTACTCAACAATTACAGGCAAGGAAATAGGCACTGTTTGCGATAAAACAGATGCACTTACACTTTTAAAAACCATTCGCGAGCGTTTTTACAAAAACGCGCAATATTTCTGTGATGAAATGGTAAAAGCCGCAAACGGCGCATCGCGTGCCATTTCTCATATGCCCGTCCCCTTCCTTTCAACCGTTATGGGTGGCATTGAGTCGGGCTATGATGTTCGCGATATAAATCACCAAGGCACCAAATACAACGGAAGCGGCTGCCTTATTCACGGAGTAAGCGTTGTTGCGGACTCGTTTATTGCAATTGACAAACTCGTAAAAGAGCGTCCGGAGGATGCCGACAGGCTTCTTGAGGCTTTGAGAACGAATTTTGAAAACGATGAGGAGTTAAGACAATACCTTCTTTCGGCACCGAAGTTCGGTAACAATATAAAAGAGGTTGATGATGAAGCAGTTGAGCTTACAAATAAAATAGCCGATATGGTACGCGCCGAGAAAAACTATCTCGGAAACAGCTTCCGCCCCGACTTTTCAACACCCTCAACTCACCTTCTTTACGGCTATTGGGTAGGCGCATTGCCCTGCGGCAGAAAGTCCCGCGATATGTTAAACTACGGCCTTGACCCGCTTTACGGCGAGGCTCAAAACGGCTTGGGCTTCCGCACGCTTTCCATTATGAAGCTGCCCTTCCTTAAAATGTGCGGCGGCTATGCCTCCCACTTCGGAATAGACCCAAAATATTTTACAAAGGACACTTACGAAGAAAAAGGAATTGAATTCCGCGATAAGGTTATCACTCCGCTGTTTTTCAACCCCTTAAACGACAAAACCGCACCCTTCTACCTTTATGTAAATGTCACAACAGCCGAAATTTTAAGAAAGGTTCTTGCAGAGCCGAAAAAGTACGCACCCTCCGGTGTTTACATTATGAGAATACACGGCACATTTGTAAACTTTCTTGACCTTTCACCTGCAATTCAGCAGGATATTATAAGAAGGCTTGACCCCAAATCAACCTGCCTTTGCTGAGGTGACCGCTTTGAAAACACTTCTCGGAATAGATATAGGCACCTCCTCCGTTTGCGCGCTTTTGTGTAGCCTTGAAAGCGGCGAAACGGTAAAAAGTGTCACACTCGAAAACAACGCATTTATAAATTCCCCGTTTCTGTACGAAAAGGCACAGGACCCGGCGGCTATTGTAAATACCGTAAAAGCCGCTGTTAAGGACTTCGATTTTAAAGAGCTTTGTGCTGTGGGTATAACCGGGCAAATGCACGGTATTTTATACCTTGACAAAAATAACAGCCCATGCTCTCCGCTTTACACCTGGCAGGATGAACGCGGCAACGAAATTTTCGCAGACGGCAAAACCTATGCGGAATACCTTACGGAAAAAACAGGAATTAAAGCCGCCTCGGGATTTGGGCTTACAACCCACTTTTATAACCTTAAAAACGGACTTGTGCCCGAAAATGCCGTAAAGCTTTCTACAATTCACGACTACCTCGCGGCGCTTATTACAAATACAGAGCCGGTAACACATTCTTCCGATGCTGCGAGTCTCGGCTTTTTCGACTTGAAAACGTGCGAATTCGATAAAGAAGCATTAAGCCTCGTAGGAATAGACAGCGGCTTTTTACCGAAGGTTTTGAAAAATGCCGAAATAACGGGAACAAGCTCCTGCTCGTTTTTACCGAAGGGCGTTCCCACGGCGGTTGCGCTCGGTGACAATCAGGCAAGCTTTTTAGGTTCTGTAAAATCCGAGTCCTCCGTGCTTGTAAACGTCGGTACGGGCAGTCAGGTTTCATTTGTAACAAGCTCTCTGAATGCACCCGATTGCGGCGAAATAAGGCCGCTTACAAACAGAAAATATATTTTTGTCGGCTCATCACTTTGCGGCGGAAGAGCTTACAAAATACTAAAAAGCTTTTTTGCCCTAAGCTGTGAGCTTACGGGAGGCAGCAATATTGATTTATATAAAAAAATGGATACTCTTTCCGAGGGCTATAAGACACTAAAGAACCCACTTAAGGTCAATTGCGAATTTTGCGGAACGCGAAACAATCCGCAAAAACGCGGCTTTATTGAAAACATAGGCGAGGACAATTTCACCCCGCAAAGCCTTATTTGCGGCGTTCTCGAAGGAGTCGCCGACGAGCTTTTCAAAATGTATTCAAATGCACTCCCGCTTTTTTCGGGTACGCCGCTTTCACTTACAGCCTCCGGCAACGGGCTTAGAAAAAGCCGTGTTTGGCAGGAAATTTTCAAAGACAAATTTTCGCTTCCGCTTACAATTCCCAAATACTCCGAAGAGGCCGCGCGCGGCTCGATTGTTTTTGCCGCTTACGCCTCGGGAATATTCGATTCATTGGAAAGAGCACAAGAAGCATTAATAAAAGAGGAATGATTATGGATTTAAAAAGCATAGCTTCGCGCCCCGTGTTTTTTGAAAAAAACAGGGTTTTCAGAGTGTATCTCGGTGGAAAGCTCTTTTCGGACTTTTTCGGCGATGACAGCACCGACGGCTTTTACCCCGAGGAATGGATTTGCTCCTCAACAAAGGCGTTAAATGAGGGCAGTACAGACGAATTTGAAGGTCTTTCCACGGTAAAGGGCACCTCTGTTCACTTTAATGAGCTTTTATCCGAGGAAAAAGAGCTTATGCTCGGCAACAGAGAGGCTCTTGACGTTCTCGTAAAAGCACTTGACTCGGCAATTCGTCTGCCGGTCCAGGCGCACCCGGATAAAGCCTTTTCAAGAAAGCACTTTAACTCCGAGTTCGGTAAGGCGGAATCATGGCTTGTACTCGCCTGCCGTGAAGGCGCATGCGTTTATTTCGGCTTTAAGGATGGCGTAACGCGTGAGGATTTTCTTGCGGCTGTCGAAAAAAGCGAAACAGACCCAAACGCAATGGAGGCGCTTCTTAATAAAATCCCCGTAAACGTCGGTGATGTTTTCTTTGTACCGGCAAAGGCCGTTCACGCCATAGGCGCCGGTTGTCTTATTTTAGAGGTTCAAGAGCCGACCGACTTTACAATTCAGCCGGAGCGATTTTGCGGCGATTACAAACTAAGCGACAACGAGATGTATATAGGCCTTAATAAAAGCACCGCACTTGATGTTTTTGACTACAGCTTCGGCATCGACGATGTGAAAAAGAAATGCGTAAAAACACCCGTTACAGTAAGTGATGAAAACGGCTGTAAAAAGGACATTCTTATTTCCGAAGCGGACACACCCTGCTTTTCGCTTGTAAGATACACTGTTTCCTGCGGTAAAACCGAAAAGCTTTTCGCACCGTGCATTTATGTTGTAACCGAGGGCACAGGCATTTTAACAAACGGCGAAGAAGAAATCGCATTAAAAAAAGGCGATTACTTCTTTATGCCATACTCCCAAAATGAAAAATATTTTGTAAAAGCAGACGGCGAGCTTACACTTGCGGCGTGCTTCCCGCCGAAAACAACAGCGAGGTAAACCGATGAATACAGCACAATTCACAATAAAAAAGCCGACCGATCAAGCCTTTAAAAAAATCATCGAAGAGCTTAACGACTTTTTCGACGAGGACAAATGCGCTGTTGTTCTTGAAATTTCAAATGACCTTCTCAAAAGAAACGACGGCGACTGCACCGACTTTGCAAAAGAACTTTTAAGCTACACGGAAGAGCACTTTTTTAATTTTGACGACAACGGCTTAAAGGCGGAAATATATCTTGCACTCGCACGCATTTACGAGGAAAAAATCGGTAATTTTCAAAAGGCTTACGAATATTACGACAAATATTCGCGTTTTAACACAAAATACGGTAACACTGCCTGTATATTGGTAAAATCACTTCTTTTAAAGGATGGCTTTACCTACTCAGACGAGCTTGAAAAACAGCTTATAAGAAGCTATGGCGAGCCGGACTTGGGTCTTAGAACAGACCGCTTTTACGAAACTGCCGCAAATTATCTTGTTGCAAAAAACAACAAAAAGAACGAACTTTCAAAAAGGTACAGAGACGAGCTTCTTGCAATAGAAAAGGCCGACGAGCTTATGTTTTTAGATGTGTTCTTTAAAAAGGACGATGTAAGAGACATTCTCACAATTCCCGATATTGCAAAAAAATTTTTAAAAGCTTTAAAAGCCGAAAAGAAAACAGAGCGTGAAGCCGAAGAAAAAGCAAAAGCCGAAAAGGAAAAGCAAGCAGCGGAAAACGCTTTAAGCAATACAACCGAAAACACTTTAAGCCACACACCGAAAGCCGACGCGAAGGGAGAATAAAATATGTCAAAGGGACTTCCGAATTCAAAAAAGCTTATAAAAGAAAAGCAGTCGCCGCTCAAATTCAACGACGACGGTAAATTTAAAATACTTCACATTTGCGACATTCACGAGGTTGACCCCGAAATGGATGACGATGAAAACAAGCTCGTGCCGATAACGCGTACCGCCGAAACGATGAATGTTATTGAAAAGGCTCTTGAAAAAACGAACCCCGACCTTGTTGTTTTCGGCGGCGACAACATAAGCGGCTTTTGGCAGGAGTTTACCTACGACTATATGAAAAAAACAATTAACCGCATTGTTGAGCCTATTAAAAAGCGCAACATTCCGCTTGCAATTGTTTTCGGAAATCACGATGCGGAGTGCGAATATATGCTCCCATTTTTAAATAAGGAAAATCAAATTTCGGTTTATTGCGAATACGACAACTTTCGCTCTACCTTTAACGATGAGGATGTTTTCGGATGCGCAAACAATTCCCTGCCGATTCTTTCCTCCGACGGCACACACGTTGCGTGGAATATTTGGTGTGTTGACTCAAACGACTATATGCGTGACGAAAATTACAACGAAATAGAAGGTGCCGGCTACGGCTACGTTCATCAAGACCAAATAGAATGGTATGAAAAAGCTTCCGCAAGGCTTAAGTCGGAAAACGGCGGAAAGCCCGTTCCTTCAATACTTTTTCAACATATACCCGTTTTTGAGGAATTTGAGCTTTTTGACGAGGTACCGAACGGCACTCCGGGCGCGCTCGGAAGCGACGGGAAATATTATCTTCCCAAAAAAGGAGCATTCACAGAGGGCGTTGCACGTGAAGCCCCCTCGCCGGCTCAAAAAAATTACGGTCAATTTGAGTCCTGGAAAAAATGCGGCGATATTGTGGCGGCATTTTTCGGTCATGACCACGTTAACACCTTTTCGGGAGTGGTTGACGGCATAAAGCTTTACCAAACGGTTGGCGCAGGCTACCACATTTACGGTAAGGAACGCGGCGCAAGGCTTATTACACTTGACGAAAGCGTTACCGACACCTTAGAAAGCGAAACGCTTTTCATAGACCGCGCAACAGACGGTCCCCTGGGATTTTAAAATCAAAAAAGTAAAGTCAGGCTGTAAAAAACACAAGGTAAACGTAGCCCGTCGGTTTTTTGTAAAATCACAAAACCGACGGGCTGTAAAATATATTCTTTTTAATTAATACTTGTCAACGCTTTCAACATCAAGCACAAATACTATTGCGCCGCCTACGGAAACCTCTTGACCGAGGTCGCCCTCGGCAAGCCCAACGCCGAATGCCGCCGTTGAAGAAGCCTTACGGCTTCTTTTTTCGGAATTTGCTTTGATAATATCCTTTGCTTTTTGCACGGCACCGTCTTCCGCACCGATTAAAAACGTCGTGTTACCAACCATTAAAAAGCCGCCTGTTGTGGAAAGCTTTGTAACGGTGTAGCCCTCTTTTGTGAGCGCAGAGGAAACAAGCGCACTGTCATCATTGTTTACAATAGCAATTAAAAGCTTCATATTGGTTTTCTCCCTTCATATTTTAGGACTGAGCATTTTAAGACTTTTTTTGTCAAGCTTGTTAACATCGGGTATTTCGTAGCGGTTGTCGTTTGCATCCTTAATAAGAATTCTGCCGTCGTAAAGCGGCTTAACCGCAGTTAAATGATTTCGTATTTCAAATGAGCAAATACCTCTGTCTGTTTCGGCCGTCCAAATCCAAATCGAAAACTTTTCGCTCATCTCGATAAACCGTGTAATTCGCGGTATCATATAATACTCATTAAGGCAATCCTCAACCGCTTTTTTTGAATCCGGAAGAAGCTCGTCTATATTTCTTATAACGGCAACCTCGTCACCGTTTTTATCTACAAGCGCAATATATCGCCTGAGACCCGTCACGGGAAAAAGCCTGTGAAGCTCAAGCTCATTAAAGGTTTCACCCGTGTAAAATTCGGCATCTACAAAAATACCGTCGTTTTGTGTAAGGCGGACCTCCGGTCCTTCTATATATCTCGGCAAAAAATTACCCCCTTATTCAAAATTTTCTTCGGCTTTTTTCTGTCTGAGCTTTTCGCCCATAGACTGAATTTCAATAAGCTTGTAATATTTGCCCTTAAGAGCCATAAGCTCCTCGGGTGTACCGCACTCTATAATTTCGCCCTTATCAACAACAACAATCTTATTTGCCTTTCTCAAGGTAGAAAGTCTGTGAGCTATCATAAGCGTTGTGCGCCCCGCAATAAGCCTTTCAATAGCGCCCTGAATAAGGCTCTCGGTTTCGGAGTCAACAGCAGCCGTCGCCTCATCGAAAATAAGTATGCTCGGATTTTTAAGCACCGCTCTTGCAATTGAAACACGCTGCTTTTCACCGCCGGAAAGACCTACACCGCGCTCGCCAAGCATTGTATCGTACGCATCGGGCATTTTTGAAATAAACCCATCCGCGTTGGCAACCTCTGCCGCGTGAAGCACCTGCTCAACGTGAACATTGGCACTGCCGTAAGCTATATTGTTGAAAATTGTATCGCGGAACATCAAGGGCTCCTGTTGAACAAAGCCTATAGAGTTACGATAATATTTAAGGTCAATATCGCGGATATTTTTACCGTCTACAAGAATTTCGCCGTCGTACTCATCGTAATACCTCATAAGAAGGTTAATGAGCGTTGATTTACCGGAGCCGGTTGTTCCCACAATTCCGACAATATCGCCCGGTTCAATTGTAAGGTTAATATTTGAAAGAACCTTTTTAGAGCGGTCAAAGGCAAAGTTTACGTTTTTAAACTCGATTTTGCCCTCCATTCTCGAAAGCTCATTACCGCAACCGAAGTCATGCTCCGGCTCGGCATCCAAAATATCAAGAATTTTTTCGGCAGACGCCAGGGTGTTTTGATAAGTGTCGCCTATATTCGCAAAGAAGTTAATCGGATTGTAAAACATACTTGCGTACGAAATAAACGAAACAAGAAGACCGAGTGTAACACCGCCGGTTTCATTAATTACAAAATTGCCGCCCATAAACCAAATTACAAGTGTACCGCAGGTAACAAGGAAGGTTATAAGAGAGGGGTAAACTGCCGCAGGAACGGCAACCTTTTTGTCCTCGCTGTACCATTCGTCGCAATAGGCGTTAAACTTTTTAACCGTCTTTTTTTCATTTGTAAACGCTTTAATTACCCTAACGCCCGGAATAGAGTCTGCAAGCATTGTTGAAATTGCCGCGCCTCTGCGCCACATTCTCATATATTTCGGCTTAAGCGTTCTGCCGAAGCGCTTGCCTACAAAAACGACTATAGGCACCGGAACAAGTGAAAACAGTGCAAGCCGCCAGCTCATTGCAAACATTATTACAATAAGCCCAACTAAGGTGAACGCCTGAATTACAGCCTCCTGCGAAATTTTCATTATAAAGCTTTGAATAACGCCGGCATCGGAATTAACGCGATTTATAACGGAGCCTGTTGAAATCTTGTCGTAAAAGCTCATTGGAAGATATTGCGCTTTTTCGTAAATATCCTTTTTAAGGTTTAAAACTATTCTGTCGCCCGTAAGCCTCAGCTTATATGACCTAAAGCCGTTTATTACATATTGGAGAACATATACAAGAAGCAATGCACCTATTACCGCTATAAGCCTTCCCGAAGCTTTATTGGGAATAACATCATCCACCATAATTTTTGTTATGTACGGTGGAACTAAAGAAAATGCCGTTGCCAGCACCGAAAGAGCCATACATATTATAAGCTGCTTTTTCTCGGGCGAAACGTATTTTACAAATTTTGAAATCATTTTGCTTTTTCCGGAGCAGTTAATACACTCCGCATCCGGTGAAGCAAGCTTTCTGCCGCATTTCGGACAAAAGCTTCGCTGTTTAAGGTAAACGGACTTAACAACCTCAACCTCTTCCTCCGAAAAGCCTTTTTCATTGATGTTGTTAATAAAAACAGCGGCAGCATCCGCAACCTCGGCGGCGGCATAAGAAAATCTTAAAACATTGCGCCGCACTCCGCTTTTAAGCTTGACCCTAAAAAGCGCATTACCGTAAAGCCTTTTCACCTTAGCATCTTCTATATCGGCGTAGTTAAGCTCGTAGAAGCCATCCTTATGGCACTCCTCAAAGGCAACAATGCCTTCTTTTGTAAACACCGCCATAGACTCTGCGTATCTGCCCTTAAGGTTAAGGTCGCCAACAACAATAAAAAGAATATCATCCCGTGAAACGTGCTCGTCAATAAGCTTTTCAAAGCGCTCGGGAACTGGCTTGTTTGTCACAAAATTCATAATTTACTCCCCCTTTGGGAACGCATCGGTTTCAAGTTCATTCTAACAAAGTAAAGCAAAAATGTAAACACAAAAACAAAAAAGAGTCACGAAAAATTCGCCGAAATTAAACAGAAATTTTTAGTGATTTTAACGAGCAGCGCTATACAGTTATCAGTGCAAAAGCAATGCAGCGTGTCCACTAACGCGGACACGCTGCTCTGAATTATTCTCCGAAGAACTGCGGAAGATATTTTTTGTGCGCTTCTTTCATTTCCTCATAGCATGCCTTAGCCTGAGCAAAGTCACCGCAAAGCGGATGAAGCATTAATGCATTGAGAGCATCCTCATCGGAACCCTTCATACCGGCTTCAACGGTATACTTCTCATACGACTTAACCGTTCTCATAAGGCTTATAATGTGGCGATTTGTAACCTTTTCAATCGGAAGGGGCTTAGCACCGTCCTTACCCACAACTGCGGGAATCTCAACAATATCGTCATCATCCATAAAGTCAAGCGTGCCGTCGTTACGAATGTTTACGACGTGAACATCGTTTTTGTCATTTGCTATAGAGTCAATAAGCGAAACAGCGGCAAGCGAGTATTTGTGACCGCCGCGCTTGTCAAGAAGAGCGGGCTTTGTAACGAGAGTTTCGTCGCTGTACATCTCAAGAAGCTGTTCTTCAATCTCCATGCAAACCTGAGCGCGACTCTTAGTGCCGGCTTTAAGATGCGCAAGCTTTGTTGCTCTGTTGTAGTAATATTGAAGATAAGATGACGGGAAGCCCTTGCAGGCGTTAAGACAATCAATATCAAAGCCGTCATCCTCAATATTTGCCATAACCGTAGGTGCGAAGCCCTCATCAAAAAGCTTACCGAAAAGCTCTTCACCGTTCACCTTAACAGAGGTAATCCAGCTTAAGTGGTTAAGTCCGAGGTATGTAATATCGGCATTATTTCCGACAGCCGCTTTAACATCGTCAATCATATTAATCGGAACATTGCAAAGACCGATGCTCTTAACATTTGTGTGGTTAATAAGGTATTCCGAAATAATGCCCGAGGGATTTGTAAAGTTTATAAGCCAAGCATTAGGGCAAATTGCCTCTATTCTCTCGGCTATGTGAGCCATCGCGGGAATTGTACGAAGTGCCTTAAAGAAGCCGCCTATACCGGTAGTTTCCTGACCTATAAGGTCGTGCTTAAGCGGAATTGTTTCATCAATATGACGGCACGGAAGCTTGCCAACGCGAATTTGCGTAACAACAAAATCCGCACCCTGCAAAGCAAGGTCAAGGTCATCTGTCAAAAGAGTTTCACACTCAATGCCTGCCTTTTTGAGCATACGAAGGCAAAGGCCGCCGACTATGGTACGTTTTCTCTCATCAATGTCCATAAAGGCAACTCTTTTAAGCTTCAAGGAGTCCCTCGCTTTAATAAATCCGTCTATAAGCTCGGGGCAATATGTACTGCCGGAGCCTATTACGGCTACGCTGATTTCTTTCATATATATCTATCCTTTCATTAAAGAATCTTAAACGATTTTATTTTTCAAGAAGCCAATTTATACAGCCTGTAACAGGCGCTGCATTAAGCTTAATAAAAGTGATCTCTCTTCCGCTTTTTTCCTTAACAAGCTCGCCCATACGGTTAATGTAAATATCCGAGGGAAGCTTTGTATGCATTGAACCGGAAAGCACAACTCTTACGCTGTCATTCTTAAAGCTCATAAGCTTAAGGTGTGCTGTTATAAAGTCCGCGCCGCGCTGAGCCATCTCTTCAATTACCTCAAGCGCCGCCTCGTCGCCACTGTTAGCCGCCTCGAAGAACGTAACTATAAATACTCTTATAAGCTCCTCGGCCTCTTCACCTTCAAGCCTTGCAAGAAGCGATAAAAGCGACTCTCTGTCGCACACTCCGAGCTTTTCACCCAAAAGCTTTGTTACAAGGCTTTCACGCTTTTTAAGGCAAATATCGTCGTAAGCTATTCTGTAGCACTCGGTAGCTATCCAATGGCCGTTACCCTTATCACCCGAGAAACGATCAAAGCCACCTACCTGGTGCATATTACCGTTATCGTCAACGGAGTTGCAACACGTACCCGTACCGCAATTGTAGCCTATACCGGAATCAACATTTCCCGCCTTAATTACAATAAAGCCATCGTTGTAAATTCTTGCACCGTGAATGCCGCGCGACTCAAGCTCGCCGAGAAGCGCATCGTGCTGAAACTGATGGTCAATGCCCGCAAGGCCCATTAAAATGCCGCTTATGTCGGAAAGCTCTTTTCCGTTTTCACTTAAAAGTCGCATAACGCCCTCTTGCAATATATCCGCAGCCTCGCCGAATGAGCCTTCAAGATTTTCGTGATTTGAGCCCGCGCCCTCAATAAGTGAAAGCATATTTTTATTTTCATCGAAAAGCGCAAATGCTGTTTTTGTGCCGCCGCCGTCAACGCCAATGTAATATTTCATATATATTTCTCCTTAAAAATCAATCATCATTTCCCGAGCCTACGGGGCAAACCTCTTCAAGGCAATATGTCCCTTTCCTGTAAGGCTCGCGGTCAATCCACATACCGTTTGTAAAATCGGGCACCGGCACCGGCATAGATCCCATAGCCACAGACTGCTCCGAAAGACAGGTAATTGACATCCACGCGGCAGTGTCGTAAACATCAATAGGCGGCTCCGCCTCCAAAAGAAGACTTTCAACAAACGCCGACAAAACAAGATAGTCCATACCGCCGTGACCGGCTTTTATTCCGCCCTTTTCGTAAGCCACCCAAAGAGGATGCTCATAACGCGGCCTTACCTCGTTAAAATCCGTAAAGCGCGGCTCATGATTTGAATAGTCGTCAAGATAAATTCCGCCGCCCTTGCCGTTCATCTCGGAATAAACACCCTTTGTGCCCTCAATAACATAATTGCGCGAATAAGGGCGCGGCGTTGAGCAGTCATGAGTTAAGGTAATTGTTTCGCCATTGGCGCATTTAATAAGCGTTGTTACAACGTCGCCCTCACAAAAGCTGTAATCTGCAAGGTCATAATCCGAGCCTTTACGTGTCTTTATCCACTCATTTAACCCGCGCGACTTTGAAGCCATTGAAACAAGCGACAAAAATCTGTTGCCGCGATTTATACCGAGCGCCTTTGAAATCGGACCCAATTGATGCGTTGGATAAAGCTCGCCGTTACGGTGCATAAAGTTATAGAGTCTGCCGTGAATAAGCTCGCGTCCTTGGCAAATTTCGGAACGAAGGTCATGTCTGTAGCCGCCCTCCATATGGGTTATTTCACCGAAAAGACCCTGCTTAATCATATTGAAAAGTGCCATCTCATTGCGGTCATAACAACAATTTTCAAGAAGCATACAGAACTTGCCCGTTTCCTCGCTTGTTCTTACAAGCTGTAAGCATTCTTCCACGGAAGCCGCGCCGCCTACCTCAAACGCAACGTCACATCCCGCTCGCATTGCATCAATGGCAATTCTCGCGTGTGTAATCCATGTTGTGCAAATTAAAACCGCATCGAGCCTTTCGGTTGCAAGAAGCTCCTTGTAATCAATATAAGCATGAACGGGATATGCACCGTTTGTGACCTTGTTTACAATTGCAATGCCGTTTTCGGCACGCTCGAAAACCTTATCGCAAACAGCCGGCACTCGCACACCGTCTATCTGCAATAACAGCTCAAGCATACTTGAGCCTCTGCCGCTTATACCTATAAAGCCGATATTAACCTCTCTTTTCAAAAACATCACCGCCGAAGCTTATTTACTTTTACATTGTAGCACAATCCGCTGTGTATTTCAATAAGTTAATAAAATTTATCGAATTTAAAATAATTCAATATTTTTTAAATAATGTGTGTTATTATATATTTGAGAATATATACGGTTAAATCGGTGATGATATGAAGGTTTTACTTATTGAAGACGAGGCACGCATGGCAGAGGCGCTTTTGGAGCTTTTGCGGCTTGAAAAATACGAGGTAGATATAATGTATGACGGCGAATGCGGTCTTGAAGCGGCGCTTTGCGGAATTTATGATATAATAATACTCGATGTTATGCTGCCGGGAATAAACGGCTTTGAGGTTTCGCGAAAAATACGTGCCGAAAAAATTACAACACCCATTTTAATGCTAACCGCCAAGGCAGAGCTTGATGACAAGGTTTTGGGACTTGACAGCGGCGCCGACGACTACTTAACAAAGCCGTTTATGTCTCGCGAGCTTCTCGCAAGG
The DNA here is from genome assembly GCA_964419515.1 of uncultured Eubacteriales bacterium. GTDB lineage: Bacteria > Bacillota > Clostridia > Oscillospirales > Acutalibacteraceae > DTU089. Next base: position 23,321 of record CAYQPJ010000006.1, read on the forward strand.
CTGAGAGCACTCACAAGAAGAGGCTCAAATGCCGTCGACAATACCCTCGCCTTCGGAGATATTGAGCTTTTCCCCGGCACATTTTCACTGATTTGCACAACAAATCGCCAAAGTGTGCGACTCGGTGAAAAGGAGTACCGCATTCTTGAATATTTAATTGCCAACAAGGGGCAAATTTTAACAAGAGAACAGCTTGCGCTTAAAATTTGGGGCTTTGACAGCGAAGCGGAATATAACAATGTAGAAGTCTATATGTCCTTCACACGAAAAAAGCTCGGCTTTATAGGCTCAAAAACAGAAATAAAGGCTGTAAGAGGCGTTGGCTACGAATTGAGGTGCAAGAATGTTTAAAAAATCACGAAATCGCATTGTTGCCGCAATTATGGGTATTCTTGCCGTTTTGTGGGTAACAACGCTTGCGGTAATATATACCGCAAGCTATATTGAAATGACGCAAAAAAACGAGCGTATGCTTAAAATGCATACAGAAATATACACGCCCCGGCGCACCGAGGAGAATATGCCGAAAAAGCCCGCCCCCACAGACAAGGACCGCTTTGAAAAGGATATGCCGGGCTTTAAGCTCTCGACCTTTTACACTGCCGTAATTAACAAAAACGGCGATATAATTGAACTTAACAACGAACAACCGGAGCTTCATTCGGACGACTTTTTAAAAACACTCGCTTTAAAAATATACATCTCCGGCAAAACACACGGCGCTCAAAATAATCTCTCCTACTTTGTTGCAGCTCGTGAAAATTACACGCTTGTGGCATTTATGGATAACACGGTAATTAACGAAACCGCCGCAATGCTTTTAAGATACACCGCTATTTTCGGCGGTGCGGTGCTTGTGCTGTTTTTCTTTTTGGCAAAGCATCTTGCAAAAAAAATCGTAGCTCCGCTTGAAGAGAGCTTCACAAAGCAAAAGCAATTTATTTCCGATGCGGGTCACGAGCTTAAAACGCCGCTTTCCGTAATGAGCGTAAACGCCGAGCTGCTTTCGCGCGAGCTTGGCGAAAACGAGTGGCTTGCAAATATACAATATGAAAATGAGCGAATGAAATCCCTTGTAAGCCGACTTTTGGAGCTTACAAGAACAGAGGCTGTAAAAAGAAGTACCGAAGCACTTAATTTCGGGCACCTTGTTTTCGGCGAGGTTTTGCCGTTTGAAAGCGTTATATTCGAAAAGGGCTTACAATTAAAAACGGATATTGACGAAAAAGCCGAAATAATCGGTGACAGACACCAACTGAAGCAGCTTGTTTCCGTGCTTCTCGATAATGCGGTAAGCCACTCCGAAACAGGCGGCACGATTACCGTTAAATTAAAAAAAGAAAGCACATCCGCCGTGAGGCTTTCCGTATTCAACACCGGTGCGGAAATCCCTACGGAAAAGCGCGAGCTTATTTTTGAGCGCTTTTACAGAACAGACGAGTCGCGTACTCAAAACGGTGAGCACTACGGCTTGGGGCTTGCCATTGCAAAGGCAATTGTCACCTCTCACAAAGGAAAAATAAACGTATTCTGCGAAAACGGCTTAGTTGAATTCAGAGTAATTTTACCCTACCGATAATTCATATATTCAATAATACTTCAACCTTTATTCTGTATCATTCACGATACAGAATATTTTTTTGGAGGGATATTTTGAAATACCGTCATGAAATCAAGTACGAAATAAGCTACGGTGATATGCTCGAATTAAAAAGCAGACTTTCCGCTGTGCTTTCGCCTGACAAAAACTCCGAAAACGGCAAATATTTCATACGTAGTCTTTACCTTGATACTCCGTATGACAAGGCTCTTAAGGAAAAAATCAACGGCGTAAACAAGCGTGAAAAATTCAGACTTCGATGCTACAACCGAAATTCCGATTTTATAAGACTCGAAAAGAAAAGTAAAACCAACAGTCTTTGCTTAAAGCAAAGCGAAATTATTACACAGCAAGAGGTAAAAGCCTTATTAAACGGCAATTTTTGCGTTTTAAAAAATACCGAAAAGCCGCTATTTTCGGAGCTTTATTTTAAAGTTGCCACCCAAGGCTTAAAGCCGAAGGTAATTGTGGACTACACCCGAGAGGCTTTCACATTTCCCGTGGGCAACGTAAGGGTAACACTTGACTACGATATTAAGACAGCTCTTTACTGCACGGATTTTTTTGATTTTGACTGTCCCGTGGTGCCGACTGTGCCCTCGCCTATTATTTTAGAGGTCAAGTGGGATGAGCTTTTGCCCGATATTGTACGCGATGCGGTAAGACTTAAAGCATGCCGCAATGGTTCATTTTCAAAATATGCCGCATGTCGCGGTTATTATTAACAAAGGAGTATCATTATGACATTCAACGATATTTTTAAATCAAGCTTTCTCGAAAACGTAACGAGCGTAAGCGTGCTTGATATGGTAATTGCACTTACTCTTGCCTTCGGTTTGGGACTTTTCATTTTTTTCGTTTACAAAAAAACATATTCCGGAGTTATGTATTCCTCAAGCTTCGGCACAACACTTTTGGCGCTCACCATGATAACAACCGTTGTAATTTTGGCTGTTACCTCAAACGTAGTGCTCTCGCTCGGTATGGTCGGCGCGCTTTCGATCGTCCGCTTTCGCTCGGCAATTAAAGAGCCGCTTGAAATCGCATTTCTTTTTTGGTCAATCGCCGTCGGCATTGTCCTTGCCGCGGGAATGATTCCGCTTGCCGTTTTCGGAAGCGTAATTATAGGCGTTATTCTTCTTGTTTTCGTAAACAGAAAAAGTCATCTTAACCCGTATATCGTCGTGCTTTCCTGCACCGATTCCGAATCGGAAAAAAATGCTGTCTATTTTCTTGAAAAGAATGTTAAAAAATGCTGTGTTAAAAGCAAAACAGCAAGAAAAGGTGAAATTGAGCTTAACCTTGAAATTCGCCTACAGAACGAAAACACCGATTTTTTAAACCATCTTGCGGATATGTCCGGCGTAAAAAGTGCCGTGCTTGTAAGCTACAACGGCGAATATATGGGGTAAGCCATGTCCACAAACAAACATTTTGATAAAATCTGCTGTATTGTGCTCGTCTTAGCGCTTGTTATTACGGTGCTTTTTATGAACGGCGAAAACATCGGCATAAAAAAAGCCTCTGCTGTTTGCGTTTATGAGGAAAAGCTTTTTGACGATTCAATTGTTCACACGGTGGACATTATAATGAACAATTGGGACGAGTTTATTGAAAATTGCACATCCGAGGAATATTCCCCTTGCACAGTTGTTATAGACAACGAATCGTACAAAAATGTTGCAATTCGCGCAAAGGGCAACACCTCTTTAACACAGGTTAAAAGCTACGGCAAAAACCGCTACAGCTTTAAAATAGAATTCGATCATTACGACTCATCAAAAACGTATCACGGGCTTGATAAGCTTTGCCTTAACAATATAATTCAGGATAACACATATTTAAAGGATTATATTACCTTCAAAATGATGGCGGAGGCGGGTGTTCCTTCACCGCTTGTAAGCTTTGTTTACATCACGGTAAACGGCGAGGACTTCGGACTTTATCTTGCGGTTGAAGCAATTGAAAAATCGTTTTTGCAACGAAATTACGGCAGTGACTACGGCGAGCTTTACAAGCCCGATTCTAACGAATTAGGCGGCAATAGCAAAGAAAACGGCGGCAACATTGACGGCGAAAGGCAATTTAACGACGACTTTAAAAAAGAAAGTCTTCGGGACACCGGCGAAACGCCCGAATTAAAAACCGATGAAGAAAGCGGCAGCCGTTTACAAAAGCACGACAAAAAGGAATTCACCGATAAAGACGGCTCCCCCTTCGAAAGCGGCGAAATGCCCGAAATGCCAAATAGCGGTTTTGATGGCTCCCCCTTCGAAAATGACGAAAGACCCGAAATGCCGAATAGCGGTTTCGATAATTCACCCTTTAAAAGCGGCGAAATGCCCGAAATGCCGAATAGCGGTTTCGATAATTCACCCTTTAAAAACGGCGAAATGCCCGAAATGCCGAATAGCGGTTTCGATGGCTCCCCCTTTGAAAATGACGAAATGCCCGAAATGCCGGAAGAAGGCTTCAAGGAGAACAACAAACAAGAGGGTATGCACGATAATA
>CAYQPJ010000006.1:27531-67574 GCA_964419515.1 uncultured Eubacteriales bacterium
ATGCCGGAAGAAGGCTTCAAGGAGAACAACAAACAAGAGGGTATGCACGATAATAAGAACGGTATGCGCGGCAGTGACGACGTTCTTTTAAAATATATCGACGATAATTTTTCAAGCTATCCGAACATTTTCGACAACGCAAAAACCGATATCAAGGACAGCGACAAAGAGCGGCTGATATCCGCCTTAAAGGTGCTTTCAAATACCGATGCCGCAGCAAATGCCGTAAATATAAGCGAGGTTATAAGCTACTTTACCGTTCATAACTTTGTGCTGAATTTTGACAGCTACACCGGCTCTATGATTCATAATTACTATCTCTACGAAAAAGGCGGCACACTCCAAATGATCCCGTGGGATTACAACCTCGCCTTCGGCGGCTTTTCGTCGGCAGGCGGCGCAACCTCGCTCGTAAATTATCCGATAGACTCCCCCGTCTCGGAGGGCAGCCTAACCGAAAGGCCCATGATAGCGTGGATTTTTGCAAATGACGAATACCTCGAAAAATACCATACCGCATTTTCACAATTCATTGCCGAATATTTTGAAAGCGGCATTTTTGAAGAACAGATAGATTCCGTCATATCTCTTATTTCGCCGTATGTTCAAAAGGACCCAACAGCATTTTGCACATATGAGGAATTTTTGACAGGTTCAAACACGCTTAAGGAATTTTGCCTTTTAAGAGCCGAAAGCGTGCGCGCACAGCTAAACGGCACAATCGGCACAACCACAGAAGCGCAAGACTCCGCAAGCTTCATAAACGCCGACAGCTTGAATATAGCCGATATGGGAAGCAATGCGCGACAAATAACGCATTAAAACAAATAAAATACCAATGCAATTTACGGAAGAATCATCCGTTTTTGCATTGGTATTTTTGTTATTGAAATTGTATTTTCGGTTTCGCCTTTGGCGAACGCGGGCGATTACAAATCGCCCCTACCGTACAGAACCCGAACGACGCGCATTGCGATATTACCGCACATTCACCGTACGCCGTAGGCTTTATAAATCAAATTGCGAAGCAATTTCCGAATTTTTGCATTCTGCATTTTGTATTGTGTCCGCATTTACGAACACGCTTTTGCGTTTGCACAGCATTTTGTCGCACGCTCAGGCATCTTTACCGTTATTTTCAATCTTTTTCCTTGTGTCCTTTTTCAATTCCTCTCTTAACACGGTAAGCCACGGGTGCCATTTTACCTTTTCCTCACCGTAGGTTAAGTTCAACGAGTACTCATTTTCACGCCAGGTTTCTATCGGGGCTTCGTTGTGTGATATTACAGCCTCAAGATTGTCAAATGCCTTATAAAGCCTTGCCTCGGGTGTGTTTTGTGCATCCATTTCATCAAGAAGCGAATAAAACTCATTTTTTACACTTTCGGGAAGCGTAGACAAAAATTCTCTGAGAAGATACGCCTCATCCTTTTCGTTTTGCTCTGTTTTCAAAAACACCGGAATATCACCCGTAACAGCCTCGCCAAGGTCGTGTATTAAGCACATTTTTATAACCTTATCACAATCCACAAAAGGGAACTCATCCTTAACAAGCATAGGCATAAGTGCAAGCCGCCACGAATGCTCGGCAACGCTCTCCTGTCTACCGTCGGCTCCCCAGCAATGGCGAGTGTTATGCTTTAAAATCTCAACTTTATTTAAAAAATCTATAAATTCGCGCTGTGTCATATTAATCACCGCTTATATAATATCAAATCGAAAGCGATTTTGCAACAAATTGAATATTAAATTTCATCCTTCCCCTTACTCACAATATATTCGGCAATATACTCGGTCGCCTTTTCGCACCAAATATATTCTCGTGGTTACCGCCGCCTTTAAAATCATTTTCAAAATCAATTACATAATCGCTCACGCGATTCATATCCGGATACTTAACCCCGAGTTCCTTGGAATATGCCTTAATCACATTTGAAGGCTTTGTGTTCCGGCGGTCTGCACTCGGAAGCTTAACGCGCCGTATTCATTACATTTATTAACAAACAGCTCATGATTAATTTTTGTTTTCAATGGAATTTTTTATGCCTTTATTTTATTATATTCACATTAAAAGCACCTGTAAAATGTATAAAACAGATTAAGATCTTATTAAGATTAAGTAATATCGGCTGCTATATTCCCAAAATCATTTTCGCTATTTTGTAAACATCGCCGCAACCGAGCGTAATTACCAAATCGCCTTCTTCAATATTTTTCTTTAAATATTCAGCTACTTCGCCAAATGACTCAAACCAAACAGAGCCTTCAATTTCATTTGCGAGATCTTCGGTTTTAATTCCGTAGGTATTAACCTCACGTGAGCCCATAATCTCGGTCATAACAACTCTGTCTGCAATGGAAAGTGCCGAAGCAAACTCGTGAAGAAGCATTTTTGTACGGCTGAAGGTAAACGGCTGAAAAACAGCCCAAACTCTTTTATAATCCATCTTTTTAGCGGCTTTAAGCGTTACCTCAAGCTCCTTTGGGTGATGAGCGTAGTCATCGGCTATAACAGCGCCGTTATATTTTCCGAGAATTTCAAAGCGCCTACCCGCACCCGTAAAGTGCTTAATGCTTTCGCGGCACATTTCAAAGCTCGCACCGCTGTAAACAGCCGTTGCAACAGCCGCAAGAGCATTAATTACGTTATGCTCACCGGGAACGTTAAGCTCAAGCCTTCCCTGCTTTTCGCCCTTATAATAAACATCAAACGCCGGAAAAGCTCCGTGCATCCACTCAACCTCGCCGGAATACCAATCGTTTTTAGCGGATCTGCCGAAGGTTATCATATCCTTACCGCCGATTCCTCTTACACTGTCAACAGTATTTTTATCGTCGCCGTTGTAAATAACGCACTTTGTAGCCATCTCCGAAAACCTGTGAAAAGACCTTTCAAGATTTTCGAGCGTTTTAAAATACTCCATATGGTCCTTATCCACATTAAGAACAACACTTACGTCGGGGTAAAGGTCCAAAAATGTATCCTTATATTCGCACGACTCACACACAAGTATATCTGAGCTTCCGACTCTGCCGTTAGTGCCGGTAAGAGGGAGCTTGCCGCCTATAACAGCTGACGGATCAAAGCCGCTTTCTATTAAAATTTGCGTAAGCATTGAGGTGACCGTTGTTTTACCGTGCGTTCCGCAAACGCCTATACAATCGGAATACTTTTTTGTAATTGCCCCGAAAAGCTTACTTCTTTCAAATGTGGGAATGCCCTTTTCATACGCCGCAACAAGCTCGGGGTTATCCGGTAAAAGCGCCGCCGTAAATACAACCATATCCGCACCCTCGACATTTTCTGCTTTTTGACCTAAAACAACAGGTATTCCGAGTGCGCGAATTCTTTTTAATGTATCTGTTTCGTTATTATCGGAGCCTGTAAGATAATAGCCCTTTTTATGAAGTATCTCGGCAAGTGGGCACATACCACTCCCGCCTATACCGATAAAATGTATACGCTTGGCATTTTGTAAAGCTTCTTCAACGGTCATGGAAACATTCCTTCCTCAATGAAATATTACTTATATAATTATACTCTGTATTGACGAAAAAATAAAGTACTTACGGTTATTTTTTCAAAAAACCGAGGTTCGATTTTTCAAGCCCCTTTAAAAGGAGCGTGCCCAAAATGCCGCACGAAATAATCTCACCGGCGGCAACGGTTAAAACAAAAAACCAAACGGCACCGTCAAGACAGTAAACATACTTTAAAACAAGCGGCACGGCAAGCGTATTTGCAATTATCGGCGGAACACTCGAAAGGTACAAATGCTTTTTTCCTATTATTCGCGTAAAAACAGCGCCTACAAGCGTTGCGAGACTGCCGAAAATAACATCAAGCAATGCAGCACCTGTAATAATATTTGAAATAAGACAGCCTGCAAAAAGGCCCCACACGGCGCCGGGAAAAAATGCCGGCAAAACAGTAAGAGCCTCTGAAAAACGCACCTGAAAAACACCGTTTGAAAGCCCCAAGGCAGATGCCAAAAGCGTAAAAACAACATAAAGCGCCGCAATAAGCGCGCCCACCGATAAATTTTGAATTTTGCTACTGCCCGATTTTCGCATTTTATTCACCATAAAAAATAAGACTGCCGTTTTCGCGACAGTCCTTATTGTATATCATTTTACAGCTAATTTCAAGTATCTATGGATTTTTATTTTATTTTGAAAGTTTACGGATGCGGCATACCCTTTCTGTAAGCATCCATAACCTCGGAAAACAGCTGTGCGCACGATGGCGGAGTCCATGTAATTGCATTCGCGCCGGCTGATATTGTTTCTGTAATTGTTTCATCTGTAGGACCGCCTGTTGCTATAATCGGCACTGTCGGGTACTGCTCGCGAATCATACGCACAATACGCGGTGTTTCCTTTGCGGCAGATACATTGAAAATATTTGTTCCCGCATCTATTCGCGCCGCAACGTCAACATCATCATTTACAACCGAAACAACAACGGGAACATCTACAATATCCGCAATTCTTTTGACAACCTCATTTTTTGTGGGTGCATTCAAAACAACGCCTGCAACGCCGAGTGTTTCGGCATTTGTCGCAAGGCTTACAGCGCGCTCACCGTTTGTAAGACCACCGCCCACACCTGCAAATACAGGTAAATCGGAGGCGCTTACTATTGTTTGAGTAATAACCGGCTGCGGCGTAAAGGGATGAACCGCAAACACGGCATCTGCATTTATATTTCTGATTATTGCAAGGTCGGTTGAAAAAACAAGCGATTTAATTCGCCTGCCGAAAACAAAAATCCCCGAGCATTCACGTATCACCTCGGGAACCTTAAGCATTGATTTTCTTAATGTTCCGTCAAAGGAATCCGGCATTTGCTTCAATATAATTCTCTCCTTTTTTGTAAGACGGTATGCCGCTTAATATTTTAGTATAATTTTACCATATTTTGTGTCGGTTTGTGTTAACAGTAATTTAATTTAATCAGAATCATTTTACAAGGTGTCAAAAAACACGACCTTTTTTTAGTGAATGTGCCGAATATTATAATGCTGTTGAAAGAAGCGATTAAATGTGATAAAATCTTTTTATAATTTAAATTTTTCAAGAGGTGCGAACTATGAAAACCTTTCTTTTTCAGGGCGACTCCATAACGGATGTTGACCGCTACAGAGATGACGACACAAGACCCGGCTTCGGCTATCCCCTTCTTTTCTCCGCAAAATACGGCAGAAAATATCCCGAGCAATTCACATTTTATAACCGCGGCATAAGCGGAAACAGAATTGTTGATGTTTACGCAAGAATCAAAGCCGACATCATCAACCTCGCGCCCGATTATATGAGCCTTCTTATAGGCGTTAACGATGTTTGGCACGAGCTCAGCGCAAAAAACGGTGTTGATGCAAAAAAGTACAAGAAAATTTATTCAATGCTTATTGAAGAAATTCTCGAAGCACTCCCCAACATTAAAATTTTTCTTCTTGAACCGTTCGTTTTAAGAGCAGAGGCCACAGATGAACATTGGGAATATTTTAATACCGAGGTTCGTCTCAGAGCTGCCGCAGTTAAGCGCATCGCGGAAAAATTCGGTCTTGTTTTTATTCCGCTTCAGGACCTTTTCGACGAAGTGAGCAAAAACACCGAAAACTCCTTCTGGCTTAAAGACGGCGTTCACCCGACTGCAGCCGGTCATGAGCTTATTAAGGATGAGCTTTCAGCGGCGTTCGATAAGATTTACGGTGCTTAATGCTCTCGATCTGTATACGATTAAGCATTATAAAATCATTAATCTGTAACATTACAAACAAATAAAAAATCCCGGGCTGTAAAAAACACGAGTTTTTTACAGCCCGTTTTTATTTTTCCTCTTTTGAGTTACTTTCTTATCGGCAAATACCCATACATATTAGAAATATTAAACAACATACGCCCTACGCTCGTTTTCGGGAGTTGCAACATCTAAAAGGTAATCTCTGCCTATAAGCGCACCTATTTCCGAAAGAGCGGAAACCGCCGAATTATACGCAAGCTCGGGGGTATTATTTTCTTTACTTAGGTGAGCCAAAACAAACTGCGTTGTGCCCTTATTTACAAGTGCTCTCAGTGCTTCGTCGCAAGCATCGTTTGAAAGGTGACCTATATTCGAAAGAATACGTTGCTGTAAAACATACGGATACGGCCCCGTTTTAAGCATTGCAACATCGTGGTTAGACTCTATGTAAACAAGCGGACAACCCGTTACAGCGGAAAGCATTTCAGAATTAACATAGCCGGTATCGGTCATTATAGCGGCTCGTGAATTACCGTTTTGCGCTGAAACAACATATCCCCTGCCATCGGCACAGTCATGCGAGGTGTGAAACGGTTTAACAAACAGGCTGCCGACCTCAACACCTTCCTCGGCAACAACACAATCAATGTGCTTGTCTGTAAGCACACCCGTTTTTCTTAGCGAAAGAAGCGTATTCGCGGAAGCATATACCGGTATGTTGTTTCTTGCTGCAAATACCGAAACGCCTTTAATATGGTCACTGTGCTCATGAGTTATAAAAATAGCTTTAATACTTTCCTCACTTACGCCTATTTCGGTAAGCTTTTCTCTTGTTTGCTTGGCACTTCTGCCTACATCCACAAGTATTCCACCCTCTTCGGTGCCGACGTAAACAGAATTGCCGCTGCTTGATGAAAACAGCGGACAAAATCTCATATCTTCTTAATCCTCTTCAAAATATTCTCGTCTGATATCCGCGCCGAGAGAAGTAAGCTTTTCAACAAGGTTCTCATAACCGCGGTCAATATAATTTATATTTGAAACAGTTGTAACACCGTTTGCCATAAGCCCCGCTATAACCATTGCGGCTCCCGCTCGCAGGTCATCCGCCTCAACAGGTGCACCGTTAAGACATTCAACTCCGGTTATAACCTCTGTTTTGCCGTTTACCATAATATCGGCACCCATACGCCTTAGCTGCTCAGCGTATTTAAAGCGGTTATCCCACACGCTTTCTATAATATGGCTTGTACCTCCGGCAGTTGTAAGCATTGTTGCAAACTGCGGCTGCATATCCGTAGGAAAACCGGGATGAAAAGCAGTTTTGACACGACACGCAATAAGCTTGCAATCGGAAACAACGCGAACGCTTTCATCGCCTTCAATAACAGTAACACCGCATTCCGCAAGCTTACTTGAAATAGATTCAAGATGCTTCGGAATGACATTATCAATAACAACATCGCCGCCTACAGCACCAACCGCAACCATATAAGTGCCTGCCTCTATTTGATCGGGGATGATAGAATACGTACAACCGTGCATTTTATTAACACCACGAATTTTAATAACATCCGTTCCGGCACCTCTGACGTCTGCACCCATAGAGTTTAAAAAGTTGGCAAGGTCAACAATATGCGGCTCTCTTGCGGCATTTTCAATAACCGTCAAGCCTTTGGCTTTTACAGCGGCAAGCATAATATTAACCGTAGCCCCTACAGAAGCAATATCCATATAAACAGAAGAGCCGTAAAGGGAATCTGCCGAAACCCTTACAATGGCGCTTTCTGTTGTAACCTCTGCTCCCAAAGCCTCAAAGCCTTTAACGTGAAGGTCAATGGGACGAATTCCGAAATAACAGCCGCCCGGCATCGCAACGGAAGCATTACCGTATTTTCCCAAAAGAGCGCCCAAAAGATAATACGATGCTCTCAATTTTTTTGTCATTGAATCGGGAATGGTAATTTCGGGATTTACATTCCGAGCATCAACGGTTATTGTACCACCGTCAAAATCCGAAATTTCCGCCCCGATATGGCGAAGAATTTTAATCATCATTGAAACGTCACTTATATTAGGCACGTTTTCAATAACGCAGGGCTCGTCAGAAAGAATGACTGCCGGAATAATAGCAAGGACTGCGTTTTTCGCACCGCTTATATTAATTTTTCCGTTAAGCTTATTTCCGCCGCGGATAACAAATTTTTCCAAAACAGGCAACTCCTATGTTACATTATAAAAAAGCCGCAATTACTCACATTTACACGCTAATATTATAACACCTTTCTTTGCAAAATAAAAGGGATATTTCAATTATAACAGGTAATAATTATTAAAATTTATCGGCTTGTTTTTGTTACCAATGCACAACCCCACCGTAAAACTGACTACAATGACTTTGAAAATAAGCTTTTCAATCCGCAATCAATTGTTTTTCAACAAATTATATTCATACTAAAAAACGGGCTGCTGTTCGGTAAAACCTCATAGCAGCCCATTGCAATATTGTTAATTAAAATAATTAAACAAGCTCAAGAATGCACATCTCAGCAGCGTCACCGCGGCGAGCTTCAGTCTTGATTATACGGCAGTAACCGCCGTTAACATCCTTATACTTCGGTGCAATCTCGTCAAAAAGCTTCTTAACGACATCTTCCTTAGTAATATATGCCATTGCCTGTCTTTTGTTATGAAGACTGTCGACCTTAGCAAGAGTAATCATTTTTTCAGCCATTGCGCGAACTTCCTTCGCTCTTGTAACAGTTGTGTTCATCTTTCCGTTTTCAAGAAGAGATGTAACCATGTTACGAAGCATGGCATCACGGTGATCACTTGCTCTGCCGAGTTTTCTGGTACCGGGCATCTAAATCACTCCTTTGCCGAAATGGGACTTATTCGTCCTCGTCATGAAGAGCAAAGCCGAGAGAAGCAAGCTTGGCAACAACCTCATCAAGAGATTTTCTGCCGAGATTTCTGACTCTCATCATATCCTCTTCCGTCTTGTTAATCAAATCCTCAACAGTGTTAATGCCGGCTCTCTTGAGGCAGTTGAAGGAACGAACCGAAAGGTCAAGCTCTTCAATTGTCATTTCAAGAACCTTTTCTTTAGCACTGTCATCCTTGACAACCATAATCTCAGTGTTGGAAACCTCATCGGAGAGGTCAACAAAAAGGTTAAGGTGCTCAGTAAGAATTTTAGCTGCAAGCGAAACAGCCTCTTTAGCGGAGATTGTTCCGTCAGTCCAAACCTCTATAGTGAGCTTGTCATAGTCGGTAATTTGACCTACACGCGTATTGTCAACGGTGTAGTTTACTTTTAACACGGGTGTATAAATAGAATCTATTGCTATAACACCGATTGCAGGATCAAGAAGCTGTTTATTTCTGTCAGCGGAAACATATCCTCTGCCTTTGTCGGCTGTAAGCTCCATAGCAACGTGAGCATCCTCATCAAGCGTTGCAATATGGTGCTCGGGATTGAGTATTTCAACCTCGGAATCAGCCTTAATGTCACCTGCTGTTATCTCGCCGGAGCCGTTAGCCTCAATATACATAATCTTGGGACCGTCTCCGTGAATTTTGAGAATAACGCCCTTAAGGTTAAGAACTATCTCGGTAACATCCTCTTTAACGTTCGGGATTGTGGAGAACTCGTGAAGAATTCCGTCAATCTTTACAGATGTTATCGCGTAACCCGGGAGTGAAGAAAGAAGCACACGACGAAGGCTGTTGCCCAAGGTTGTACCAAAGCCTCTTTCAAGAGGCTCTACGACAAACGCGCCGTAAGCGGAATCTTCCATTGAGTCTGTAAACTCAATTCTGGGTTTTTCAATACCAATCATACCAAACCCTCCTTAAATTTCACAGGATTGCTGTGTGAGTTCGATTTGTAAGAACAAACCAATAAGGTAAAGAGCATTATTTAGAATAGAGCTCGACGATGAGGTGTTCCTCAACAGGAGCCTCAATCTGATCTCTCTCGGGAAGATTAACAACCTTTCCGTTGAGATTTTCGCGGTTAACTTCAAGCCACTGCGGAACAGGTCTTGAAGCGTTAGCTTCAGCTATAGCCTTAAAGGAATCTGTCTGGGCGGTTTTTTCCTTAACGGAAAGCTCATCTCCTGCCTTAAGGAGATATGACGGGATGTCAACCTTTCTGCCGTTTACGCAGAAATGACCGTGAGTAACAAGCTGTCTTGCTTCTGCGCGGGAGTTTGCCCAACCGAGAAGATAAACAACATTGTCAAGACGGCTTTCGCAAATGCGAAGAAGGTTTTCACCTGTCTGGCCCTGCTTTTTCTCAGCCATAAGGAAATACTTGTGGAACTGACCCTCAAGAATTCCATAGTAACGCTTTGCTTTCTGCTTTTCGCGAAGCTGCATTCCGTACTCTGAAACTTTCTTACGGCTCTGACCGTGCTGGCCGGGAGCGTAAGAACGGCGCTCAAGAGCGCACTTGTTGGTATAGCATCTGCCACCCTTTAAGAAGAGCTTTTGACCCTCGCGGCGGCAAAGTTTGCATACCGCACCGGTATATCTTGCCATAATTTGTTTCCTCCTATTATGTTATACGCGCCTTCTCTTAGGCGGACGGCAGCCGTTGTGAGGAATCGGGGTTACGTCTTTAATGAGTGTAACATCAAGACCGGCAACCTGTAAAGCTCTGATTGCAGCTTCTCTTCCTGCACCCGGACCCTTAACATAAACTTCAACAGTTTTCATACCATGCTCAATAGCAGCCTTAGCAGCTGTTTCGGCAGCGGTCTGTGCTGCAAAGGGAGTAGACTTACGAGAGCCTCTGAATCCCATTTCGCCCGAGCTTGCCCACGATACAGCATTACCTTGAGTATCTGTGATAGTAACTATTGTGTTATTGAAGGTGGATTGGATATGAGCCGCACCGCGTTCAATATTTTTGCGTTCACGACGCTTGCGAGTGCCGACACCTTTTTTGCCGGTAACTTTAGTAGCCATTCAAATACCTCCTTCGACTTATTTCTTCTTGTTTGCTATCGTCTTCTTGGGACCTTTGCGTGTACGAGCATTGGTCTTGGAACGCTGACCTCTTACGGGAAGTCCTTTGCGATGACGAACACCGCGATAGCAACCGATTTCTACAAGTCTCTTGATATCAAAGGCTGTTTCACGACGAAGATCGCCTTCAACTTTTACATTGTGATCGATATATTCACGTAACTTAGCTACATCGTCTTCGGAAAGATCCTTGACTCTTGTGTCGGGATTGACACCTGTAGCTGCAATAATGTCGCTTGCCGTTTTGCGGCCTATACCGTAAATATAAGTAAGACCGACTTCGACTCTTTTATCTCTTGGTAAATCAACACCTGAAATACGCGCCATTTGTCAGTTGCACCTCCAAAAATTGGTTTGCGTAAAGGCTTAGCCCTGACGCTGTTTGTGCTTGGGATTTTCACAGATTACCATTACTTTTCCCTTGCGCTTGATTATCTTGCATTTTTCGCAAATTTTCTTGACAGAAGGTCTGACTTTCATTAGAATACCTCCTAAAATTCAGCTTTTGCCTAATATTATTTATTTTGAACGCCAAGTAATTCGGCCACGTGTAAGGTCATACGGTGACATTTCGACCGTAACCTTGTCGCCGGGAAGAATGCGAATGTAATTCATTCTGAGCTTTCCCGAAATGTGACCTAAAATCTTATGACCGTTTTCGAGTTGAACCTGGAAGGTTGCATTCGGCAGAGCCTCAATAACCGTACCTTCAACCTCGATCATATCGTCTTTCGACATAACAAACATACCTCCCGATGATTAATAGTTGTTATTAATACTGTTAAGCTTTTTTCTGAGTCTTGAGTCAAATAAAAGGTAATACTCTTCAACAACCGTATCTGTAAGCTCAAGATGCTTAAGATTCTTAAGCTTCGGCTTTGAAAGCTTACGCTCCTTACCGTCTGCAACGTAGGCGGTTTTTTCATCAAAGCTCAGCACTACCGCTGTTTTTCCTTTATCTCGCCCCGCCAAGGAGCGAACTACACTTCCGCGTTTCATACGCTTAAAGCTTTGTCATAATAAGCGGACCGTCACTTGTAACAGCGACTGTATGCTCAAAATGCGCTGACAGCTTACCGTCGGCGGTCTTAACAGTCCAGCCGTTCGGCATAGTCTTAACAGAAGCTGTACCCCCATTAATCATGGGTTCAATGGCGATTGTCATGCCGGGTACCAAACGAACACCCCTTCCGGGAGTTCCGTAATTGGGTACCGCGGGGTCTTCATGGAGATTACGGCCTACGCCGTGACCTGTATAATCCCTCACAACACCGTAGCCGTGTTCTTCACAAAAGTGCTGAACAGCGTACCCGATATCGCCGAGCCTGCCGCCCGCGACCGCCTTTTCAATGCCGAGATAAAGGCTTTGTTCGGTGGTCTCAATCAGCCGCTTTGCCTCATCGGAAATATCTCCGCAGGCAAAAGTGGCGGCAGTATCGCCGGTATAACCGTCAATAAAGGCTCCGAGGTCGATACTAACTATGTCGCCCGCTCGCAATATATGTGCCTTATCGGGAATACCATGAATGACTTCGTCGTTTATGGAAATGCATGCAGAAGCAGGGAAGCCGTTGTAGTTTAAGAAGGTGGGCTTTGCACCCTTACTCTCCATAAAGCTACGCACAACCTTGTCGATTTCACGAGTGGAAACACCCGGTTCCACGGCTGCGCCTGCAATCTTAAGTGCTTCGGCGGATATCCTGCACGCTAAAAGCATCTGCTTGATCTCGCGCTCATTTTTCAGCACTATCATGCTTAATCCTCCAATACCTTAAGGATGGAAGCGGTAATTTCATCAATAGCGGCAGTGCCGTCTACCGAGCGAAGCTTTCCGCAATTCTTGTAAAAATCCTTTAAAGGTTCGGTTTGCTCGTGGTAAACCTTAAGTCGGTCAAGAACAGTCTCGGGAGCGTCATCCTTACGAATCTGAAGTTCACCGTCACAAGCATCACACTTGCCCGGAACCTTAGATGGCTTGTTTTGGATGTGGTACGAAGCACCGCAGCTCTTACAAACTCTTCTGCCTGACATTCTGTTTACTACGCTTTCATCGGGAACATCTATATCAACAACCTTGTCGATAATAATTCCCATTGTATCAAGAGCCTCGGCCTGAGGAATTGTTCTGGGGAAACCATCAAGAATGAATCCATTCTTGCAATCCTCTTTAGCGAGCCTTTCCTTGATGATACCGATAACGACATCATCAGGAACAAGCTTGCCGGCTTCTGTAAAAGCCTTAGCCTTAAGACCCATTTCTGTTCCGTTTTTAAGGGCTTCACGAATAATGTTGCCCGTGGAAACAGTAGGAATATTAAGCTTTGCAGCTATAATCTCCGCTTGGGTGCCTTTGCCGGCACCGGGAGCACCGAGAAAAATGATTTTCATTACGCAACCTCACTTAATTAATCAAGGAAGCCTTTATAATGACGAAGCATCATCTGGCTCTCGAGCTGCTGAACAGTCTCAAGCGCAACACCTACAAGAATTATAATAGATGTACCGCCGAGAGAGATATTCATACCTCCGTCGTTTGCAAGCACCAAGGAAGTAATCTGAGAAAATACCGTCGGGAAAAGAGCAACAACGCTTAAAAGAAGTGCTCCGAGAAGGATTATTCTCGAAATTATTTTTCCGATGTAATCGGAGGTGGGCTTGCCGGGACGGATACCCGGAATCATACCGCTGTTTTTGCGGATGTTATTTGCCATTTCAACAGGGTTATACTGAATAGCCGCGTAGAAATATGCAAAGAAAATTATTAAAAGGAAATAAAGAACACCGTAAACAACGCTCTTTGTATCAAAGCATCCGAAGAACCAAGACCAGAATTTGTGTTTCTCAAGTGTAGACTCGGAAATGAACATCTGGATTGTCGGAGGAATTGAAAGAATCGAGCTTGCAAAGATTATCGGCATAACGCCGCTCATATTAACCTTAATCGGAATATGAGTGCTCTGTCCGCCATACATTTTACGACCGACAACGCGCTTTGCGTACTGTACGGGAATTCTGCGCTCGGCGTTATCCATCCAAACAATGTAAGCTACCATAAGAACATAGCAAACAAGTACGAAAGGAGCTAAGAAGTAGTAAACGCCGCCGCGTGAGAAGTAACTGCCAACCTGCGGGTTGGTGCTGAAAAGTGACGTCATCTCGGTGGGGATGCGTGAAACGATACCGGCAAAAAGGATGATGGAAATACCGTTACCAATGCCTTTATCGTTAATCTGCTCACCAAGCCACATAACAAGTGCCGTGCCTGCTGTTAAAACAGCGATGATTACAGCGCCCTGGAAAATCTTCGGGAATACGCTATCCTCTGTGTAAAGAACGTAATTCTTTGCGTTAAGGTAAATAAAGTAAGCAACACTCTGAAGAATGCCGAGGCCGATTGTTACATAACGTGTAATGGCGGCAATTTTCTTTCTGCCCTCTTCGCCTTCTTTTGAAAGTCTCTCAAGGGCGGGAATAGCAACAGTCAAAAGCTGAATGATAATTGAGCTGTTGATATAGGGAGTGATGGAAAGTGCGAAGATTGTGCCGTAGTTGAACGCGTCACCCGTCATCATGCTTAAATAATTGAGAAAGGTTGTGCCGCTCGAAGCATCTATAAGACCCGTTGAGGGGATGCTTATAAACGGAACCGGAATATTAGCACCTATACGGAATATAACGACAATAAACACCGTGAATAAGATTTTTTTCCTTAATTCGGGAATCTTCCATGCGTTGGCAAGAGTCTTAAACACTTTAAATCACCTCTGCCTTTCCTCCGGCAGCCTCGATTTTTGCCTTGGCTGCATCAGAATAAGCATTTACTTTAACAGTGAATTTCTTAGTGACATCGCCGTGAGCAAGAAGTTTTACACCGTCAAGTGTATTGTTTACAAGACCTACTGATTTAAGAGCGTCAATGTCAATAACAGCACCGTCCTCAAATCTGTCCTCAAGAGCCGCTACGTTAACAATAGCGTACTCCTTGCCGAAAATATTAACAAAACCTCTTTTGGGAAGGCGTCTTTGCAAGGGCATCTGACCGCCTTCGAAGCCGGGGCGCATACCGCGGCCGGCACGTGCCTTCTGGCCTTTGTGACCCTTACCGGCGGTTTTACCCTGACCGGATGCGGGACCTCTGCCTATCCTCTTAACGGATTTTTTTGAACCCTCTGCGGGTGAAAGCTCGTGAAGCTTCATATTTTGCACCTCCTTGCTTATTCTTCTGTTACCTCAACAAGATGAGAAATCTTGTTGATTTTGCCCTTCGTCTGGGGGTTATCGGGTTGAGACGAAACATCCCCAATTTTATGAAGGCCTAATGCATAGGCGGTAGCAATCTGATCCTTTTTGCAACCTATGAGGCTCTTAACGAGCTTAACATTGATGTTTGCCATATTGACCGCCCTCCTTAATCTTTAAAATGCTTAACGGACTTGCTGCGAATATTAGCAACCTCTTCAACATTACGAAGCTGTTTGAGTCCGTCCATTGTAGCTCTTACTACGTTGCAGGGGTTATTGGAGCGAAGAGCCTTTGCACGAATGTCCTTAATGCCGACTGTTTCAACAACAGCACGAACAGGACCGCCTGCGATAACACCGGTACCGGGTGCGGCGGGCTTAAGAAGAACAACGCCTGCGCCGAATTTACCGATTACCTCGTGAGGAATGGTTGTACCCTTAAGGGAAACCTTAACGAGATTTTTCTTAGCATCTTCGAGACCTTTACGGATAGCATCCGGAACTTCGTTTGATTTACCTAAGCCGAAGCCAACAGTGCCGTTACCGTCGCCTACAACAACGAGAGCCGAGAACTTCATAATTCTGCCGCCCTTAACCGTCTTGGAAACACGGTTTATAGCGACTACTCTCTCCTGAAACTCAGAATCCTTCTGAGCAGCATCAAATTTAGCCAAAGTAATTCCTCCCTTTCTTAGAAGTTGAGGCCGCCCTCACGGGCGCCTTCGGCCAAGCTCGCTACACGGCCGTGATAGATGTAACCGCCGCGATCGAAAACAACATCTTTAATGTTCTTTTCTGCTGCGCGTTCTGCCAATAACTTACCTACTGTAAAGGCTGCGTCCTTGTTTCCGCCGTAATCCTTGAAATCTTTCTCAACAGTTGAAGCAGAAACGAGTGTAACACCGTTAACATCGTCAATCAACTGAGCATAAATATGCTGAAGAGAACGGAATACATTGAGTCTGGGGCATTCTGCAGTACCGCTGATTTTGCCGCGGACTCTTTTATGACGCTGAACCCTTGCTTTATTAGTGTTCGGTCTTTGTACCATTATTTCTTCACCTCTTTATCGAATTCAGGGATTACTTGCCGCCCTTACCGGCCTTGCCTTCCTTACGGCGGATAACTTCATCAACATACTTGATGCCTTTACCCTTGTAAGGCTCGGGAGGTCTCTTGCCCCTAACTTCGGAAGCAAACTGACCAACCTTTTGCTTGTCGGGACCGGAAATAACAACCTTATTGGGTGAGGGAACATCAATAGTGATGCCGTCAACCTCGGGAACAACAACCTGATGTGAAAAGCCGATGTTCATAACAAGGTCCTTACCCTGCTTAGCGGCACGGTAACCGATACCGTTAATTTCAAGCTCCTTTGAGAAGCCTTCGCTTACACCGTGAACCATATTGGCAATAAGTGTACGGGTAAGACCGTGAAGAGAACGATTCTCCTTTGAATCGTCGGGACGTGAAACTGTAATCACGCCATTGTCAAGAGCGACTGTTAAGCTGCTGCTGACTGTTCTGGTAAGAGTGCCCTTGGGGCCCTTAACGGTAACAGTGCTGCCGTCAATCTTGACATCAACGCCTGCCGGAACGGCAATCGGCATTCTGCCTATACGTGACATTTACTGTACCTCCTTACCAGATGTATGCAAGAACTTCGCCGCCGACATTGGCTTTGCGAGCGTCCTTATCTGTCATAATGCCCTTTGAAGTTGAAAGGATAACCGTGCCGAGACCGTTTTGTACTCTGGGCATATCCTCACAATTTGAATAAATGCGGAGTCCGGGCTTGGAAACTCTGCGAAGCCCCGTTATAACCTGAGACTTGTTGGGACCGTATTTGAGAGCAATCTCAATAACACCCTGCTTGCCGTCCTCGATTAACTTGAAGCTCTTTACATAACCCTCATCAACAAGAATCTGAGCAATTGCCTTCTTGATGTTAGATGCGGGGATTTGCACTGTATCGTGCTTAGCTGAGTTAGCGTTACGGATTCTTGTAAGCATATCAGCAATTGAATCGGTAATCTGCATAACGTATTTCCTCCTTTTGCAATTGCCTTACCAGCTTGCCTTCTTAACGCCCGGAATCTGCCCGGCATGAGCCAACTCCCTGAAGCATATACGGCATACACCGTATTTACGAAGGTAGGCGTGCGGTCTACCACAGATTTTGCATCTGTTATGCTGTCTTGTTGAATATTTTGCAGGTCTCGCCTGCTTTACTTTCATAGATGTTTTAGCCACGATGACCCTCCTTATCTTGCAAACGGAGCGCCGAGGAGTGAAAGTAACTCGCGGCCTTCTTCGTCTGTGGCTGCGGTTGTGATAAAGCTGATATCCATACCGCGAACCTTGTCGATTTTGTCGTACTCGATTTCAGGGAATATAAGCTGTTCCTTGATACCTATTGAATAGTTACCTCTACCGTCAAAGGAGTTCGGGTTAATACCGCGGAAGTCTCTTACACGGGGAAGAGCAAGATTGAAAAATCTGTCAAGGAATTCATACATACGGTCACCGCGAAGAGTAACCTTTGCGCCGATGTCCATACCCTCACGAAGCTTGAAGTTGGCAACTGATTTTTTTGCCTTGCAAACTACGGGAGTCTGACCGGTGATTTGCTTAATATCACTGATAATAGCTTCAAGAGCCTTTGAATTATCGCGAATCTCGCCTGATGTAACGTTAATAACGATTTTATCAAGCTTCGGGATTTGCATAACGCTCTTGTAGCCGAACTTTTTCATAAGCTGAGGAGCAACCTCAGACTTGTAAAACTCTTTAAGTCTTGCTGCCATTCGTTATACCTCCCTTAAAATTGAGCGTTGCATTTTTTGCAAACTCTTACTTTGTTACCCTTATCGTCAAAAGCGTGACCGACTCTTGTAGCCTTGCCGCACTTGGGGCAAATAAGCTGAACCTTATCTGCATAAAGTGCACTCTCGGCTTTAAGAATTCCGCCGGGCTCGCCCATCTGACGGGGCTTTACGTGCTTGGAAACGATGTTGATGCCTTCAACAATAACCTTACCTTCTGAGGGAGATACCTGAAGTACCTTGCCTTTTTTGCCGCGGTCCTTGCCCTGAATGACAATAACTTCGTCGCCTGACTTGACGTGAACTTTATTACTCATTGTCGGAACCTCCCATTAAAGTACTTCCGGTGCAAGAGAGAGAATCTTAAGATAATCCTTCTCACGAAGCTCTCTTGCTACAGGCCCGAATATACGGGTACCCTTCGGATTTTTATCTTCTTTGATGATAACCGCTGCGTTTTCATCGAAGCGGATGTAAGTGCCGTCTTCACGGCGAACACCGCTAACTGTACGAACAACGACAGCCTTAACTACATCACCTTTTTTAACAACGCCACCGGGTGATGCTTTCTTAACGCTTGCTACTATAACATCACCAATGTTGGCATACCTCTTGCCGGAACCGCCCAAAACGCGGATGCACATAATTTCTTTTGCGCCCGTGTTGTCGGCTACCTTGAGGTAACTCTGCTGCTGTATCACAGTGTCTGCCTCCTTCTGCCGGCTAAATTATTTAGCCTTCTCAATTATTTCTGCTACACGCCATCTCTTATCCTTGGAAAGAGGACGTGTTTCCATAATCATAACACGGTCGCCAATTCCGCACTCGTTATTCTCGTCATGAGCCTTAAACTTAATTGTGCGATTGACAATCTTTTTATAAAGCGGATGCTGTACCCTGTCCTTAACGGATACGACAACAGTCTTATCCATCTTATCGCTTGTAACGATACCGACACGGGTCTTTCTTAAATTTCTATCACTCATTTAATTTGCCCTCCGTACTTCAAGAATTCTGACCGTGAAGCTGAACATCGCGTATAACTGTCATTACTCTTGCAATGTCCTTCTTAACGGCACTTATTCTCATCGGGTTATCAAGCTGATTGATGGCTTGCTGGAAACGCAGGTTAAAGAGTTCTTTCTTCAGTTCAAGGAGTTTAGCATCCAACTCTGCCTGAGAGAGCTTTCTTAATTCACTTGCTTTCATTGCTTGTCACCATCCTGTTCTGCCTTGCAAACAAATTTGCACTTAATCGGAAGCTTGTTAGCTGCAAGACGCATAGCCTCGCGAGCAAGCTCCTCGCTTACGCCGCCGATCTCGAACATAATTCTGCCGGGCTTTACGACGGCTACCCAATACTCGGGCGAACCTTTACCGGAACCCATTCGGGTTTCAGCCGGTTTTTGTGTAATCGGCTTATCCGGGAAGATTTTAATCCAAACCTGACCGCCACGCTTGATATATCTTGTCATAGCAATACGGGCTGCCTCAATTTGGTTTGAGGTTATCCATGCGGGTTCGAGAGCCTGAAGACCGAAATCACCGTAGTTAACCTCAGTGCCTCTGTGAGCAGCGCCCTTAAGACGGCCTCTCTGAACACGACGGTATTTAACTCTTTTGGGTAATAACATTACTTGGCTCCTCCTTCCCTTTTAACTCTGCGTGACTCATGAAGAACCTCGCCCTTGTAAATCCAAACCTTAACGCCTATACGACCGTAGGTTGTTTTTGCCTCTGCAAAGCCGTAGTCAATATCAGCGCGGATTGTCTGAAGCGGGATAGTTCCTTCATGGTACTGCTCGGTACGGGCAATTTCTGCGCCGCCCAATCTACCGGATACCTGTGTTTTAATACCCTTGGCACCTGACTTCATTGTTCTGCCGATAGACTGCTTAAGTGCACGACGGAAAGAAACACGCTTTTCAAGCTGAGCTGCGATACCCTCGGCAACGAGCTGAGCATTGAGGTCAGGCTGCTTGATCTCGGTGATGTTGATGTAAACATCCTTAGTATCATCGGAGATCATCTTTTTAACTTTTTCTTTAAGCTTTTCAATTTCTGCGCCGCCGCGACCGATTACGATGCCGGGCTTTGCACAGTGAATATTGATGCGAACTCTCTTGGGGTCACGCTCAATTTCAACCTTGGGAACGCCTGCCGGAGCAAGGAGCTCAAGAAGAAATTCACGAATCTTGTTGTCTTCAACAAGGTTGTCGCCGAATTCACCCTTCTTAGCATACCAGCGAGATTCCCAATCCTTGATAACGCCTATTCTTAAACCTGTAGGATTAATTTTCTGGCCCATTAATAATTTCCTCCTCTCGCTTATTCTGCTTCCTTGAGTACAAGGTTGATGTGAGATGTCTTCTTATTTATGCGGTTAGCGCTTCCGCGTGCTCTGGGTCTGATTCTCTTCAGAGTGGGACCCTGTGATACGCTGCACTCACTTATATAAAGTCTTGTAACATCCATATTTTTGTTTTCCGCATTTGCAATTGCGGATTTGAGAAGCTTCTCAAGCGGCTCACAAGCAGCCTTCGGTGTGTGCTTGAGAATTGCCATTGCTTCATCTGTAGGCTTATTGCGGATAAGGTCAAGAACAATCTGAACCTTACGAGGCGCTATTCTAATATAGGTAACCTTTGCTGTTGCCTGCATTGTTACACACTCCTTTCGACTGATTATTTACCGTTATTTGTGGTTTTGCTGCCGGCGTGACCTCTAAAGGTTCTTGTCGGGGCAAACTCGCCGAGCTTGTGACCTACCATATCCTCGGTAACATATACCGGAACATGCTTACGGCCGTCATGGACAGCGAATGTGTGACCGACAAAGTCCGGGAAGATTGTTGAGCTTCTGCTCCAGGTCTTAAGAACAATCTTTTCGCCCTTTTCGTTCATAGCCTGAACTCTTGCGAGAAGCTTAGGCTGCACAAAAGGTCCTTTTTTAATACTTCTGCTCATAAATTCTGCTCCTTTCCGGCTTATTTACCGTTACGACGCTTAACAATAAGCTTGTCTGAACGGTTCTTCTTTGCACGGGTCTTGTAACCGAGTGCGGGCTTGCCCCACGGAGTAACAGGACCGGGACGACCGATGGGCGATTTGCCCTCGCCGCCGCCGTGCGGGTGGTCATTCGGGTTCATTACAGAACCGCGAACCGTAGGTCTGATGCCGAGATGACGTGTACGACCGGCTTTACCGATTTTAACGTTTTCGTGGTCAAGGTTACCAACCTGACCTACCGTAGCCATGCACTCAACGGGAACGTTACGAAGCTCGCCCGAGGGAAGTCTGAGGAGAGCGTAAACGCCTTCCTTAGCCATAAGCTGAGCGGCATTACCGGCTGCTCTTGCAAGCTGACCGCCCTTACCGGGATAAAGCTCAACGTTGTGAATGAAGGTACCTACGGGGATATTTGTAAGAGGAAGCGCGTTGCCGGGCTTAATGTCGGCATTGGGGCCTGCCTCTACCTTGTCGCCGACCTTAAGGCCAACGGGAGCAAGTATATAGCTCTTTACGCCGTCGGCATACTCAATAAGAGCAATGTGAGCCGAGCGGTTGGGATCGTATTCAAGAGTCTTAACAGTTGCGCTAACGTCAAACTTATTTCTCTTGAAATCGATTACTCTGTATTTTCTGCGGTTTCCGCCGCCGCGATGGCGAACTGTAATTCTGCCGTAGCTGTTACGGCCGGAATTTTTCTTAAGAGGCTTTAAAAGACTCTTTTCGGGAGAAACCTTTGAAAGATCGGAGTAATCTGTAACCGACATATTACGTCTTGCGTTTGTTGTCGCGTTATAAACTTTAATAGACATTTTATTCACACTCCTATAATGGCTTTGCGGAGAATGTCAACTCCATACTATACCATTGGGTATAATTATAAGTTTTTCAGATTACATCAAGCCGTCAAAGAACTCGATTGTTTTTGAATCCTCTGTAAGAGTAACAATGGCTTTTTTCCAAGAAGCCGTGTAGCCCTCGTGAGCACCGTATCTTCTGAATTTGCCGTTTACGCTTACTGTGTTAACCTTTGCAACCTTAACGCCGAAAAGCTCTTCAACAGCCTTTGCTATTTCAATCTTATTGGCATCGGAAGCAACCTTAAAGGTGTATTTTTTTGAGGCAAGCCCCATCATAGATTCCTCTGTGATGATAGGCTTAATGATAATGTCCTGAGCTGATTTCATTATGCATATACCTCCTCGATTTTTGCAACTGCATCTTTTGCAACTATAAAGCTGTCGCAGTTGAGAATGTCGTATACGTTAAGGGTGTTAACCAAAGAAACCTTTGCGCCCTCAATGTTGCGAACACTCTTGTAAATAACCTCGTCCTTCTCAGGGAGAACTACGAGAACCTTTTTCTTAGCGCCTACAGCGCTGAGCATTTTAACCATATCGGCTGTTTTGATGGCATCAAGCTTAATGGAGTCAACAACAGTCATTTCGCCTGCGGCAACCTTTGAAGAGAAGGCTGACTTCATAGCGAGTCTTCTGACTTTTTTGTTAACATCAAAGCCGTATGTTCTGGGCTTCGGGCCGAGAGCTATACCGCCGTGATACCATTGAGGAGCGCGGGTAGAACCCTGTCTTGCACGGCCTGTACCCTTCTGTCTCCACGGCTTTTTGCCGCCGCCGCTAACCTCTGAACGAGTGCGTGTGGACTGAGTGCCCTGACGCTGGTTTGCCAAATAGCTTACAACAAGAAGGTGCATTGCCGACATATTGGGCTCAATACCGAAAACGGAATCGCTAAGCTCAATATCGGAAACCTTTTTGCCTGCCATATCAAGTACTGCTAAACTACTCATCTGTTACACTCTCCTTCCTTACGCTTTCTTAACTGCATCGGCTATGACAACAATGCCGCCCTTAGGTCCGGGAACCGAACCCTTAATGGCAATGAGATTGTTCTCACTGTCGACCTTCACTACGCTGAGATTCTGCACGGTAACGCGCTCAGTTCCGAGGTGACCTGCCATCTTCTTACCCTTGTAAACACGGGAAGGAGTTGAACATGCGCCCAAAGAACCGCCGTGTCTGCCAACAGGACCGGTACCGTGAGACTCTCTGAGTCTTGCAAAGTTCCATCTCTTGATGGTACCTGCGGTGCCTTTACCCTTGCTTGTACCGCAAACATCAACCATGTCGCCTGCGGCAAAGAGGTCAGCCTTGAGAATGTCGCCTACATTAACTGAAGATGCATCGGCGAGCTTAAACTCCTTAAGCACCTTCTTGGGAGCTACACCGGACTTGTCAAAGTGACCCTTCATAGGCTTGTTAACCTTTTTAACCTTAACATCGCCATAGCCAACCTGAACAGCCTCGTAGCCGTCGTTTTCGATCGTCTTTTTCATAACGACCGCGCACGGACCTGCTTCAATAACGGTAACGGGAATCATCTTTCCGCTCTCGTCAAAGATTTGGGTCATGCCGATTTTCTTTCCGATAAGACCTTTTTTCATTGTTATTCCTCCTGTCAGATTATTGGTTGGGTTGCCCCAACATGACCTGCATCACCTATATATAATAGGTATATTTAAAATCGAGCTTTTATCGGATTAAAGCTTGATTTCAAAATCAACGCCTGCGGGAAGCTCAAGATTCGTAAGAGCATCAACTGTTTTATTTGACGGTCTTAAGATGTCAATGAGTCTCTTGTGGGTGTGCTGTTCGAACTGCTCACGAGAATCTTTATACTTGTGAACTGCACGAAGAATTGTAACTACCTCTTTCTCAGTGGGGAGCGGAATGGGACCCGAAACCTGAGCGCCTGTGCGGCGTGCCGTTTCAACAATCTTTTCTGCTGCCTTGTCTACGAGGTTGTGATCATAACCCTTAAGTCTGATCCTGATTTTTTCCTTAACTGCCATTAAAAACGCCTCCTAAAAATTTTGGCGGGCATACGCAACTTTTAACAACTCCCCCGGGTTGTTCGCTTAATCCGTTCAAAAACCGGAATAAACTTCCGGGATAAAACTGCGTTCCTGACATCGCCGAAGCCGGAGTTAAGTACGGCGCACGGTAATGTAACAGGTATTGATCGCCCGGTTTTAAATCGGACATACTCCACGGAAATTCCCTGCCTCAAAAAGGGCAGCCACCTCCCGCATCATCGCATATCAACGCAAAAAGGGCATAATAAAATAGGGACACGCCCTTCACGCGCCCTATCATATTACCACATATCTTTCAATAATGCAAGCGTTTTTTCGTCATTTTTTAAGAAATTTTAGAGGTTTTTTTGGTGCTTTTTTTGGTGAATATTCCCATACAAAATTCCATTAAAAAAATCTGCCGCATTTTAATTATTTATTATCTTGAACTCCGGTAAAATAATCGGGGTATTGCGGCATAACAACATTAGTCACAAGGTAAAAAACAAGCTTACCCTCTGCATAGCTTACGCCCACATTACCGGAAATAGAGCCGGTAGCGGTAGTAACGTTACGCTCCTTGTCTATTTGGTGAATCTTTTTTAAAGTATCGGGGCTTTTTATAATCTCGCCCGAGGAGTCTCTTTTACCGCTGAATTCGAGAACAAAGTTTGTACCGTTATCGGGAACGGCATAAATCGCAACAAGCCTTTCCGGATCTACGTTATACTTTTCCGAAACAAGCACAATAAATTCATTATCCGGTCTATCCGAAAGAATATTATCACCTGTTTTCTCAAGCGGTGGCAAGCCCTCGATTGTTTGCTGAACAGCCGTTGTACTCTCGCCGTCATTCCTTGCGGTTGAGCTTTGCGTTTTTTTCGTCGTACCGGGAACGTACACACTCACGATATCTGTATCACTTAACGTTTCGGACTCATCGCTTTGTGTAACGCTTTCCGACACATATGCATTGTAAGAGCTGTCCTGAGAAACGGGCGATGTAGTGCTCAAATCGACCTTTCCCGCGTCCGGCTTCATCGTTATAAGGTTTACAATGCTTACAATACCCACTACCGTAACAATAACGCCTATAACACAAGCGGCAATAACTACAGCCGCCATCTTTTTTTTCTGATTTTCGTTACCATTCTTAAATGCAGGTACGGAAGGTGCTGCAGGCGTCTGCACCTCGCTTTTCAAGGACTCCTTTTCGCCTTCATTACCGTTTTCCTTTAAGTCTTCAAAGGTACTCTCGTTTTTATCGACAGAATCCTCGGTTACTTTCGACTGTACAGACAACTTCTCTTCACCTGTAAGCGGTGCCTCATCGTTTATATTTAAATTGTTCTTATTATTTTCGTCATTCACGGACAAATCCCCCAAATATAAGCTTTACGCCGTATTAAAGGTTCATATAATATGTATTATAGCCAAGGGAAAAAGATAAAGGAAAAAGGGAATGTGAAAACCACATTCCCTTCGGTGAAAACCATTGCAATAATTTACACGCTGAAAACCGAATTATTCGATTCCGGGCATGTTTTCGGCAACAAGATCAGCCAAGCTCTTGATAACATCGCCGATTACGGGAACCTCTACCAACGGAGCAAGGCTGCCCGCGTAACCGATAATATCACCGGTATCCGGATCAACAACAGGAGCGATAACAGAAGCTAAAGACTGTGCGATCTCGTCAAGATCTACACCGAAATTTCCAAGTAACTCCCAAAGAGACTGTAACATGTATATGACCTCCCTTCATTTCTAAACTAAGGGTATAATAACACACTTCATTGTTATTATAATTCTTTTTTAGAAATAAAAGAAGATTTTTTTAAGAAATCTTAAGAATTTTAATAATTCTTTTATATATTAAGGTTTTAAGACCCTTATCTAAGCTATAAAACCGAAAATTTTCATAAAGGGGAATGCGAAAACACTCCCCCGACCTTATTACTCCGACAAAATCAGTTAATCTGAACGTCGGGAATGATAGTAACGAGAGCCTTAAGAAGGTCACCTACTACCGGAACATCAATAAGAGCCGCAAGCTCGCCTACATACTCATTTGTATCGGGATCAAGCCAAATAAGCTCTTTCAATGACTCTGCAATCTTATCAACGTCAACACCGAAGTTCATAAGAAGCTGCCATACAGACTGTAACATAAAATTGCCTCCCTTCACCTTTATATTCGCTTGTATAGTAACACATAACAGCGTTTTTTTAATTCTTAAAAAGAAATTAAATCAACTTTTATTAAGAAATATTAATGAAAAGCTCATACAAGCGAAACAGGCTTAATTCTCTTAGGTCTTATTTTTTCGTTTCTCACAAGAAGCTCGGGGTTCACATTCAAAGCTCTGTCAATCAACTCACTTGAAATGCTCTCCGGATATCTTAAGACCATTTCACCGAGTGCCGTATTTCTGCGCCTGTCACTGTGAGCATCACTGCCTATAAAATCAACATAGCCGCTTTTAAGCATTTTAAGTGCAACTCTTTCCTCCTCATCGCCAAACACTCCCAAGGGTGAAGCTCCGTTCATTTGCAAAAGCACGCCCTTTTCGGTAAGCCTTTCAAGCGACGAAATATCGTCAATGACAAAGCCATATCTCTCGGGGTGCGCAATAATCGGCACAAGCCCCTGCGACATTATGTAATCGCACCACGAAAGAACATCCTCCACGGCGGTTTTATAAAAATCGAATTCGATTAAAAGGTAATCCGAATTTGCAAGCGTATAAGGCTTTAAATATTTTATTCCGAAAATATCGTCATCGCAAAGGATTTCAAAGCCTGTTTCAAGATTAAGCTTGATTTCCTCATCGGCTAAAACCTCACGAAGCTGTGCTGTTTTGTAATTTCTCCTATCGTAAAGCTCCTCGGCAACGTTCCAATAAACAATGTGCGGCGTTAAAAAGAGTGTATCCGTACCGGTTTCACTTGCTCTGCGACACATTTCAACACTCGTTTGAAAACTGTCGGAGCCATCATCCAAATGCCAAAGCGTGTGTGAATGAAGATCCGTCATTTATTCCGCCTCCCCTTCGACTTCAAGCTTTTCTGTGCTGCATTCACTTACTGCCGCTTCTTTTTCGGCAGCCTTCGCGCCGAAAATGCCTTCATCGTACATAAACTTTAAAATGATAACAGTAAACGGTAAAATAAGAATTCCGAATGTTCCGAAAAGCTTAGTGCCCACAAACATCGCCATAATTGTAACAATAGCCGGAAGCCCCGCCTGATTTGCAACAAGCTTAGGCTCAACAATTTGCCTTATAACCGTTATAACCGCATAAAGAATCAAAAGTCCCACACCGAGCTTTGGGCTGCCGAAGAAAAGATTGTAAAGCGCCCACGGAATAACAACCGTGCCGGTGCCGAAAACGGGAACAATATCAACAACACACGTAACAAACGCTATAATCGCAATATAGCCGCCCGTGTAAACACCGATAAGCTTCATAAAATACAAGCCCAAAAACATCTCACCGAAGGTAATGAGCATTATCGTTGCATACGCCCTAATCATTTTTCCGACACCGTAGGTCATTGTATGCTTTGCCGAAACAGCCTTTGCTCTTTTTTTCTCGGGAATCATACTTAATATAAGAGCGCTTACACCTTCGTAATCGGCAGTCATAAAGAAACATGAAATAATCGTAACCAAAAATGCTATAACCGCCGAGGGCATTCCCTTGATAACGCTCCACGCGCCGCTCAAAGGAGCGGAGAGCATCGAAAAATCAAAGCTGCCTTCGCCCGTTCCGAACGCATCCACCTTGTCAAACACCTTGTTTACAAGAGTCGTGGCACTGTCTTGAATTGCAGTGGGAAGCTTGGCAACAACATCCACCGCAAGCTTTTCAATAGTCTCAAACATTTCATTAAGAGAAGAAAACTGCCCGAAAAGAAAGACAAAGAAGTCACGAAGCTCATAATATATCAAAAAGCCGGCAACGCACAAAAGCGAAACAATTATAACAACAATAAGAAGCACCATTACAAACGAAATAGGCCCGTGCGACTTAATATGCATAAGCTCTTTGAGCTTATTAATCGGCTTTTGAAGAAAAACCGCAAGCGCCGCAGCAAAAAGAAACGGGAATATATATCCAAGTGCGTATTTTACAATGAAGTAATAAAGACCGACTATTACGCCGAAATACAAAAAGTTAATCAAAAATGCCCTTCTGCTTTCAATTTTACCTACCATACAAAGCCTCCTATAAACATCCTTAAAGGAATCCACCTTTTCCATTATATAATATACCATTTTTTTTAATTTTACAATAGACCTTTCAACATTTTACAAAATCTTAGGAATTTGTGCTTTGATTTTAAGGAAGATTACAAAAAAATTACAAAACAGAGCAAAAAAATACAAAAAACCTCTTTATTATTACGAAAAAGTGTGGTATGATATTGCAATATTATACAAAATAACGGAGGATGCCATATGCAAATAGCTATTATGGGCTTCGGCACCGTAGGCTCCGGCGTTGCCGAGCTGTTTTTAAAAAACAAAAAAAATATTGTAAGAAAAAGCGGACAGGAAACACTTGAGCTTAAAAAGATTCTCGATATACGCGATTTTTCCTCTCACACGCTCGCTCCGCTTTTCACAACGGATTTTAACGATATATTAACCGACCCCTCCATCGGCATTGTTGTTGAGACCATGGGCGGTCTTCATCCTGCTTTTGAGTTTGTTTCACAATGCCTTGAAGCAGGCAAGAATGTTGTTTCCTCGAACAAGGAGCTTGTAGCCTCTAAGGGAAGCGAGCTTTTAAATCTTGCCGAAAAGAACAATGTCAATTTTCTTTTTGAAGCAAGCGTCGGCGGCGGCATCCCGATAATCCGCCCAATAAGCCAATGCCTTGCCGCAAACGAAATAGATGAAATAGCAGGAATTCTCAACGGCACAACAAACTTCATTCTCAAAAAGATGATAGATGAAAATATGAGCTTTGACGATGCTTTAAAGCTTGCCCAGGCAAACGGCTACGCTGAGCGTGACCCTTCTGCGGATATTTTGGGCTTTGACACCGCCAGAAAAATTTGCATATTGGCTTCTCTTTGCTTCGGAAAGCACGTTTTTCCCGACTCCGTTGAAACCGAGGGAATCACAAACATTCTCCCGTGCGACATCGAATACGCCGCAGGGCACGGCTATGTTATAAAGCTTATAGGCAGAGCTAAAAAGTATTCCGATGACAAAATCACCGCCACCGTAGGCCCGTGCCTTGTTGCAAACCATACTCAGCTTTCCACTGTGGATGACGTTTTCAACGCAATACTCGTTCGCGGAGATGCCATAGGCGATGTTGTATTTTACGGCAGAGGCGCCGGCAAGTTCCCGACGGCAAGTGCCGTTGTTGCGGATATTATCGACTGCGCACGTCACAATACAAAAAGAAGGCTTTTCGGCTGGGAGCCTGCGGAAGAAAATTATGTTATGAATCCGCTTATGCAAACAAGCTCGCTTTATGTACGCGCCCAATGTGATGATTATGTTAAAGCGTTCAATGCGGTTAATGCTGTTTTCGAAAACCCTTCTGTGCTTCACCGCGAAGGCGAGTCAAAAAACGAAATTGCATTTGTTACGCCGCCCATGCGCGAAAAGGAAGCACGCGCCGCAATAAAAGAGCTTCCCATTAATTCGGAATTCGTTTTAAGAGTTATGGATTATTAATTGGAGCTTTCTAACAAATATCGGTTTTTCAATCCCGTTTTTCTCCTCAAATAAAATCATTACGCCGACGGCTTCTCAATCGAAAGCCGTCGGCGCTTTTAATAAGCTGACTTTTAAGTTTTATTTTACGGCGTTTTTCTTTTCAAGCTTTTCAAGTCTTTCCTTTTCAAGCTTTTTCTCTTTTTTCTTGTAAACCAAGAACCAAACAAGAGCGATTATTACAAGAACGCCCACAACAATGCCGAGTATTGAGCCGGAGTTGTCCGGAACATTTATTGTAACAGCATCGTAATTAAAATAGAAGCAACCGTCAAATGCGTTATCCGCATAAGAAGTAAGGTTTGAATTTACAACAAACTCGCGAAGCTCATTGCAAGAACCGAAGGCGTATTCGCCGATATTTCTTGCACTTTCGGGAATATTAACGGTTCTTAACACATCGCAATCGAAAAATGCCTCATCGCCAATCTTTTTAAGACCGTCGGCAAAGGTAACGGAGGTAAGTCCGTCGCAATCGTAAAATGCTCTGTCGCCTATTTCCGTAATTCCCTCGGGAACAGCATAATCGCCGTCTTTACCCTGCGGATAAAGCACAAGCTTATTCCACTCGCCGTTTTCATCGGCAGCAATAACCGCGCCGTCAGCCGATTTATAAAGCTCATTGCCATCCTCAACCTCAATTTTCTCAAGGCTTACACAGCCCAAAAAGCTCAGGGGATCAACAGTCTTAAGAGTTTTCGGAAGAGTGAGCGACGAAAGTGCCGAGCATCCGCTGAAGGCGTATTTTCCGATTTCCTCCGCATTGCCGAGTGTAACGCTCTTAAGAGCACTGTCGCCGGCAAAAAGATCCGTAGAAACAGCTGTAACACCTGCGGGAAGCTCGAATTCTTCAAGAGCGGTACAATTTTCAAAAGCACCGTTCCCCAATGCGGTAAGCTCGGAGCCTTCGGCAAAGGTCACATTTTTAAGGGTTGAAATATTCGCAAACGCCTCGTCACCTACGGAAGCCACGGAAGCGGGAACCGTAACACTCGTTAAAGCAGAGCCCTTAAAGCTCTCCGCACCTATATGCTTAAGCGATGACGGGAAAACAACCGCCGTAACGGTCTCATTGTTAACGGCATTGTCGGCGACAGCCGTCGTACCGTCGGCAATTGCAAGAACCGCCATATTGCCTACAGCCTTGTAAAGAACCTTACCGGCATAAACAGCACCTGCAGCATTGTTTTTAAACCAAGCCGTACAGTCAAGCGCACAGCCCTCAATATTTTGAAGAGTTCCCGGGAAGGTAATTGTCGAAACAGCGGGAACAAGGTCAAACGCACCGCTTAAAATTCTCACCGTACCGTCTGCAACGGCAATTGAAGCCGAAGAGGTAACGGGAAGTATTACAAGGCTTGTCGAGTCCGCGCTGTAAACAGCCGAGCCTATATTTTTAAACGAAGCGTTATCTTCGGAAACAGTAATTTCCTTAAGAGAAGTGCAGCCCGAAAATGCGGAAGCCGTAAGATTTTCAAGTGAAGCGGGAAGAACTACACTCGAAAGAGCCGTGCAATATGCAAAGGCTTCATCGCCGAGCTTTTCAACGCTCTCGCCTATTGTGAGAGCGGTAAGCTTTTCATTACCGTAAAATGCACAAGTATCAATTCTTACAACACCGTTGCCCGTGTTTACGCTCTCAAGACCCGCATTTTTAAATGCATTTGCGGCAATGTCGCGAAGCGTATCGGGAAGAGTTATTTCGGAAAGCGAGGAACAGCCCTCAAACGCCGAAGCACCGATATATGTAACGGAAGAGCCGAGCTTAACCTCTTTAAGCTCCGTGGCATTTTTAAATGCGCTGTTGTTTACCGTTGTAACGGTTTCGGGAAGCGCAACCGCCGTTATTTTGGAATTTTCAAAGGCATATGCCCCAACTGTTTTAAGCGCGGTATTTTCGGGGAAAACAATCGACTCTATATCGGAGCATCTGAATGCACCGTTTTTGATTTCCTCAACCTTTTCGGGAAGAGTAAACGAGCCTGTTTTAGCCGCCGGGAAAGCAACCAACGCCTTACCCTTTTTGTTATAAAGAACTCCGTCGGCAGATGAAAAGTTTTTGTTTTTTTCAACAACCGAGTACTCTTTAAGAGTTTCAACATCGGCAAAAACATTGGAGCCGAGCTCCTTAACGTTTTTTCCGAACTCAATTGCTTCAATAGCCGTACCTGCAAAGGCTCTGTCCTCAATGTCTGTGAGAGTTTCGCTGAGCTTAACGCCCGTAAGCGAGGAACAGCCCTCAAATGCCTCGTAGCCGATGGCGGCAACCGTGCACTCCGAAAGGTCAATTTCCTTAAGAGATGAGCAACCCTTAAATGCACCCGCATCTATAAGCGAAACGGCACTGCCGCATATAACAGACTCAAGACCGGTGCAGTTTTGGAAGGCAAATGCGCTTATTTCTTCAACGTCCTCGCCGAAGGTAACCGTTTTGATTTCCGTATTACCTATAAATACGGCTTCTTCTATAATTTCAATGCCCTCGCCTACGTTAAGGCTTGTAACATCGCCCTTATATGAGTAAAGAACTCTGCCGAGGTTAAGCGCACCTTCGGGAGCATCTTTTTCCCAAGCGGTATCAACAAAGGCATCCTTAGCTACATTTTTAAGGTTTTTGTGGGGTGTAACCTCCGCAAGAGCCGTACAGCCGAAGAAGCATCTCTCGGGAACCGCTGTTACGGAATCGGGAACCTTGTATTCGGTTAATGAGGTACAGCCTTCAAACGCCGAGGCGCCTATGCTCGTAAGAGAATCGGCATTTTGAACCTCTTTTAACGCGGTGCAGTTCATAAACGCACCGGCACAAACCTCCGTTACTGCCGATGTAAGCTTAATAACCTCGACCGTGCCGTTGTTTGCAAAGGCACTTTTTCCTATTGATGTTACGGAAACGCTTCCGAGCTTAGAAGGAACGGAAACCTTTGTGTCCGTGCCCGTATAGCCCACGAGCTGAGCCTCCGCATCGTCATTGATTTTGATATATTCAAAATCGCCCTCGGTTTTTTTGTTAAGAAGCTCCTCCTCGGTAAGAGTGAGTGCTCCGTCATCGGTGCCGTCTGTTGCCGCAAGAGCGGTAAAAGGCACTGCCGCCGTAATGACTAACGCCAACAAAACTGCAAGAGCGCTTTTAAACGGCTTTTTAAATGCTGTCATAAAATAACGCATCCCTTCAAATAATTTCTGCGAAATTCTCAAAAATACAGATAAAGTTATTATAATATAAACAGTCTCGGTTGTCAAGCAATCCGCCGAGAACCGAGAGCGTTTTAAAAGCTTAAATTTCAACAAATTTTCCGCAATTTTTATGTATAATTTGCCTCACCTTGACTCGTGAGCCCTTAAGGTGTTTTCAAGAAGCATTGTAATTGTCATAGGACCTACACCGCCCGGAACGGGTGTAATAAACGATGCCTTCTTTTCAACGCCTTCAAAATCAACGTCACCGCAAAGCTTGCCGTTTTCATCACGATTCATGCCCACGTCAATTACAACAGCCCCCTCCTTCACCATATCCGCTGTTATAAGGCGCGCCTTTCCCACGGCGGCTACAAGAATATCCGCTTCGAGTGTTTCCTTTTTAAGGTTTTCTGTTTTTGAGTGGCAAACGGTAACGGTACCGTTTTCTTTAAGAAGCATTAAAGCAAGCGGCTTGCCGACAATATTGCTTCTGCCTACGATAACGCACCTTTTACCCTCGATTTTAATATTTTTATATTTGAGCATTTCCACAACACCTGCCGGTGTGCACGGCAAAAAGCCGTAATCTCCCGTGAGAATTCTGCCCGTGTTTACCGGGTGAAAAGCGTCAACGTCCTTTTTCGGAGAAATTGCGTTTATAACCGTTTTTTCGTCGATGTGCCTCGGAAGCGGCAGCTGGCAAAGAATACCGTCTACGCTGTCATCCTCATTAAGCTTTTTTATAAGAGCCAACAACTCCTCCTGGGTTGTATTGCCGTCCAAGGCATATTGAAACGACTCAATTCCCACCTCGGCGCAAGCCCTGTGCTTGTTTCTGACATAAATCTGCGAGGCTCCGTCATCACCTACGATTATTACCGCAAGCCCTACCTTTTCACCTTTTTCGCCGAGCGCCGCAACACGCTCGCGTATTTTTCCGCGCATTACCTCGGAAAGCTCTTTACCGCTTATAATTTCAGCCATTTTTCTTTTTCCTTTCTTTTTCCGCTGCCTTTGCCGCACGTTTTTCTTCCTTTGCCCTCTTCTTTTCCTCCTTAGTCGGGAAGGAGCACCTTTCGCCGTTTTCGTTTACGTAATAATCTATACTTTCAACAGGCCTCGGTGTTTTCTTTACGGAGTAAAGCCTGAAAACGAAAATCAAAAAGCAAACCGCAACAAGAACAGCCGAAAGCAACTGAGATACCCTTATGCCCGTAGAGCCTATGTAAAGACTGTCCGTTCTCAAGCCCTCAACAACCGTTCTTTCAACGCCGTACCACATTCCGTATAAAAGGAACATCTGACCGCTGAATTTACGGCACTTTTTAAGTATTAAATAAAGCACAAAAAAGCCGACAATGCACGAAACCGACTCATAAAAAAAGGTTGGATGAACAAAAACTTCGTTGTTTTCAAGGTATTCGTGAACATTATCATGGTTAAGCCCGAACTTTTCAGGGTGAAGGCAAATGTACCTCACAACCTTGTCACTCATCATACCGAAATTGCCGTTTGTAAACGTGCCGAACGCTTCTTGATTGGCGTAATTACCCCATCTGCCTATGCCCTGACCTATTAAAAGACTCATACCGACCATATCAAGCAAATTCAAAAAATTGATATTAAGCTTTTTTGCGGCTATATACCCGGCAAAAATTCCGCCTATAATACCGCCGTAAATCGCAAGGCCGCCCTTCCAAATCATAAAAATCTCACTGAGATGCTCTTTATAATAGCTCCATTCAAACAAAACGTAATACGCTCTTGCGCCCAAAACGCCGCCAAAGGTACCCCAAATAAGAACATCTACCATCTTGCCGAGATTAATCTTCCAGGTATAGGCTATTCTGCCGCCGAAAAGCGCCGCCAAAATAAAGCCGAACGCTATAATAACGCCGTACCACTTAACACTTATTTCATGCCCGAAAATTTCCGACTCAAAAAACACCGAGGAAACCCCAAAAGTTTTTTCAATTCCGCCGAACGCAACCTCAACACTGTCCTTGAACCACATATTTTCAACTCCCATCATAATTCACGGCATTTGCCGAGAGCTTTTTTTAACAGCCGCTTTTTTATAATACCATATTATTCCGCCGTTTTCCATAGTTTAACGTAAATTTTTTGCTTTACGGCTACATAAGCACAAAAACAAGCCGTAAAAACCACTTTTTTACAGCCCGTTTGATTATTTTAAGTATATTTACTATTAAGTTTCCGCTTTCGTCTTTCTTTTTATAATTCCCGCGCTGCCTTTTTGAGGTAAAACAAAGCTGAAAACGCGGCTGAAAACACGGCAAATTTATCCGTTGACAAATTACGCAAATTATGTTAATATGAATCGGTTAAATGCAGATTATATTATTTTCGGGAGGAAATTAAGATGTCGGGTCATTCAAAATGGAGCACGATAAAGCGTAAAAAAGAAAAAACCGACGGCGCAAGAGCAAAGGTCTTCACAAAAATAGGCCGCGAAATTGCCGTTGCCGTGAAAGAGGGCGGCCCCGACCCCGCAGGTAACTCAAAGCTTAAGGATGTTATTGCAAAGGCAAAGGCTAACAATGTCCCCAACGACAATATTGAAAGAATAATCAAAAAAGCCGCGGGCGACACAAGCTCAGCCGATTATGAAGAAATAGTTTACGAGGGCTACGGTCCCGCAGGCATAGCTGTTGTAGTCGAGGCGCTTACCGACAACAGAAACCGTACCGCAGGTGATGTTCGCCACTATTTTGACAAATACGGCGGAAATATGGGCACAAGCGGCTGCGTTATGTTCATGTTTGACCGCTTCGGTGTTATTGTAATAGAAAAAGAAGGCGTAGACGAGGAACAGCTTATGATGGATGCTCTTGAAGCGGGCGCCGTTGACCTTCTTACGGATGATGAGGATATTTTCGAAATCCGCACAG
This sequence comes from uncultured Eubacteriales bacterium, assembly GCA_964419515.1. GTDB lineage: Bacteria > Bacillota > Clostridia > Oscillospirales > Acutalibacteraceae > DTU089. Next base: position 63,090 of record CAYQPJ010000006.1, read on the forward strand.
ACCCCAATGACCTCGGTGCCGTAAGCGGCGACCTTGAAGCAAAGGGCTATAAGTTCGTTTCCGCGGAAGCGGCATACATTCCCCAAACCTACACTCGCCTTGAGGATGAGGAAACCATGAAAAATATGAGCAAAATGCTTGAAATGTTTGAAGATAACGACGACATCCAAGCGGTTTGGCACAATTGGGAAAATGAGGACGAATACGAGGGGTAATTTAACTTTTTCTATTGATTTTTAAGAAAGCTTGTATTATAATAGTTAATACCGAATTTGACTTACGCTCAATTCGGTCATGCGATGAGTGGGTCCTGTGCGACGGGGCGCCGTGAACCATGTCAGGCGGGGAACCGAGCAGCATTAAGCGGGCCGTCCTGTGCGACACAGTCTGCCTGCTCATCGTGTGACCGAGTTGAGCGTAATTGTTTTGATATAGCGTTAAATATAAACGAGGTGAAAAAATGTACAGAGCGCTTTACAGAAAATGGAGACCGCAGACATTCGGCGATGTTTACGGTCAGCCACACATTACAAATACACTTATGCACGAGGTTGAAACCGGACGCTTTTCGCATGCATACCTTTTTACCGGCTCTCGCGGAACGGGTAAAACGACCTGTGCAAAAATTCTTTCAAAGGCGGTGAACTGCCTTCACCCCGTAAACGGCAACCCCTGCAACGAATGTGAAATTTGCCGCGGAATTGATGACGGCTCAATTTTAGACGTTACGGAAATAGATGCCGCAAGCAACAACGGTGTTGACAATATACGCGACTTAAGAGAAGAAGCCAACTTTACCCCTGCCGCCGCAAGGTTCAGAGTATATATTATAGACGAGGTTCATATGCTCTCTCAGGGGGCGTTTAACGCACTTTTGAAAACGCTTGAGGAGCCGCCGGAGCACGTGCTTTTTATACTTGCCACCACAGAGGTTCAAAAGCTTCCCGCAACCATTCTCTCAAGATGTCAGCGCTTTGACTTCAGAAGAATTCCCGTTGAGGATATTTGCGCAAGACTTAAAGAGGTTGCAAAAAACGAAGACATAACCCTTCATGACGATGCCGCCCTTCTTGTTGCGCGCATAGCGGACGGCGCTCTTCGCGATGCACTTTCCATTCTCGACCAATGCGCCGGAGGTAACACGGAAATAACGGTAAACACCGTAAGCTCCTGTGCCGGGCTTTTGGGCAGAGAGTATCTGTTTGAAATTTCCGATGCCGTAAACAGCGGTAACGCCGCCGCGGCGCTTGCCGTAATAGACAGGCTTCACTCCACCTCCTGCGATATGGAACGTCTTTTGTCGGAGCTTATAAACCATTTCAGAAGCATAATGCTTACAAAAACGCTCAAAAAGCCGGAGGAGCTTATAGTTTGCACGCCCGAGGAGCTTGAAAAATACAAAGAGCTTTCAAAAACCATGACAAACGGCACTCTTCTTTATATTATGGAAACACTGTGCCGCGAAAGCTCCTCCTTAAAATACAGCGCACACCAAAGGGCGCAGGTTGAAACGGTTCTTGTAAGGCTTTGCACACCGGAGCTTTCAACAGACAATGCCGCTCTTGCGGCGCGCCTGTCGGAGCTTGAGGCTCAGCTTAAATATTTAAAGGCAACCGGTATTGCCGCCACCTCCTCTACAGAAGCCTCAACCGCAAACAGCTCTTCCAAAGTGGAAAAAATCCCCTCCGCTCCCGAAAATGAACCCAAACATGAACCCGAAAAATTCGTGGAAGAATCGCCGCAGCTGAAAAGTGATATACCTTTACAGCATGATTTTAACGACGAACCGCCAATACCGGAACCCCCAGAAATACCACATAACAGCGCGGTTTTTGAGAGCGAAGCGCCTGTAACGAAAAGAGAAGCCGACCTCGCAGTTGTCACCGACTCTGACAAGGCATATCCCTTTACGCAATGGGAGGGCGTGTTAAATCAAATTTCGATAATCAACAAGCCGCTTTATCCGTTTCTTTTAGGCTCGGAAGCATTCAGAGCCGGAAACACGGTATTTATAAAAGCCAAAAACACAGCATTCGCCTCAATGTTTAAGCAGGCATACGCAGTGCAGTCCATAACAGAAGCTTTGGCACGTGCCACGGGCGAAAAGCTGAGACCCGCACTTTATACAGAGGGCGCTTCGCCGGATGCCGCCGAGTCGGCAGAGCCGATTGACGCACTTCTCAATAAGCTGACTAAGCTTAAAATAGATTTTATTTTAGATGGTGAATAAAACAACCGAAAGGATTGAATAATAATATGAAAGCAAGAATTCCCAATCAAGGAGCAGGTTCACGTGCAAATATGATGAAGCAGCTTCAGGATATGCAAAACGAAATGGCTCGTGTTCAAGCAGAGGTTGAAGAGTCGGAATTTTCCGCATCCTCCGGCGGCGGTGCCGTTGAAATTAAGGTAAACGGCAAAAATGAGGTAACATATGTAAACATTAAGCCGGAGGTAGTAGACCCCGACGATACCGAAATCCTTGCCGATATGATAATGGCTGCAACAAACGAGGCATTAAGAAAAGCCTCCGAAACAATGGAAAGAGAAATGGGCAAAATCTCCGGCGGACTCGGACTTCCGCAGGGCTTGGGCTTTTAAGTTATGGCATACGATATAGATGCACTTGAAAAGCTCGTCGAGCAATTCAGAAAAATACCTTCAATCGGCAGTAAAACTGCGCAAAGAATGGCATTTTATGTGCTTGATTTACCAAAAGACGAGGCAAAGGAGTTTGCAGATGCAATTCTTAACGCCCAATCAAAAATACATCGCTGTTCGGTTTGCCATAATTTAACGCAAAACGAGCTTTGCACTATTTGCTCAAACCCCAAACGCGACAGCTCTGTAATATGTGTTGTTGAAGACCCGAGAGTTGTTATGACAATTGAGCGAATGCACGAATACAACGGCGTTTACCACGTGCTTCACGGCGTAATTTCGCCGATGCACGGTATAGGCCCGGAGCAGTTAACTCTCAACTCGCTTGTCGAGCGTGTTTCAAAGGGCGATATAAAAGAGGTTATAATGGCAACAAACCCCACAATAGAGGGTGACACAACCGCCGTATATGTAGGCAGGCTTTTAAAGCCATTTGATGTTAAGGTAACAAGGCTCGCTTACGGAATCCCCGTAGGGGCGGATATTGAGTTTGCAGATGACATAACCCTTTCAAGAGCGCTTGAGGGCAGGCGCGAGCTGTAAGTAATTATTAAAATTTTCAAGGAGTGTGAAATACCGTGGCGCAAAAGGAACAAAAATTCGCAGCACAAAACAAAAAAGCATATCACGACTATTTCATTCTCGACACTTACGAGGCGGGAATAGAGCTTTTCGGCACGGAGGTGAAGTCCGTAAGAGCAGGTAAGGTCAACCTTAAGGATTCGTGGTGCAATATTGTAAACGGCGAAATGCTCGCAAACGGCGTTCATATTTCACCGTATGAGCAGGGCAACAGGTTTAACCGTGACCCGCTAAGACCAAAAAGACTTCTTCTTCATAAAAAGGAAATCAACAAACTTTTCGGCACGGTTAAGCAAGACGGTCTTGCACTTATACCCTTGAGCATTTATTTTAACGAAAAGGGCAAGGCAAAAATGCAGGTCGGTCTTTGCAAGGGTAAAAAGAATTACGATAAGCGCGAGGCTGAAGCAAAACGCGATGCAAAGCGTGATATTGAACGTGCAATGTCCGCAAAAAACCGCTAAACCGAGAAAAACAACCGTAGGTTTAGTCGTTTTTGCGGCTTTACAACCGACGGTTTACCGAAAGTACATTTCTTCAACTTATAATCTCTTCATTTTAAGCGAAGCAGCTGTTATAATTTAACTCACAAAATGCAAAAGCCGAAAGGAGAAATTATAATGACATTATTTGGAAAATCAGACAATACCATAAAAAACGAAAGCGAAAAGAAAACACAGCAAGCAAAAACGCTCGGTTCGAGAATTGCCGAAACAAGAAAGGCTCACGGTCTTACTCAAGAGGAATTCTCTGAAAAATTAGGCGTTACGGCACAGGCAGTTTCAAAATGGGAAAATGATATTTCCTGCCCGGATATTCAGCTCATTCCGAAAATAGCAGAGCTTTTGGAAATGACGGCAGATGAGCTTTTAACGGGTAATAAATCATCTTGCAATATAAGTAATACGGAAAATCCACAAAACAGCATCGACACAGGCAAGCTTAAATTAAGAATTTCGGTTACCGAAGAAGGAAAAGATAAAACAAATATATCTATCCCCTTGAAAACCGTAAAAAAATTTGCTAAAATAGGTAACGGAATTTCGGGAATAATCGGAAATGCCTCTATTGACAACGATGACTTTAACGAAATTTTAAATCTCGTGGAAAGTGGTGCAACCGGCGAGCTTTTAAAAATCGAAGCCGATGAAAGCACAACCGTAATAATAAGCGTTGATTGATTTTTATTATCAAACGCATAGACGATGCAATCAGACTACAATGATTCCGAAAGCGAATCAA
>CAYQPJ010000007.1:0-64796 GCA_964419515.1 uncultured Eubacteriales bacterium
CGCCCGCGTGTTCACCGTAGGTGAACACAATCAACCACCACGCGCGCACATATTGCATACGCATTGTAGGGGCGTTTTTCAAACACCCGCGTTCGCCGCAATGCGTGACATTTGTCGCGCAAATGCACTCAAACTCCCGAGTATGCCGAGAAGCCGCCGTCTACGGGGATTATAACGCCGGTAACGAATTTTGAATATGTTTCATCGGAGAGGTACAGAAGCGTTCCCGTAAGGTCCTCCGGTACGCCAAAGCGTGAGAGGGGAGTGTGAGAAATAATTTTTTCGCTTCTCGCGGTAAGAGAGCCGTCTTCGTTATAAAGAAGCGTTTTGTTTTGGTTTGTAGAGAAAAATCCCGGGGCTATGGCATTTACCCTTATGCCGACATCGGAAAAATGGACAGCCATAAATTGCGTGAAGTTGGAAATTGCCGCTTTTGCCGCCGAATATGCGGGAATCCTTGTTAATGGCTTATAGGAGTTCATTGAAGAAACATTAATTATTGCGGCGTTTTCTTTGCCTACCATATCCTTTGCGAAGCACTGCGTCGTTAGAAGCGTGCCTAAAAAGTTAAGGTTAAAAACAAATTCTATCCCCTTGGGGTCAAGGTCAAAAAAGGTTTTTATACCTTCAGCTTTTTCGGCTAAGTCAGCAAGCTCAAGTTTGTCCTTTGTGGTAGTACCCGAGGGGTGATTGCCGCCGGCGCCGTTTATCAGAAGGTCGCATGTACCGTAAGCCTCGGTAATTACATCTCGTGCTTTTTCAAGACTTTCTTTTTCAAGAACATTGCACTCTACAGCTATTGCTTCAAAGCCCTCCGACTTGATTTCGTCGGCAACCTTTTGTGCTGCTTCAAGCTTAAGGTCAAGAACGGCAACTTTCATGCCTTGCGAAGCAAGAGCCTTTGAAAAGCCGCTGCAAAGAACTCCGCCGCCGCCTGTTACAACGGCAACTCTGTTTTTTAATGCACTGTGATTAAACATGTTTTTTCCTCCTTAAACTTTAAAAACGTTTTGTAACAAGCGCCGATATGCCTGCTTTTTCAAGGCATTCGTCAAGCGCATTTGCCGCCGCATCGAATGCTGCGCGGTTTGTGGGGTAGGTAAAGTCATTTTCAAGTTTCTTTGCCGTACCGTCCTCACTTTCAAGCTCCTTAAGACCGTCAAACACCTTAAGGTGTGGCTCAAGTGTCAAAAAGTGGTCGCCCGTGTGGTCAAGCGAAAAACGTTTTAAAAGCTCGATAATATTGCCGTCGCCGTAGCCTGCAGGGCAAACCTTGCCGCCCTCAAAAAAGCAGTCCTTAACATGAAAATAGTCAATATAAGATTTCAATTTTTCGTAAGCGGGTAGAATTTCAACCTCGCACTGGATAAAGTTTGAGGGGTCGAAAATTCCGCCCAACTTGCCCTTGAAGGCTTGCAGAAGCTCTAAGCAACGGTCATCTGTGTCACCGTAAATCTCCTTTTCGTTTTCGTGACAGCAAAGAATTCCGTTTGATATTGCGTAATCACACATTTTTTCAACGCGTGAAAAAACCTCATCCTTGTATTCTTCGTGGTTTTCGCCGTTTCTGAAAAAGAAGCTGAACATTCTGATTCGCTTGGTTTCAAGAATATTCGCAATTTCAACGCAGTTTTTAAATTCTTCAAAATGCGGCGCAAAGTCATCGGTAATTTCGATTTTTCCGAAGGGGGAGCCGATTGAAGAAATTTTAATATTTCCTTCATCAAGTGCCTTTTTAAGCTCTTTGGCCTGTTGTGGGGTGTATTTTGAAATATTGCCCTCATCAAGACCTCGCGGCTCTAAATGAGTCATACCGTGGGCTTTTAATGCCTCTATTTGTTCCTTTAAGGTTTTGCCGGCTTCATCGGCAAACGCGGAAAGGTGAAAGGTTGCCATAATAGTTTTCCTCCTTAACTAAGGAATATTTCTTTATTGTTTTTTATATAATCGGAAGCGCACTTTAAAAGTTTTTCGGATTTGTAAATTGTTGAAAACTCGGAATCCACCTCGGCGATTTTTTCGTAATCAACCGAAACCTCGCTTTCGGGGTCAAACATCGGGTAAAGTGAATTAACAAGGCTTGCGTATTCAAAAAGCCCAATAGCTTCAAGTGCGGGGGCAGTAAGACCCAAAAGAGGCTCACCGTTGTTTTTGAAAAAGCGCGAAAGTGCGCACTTAGCATCCTCGTCAAAATATTCAAGTGTGTAAATATACTTTTTTTCAGTGGGTAAAGCATCAAACGCCTTTTCCATATTGGGGGCGCCTTCAAGCTTTATTTGAATATTCATGCAAACGCCGTGCAAAAGCTCGTCCTCGGGTGTGCTTATGAGCTTGTTTTCCGTAAGCTCGCGGTAGCTTTCTCTTAATTCAAAGTCGCGCTTCCAAATTTCGGCTTCCTTTTTTAAGCGCTCGCGGCGCTCTCTTGAAGCCTTAAGCGCTTTTCTCCAAAGAAATAATGCTGCAATGCATAAAATTAAAAGCAAAACCCAAAGGTACCATTTAACACCCCAAAGCATAATTAAACCTCACTTTGCAAAAGCTTGTAAATATCGCTTTTTTTAATACCCGTAATACGTGCCGCTTCTTTAGCTGCCTCGTTTAATGACATACCGTTATGAATAGCCTTTAAGCCTGCTTTAACCGCATCGTCGATTGTCGGTTCGCTTGAGGGCTCGTCGGGCTTGCCTGCAACAATAAGAACGTATTCGCCCTTGAGCTTTGCGCCTTCATATTTTTTTGCGGCTTCAAAAAGTGTTGTTCTTTCAACGCTTTCGTAGATTTTTGTAAGCTCTTTTACTATTGCTATGCTTCTGTTACCGAAATATTCCGCCATATCCTTAAGAGTTGCGGGAAGCTTGTGCGGCGCTTCATAAAAAACCATAGTGCGTTTTTCGTCAACAAGCTCTAAAAGGTGCTCACGGCGATTGGGCTTTGCTCTTGTTAAAAAGCCTTCAAAGGTAAAGCGCCCCGCCGGCATTCCGGAAACAGCGAGTGCCGTAACAAATGCGCAAGGGCCCGGAACTGCTTTTATCGGAATATTGTTTTCGTAGCATAGCGACGTTAAATCCTCGCCGGGGTCTGAAATAATAGGCATTCCGGCATCGGAAACAAGCGCGCAATTTTCACCGTTTAAAAGTTTTTCAAGGATTTTTTCGCCACGCTCTGCGCGGTTGTGCTCGTAATAGCTCATCATAGGCTTTTTTATGCCGAAATGATTTAAAAGCTTAATTGTAACGCGAGTGTCCTCTGCGGCTATAAAGTCGCACTCCTTGAGCGTTTCAACGGCTCTCGGCGAAAAATCTCCGAGGTTGCCGATGGGTGTGCCTACAACAAAAAGTGTACCGGTCATATCAGTCGGGGAGAGCATTGCCGTGCTTGTCGAAAAGCGGGAGCGGCTCAAGGTAAATAAGGTCATCACGTGTTTGAGCATCACCCTCCGCGAGGATTGACATATTGCCGGCAATTTGTGCGCCTGCCTCTTTTACGAGAGTTTGAACTGCCGTAAGGGAAGCACCGGTTGAAATAACGTCATCTACAATAAGAACCTTTTTACCCTTCATTTCATCGGCTTCTGCGGTGTCGAGGTAAAGATGCTGTTCACCCTCGGTTGTAATCGAGCTAACGGTAACATCAAAAACGCCCGTCATATAAAGCTTGGGCTTTTTTCTTGCAACAAAATATTTTTTGCCGCTTTGGCGTGAAATTTCGTGTGCAAGCGGAATACCTTTAGCCTCTGCCGTAATTAAATAATCAAATTCGGGAGCTTTCTTTAAAAGCTCTGCGGCACAGGCAACGGTAAGCTCGGCATCGCCGAAAATAACAAAAGCGCCTATGTAAAGCTCGTCATTTAAAGGACAAAGCGGAAGGTTTCTGTCAAGACCTGCGATTTTCATTGAATGGTACATTAAAATTACTCCTTTTATGCGGAAGTCCGCCGGTTTGCAAATTCTGCCGTTAAACCGAGAGGCTTTGCGGCAATCTGCATACACAACCATTATAAACCCATTGGTAAAATTGTCAAGTAATGTAAGTGCAAAAACACCTATAAATTATATGTTTTAATATGTGTTTAATATGTATTTAATATGTTTCTGAATTGGAGGCGAGCACAAATCGCGTAATATAACCGAGCTGTAAAAAAACTGTGTTTTTTTACAGCTCGGTTTTTAGGGGATAGAAAAAAGATGCAGAACGGACAAACCGAGCCGAAAACAAGGCAAAAGCCTTGTTTTTGGGTCACCGACGGCGTCAAAGGTTGACGTCGGCGAGGTTTGTTCATAGCATAAAAATTTATTATAATTATTTACTTTTTCAACGATATAAGAGGCTTTTGCAGGTGTTCTTTCTGTAAATTCCCTTTGTATTAAGCTGTTTTGTGCGGTCTGCGTTATTTACATTTATTGTTTTAAACGGCTTATACGGTAGGTGATGTCGGAAAAGGCGGAGGGGAGGAAGCATCCGGTGATTTTGAGGTGCCGTTGGGAGGAGAGTCGTAAGAGGTATTAAAGGCGCTTTCGTCGTCTTTTTTCTCACAAGAGTCATCAAGCGGAAGCTTAACCATTGCCTTGAACAGGTCACCGTCGATTACTATTTCAAATGCTCCGCCTTGCATTTCCGTAAAGCTTCGAGCTATTGAAAGTCCGAGTCCGCTGCCTTCGGTTGTTCTTGACTTATCACCGCGAACAAAGCGCGCCGTAAGCTCATCCGGAGCAACATTAAGCTTATCCTTGCTTACATTTTTGAGCATAAACACACCATAGCTTCCCTCGCGGTAAACCTCGGCATATACTCTTGAGCCGCCGAGTGAATATTTTTTCACATTTGAAAAGAGGTTATCTATAACTCTGAAGGTGTTTTGAGTGTTGCAGCTTACAAACAAGTCCTTGTCACGCTCACCGAAAATAAGGTCAAGTCCCGCTTCCTCAAGTGAATCGCTGTTTTCGCCGACTGCCTGAACGGCAAGCTCATTAAGGTTAACTCTTTCAAGTGTTATTTTCATATTACCTGAGGTTGCCTTCGAAGCCTCGGTAAGGTCTTCAATAAGACGTTGAAGCTTTTTCGACTTCTTTTCGAGAATGTCAAGATATTCTTTTTTATCCTCTTCGGAAATATTGTCGAGCTTTAAAAGTGAAACGTAGTTGATTATTGATGTAAGCGGTGTTTTAAGGTCGTGAGAAACATTTGTTATAAGTTCGGTTTTCATTCTCTCGCCCTTAATGCCCTCATCAACGGAGCGTTTAACACTGTCACGGCAGGCGCAAAGATCGGTTGCGAATTTTCTCAACGGCTTTACAAACGACGATATATCAACATTAAGTGCATAGTTGCCCTTTCTTATTTCCTCTGCAAAGGAGGCAAGCTTTAAGCAGTCACCCATATATTTTGCGGCGTATGTAAGCGCCGCCGCGTTATATATTATAAACGCAAAAAGGAACAGTACAGCGTAGTAGTCGGAGGCAAGCGCAAATGAAATTATAACAAAGTTTACCGCAAAGTAAAACAGCATAAAGCATAGCGAGGTGCGCTTTGTGTATTTAAGACTGTCCCATAAGGCCTTTTTCTTTTTGGAGAGCTTGTGAAGACCTAATATTACAAGACCTATTATAAAGCGGCGCTCTAAAGCCTCTGCTTTTTTGTTTCTTGCAATGTAAAGTGTAAACAAAAGCGTAGCAAGAGAAATAGTCGCAACAATAATACCTGTGAAAACATTAACAATTCTCGGTGTGAAAATGTAGGCGAGTGCGGTAATATCAAATGTGCCTATAAAAACATCCGCAAGTGACGTAAATGTAAGTGCCGTTACGGCGAGGCAGAAGAAAACGATGTAAAGAAGAAGGTATATAATAAGCGGGATTCTTTCAAATGGGTTAAGCTTAACGGGCTTTTCGGTTTTCATCCCGATTAAAACGCCGTACGCCACAAGCGATAAAAGAGAGATAATCGCGGAGACAAGCGCTATATATGTATGATATGAATCGCTTTTATTAAGAGAATAATAAAAGGTCTCCGAAATCATTTTATAAGCATCGTCGCCTGTCGGGTTGGCATCTATTTTAATGTAAAGTTTTGTGTTATCGCCGAAATACTTGTAAAAATATTCTTCCGTAAATTCGTGAATGCTTGTTATTCCGGATTTGAAAATGAAGTTTAAAATATTGCTTTCATTGTCATAAAGTGCGGGAGGTGAGAGAAGCATACCTTTTTCAAATCTTACATAAAACATACTGTCGGTTTCCAAGCCGTTTATAAACTCTTTTTCGTTTATGTTGAATTTTTCAAGGTTTGAGAGCTTTGTGCCGTTTTCGTTTATAAGTAAATATTTAAAGTTTTTGAGCGAATCAAGATGTATTGTATTGTATCTCGTTGTATAGCTGTAGCTGTTATACGAGTTTTCAAGTGCCAATGTAAGTTTTTGCTCAAATTCCGCTTCAATTGTTTCTTTACTTGTGGCATCGGAAACATATTCGAACAAACAGTTTCTTATTGTTGCGTAATCGCGCGCCCATTCTTCAAATGAGCTGTAGCTTTCCGGAACAGTTAAACAGACATAATCGTTTGTACCGGTTGAGCTGTAGATTTCCGGAACAGTGAAACATATATAATCGTTTGTATCGGTTTTTTCGGCTTCTTCTGTAATATGGCTGCTGTCATAATAATCGGAGTAATAATTATCGCCGTCTGTTTCAAAATACTCTTTAACGTCCCCGGGACAAAGCTCTTTTATTTTAATGGTTAAGTCATAAAGCTCAAGTGCCGCCTCTTTATCGTAGTTTATCTCGGAGGTTATTGTCTTTGCTGACACGGAATTTTCGCAAAAGCTGTTAAAGTCGGAATAAAATCCGTTATCCTCGTAATAGCCGTTAACGGTTAAAAGCGAGGATAGGTCGTAATCGAGATTTTGCAGGAAGGCAATTGTTTCGTACGGCTTATTGTTTTTTGAATGGTAAAGAATGTTTGCTCTTGCGGAAATGATTGCTTGGTCACCGGCTAAAAACGCAAAAAGCAACGCGCCGAAAAAGCAAAGAATTTTGAATGTTGTTAAGGTTTTAGAGTTTTTCAATTTTGTATCCAATTCCCCACACCACCTTTAAATATTTAGGATCTTTAGGATTGATTTCAATTTTTTCGCGAATGCGCCTTATATGAACGGTAACGGTTTTGTCACCCTCCAAGGAGGGGTCACCCCAAACCGCTTCATAAATTTGAGAGGTAGAAAGAATACAGCCGAGGTTTTTCATAAGGTGTTCGATAATTCCGTATTCCGTTGCGGTAAGCTTTATAGGTTCACCGTCTACCGAAAGCTCGTGGGCGTTTGTGTCAAGAGTGAGCCCGCCGCTAATAATAACGCCGTCTTTTTTTTCAAGACTGCCCAAGGAGCAGTAGCGCCTTATTTGACTTTTTACGCGTGCCGAAAGCTCAAGCGGATTAAACGGCTTTGTAATGTAGTCATCCGCGCCGAACCCGAGTCCCGTTATTTTGTCGGTATCCTCGCTTTTGGCGGAAAGAAGTATTATGGGCACATTGAGCTTTTGGCGTATTTTCAGTGTTGCGTTAAGTCCGTCAAGCTTTGGCATCATAATATCAAGGACAATGCAGTGTACCTTGTTTTTTTCGAGAAGTGCAAGCGCCTCTTCGCCGTTTTCGGCAAGAAGCACGTTGTAGCCGTCCATTTTCAAGTAAATTTCTATTGAATTTAAAATGGCTCTGTCATCGTCACAAATAAGTACTGTATACATAAGTTCAACCTCCGAATATATCTTAAAGTCCCAATCTTACAAAAAAGCTTTCAAATTAGTTACAAGTTTATTAAGAAACCGTCCGTATGTGTGTTTTCGATTTTTTTATTTAAATTATAACAGAAAGAAATAAAAAATAACAGCACCTTATGACATTTTTTTCAAGGGCTTGTACGTAAAATTTATATTACAATAATTACAACGGGCGGTAATGTTAATGAGTGTTGCACAGGCAGTAAAAATCAATTCCGAAAAGCTTAAAAAGAATAAAAAGCTTTTATCGGTTATAAAAAAGCAGGTTTCTGTATTTGTTTTGAGCTTTTTATTCGGTTATTCCGAGCTTGTAAGCGGGTTTGCGCCCTTGGGTGCGGCCTTTGCGGCATCAACACGCGGTGCCGAAATGCCGGCGGCTTTTTTTGGTGCGGTAACGGGGTATGTGTTAAAAAACGACTCACTTATTTCGCTTCGATATTTTGCCTCGCTTATGGCGTTGGGGGTGATTTTTTTCGCAATCAAGCCCTTTAAGGCACTTTCACAAAGTTCGGTAATGCCGGTTATAACTTCGTTTTTATGTCTTCTCGTTACGGGTCTTGCAATAGCCTTTTCAAAAGAAATAACAATAATATCAATTCTCGCCGTCTTTTGCGAAGCACTTTTGGGCGGTGCCGCCGCATATCTTTTTTTGAAGGTTAGAACAGTGCTTTCTTTAAAGGGTGGGCTTTTTTCATTAAGCTCAAAGGAGGCGGTGGCTGTTGCCGCAGCAGGGGCGCTGCTTCTTTCGGCTGTTAAAGATATTGAGCTTTTCGGGATACATCCCGCGCATATTTGCGCCGTCTTCGCCGTTCTTTTGTGTGCATTTTATTCGCGAGAGGCAGGCGGTGCTACGGTAGGCGTTGCAACAGGTGCTGTTTTGAGTCTCGGCGGCGGTGAACTTTTGTATTTATCGGCGTTTTCTTTCGGTGGTCTTATGTCGGGAGTTGCATCAACATATGGGAAAATACCTTCGTTTCTTGCCTTTGCGCTCTCAACGGCTTCAATTGCGGTGTTTACAAGGGGAGAGGTGCCGAGCGTTGCGCTCATAGCGGAAATTGCCGTTGCGGGAGCTTTGTTTTTGTTTATGCCGAAAAAAGCAGCGAGAAAAGCAGAGGAGCTTTTAATGCCTGCCGTAGCTTCGCCGGTTGTTGACAGCGTTAAAACGGGAATTATAAGACGTCTAAAAACGGCATCTTTGATGTCAGAGGAAATATGCGATTCTCTTACGACTGTTTCGACGGCTCTTGTTAAAAACGAGCGAGCGGAGCTTTCGGGAATATGCAAAAAGACAAGGGAAAGCATTTGCGGCTCCTGCGGACTTTACGATGCTTGCTGGAATGAAGCTTTTGCCGACACGCAAGACTCCTTTAATACGCTTATTGCCATGAAAAAGGAAGGTGTTTATCTTGAATATAAAACCGTGCCGTCCGAGTTTTCGGCGAAGTGCATAAGAACGGAAATGGTCGCAAGCTCTTTTAACAGGCTTTACTCGGAGTATAAGGTGAAGGAGCGTTTTGATGCGCGTGTTAATGAGATTTACACGCTTGCCTCGGAGCAATTTATTAATGTTTCGGCGCTTCTTGAGTCCTTATCGGAGTCTGTTTCACGGGAGGTTCGTTTCGACGGTGAGCTTGCGGCACGAATTGTCAATACGGTCGGAGCGTGCGGCTATGAGCCGTTAAAGTGTTGTTGCGTTTTTGACGATTTTGAAAAGCTTTCGGTTGAATTGACAATAAAAATGCCCTCCGGCAGTCTCAATTTTTCCTCACTTATCAAGCAAATGGAAATTGTGACATCAACGCATCTTTCTTCACCGGAAAAGTATATTGACGGTGTTTATTTAACGCTTGTTTTTAAGGAAACACCCGAGCTTAGAGCGGTTTATGCCGGAAGAGGTATTTGTTGTAATAGTGAGAAATATTCGGGAGATACTTATTCTGTATTCTTTGACGGCGACGGCTTTCTTTATGCCGTTATTTGCGACGGAATGGGTACGGGTATGCGCGCGGCGGTAAATTCGAATCTTGCGGTATCTCTTTTTGAAAAGCTTATTAAGGCGGGCTTCGGAGTTGAGGCTTCACTCGCAACACTTAATACCTCACTTATTTCAAAATCGGGCGATGAGTGCTCCGTGACACTCGACCTTGCCAAAATTGACCTTTATACGGGTCATATTGATTTTTATAAATGCGGCGCTTCGCCGACATATGTTAAAAAGCAGGGCAGGCTTTTGGAGGTTGATTGCCCGTCGCTTCCGCTTGGCATTATTAAAAACACGGATAGCGGTAAGGGAACGGGAACGCTTTTTGCAGGCGATGTTATTGTTATGGTGTCGGACGGAGTTCGTGATGAGGATATACCTTTTTTAAGAAGTGAGCTTAAAGGCTTTTGTTCGGGAAATGTTAATGAGTTTTGCGATTCTCTTGCACGAAGCATTAAGGAGGCGCAGCCCGAAAAAAACGATGATATTACCGTGCTTACCGTTGCGCTTAGCGAATATTAATGTGAACGGAGAGATTTTGTGTACAAATTTACGGGTTTTGGCGAATCGGCTAACAACGCACTTAATTTTGCGGTTGAGTCTGCCGAGAATTTCGGACACACATATATCGGAAGTGAGCACCTGCTTTTGGGGATTTTATCGGACTCGAAAACCGTTTCTGCTTCATTTTTGATATCACGCGGCGTTACCTATAGGCGTGTCGAAGAAGAGATAAAACGGCTTGTGGGTGTAGGTATGCCTACGGCGTTGACTCCGGAGGATGTTACTCCGCGTTGTAGAAAGATAATAGAAAATGCCTTGGCCCTTTCAAAAAGCAAAGAGTCCGGGACGGGCGAGCTTTTATATGCGCTTTCAAAGGAACAGGCTTCATGTGCCTGTCAAATACTTTTATGCTTAGGTGTTAAGCCGTATGAAATAAATTCGCAAATTTTAAACGATGAGAGTAAAATCGACAAAAAAAGCGCTGCCCTCGTAAATGAGACTCAAATTATAAAGTACGGCAAAGATTTAACGGAGCTTGCTTTAAACGGAAAAACAGACCCCGTAATAGGACGAGAACGCGAAACCTCACGCGTTATAGAAATTCTTTGCCGTCGTACAAAAAATAACCCTTGCCTCATAGGTGAGCCGGGTGTGGGAAAAACCGCCGTTGTTGAGGGACTTTCATATTTAATTGCAAGGGGTGCCGTGCCGGAAATGCTGAAAAACAAGCGGATAATCTCGGTTGACCTTACGTGTATGGTAGCAGGTACAAAATATCGCGGTGACTTTGAAGAGAGAATTAAAAAGATGATAGATGAGGTATCCGAGGATGGTAACATAATTCTTTTTATTGACGAAATTCACAATATCGTCGGCGCCGGTTCTGCAGAAGGTGCGGTTGATGCGGCAAATATTTTAAAGCCCTCGCTTTCGCGTGGGGAAATCCGTGTTATAGGCGCTACAACGCTTGATGAATATAAAAAATATATTGAAAAGGATGCAGCGCTTGAAAGACGCTTTCAGACGGTGAATATAGAAGAGCCCGACGAGAAAACGGCTGTTATGATGATAAGCGCTTTAAAAAGCTTTTATGAACAATACCACGGAGTGGAAATTACCGATGGGGCGGTACAGACGGCGGTATCCCTTTCAAAACGGTATATTTCCGACAGGTTTTTACCGGATAAGGCGATAGATCTGATAGACAGTGCCTCATCAAAAGCACGTCTTAAAAGCTTAACACCGCCTAAAAAGCTTAAAACACTCGAATTAAAGCTTAAGCGTATCGGCGATGAAAAGTCCGCCGCGATAGAAAAGGGCGAATTTGAAAAAGCGGCACAGCTTCGCGACAATGAAAAAAAGCTCGGTACGGAGTTTAGGTTTTCATATAAGCGTTGGCAGGAAAAAAGCAAAAACGAAAAGCGATGTGTAACATCAGACGATATCGCGGAGGCTGTTTTCGAGTGGACTAAAATCCCTTTGAAAAAGCTAACCTCTGCGGAAAGCGAATCACTTCTTTCGCTTGAAGAGGATATTCACAAAAGAATTGTAGGTCAGGAAAAAGCGGTTGTTGCCGTTGCAAAGGCAATAAGAAGAAGCAGAGCCGGGCTTAAATCGCCCAAAAGACCTATAGGCTCGTTTATTTTTTTGGGACCTACAGGTGTAGGTAAAACCGAGCTAACAAAGGCACTTGCCGAAAGTCTTTTCGGTTCGGAGGAGAAAATAATACGTCTTGATATGTCGGAATACAGCGAGAGATTTACCTCAACGCGCCTTGTAGGTGCCGCACCGGGTTATGTGGGCTTTGAAGAGGGTGGTCAGCTGACGGAGAGAGTGCGACGAAATCCGTATTCAATAGTGCTTTTTGATGAAATAGAAAAAGCAGACCCCGAAATATTCAATTTGCTTTTAAGTATTCTTGAGGACGGTGCTTTGACAGACTCAAACGGTAGAAAAACGGATTTTAAAAATACGGTCATTATTATGACCTCGAATATCGGAGCAAAATTTATTTCGGAGCATAGGCTCTCGGTTGGTTTTTCCGCTCAAGGTGGAGACGAGGACAGTGAAAGCGCCGTTAAGAATCATATTGATGTTGAGCTTAAAAGGTTTTTTAAGCCCGAGTTTTTAAATAGGGTAGACGATATTATAGTTTTTTCACCGCTCAAAAAAGCGGAGCTTGAAAAAATTGCGGAAAATATGCTTTTTGAAATTAAAGAACGTCTTCTTCAAAAAAAAATTACGGTTGATTTTTCAAAAAATGTCGTAACGGAGCTTTCCGAAAGAAGCTTTGATTCCGCTATGGGGGCAAGACCCTTAAGAAGAGCCGTAACAAACGATATCGAAGACCTTCTTTCGGAAAAATACCTTACAGGGGAGCTTCTTGAAGGAAAATGCTATGAGCTTTCTTTTATTGAAGGGGAGTATGTATTGAAGGAAAACGAAGAATCTATATGCAACGAGGGGGAGCTGCACGTAAACGGGAATGTAAAAAAGCCCATACCGTATAAAACGGTGTAATACAAGGGTGTCAAGAAAAGAACTTGAAGAACCGCATAAATCGTTGAAAAAAGTAATGAATAATTTTTTTCATACCGAGAACAAGTCTCGTCGCTCGGCTTACCTTCTCGTGCTGTAGCGGAGCCGATAATAGGAGATTGGCTTTGTTTTGCCGGGCTGTTTGTTTCGCATCATTTTTTCTCTTTCATTAAAAATAGGCTGTAAAAAAACTCGGTTTTTTTGCAGCCCCTTTTCTTGATTTGTTGAGAAGCATATGGTATTATTTAACCGCAGCCGACGAATTCGAACTCGCCTTAAACAAGCGTATTTTCGGCATTTTGCGGCTTGAATCCGCTCGCAAGGCGACAGCCTTGCTTCCCGTCTTCGCGCCGCAACCTGCACAAAAACCCACTCGTTTAAGGTCGAAGAATTTGTTTTGAGGGGAATGGAGCGAATGCAAGGAAAAAACGCAGTGAATCCTTTCGGATTCACGAGGCTTTTGACGCCGCAGTCGATTCTTTTATCCAAAACAAATCGGGTTCGAATTTAACGGAAATGAATTAAGGATGTGAGGATATGCCGCCTTTGTCGGTTCTTGTAAAGCCCGCTTCAAGTGCGTGTGATTTAAAATGTAAATATTGCTTTTATCGCGATGAGGCGTTAAGGAGAAGTGAGGCTTTTTTGGGGTATATGAGTGAAGAAACTGCCGAACAGCTTGTTGTGCGCGCATTTGAGCTTGCCGAAAAAAGCTGTGGATTTATGTTTCAGGGAGGGGAGCCTACTCTTGCGGGACTTGAATTTTTCAAAAGCTTTGCCGCTCTTGTTAAAAAGTATAACAAAAATAAGGTTAAGATATACTTTTCGCTTCAAACAAACGGCTTGAGTCTTACAAGGGAGTGGGCGGAATTTCTTCGTGATGAGAGCTTTCTTGTGGGAATTTCGCTTGACGGGCCCTCGGAGATTAATGACCTTAACAGAATAGATGTGTTTGAAAACGGTACGTTTAAGCGTGTTTTAAAGTCGTGTGAGCTTTTGAAGGAATACGGTGTTGAGTATAACATTCTTACTGTAGTCACTTCGAGAGGGGCGCGCTCTCCTGAAAAGCTTTTTAATTTTTACAAAAAGCAGGGCTTTAAAAATCTTCAATTTATACCGTGTATAGAAGCTGTTGACGGCAAGTGTGATTTTTCGCCCTCACCTAAGGCTTACGGTGAATTTTTAATAAAAATTTTTGATTTATGGCTAAAAGAGGTTAAAGCGAAAAATTACATAAGCATTAGGCATATTGAGAATTATCTTGATATTATGTCAGGCAGAGAGCCGGAAAATTGCAGTATGAGAGGTCATTGCGGTATACAGTTTGTAACCGAGGGTAACGGTAATGTTTATCCGTGTGATTTTTACGCGCTTGATGAATTTCTTTTGGGAAATGTTTACGAAAGCTCGTTTAAGGAAATGATATTAAGTGAAAAGGGCAGGGCGTTTTTGTCATCCTCAGCAGTGCTTCCGGAAATGTGCAAAGGCTGTGAGTGGGTGAATATTTGCAGAAACGGCTGCCGAAGATACCGTATAGCATCCGATGGCGGTGCCGATATCTATAAATACTGTGAAAGCAGTAAAATGTTTTTTGAACAGAGATACGGTGAATTGAGGCTTGCTCTTAATGCCTTTAAAACAGAATAAGCCTTAATGCGTGGTGATGACTGATTTTTTGCCGTAGTTCCGCTCACGATTACATCAATACTTTGTTGAAAATGTTACAGTATATTTACAAAACGTCATTTATAATTGAAATATACGTAATGATATGGTAATATTTTGTATAATCTATTTTTTTAATTACATTTATGAAGGCGAAATAATATGAAATTTTCCGAAATGAAATATGAACGCCCGTCGCTTGATGAGGCAAAAAAAGCTTTTTGTGAGCTATGCGAGAAGCTCGAAAACGCAAAGACCTATGATGAAGCAAGGAATCTTTTCCTTCGTGAGGAGGAGCTTTCACGCCGTTTTGAAACAATGGCAACGCTTGCTTCAATTCGTCACTCAATAGACACACGTGACGAATTTTACGATGCCGAGATGAAGTTTTTCAATGCTTCGATTCCGGAGCTTCAGGAGTACACTCAAAAGTGGACTCTTGCAATGCTCAAGAGCCCGTATAGAGATGATTTTTCGGCTGAATACGGCGACCTTATGTTTAAAAACGCGGAGCTTGAGTTAAAATCCTTTTCTCCCGAAATTATTTCCGAGATGCAACAGGAAAACGACTTGACACAAGAGTATGAAAAGCTTCTTGCTTCTGCCCAAATAGAGTTCGAGGGCGGCACATACACGCTTTCGCAGCTTACACCCTTTAAGCAGGACCCGGATGACGAAAAACGTCTTAAAGCTTGGAAGGCGGAGGGTGAGTGGTATAAGAAAAATCAAGAAGCTCTTGATGGTATTTACGATAAGCTTGTTCACCTTCGTGATGAAATGGGTAAAAAGCTCGGCTACGGCGGTTATACAACGCTTGGCTATTACAGAATGATGCGTAATTGCTACACAAAGGAAGATATTGAAAAATTCCGCGATGCCGTTGTAAAATATCTCGTTCCCGTTGCAGACGGTATTTATAAGGAGCAGGCAAAGCGTCTCGGCGTTTCGTACCCGTTGAGCTTTTCGGATGCTGCTCTTATGTTCAGAAGCGGTAATCCCACTCCCGAGGGCTCGCCCGATGATATTTTAAATGCCGGTAAAAAGTTTTATGACGAGCTTTCGGCTGAGACCTCCGAGTTCTTTAATATGATGCTTGATAACGAGCTTCTCGACGTTCTTTCGAAGGAAGGCAAGGAGGGCGGTGGCTATTGCACCGGCATAGGTGATTACGGCGTTCCGTTTATTTTCGCAAACTTCAACGGCACACAGCACGACGTTGAGGTTGTAACGCATGAGGCTGGGCACGCGTTTGCATACTATATGAACCGTGACAGAATTCCCTCGCAGTATTGTTGGCCCTCAATGGAGGCTTGTGAGGTTCATTCCATGAGTATGGAGTTTTTCTCATGGAGAAACGCAAAGGACTTTTTCGGTGCGAATACCCGTAAATTCCTTTACAGTCATTTAGCCTCGGCTCTTACCTTTATTCCGTACGGTACCCTGGTTGACTGTTTTCAACATACAGTTTACGAAAAGCCGGAGCTTTCACCGCGCGAGCGCCACGATGAGTGGAAGCGCCTTTTGGGAATATATATGCCGTGGATGCGCCTCGACGGCGATATTCCGTTTTATGCCGACGGCGAGGGCTGGCAGCGTCAGCACCACATTTATTCGTCACCGTTCTATTATATAGATTATTGCCTTGCGCAAACGGTTGCGCTTGAGTTTTGGGCAATGCTTCAAAAGGATGAAAAGAGTGCGTGGGAGAGCTATATGGCTTATACAAGACAGGGCGGCTCAAGGGTGTTTACAGAGCTTCTCAAGAATGCCGGTCTTGACTCTCCGTTTGATGAAAAGTGCCTTTTGGGTGTTTGCGACGAAGCGAAAAAGTGGCTTGACAGCTTTGACCTTACGGGTATAAAATGAGAATAAATTCGGTTTTATTGTATAATTAAACAAAAGCATTCACCAACATAAAAAAATGACGAAAAAAAAGACAATTAAAAAAATTGTAATATATATTGACTAATTCGTGGATTTTTGGTAAAATTCCTTAGTAAAAAGAGTGAGTAAGGCTTTTTGGTTTTAATTATTTTATGTCTTTTGCTCCGTAAGGAGTGAAATAAATATTCTCTAAGGAGGAAATTGTATGAAATTCAAAAGAGTTCTTGCTATGCTTCTCGTAGCTGTAATGCTCCTCGGCGTTCTCACCTCTTGCGGTGGCAACGAAGATGATACCAAGAAACCCATTACAGACGGCATGACATATGATGAAAAGTCAGCTGCTATCTACAGTAACGCAATGGGCGACTTCGATGCGCTTTACGCAGAAGCTAAGAAAGAAACAAACGTTTCCAGGAAATTTGCTTTAATGGCTATTGCCGAGGCAAAGCTTTTGGAATCAGGCGTTATGCTTCCCACATATTCACAGGGCGGTCTTAATGCTATTTCCAGAGTAGCACCCAAAACGGTTGACTACACAATGTGGGGCAGCGACAGCGATCGCTTCCATCAGGCACTTGTTTGCGCTGAATTCATTAAATCAGAAGACAGAGCAGAAATGAATGCCAAGTGGGCTGAGCTTAAGGGCACAGGCACATATATGGATTGGGCCAAGGGTTACCTTAAGGATAAGGGCTACACCATTAAAGACACATATTCAATCGGCTATTCAGACGATCCTCACACCTGGGACGCTCTTGCTTCCTACAGAGCTGTTGACTCCGAGGCTGTTGTTAATACATACGACGGACTTATGGAGTATGACGTTGAAGGTATCCTTCAGCCCGCTATAGCAGAGAGCTATGAGGTTTTCGAGGACGGTCTTACCTACACCTTTAAGCTTCGCAAGGGTGTTCAGTGGGTTGACTCTCAGGGCAGAGACCTTGTAGAGCTTAAGGCTGACGACTTTGTAGCAGGCTTCCAGCACATGCTTGATGCTAAGGCAGGTAACGAATACCTCGTTGAAGGCCTTATCAAAAATGCAAGTGAGTATATGGGCGGTTCCGTAGGCTTCTCAGAAGTTGGCGTAAAGGCTGTTGACGATTATACAGTTGCTTACACTCTTGAGCAGCCCACAACATATTTCATCACAATGCTCGGTTACGGCATCTTCGCACCTTTGTGCAGATCCTACTATGCATCTCTCGGTGGTAAGTTCGGCGACGAATTCTCAACCGATGATGAAAATTACAAATACGGTCTTGATTCCAACTCCATCGCATATTGCGGTCCTTACCTTGTAACTAACGCAACAGCTAAGAACACAATCGTATTCAAGGCTAACGAGAAGTATTGGAACAAGGATAACATCAACATTAAGACTCTTAATTGGTACTTCAACGACGGTTCTATTACCACTAAGGCTTATGATGATACTCTTGCAGGCGTACTTGACGGCTGCAACCTTAACGCTTCTACACTTGAGCTTGCCAAGAATGACGGCAACTTTGACAAGTACGGCTACATTACCGATACAGACTCAACCTGCTATACCTTCTTCTTCAATATGAACAGAGGCATTTGGGCAAACTTCACCGATGCAACTAAGGCTGTTTCAGCTCAGACCGATGAGATGAAAGCTGCTACATTTGCCGCTATGAACAATGTTCACTTCAGAAGAGCTCTTACTTTCTCTATTGACAGAGCAGCTTACAACGCAGTTAAGAGCGGTGAGGATGTTAAGCTTAACTCTCTTACCAACTCTTATACACCCGGTAACTTCGTATTCACCACAGAGGATGTAACCGTTTCCATCAACGGCAAGGAAACAACCTTCAAGGCTAACACAGCTTACGGTGAAATCGTTCAGGCTCAGCTTGATGCCGACGGCGTAGCTATTAAGGCTTACGACAAAGAGGCAGGCAAGGGCAGCGGCTACGACGGCTGGTACAGCGTTGAAAACGCAACTGCAGAGCTTGAAAAGGCTGTTAAGCAGCTTAAGAAGGAAGGCATTGAGGTTTCCGCAGAGAATCCGATTCACCTTGACTATCCCTACCCGGCAAACTCCGAATCCTACACAAATGCTTCAAATGTAGTTAAGCAGTCTGTAGAAAAGGCTCTCGGCGGTGCTGTTATAATCGACCTTATCGCTCTTGAGTCCTTTGACGATCTTTATGATTGCGCTTACTATCCGGAAAAGGGCAACGAAGAGAACTATGATATCTCCGACATTTCCGGTTGGGGCCCCGACTACGGTGATCCTTCATCGTACCTTGATACCTTACTCGGTAACTACGGCGGTTCTATGACTAAGTCTCTCGGTATATTCTAATTAGACTTAGTTGATTCTGATTAATAACTAAAACGGGCGGAGGATGAGCTTTTTTCTCGGTTCATCCTCCTGACCCATATAAAATGAGTGAGAAAAAATGACGAAATATTTATTAAAGAGAATATTACACGGCGCGGTTTCGATAGTTATTGTTGTTGCTATCGTAATGTTTATGGTATACACAGCCATGGACCGTACCTTGGTTTTCGCCAATGACCCTGTTTATACGAAGCAAATGAATAATCAGAAGGAAACCTACAAGTACCGCAAATGGAAAGACTACGGCTATCTCGATTACGTTACTTACGCGGATTATTTGGCAGCGCTCCAAAAGAACGGTGAAATTGACGAAGCTACACGCAGCTCAGCTTCAAAGCTCGGCAGAAGTGCAGATAAAGATAATACGGCAACAGCAAAATACGTTGCGCAGTTTAAAGAAAAATATACGGCAGAGGGCTACGAATTTGTGCGCCTCGATACTGTTTTGCAAGGCAAAAAGGTTGGACAGGGTGGTCAGCCGACCTGCTTCGTATATAAAGAAACCCCGTTAATTACCCGTCTTTTTAAGTATTTCGGCAGTATTATTAGAATTGATAATATCAACTATGCCGAAGAGGTTAAGGGCGAAAGGGGCATCTCTTTCACGCTTTATGATCCTCTTTACGGCGGAGAAAAGTTTTCGCCTGCCATTATAGGCAACGGCACTCAGCACAAATATCTTTTGTATTTTGATGACAGTTTCCCGTTTATTCATCAAAACCTTATTACAATTAATCTCGGTAAATCCTACACCGTAAATCAGGGGCAGGATGTTTTCATTACCATGACTCAAAGTCAAGGCTCTTATGTAAAATCCACAATATCTTACCCGACGGGATATATTGAAGACAGTGCAGACGACCTTCACAGCGCGACCTATGTTAAGGATTCGCTTGATAGCGATGCAAACAAGCTTCGCTTTGAAGACAACTACACAAGTGTTTTAACCGTAAACGCAGGTCTTTCAAAGCTCGGTTACTCGTTTGTAATCGGCATTCTCGAGGTTATTCTTTCATATTTCCTCGCGGTTCCGATCGGTATAATTATGGCAAGAAAGAAGGACAAGCTTATTGATAAGCTTGGTACTCTTTATATAATATTCATTATGGCTGTTCCTTCGCTCGCATATATCTTTATGTTTAAGGCAATAGGCGGCGAGCTGGGGCTTCCCACAACCTTTAATATGGATTCGAAGAATCTGTTAATGTATGTTCTTCCTATTATTTCACTTGCTCTTCCGGCAATTGCCAATCTTATGAAATGGCTTCGCCGTTATATGATAGACCAAATGAACTCCGATTACGTTAAGTTTGCGCGTTCCGGCGGTCTTTCGGACAGTGAAATTTTCAGCAAGCATATTCTCAAAAACGCAATTATTCCGTTGGTACACGATATTCCCGGAAGCATACTTTTTGCTATGACCGGCGCTATTATCACAGAGCGTGTTTACGTTGTACCCGGTGCAGGTAACCTTTTAACGGAGGCTATCAATAAATACGATAACGGTGTTATTATAGGTGTTACGCTTTTCTACGCACTTCTTTCCGTAACGGCCGTTATAGCGGGCGACGTTTTAATGTCGCTTGTAGACCCGAGAATTTCGTTCTCGTCAAAGGCAAGGTGATAAGCTGTGAACAATGAACTCGTAAATATTAAGGATTTGGGCTTGCCCGAGGAAGAGCTGTTTTCAAAGGTTGATCACAGTGACCTTGAATCCGAAAAAATAACCGCTCCGCGTTATTCATATTGGCACTCGGTTTTCAGAGTGTTCTTTAAAAAGAAAATCAATATAGTAATTTTATTGCTTCTTGCCGTTATACTTGTATTCACTTATGTTTACCCGATGATTGTTGAGTATGACAAGTTCGGCAACCTTATGGACTCAACCGCAAAGCATCTTTTGCCCTCTGCCGCTATTGACAAATTCGGCTTCAGCATCCATTGGATTCTCGGAACGGGCGATGCAGGTCAGTCTACTTTTGACGCCGTTTGGTATGGCTCGCGCATTTCAATTACGCTTGCGTTTGTTTGCGCCGCCATTAATATGACGGTCGGCGTTATTATCGGTGCTATTTGGGGCTTTTCCAAAAAGGTCGATTTGATTATGACCGAGGTTTATAACATTATAGGTAACATTCCTTATATTCTTTTCATTTCGGTTATGATAATGATTTTTACCTCAAGCTTTTGGACGATGGTTTTGGCACTTACAGCCACCGGGTGGATAGGTATTGCCTACTTTATAAGAACTCAGGTTATTATTATTCGTGACCGCGAATACAATCTCGTTTCAAAGTGCGTGGGTACATCTACAATAAAAATCGCACTTAAAAACATACTTCCTTTTATGACCTCCGTTATTGTTACTCTTCTTGCAACCGAAATTCCGTCGTATATTTCTTATGAGGTTTTCCTTGCTTATATCGGTATGGGTCTTAAGGATATGTCTCTCGGCAGACTTATTTATGCCGCAGAAAGCGCTATGGTAACTCCCGGCTGGCAGCTTGAATTCTGGAGCCCGGTTGTTATTTCCTCGATTATCACTGTTGTTCTCTATGTTGTCGGACAAAACCTCGGCGATGCCTCCGACCCGAGAACTCATATGTAAGGGGAGGTAGCCATGGAAGATAAAAAAGTATTGTTATCCGTTAAGGATTTGGAAGTAAAATTCCGTGTTCGCGGAAGAATTCTTACCGCAATTCGCGGCATTTCTCTTGATATTTACGAAAACGAGTCAATCGCCATAGTAGGTGAGTCCGGCTCGGGCAAATCCGTATTTACAAAAACCTTTGCGGGTATGCTTGACAGCAACGGCTTTATAAGCAACGGCTCAATTGTATTTGACGATGAGGAGCTTTCAAACACAACCGCTTCAAAGGGTACTATAGCAAACAAAATTATAAGCTACTCACTTTCCAAGCTTAACGATTACGCTAAGCTTTCGCTCGGCTCGGAAACTTATAAGGAAATTCTTAAGCTCGAGGCCGATAAAAGAGCCAAGGGCACGTTAAGTGACGAGGATGACGAAGCATTTAACGAGAGAATAAGTGCGCTTAATTATGAAAAAACGGAGGCCTTTAACGTTAAGCAAACGCTTGACCCCTCTAAGGAAAAGGGCAAAATCAAGGAGTATTCCAAAATAATCTCCGATTACGAGAGTGAGATTAAAAGGGTTGAGTCCGAAAGAGAAGCTGCTATAAAGGCTCATAAGGCGACGCTTTCCGCTGATAAGGCGTATATTGATTCGTTTAACAAGCGTATGAGCGAGTTGAAAGCAAAGCGCGAGAAGGAAATCGCCGGAAGTATTTCCGAGGATGCAAAAGGACTTAATGAAATTATTGCCAAGGAAATATATTTAAGTGTTGCGCGTTACAATTCGCATAGTCGTACAAAGCTTGTTTCAAAGCTCTTAAATGCACTCAAAAAGGCGTTTGAGCTCGGTGTTGACCTTTCAAGTGATGCAGAGCGTAACCTTATTTTCGACGAAGTCGCTTTAAGAGTTAAGTATGTAGGAGAGGACGATAAGGTATTTAACGGCAAGTGCATTCTTAATCTTGCCAAAATCCGTTATTCAAAGGATTGGGATAGAATTCGCGGCGGAAAAATCGCAACTGTTTTCCAGGATCCCATGACCTCATTGAACCCGATTCTTACAATAGGTAAGCAAATTACATCAATTATAATTAAGCATCAGGGCTGCTCTGAGGTTGAAGCAAGAAAGCAAGCGCTTATTCTTATGAAGAAGGTTGGCATTCCGAATGCCGAAAACCGCTTTGACGATTATCCCTTCCAATATTCCGGCGGTATGCGTCAACGTATTGTTATTGCGATTGCGCTTTCGTGCAGACCGAAAATTCTTATTTGCGATGAGCCTACAACCGCGCTTGATGTTACAATTCAGGCTCAAATTTTAAAGCTTATTAAAGACCTTCAAAAGGAATTTAATTATACAATAGTTTTCATTACCCATGACCTTGGTGTTGTTGCAAACATTGCGGACCGTGTAGCAGTTCTTTACGCAGGTCAGGTAATAGAGCTCGGTACTGTAGAGGATGTTTTCTACGAGCCGCAGCACCCGTATACCTGGGCGCTTCTTTCGTCGCTTCCTCAGCTTGCCCAAAAGAATACAAAGCTTTATTCAATAACAGGCACGCCGCCTTCACTTTATAACAAAATTGTGGGTGATGCGTTTGCGCCGCGTAACCCCTATTGCCTTAAAATAGACACTCTTTTAGAGCCGCCTATGTTCAAGGTTTCGGATACGCACTACGCAAAAACTTGGCTTCTTGACCCGAGAACTCCTGTGGTTCACAAGCCCGACATTATTAACGATATCCACGGCAAGCTTATTAAATCTTTCAATATAGGAGGTGCTCAAGATGAGTAAGGAAAAGAAAACAGCACAGCAGGCAAGTGCGTCTCATTTTCCGGAGCACGGTCCTATAAACAAGGACGGCAAGGAAGTACTTTTATCTTTAAAAAATGTTGATATTACCTTCGGTAAGGGAGACAATGCCGTAAAAGCCGTTAAAAATGCTTCTTTCGACGTTTTTAAGGGTGAAACCTTTTCACTCGTTGGTGAGTCGGGCTCCGGTAAAACGACTATAGGCAGAGCCGTTATAAGAGTTAATCCCTGCTCCGCCGGTGAAATTCTTTACAAGGGTGTTCGCATTTCAGGTAAAATTCCGCATTCTCTTGACCGCGAGGTTATAAGAAACATTCAAATGGTTTTCCAGGATCCGGCGGCTTCGCTTAACGAGCGCGCTACGGTAGATTACATTATCTCCGAGGGACTTTATAATTTCCACCTTTTTGAAAACGAAAATGACCGTGTTAAAAAGGTTGAAAATATGATTAACGAGGTTGGTCTTCTTCCGGAGCATCTTACAAGATATCCGCACGAGTTTTCAGGCGGTCAGCGCCAAAGAATCGGTCTTGCAAGAGCTATGGTTATGGAGCCGGAGCTTGTCGTTGCAGATGAGCCTATTTCCGCGCTTGATGTTTCAATTCGTGCTCAGGTTTTAAACCTCTTTAAAAAATTCCAGGAGGAAAAGGGTACAACATATCTCTTTATTGCGCACGACCTTTCAATAGTTCGCTTCATTTCCGATAGAATCGGTGTTATTTATAAGGGCGATATTGTTGAGGTTGCAACTGCCGAGGAGCTGTTTGATTATCCGCTTCATCCTTACACGCGTTCTCTTATTTCGGCAATTCCGATTCCGGACCCGAAAATAGAAAAGAACAAGGTTTTGTTTACCTATGACCCTTCGGTTCACGATTACAGCGAGGATAAGCCCGAGCTTGTAGACATAGGTCACGATCACTTTGTTTACGGTAATAAAAAAGAAATAGAAGAGTATAAGGCAGTTCGTGAAACTAACGTTCCGCTTCAAACTCTTAATATTTCAAACGGTGAGCAGAATGAAGCAATCACAGAGCTTGACGAGGAAAAGGGCGAGTTTACAGATGAAGAGGAAAAGCTTCTTGAAACTCCCATTCACGATACAGGCAGTAAGCTGTATTCTGTTTTGGCATTCTTCCTTCCTATATTGGGACTTATTGCGGGGCTTATTTTTAAGCACTTCCACCACTTTAAAAACTTTAAGGTGTTGAAGAAGGGCGCTTTGGTAGGTCTTATTACCCGTGTGGTTGTTGTTGCGCTGTTCTCTCTGTGCCTCATTTTAGCGGTGCTTTGATATGAAGCGTACGGCTAAAGACAATACGCCGAATTTAAGACCCGTACAAAGGATAGAGCTTTCAGAAAAACATTACAAATTAAGACTTGCTGCGGCTGTTTTGCTTCTTGCAATGGCCGCAGTCAGCATAACCGTAGGTATTACATCTCTTTTATCAAGAGGCTCAGGTTGGAATGCCGTCGAAGCTTCAAGCTCTACGGAAAACTGCGCTAATGAATTTGTTTTTCAGTACTACTTTGAAGGTAAGGGTATGGCGGCTTCGGCTGAATATAAAAATGTTTCTGCCGCCTACAGCGAAGCTTGCGAAAAGGCTTTTAAGCTTTTTAACGCATATACGCTTTTTGAAGGTATCAACAATATCGCATATATAAACGCTCACCCCGGTGAAGCTGTCGAGGTTGACCCGGTGCTTTATGAGGCTTTTTCGCTGTTTTCGGAAAACGGCAGTCGTGCACTGTTTTTAGCGCCGGTTTATGAGCAGTACAATTCTGTTTTTTCATCGGTAACAGATGAAGAGGCTCTTTTGTTTGATCCCTTGTTAAATGATGAAGCAAAGGAATTTGTTGAGACTGCGCTTGAATTTTTGAACAGCGAGGAGCACGTAAGCCTTGAGCTTCTTTCGGAAAACAGGGTGAGGCTAAACGTTTCAAGTGAATACAAGCTTTTTGCGGAGGAAAACGGCGTTGGGGCATTTGTTGATTTTTACAGAATGAAAAATGCCTTTTCGGCAGATTTAATTGCCGATTCTTTAACCGAGAAGGGTTACACAAGAGGTGTGCTTTCTTCTTTTGACGGCTTTACAAGATGCCTTGACGACAGCGATTTTTCATATTCTGTAAATCTTTATACAAAAACAGATGCCGGCAAAATTTACGGTGCTGCCGTTATGAGCTATAAAAAGCCGATGAGCCTTGTGTATCTTAAGGCGTTTAAGCTTGTAGACCTTGACAGCATATATATAAGAGAAGGGGAAAACGGTGAGGTGAGAACGGCGTTTATTGATTCCGACGGCGTCTCAAAAACCTCGTTGAATGAGCTTTTGACTTTTTCGAGAGAAAAAAGCTGTGCCGAAATTCTTTTGAAAACAGAGCCTGTTTTTGTTGCGGACTCTTTTGAATCGGAAATGGTTTCGAAGCTTTTCAATGAAGGGATATCCTCCGTTTATTTTGATGATGCGGCTATTGTGTGCAATAGTGATGAGGTTTCATTTTCTGATATTTATTCGGATGAAGCGGTGAATTTTGTAATAAAAAATTCTTAAAACGGTTGACAAATAAAAAACGCGGTGATATAATCGTAAAAAAATAAGGAGCAGACAATATGTTTAAAATCTTCACAGCAGCTTACTCATATTACTATTACTTTTACTTGAATTTTTAAGTAGAAGTGATTTGTGCTGTGGTTTTTAAAGTATTAGCTTTTTTCGCCTCTTAGTGTAAATCACCGAGAGGCTTTTTATTTTGATTTGTTGGGAGAAATTAACGATGATTGCAGTTTTAAAGCAGGGTACAACAGAAGAAAGACAGGAAAAAATCATTGCTTGGCTTAAGTCGAAGAATTTGGGCGTTCATGTTTCAAAGGGCGAATATAAAACCGTTTTGGGACTTATAGGCGACACAAGCGTTATTGATACCGAGCTTCTCGAAAGTCTTGATGATATTGAAAGTGTTACGAGAATTACAGAGTCTTATAAAAAAGCCAACAGGAAATTTCATCCGGAGGATACGGTTATAGATATTTCCGGAGTTAAAATAGGCGGTGGCAATTTTATTAAAATAGCGGGACCGTGCTCTGTTGAAAGTGAGGCGCAGGTAACAGAAATCGCAAAAAAGGTTAAGGCGGCAGGCGCGGATGTTTTAAGAGGCGGTGCTTTTAAGCCGAGAACCTCACCTTATGATTTTCAAGGACTTAAGGCTGACGGAATTGAGCTCCTTTTAAAGGCAAAGAAAGAAACAGGGCTTCCGATAGTAAGTGAAATTATGAATTCCGACCATTTACCGCTGTTTGCAGAGGTTGATATAATTCAGGTCGGTGCGCGTAATATGCAAAATTTTGAGCTTTTAAAGGCTCTCGGAAAAACAGATAAGCCAATTCTTTTAAAGCGGGGGCTTGCAAACACCTTAAAGGAGCTTTTAATGAGTGCGGAATATATAATGGCAGGCGGCAACGAAAATGTTATTTTATGTGAAAGAGGCATTCGCACCTTTGAAACACAAACAAGAAATACTCTTGATATTTCGGCGGTTCCGGCACTCAGAGAAATGACTCATTTACCTGTTATTATAGACCCCTCGCACGCGTGTGGTGTTGCCCGTATGGTAGAGCCGTTGGCGCTTGCCGCGGCGGCAGCAGGTGCTGATGGAATTATGACGGAGGTTCACAATGACCCCAAAAACGCACTTTGCGACGGTGCACAGTCGCTTACACCTGAGCAATTTGCCGTGCTTTCAGGTAAGGTGAATAAGGTTAGGGAGGCGCTTTTATAATGGTTATAGGTATTGTGGGTTTGGGGCTTATTGGTGCCTCTCTTGCAAAATCTGTAAAGAAAAATACAATTCATACTGTATTGGGGCTTGATATGGACAAGAGTACGGTTGAGTTTGCCGCTTTGTCGGGAGCGGTTGACGGCGAGCTTACCGAGGAAAGTATTTCGCTTTGCGATTATGTGTTTATAGCGGTTTACCCGGGCGGTACGGTTGATTTTGTGAAAAGTAATATAAATAATTTTAAAAAGGGCGCCACGGTAATCGACTGTGGCGGTATAAAGCGCGAAATTTGCCGTGAATGCTTTGCGGCGGCAAAAGAAGGCCGTTTTACATTTATAGGCGGTCACCCTATGGCCGGTACACAATATTCCGGTATAAAGTATGCCAAATCGACACTTTTTCATAATGCAAGCTTTGTTTTAACACCGAAAAAGGGTGAGGCTATCGAAACTGTAAGCAATGCTCGTGACCTTATAATCGAAATCGGATTTTCGCGTGTTACCATTATGACTCCCGAAGAGCATGACGAGAGAATAGCTTTTACATCTCAGCTTGCTCATATTGTTTCAAACGCATATGTGAAAAGTCCTACGGCTAAAATGAGAAGTGGCATTTCCGCGGGAAGCTATAAGGATTTGACGAGAGTTGCGTATCTTAACGAAAATATGTGGACAGAGCTTTTTATCTGCAATAAGGATAATCTTTGTAAGGAAGTTGATTCACTTATTGAAGAGCTTAAAAAATACAGCGATGCTATGAAGACGAATAATGCCGATGAGCTCAGAAGACTTTTGAAGGAGGGCAGAGAGCTGAAGGAGGAAATCGGTTGATTCGTTTTTTGTCGATGATAAATTTAATACTCTGCATTAAAATTTAATATTTACTCTTGAAAAATGCTTGCTTTTGTGTTAGAATCGATTCATTAAGTAATGTGAGTCTTAATTCTGCACTTGCGAATGTAGTTCAGTGGCAGAACATCAGCTTCCCAAGCTGAATATGCGGGTTCGATTCCCGTCATTCGCTCCACTTAAGGTCCGTGTTTGTCTGTAAAGATGAGTACGGGCTTTTTTGTTTCTTTTTTATTATGTTTTTACTTATTAAAGAAAACAGTTTACAAACGGAAAAATGTTTGATATAATAAATTATTAATTGTCGGAGGCGAAAAAGTGAAGCCAAATATTATATTTTATTTTTCCGACCAACAAAGAGCGGATACACTTACACCCGAGGTTATGCCGAATGTTTGGCAGCTCGCTGCAGAGGGTGTCATATTTGAAAATTCGTTTACTTGCCAGCCTGTTTGCGGTCCCGCGAGGGCGTGTCTTCAAACGGGAGAGTACGCAACGGGCTGCGGCTGCTATTGGAACGGTATTGCTCTTCCCGAAAACGGTAAGCACCTTGCCGATTATTTTAACGAAAACGGCTATGACACGGCGTATATAGGAAAGTGGCACTTGGCTTCCGACAGATATCCAAAGCTTGGCTTTCATTGCGAAAAAACAGCTGTTCCCGAGGAAAAACGCGGCGGCTATAAGTATTGGCGTGCCGCTGATGTTTTGGAATTCACCTCTCATGGGTATGACGGCTATGTTTTTGATAATGACGGCAACAAGCTCGATTTTAAGGGTTATCGAGCAGATTGCATTAACGATTATGCCCTTGAGTACATAAGAACACGAGACAGGTCAAAGCCGTTTTTTATGTTTGTTTCACAGCTTGAGCCGCATCACCAAAATGACCACGGTCATTTTGAGGGTCCCAAGGAAACGGTGGGTAGCTTTGAGAATTATCCGATACCCGATGACCTTAAATATTTTAACGGCAATTACAAAGAAGAGTATCCCGATTACATAGCTGCAATTAACAGGCTTGACGGTAACGTGGGGCGGCTCGTTGAGGTCTTAAAGGAAACGGGCTATTACGATAATACAGTCGTTATTTACACAAGTGACCACGGCTGCCATTTTAAAACACGAAATCTCGAATATAAGCGAAGCCCGCACGACAGCGCAACGCACACACCGCTTGTTATCGGTGGCGGAGCTTTTAAATATCGCGGTGTACAGGAGCGGCTTGTAAGTCTTATTGACTTGCCGCCGACGCTTCTTGAATTGGGCGGTATTGAGGTGCCGCGTGAGTTTAAGGGTATTTCGATTTTGAGTCAGCTTGAAAAAAATATTGAACGGGACTGTGTCTTTATTCAAATAAGCGAGTCGCAGGTTGGACGAGCAATCAGAACAAAGCGCTATCTTTATTCCGTTCGTTCGTTGGGTCAGGGCTACATTTGTCACAGTGCAAGGGTTTATTATGAGGATTATTTATATGACCTTGAAAAAGACCCGAATCAGCTTAATAACCTTGTTGGGAATGAGAATTATTCCGCTGTAAGGGCAAGGCTTTCAAAAATGCTTGTTGAACAAATGGTAAATGCCGGCGAAAAGGCTCCGGTAATTCGTCCGGCAAAATATGTAAGAAAGAGATAGGTGCTTTTTGTGGAACAGAAAAATTATTTGAAACCGCGCGAAACCGCCTCGTTTGCCACGGCGGGCTTCGGCAGAAGTATGATGTACACCTTAATGTCTACCTTTGCACTCATATTTTATACGGATATGGGTATTGATGCCGTAGATGCCGGTGCGATTATTTTGGCGGCGAGAATTTTTGATGCCTTAAATGACCCGATAATGGGTATGATTGTTGACAAAACAAAAACAAAATACGGAAAAATGCGCCCGTATCTTAAATGGGCCCCGATTCCGATTGCGATTGCAACAACCCTTCTTTTCTATTGTCCGAATACGGAGACCTATTCCTTGAAGGTCGCTTATGCCGCTTTTACATATATTCTTTGGGGAATGTGCTTTACTGTTCAGGATGTTCCTTTTTGGGGACTTTCAAGCGCTGTTACGCCGATTGAGTCGGAGCGTACAAAATTCGTTTCAACCGCGCGTATATGCTGTACCTTGGGCGGTATTTTACCGACGGTATTAGTGCCGATTTTAAAATCCTCCTTCGGCCTTCGTAACGGCTATTTTTACAGCGGACTTATTTTCGGCGTTGTAGGTTCTGCGCTTTCGTCGCTTGCGTTTTTCGGAACAAAGGAGCGCGTTGAAACAAAAGCCGAGAATACCACGGTCAAAGAGCTTTTCGGCTCGCTTGTCAAAAATAAGCTTTTACTTCTTGTAATAGCAGCTTCCCTTTTGGGTTCAACTATGGTTATGGCTCAAACAGCCGGTTCGTATCTTTCGATTTACCTTATTGAAGATACGGGGATTATTCCGCAAAATGCAATGCTTACCGTGCTTACGGTTGCAATAGGTGTGGGAATGCTTCCCTCGATGGTGCTTTTGCCTATATTGAGAAAAAAGCTTTCATTGAAGCAGATTTATATCGGCAG
Source organism: uncultured Eubacteriales bacterium (assembly GCA_964419515.1). Taxonomy (GTDB): domain Bacteria; phylum Bacillota; class Clostridia; order Oscillospirales; family Acutalibacteraceae; genus DTU089. The sequence continues at coordinate 30,289 of CAYQPJ010000007.1, forward strand.
TGCGCTTTTGGGCGCGGTTGTTACTGCGGCGATGTGGTTTGCCGGATATTCAAATGTTTACGTTGTGTTGTTTTTCCTTGTGTTGTACGGCATTCCGCTCGGGGTTTTCAATGTTATTACATACGCTCTCGTTGCGGATGCGGTTGATTATAATGAATGGAAAACGGGAAAACGCACAGAAGGTGTTTGCTTTGCCGCTCAAACGCTCATAAGCAAGGCGAATGCGGGTATTTCAACCTTTGTAGTCAGCTTAACGCTTAAGCTTATTGATTTTAAGTCGCCTGTTGAGGAGGTTATTGACGGTAAGGTTGTTACAACATATTTTTATGACCAGGGAGCTACCGTAAGCAACGGACTTTTTATAATGCTTACTCTTCTTCCTTGCATCGGCTTTATTCTTGCCGCAATACCGATGTTTTTTAATACTTATACCGGCAAAAAGAAAGAAAAAATCCAGGCAGAGCTTGCCGTGAGCAGAGCTGAGAGCGAGACTGCCTGCAGTTTGGAGGAAATATAATGAAACGCGTTGAAATCGCACAGCTTTACAAGGACTCGGCACCTTACGGCGGTAAGGAAATTACCGTTTGCGGCTGGGTCAGAACTCAAAGAGCCTCTAAGTCGGTAGGCTTTCTTGAAATAAACGACGGTAGCTCATTTAAGGGACTTCAGGTTGTTTTTGAGGAGGCTAAGCTCGATAATTTTAAGGATATTTGCAAAATAAATGTAGGTGCCTCCGTAATTGTAAACGGCACACTCCTTTTAACTCCCGATGCCGCTCAGCCGTTTGAAATAAACGCTTCCGAAATTACAATTGAAGGCGAGTCAACGCCCGACTATCCGCTTCAAAAAAAGCGTCATACACTTGAATACCTTCGCACGGTAGGTCACCTTCGCCCGAGGGCAAATACATATGCGGCGGCATTCAGAGTTCGTTCTGTTGCGGCGTTTGCAATTCATAAATTCTTTAATGAACGCGGCTTTTTATATGCGCACACACCCCTTATTTCGTGCAGTGACTGCGAGGGCGCAGGCGAAATGTTCCGCGTTACGTCGTTTGACCTTGATAATATTCCGAGAACGGAAAACGGCGAGGTTGATTATAAGCAGGACTTTTTCGGAAAGCCTGCATTTCTAACGGTTTCCGGTCAGCTTGAGGGCGAGATTATGGCTCAGTCCTTCGGCAATATTTACACCTTCGGTCCAACATTCAGAGCCGAGCGTTCTTATACACAGCGCCACGCGGCGGAATTTTGGATGATTGAGCCGGAAATTGCCTTTGCGGATCTCTCGGATGATATGGATCTTGCCGAGGCTATGATAAAGTATGTTATAAAATATGTTCTCGAAAACTGCAAGCAGGAGCTTGAGTTTTGCAATAAGTTTATGGATAACGGTCTTCTTGAAAGACTTAACACTGTTGCAAACTCCGATTTTGCAAGAGTAAGCTATACAGATGCCGTTAAAGAGCTTGAAAAGAATAACGATAATTTTGAGTTTAAGGCATATTGGGGCTGCGACCTTCAAACAGAGCATGAAAGATATCTTACCGAGGTTGTTTTCAAAAAGCCTGTTTTCGTTACGGATTACCCGAAGGAGATTAAGGCATTTTATATGCGCCTTAATGATGACGGCAAAACCGTTGCCGCGGCAGACCTCCTTGTTATGGGTATAGGCGAAATTATCGGCGGCAGTCAGCGCGAGGAACGCCTTGATGTTCTTCTTGACAGAATTCACGAGCTTGGTCTTAAGGAAGAGGATTATTGGTGGTATTTGGAGCTTCGCAAGTACGGTGGAACGCACCACGCAGGCTTCGGTCTTGGCTTTGAAAGACTTATTATGTATCTTACGGGTATTGCGAATATCCGCGATGTTTTACCCTTCCCGAGAACTACCGGTGTAGCGGAATTTTGATTATGTATTTTTTCACGCGAGGCGATTTTTATGAAAAAAAGTTATCTTGAAATGACAAAGGACGAGCTTTTAAAGGAGTATGAGGCGGTAAAAGCCGAATACGAAGGCGTTAAGGCTCAAGGACTTTCCATTGATATGTCAAGAGGTAAGCCCGCTTCCGATCAGCTTGATATTTCAAACGGAATGCTTGATGCTCTTTCAGACGGCAATTTTAAATGCGAGTCGGGCGTTGATGTAAGAAATTACGGTGTTCTTCAAGGCATACCTGAGTGTCAAAGGCTTTTCGGTGAGCTTTTGGGCGTTAAACCGGAAAACGTTATAGTGGGCGGCAACTCAAGTCTTTCTATGATGTACGATTATGTTTCACAGTGTATGTATAACGGCGCAGGCTTTGAGCCTTGGGCAAAAGGCGGTAAGGTTAAGTTTCTTTGTCCTTGTCCCGGCTACGACCGTCACTTTGCGATATGTGAATTTTTCGGAATAGAAATGCTTAATGTTCCAATGAATGATGACGGTCCGGATATGGACGTTTTAGAGGAGCTTGTTAAGGATGAACGCGTAAAGGGTATGTTCTGCGTTCCGAAATATTCAAATCCGCAGGGCATTACTTTTTCTGATGAGGTTGTAAAAAGAATTGCTAACCTTGATACTGCGGCAAAGGATTTCAGAATAATTTGGGACAATGCTTATTGCGTTCACGACTTAACGGATGACGGCGATGTGCTTCTCAATATTTTTGATGTTCTTCCCGAAAAAAATAAAAATATGGTTGTTGAGGTTGCTTCCACTTCCAAAATATCTTATCCCGGTGCAGGTGTTGCTTGTCTTGTTTCTTCCGAGGAAAATATTAAGGCTGTTTTAAAACGTCTTACGGTTCAGTCCATAAGCTACGATAAGGTTAATATGTTAAGACATGTAAGATATTTTAAAAGTGCAGACGGCATAAAGGCGCAGATGAAGCTTCACGCCGCAATACTTAAGCCTAAATTCGATGCAGTAACAAGCAACCTTGAAAAAGAGCTTGGCGGTCTTTCAATAGCAAGATGGCTTAACCCTAAGGGCGGTTATTTTATAAGCCTTGACGTTACCGCGGGGAGCGCATCAAGAGTTGGTGTTCTTTGCAAAGAGGCGGGCGTAACGCTTACAAAGGTCGGCGCAACATTCCCTTACGGAAAGGATCCGACGGACAGCAATATAAGAATAGCGCCCTCATTCCCGACACCGGAGGTTTTGGCAAAGGCTGTTTCGGTGCTTACGGCTTCCGTTAAGCTTGCGTGCCTTGAAGAGCTATTAAAATAAGGAGACGGGCTTTATGATTAGAATCGGTCACGGCTATGATGTTCATGCATTTTCGGAAAACAGAAAATGCATTATCGGCGGTGTTGATATTCCGTGTGAAAAGGGACTTTTGGGTCACTCGGATGCCGATGTGCTTCTTCATGCAATAAGCGACAGCCTGTTGGGAGCTGCTGCTTTGGGGGATATCGGTAAGCATTTTCCCGATACCGACCCCAAATACAAGGGCGCAAACAGCCTTGAGCTTTTAAAATGCGTATATTCTCTTTTAAAGGAGCACGGCTTTTGCGTTGTAAATGTTGACAGCACCGTTATAGCACAGGTGCCGAAGCTTTCACCCTATATTGATAAAATGCGCGAGAATATCGCCGCGGCGCTTGAAACAGCGGTTTCAAATGTGAGTGTTAAGGCGACAACCGAGGAAAAGCTCGGCTTTACCGGCAGAGAGGAAGGCATTTCGGCTCACGCGGTTTGCCTTATACAAAAGCTTTAATAACAAAAAAATTACCCTTACATATTATGTATTAAAAAGCTGATGCATAATATGAAAGGGTATTGTTATGATTAAAAAAGGCTTAAAGGTGGCTTCTGTTACACTCGCAGTGAAGGGGAGGGAGCTTCTTGTTAAAAACGGCTTTAATGCATACATTGCCCGTAATCCGCACCCGCAAAAAGGTGAAGGATGCGGGTATGTTATTTTTATAAACAATTACGATATTCGCTGTTCCGAGCTTTTAAGTAAGAACGGAATAACGGTGAAGGGTTTTTTTGAAGGGAGCGGCAGCTAATGATTTATCTTGATAATGCGGCAACAACGTATCCTAAGCCGTTTGAGGTTGTTCAGGCGGTTACAAGGGCGTTTTCGGTTTACGGAGCAAATCCCGGGCGAAGCGGACATAATCTTTCGGTAACCTCGGCAATGTGCATTTATTCAGCGAGAGAGCTCATAAACGAGTTTTTCGGCGGCTACGGAAGCGAGAAGGTAAGCTTCACCTCTAATTGCACGGAGGCTCTTAATAAGGCGATTAAGGGTATTGCGAAAAAAGGTGATACTGTTTTAATTTCATCGCTTGAGCATAATTCCGTGGCAAGACCCGTTTTTGCGCTTACAAAGACTCATGGTGTTAAGCTGCTTACGTTTGAAGTGAGCGAAAATGAAGAGGAAACATTAAAAAGCTTTAAAGAGCGCTTAAAGCAAAAGCCGGCGCTTTGTGTTGTAACGGCTGTTTCAAATGTTTTCGGTAATATTTTGCCTATTTCAAGGCTAGCCTCGGAGGCTCATAAATCGGGAGCGCTTTTTGTTGTTGACGGTGCTCAGGGGGCAGGCGTGACGAAGATTAATATGAAAGCAGACGGTATAGACTGTCTCGCCGTGCCGGGTCATAAGGGACTTTTGGGGCCTATGGGAACAGGGGCACTTCTTCATAACGGTTGTATAAAAAATACGATAATCGAGGGAGGCACGGGAACCTCGTCGTTTGACCTTTCACAGCCGCGGGAATATCCTGAAATGCTTGAAGCAGGAACGCTTAACGTTCCCGGGATAGCAGGCCTTAAGGCAGGTGTTCAAATAGCTTCGAATTACGGCACTGAAAATATTTTTAACGAGGAAAGCGAGCTTATTGCTCATTTTTACGATGGATTGAAAAATATAAGCGGAGTTAAGCTTTATGGTAATTATACGCCTGAAAAATATGCGCCGCTTTTAAGCTTTAATGTTAAAAATATGCACAGTGAAGAGGTTGCGTCAATTCTTAATGACAATTCAATTGCCGTAAGAGGCGGCTATCATTGCTCACCGCTTGCGCACAAATCAAGAAAAACAGAAGCTGTTGGAGCGGTGCGCGTCAGCCCGTCGCGGTTTACGTCGAAAAAAGATATAAATAATCTGTTAAAAGTGATTAATAAAATTTGCATTTCGTGAAAGTTTATGGTATTATATCATCGTGTATAAGTATGTGAGCTTGTAAAGGCTTACACAAACCGATTTGTCGGTGATTGTTGAAAGCGGTGAGGTAATGAGTACAATTTTAGGATATCTCGAAAAAGCCGGAGAGGCGCTTTTAAGCTTTAATTGGTTTTCGGATCTTTTTGACGTGCTTCTTGTAACATTTGTTGTTTACGAGGCAATTAAACTGTTGCGCGGCTCGCGTTCGTTTCAGGTTATTAAGGGCATAATTTTTTTAATTGTGCTGTTTGTCGCCGTTAAGCTTTTCAATATGGAGGCAAGTGAGTTTTTGCTCACGAAGCTTTTTGAAAACGCACTTTTGATTCTTGTTGTTCTTTTTGCACCCGAGCTTAGAAAAATTCTTGAAAGGTTCGGCAGAAGGTCAATTTCAAATATTCCCATTTTCAATTTTAAAAATGACAGTGAGCTTCAAAAGGACGTTACGAATATGATTAACGACTTTTGTAAGGCGGCAGGAGATTTAAGCGAGACAAAAACCGGTGCACTTGTTGTATTTGAGCGTGAAGCGCCGCTTGGCGAAATTATAAATTCGGGAACCGTGCTTGACGCGTGCTCCTCGGCAGAGCTTTTTAACGGATTGTTTTTTAAAAACTCCGCGCTTCACGACGGTGCGGTTGTTGTGCGCGGTGCGCGTATTTATGCAGCAGGTTGTATTTTACCGCTTACACAAAACCAATTAAGCAGTGAGCTCGGAACAAGACATCGCGCTGCTACCGGTATGAGTGAAAGCAGTGATGCCGTTGTGGTTGTTGTTTCGGAGGAAACGGGCGCTATTTCGGTTGCTACGGGCGGCACGCTTACAAGGGATATTCAAACGGGCGAGCTTCGCGAGATTTTGCTTTCATCTCTTATAAAGCAAACTCAAAACGAGCCGAAAAAGTTCCGTTTGCCTCATTTCGGAAAGAAAGCCGATGGTGATAAAAATGAAAAATAAAGGAAAAATAGAAAATCTTTTTTATAACGATAAAATCGTTCTTATCACTTCGTTTTTTATAGCGCTTCTTATATGGCTTCTCGTTATTATTAATTACAGCCCCGAGGATACGCGTACAATTACGGGAGTTAAGGTTAAAATCGACACTACGGTTCCCGCGCAGTTTGGACTTCAGGTTTTCGGTGAAACAAACTATACCGTTGATGTTACGGTTAAGGGTAAAAAGTATGTTATTTCACCGGCTTCGCTTTCAGCAGATGATATACTCGTAACTGCTCAAACGGCGAATGTCGATTCCGCGGGAAAAAGAACCTTACAGCTTAAGGCAGAGTCTGCCTCGGGCGCTACAAATTATACTATCTCGCTTACAACTCAAAAAACGGTTGATGTTTATTTTGATACGGAAAGCACCGTTCAAATGGCTGTTGTACCGGACGTTATTCACGACGGTTTTTCGATTGTAAAAGAAGGCTTTACAACCGGCGAAATTACGCTTTCCGAGGGCAGTGTTACAATTACGGGGCCTTCTACGGAGGTTAATAAGGTAAAAAAGGTAATAGCACAGCTTAGTCTTTCGGATTCTCTTACCTCAAATAAATCCTCCGATGCGGAGCTTATTCCGCTTGATGAAAACGGAAAGAGTGATTTTAAATATCTTACTCTTGACAAAAACAAGGTTTCACTCACAATTCCTGTATTAAGACTCAAAACCGTGGATACCTCGGTAACCTTCAAAAACGCTCCCGATGACCTTGTTTTAACTCCGTTGAAATTTACGGTTTCTCCCGCTAAGGAAAGCTTTAAAATACTTGTTGATGAGTACGACAAAACAACCTCGTATTCTGTGGGGACAATAGATTTTAAAACAATTTCACCGGTAAATCACGTTTTCACCTTCCTTGCCGAAAACACCGATTTGAGTGAACAAAGTAAAACAGAGAGCTTTGTTGTGGATGTTGATGTTTCCGCACTTTCTCTTGAGTATTTTACGCTTGCATCGAATAAAATTAAAATTAACAACACAACATCCGCGAAATATATAGTTTCAGGACTTGATAAATCAATATCCGTGGTAGGTACAGCGGAGAATCTTAAAAATATTACGGTTGATGATATCTCGGCGGAGCTCGACCTTTCGGACCTTGAAATAAGACCCGGACAAACGGTTAGCGTTCCTGTTGACGTTTCCGTAAAAAGCAAAAATTGTTGGATTTACGGAACGTATACCGTAGATGTAACGCTTTAAGGTTTGTTATTTTCGAGAATTATAATTCAGAAAGAGGTGACTTAATTGAAAAGAACTGTTTTAAGGCATTGTGCGTTGTTGCTTGCGGGGTTAATGCTTGTACTTTCCTCCGGCTGCTCCTTGAATTTCTTTTCAATAGAGAGCCTTCTTTCGCCGCCCTCGCTTTCAGGTAAAAACGGTGAGGTTCAAGCCGCCTTTAATCAGCTTGTCAACAACAAAAGCATTAAGCTTTGCACTCCCTCAAGGGGCAAATATAAATCCTCCTTTGTGCTTTTTGATATTGACGGCGACGGTGAGGAAGAGGCGATTGTATTTTATACCGATACCTCTGCCGAGGCTTCCGTAAGGCTTGCATATCTTGACTGTGTTAACGGTACATGGGTAAAGGCATCCGATATCAAGGGCGCGGGAAGCGGTGTTTATGCCGTTGATTTTGCCGACTTTAACGGTGACGGCTTTTATGAAATTGCCGTTGGCTGGTCGATGTTTGAAAACAAAACCTCGAAAATGGTTAATGTTTATACGCTATCGGAGGGCAACACGGGTACATCCGGTCTTGTGACGGTGCTTAATGAGTATTATTCAACATCTCATATTACCGATTTTAACAATGACGGCATTGACGATTTTATACTTGTATATATTGATGATACGGGCGATACTTCAAAAACTTATTTTAGGGTCTTTAACCTTGATTCATCCGATAATATGGTTAAGTTTTCCGAGGTTGTGCTTGGCGGCTCTGCCGTGTCGGTTTCAAATGTCAGCTCAGACAGCGGAGTTGATAAAAACGGCAGCTTTACACGGGTTATGGTAGAACTTGTAAAAAATGAGGCAACAACCTTTACAGAGCTTGTTCTTTGGGATTCAAAGGCGTTAAAGTCCGTAAGAAAATACACTGCGGTTTCTCAAACACTCAGAACCTCAAAAGTTCCTGTTTTTGATATTGACGGTGACGGGCGATTTGAAATACCCGTTACTGTTAAGCTTGACAGTGAGCAAACCGAGCTTAGCGTGACAGTAGCAAATAACGCTTACACATTTACCGCGCTTAAGTGGCTTAACGCCTACGGCGATAATAGCGAAAATGATATTGTTTCGGTGTTTAATCCAATACACTCGTATCTTGTTAAGCTTCCGGTTGACGGTAAAGTCACGGCGCGTTACGATGCATTCGGTAATTCGCTTGTGTTTTACAAGTGGAACACTTCCGAAAATACGCTTGAGGATGAGCTTTTCAGAGTAACCTATGCCGCGTTTAGCGAGAAAACGCTTGTTGAAGGTATGAAGCTGTTGCTTTCGGATGAAAACGGCGAATACAGATATTCCGTTACCGAAAACGGTGAGAAATTCGGTATTACGGATGATACGGTTGTGTCATCCTTTATAAAACTGTGAGCACATTTTCTTAGGAGGTTTAAATAATGAAAAAAGTACTTATTGCAGAGGATGAAGGTGCAATAAGAGAGATTATTGCAATTACCTTAAAGCGAGCCGGTTATGAGGTTACAGAGGCTTGTGACGGCGAGCAGGCTTTGGAACTTTACAATGAAAAAAAAGATGAAATAGATGTTGTTTTACTTGATATTATGATGCCGAAAACCGACGGTCTTGAGGTTTGTAAACGCTTAAGAGCCGTAAGCGGCACCGTAGGCATTATAATGCTTACGGCAAAAACGCAGGAGATGGATAAGGTTTCGGGTCTTTTGATGGGTGCAGACGATTACATAACAAAGCCTTTTTCGCCTTCGGAGCTTATGGCACGCGTGGACAGTGTTTACAGACGAGTTGCAATGAATGCAAGCCTCGGAAATACTCAGCCGAAAAGCGATGTTATATCACTTCCGCCGTTTGAGCTTAACATAAGAAATCGTTCTCTTTTTAAAAACAATGAGCAAATTGAGCTTACACAGGTTGAATTTCAGATAATAGAATACTTTTTCGTTAATGCAGGCAAGGCTTTAAGCAGAAACGATATTTTAAAGCACGTTTGGGGTGAGTCTTACTTCGGCGACGAAAAGGTAGTTGATGTTAATATAAGACGTCTTCGTATGAAAATAGAGGACGAGCCTTCATTGCCGCATCACCTTGTAACGGTTTGGGGCATGGGCTATAAGTGGAATTGATTTTTGAAGCTTTAAAAAAGAGGTGGATTTATGAAGCTTAAGGGCATTACGCGAAGATGGGCTAAAAATACGTTGCTTATAACGGCGGCTATCCTTCTTTGTGTAGGTATAGTTTGTATTTCCGCCGTAACATTTTATTATAGAAATTATGTCGGCAACCTGCTTTCAAGCTATGCGAACGAAAGCGCCATAAACTTTTTCGCGCCTTATATAGACTCCGCAGATGATTCATTTGAGCAAAAGGCGTTGGAGTTTATTGATGGATTTACCGCAAAAAACATAATTGAGGTACAAATAATTAATAAGAACGGAAAAATCTGGTCATCTTCGGGCTTTCCCGTTAAAACAGATTCGGAGCAAAACGACGATATTACGAAGGCTTTCGGAGATAAAACGGGAATTTATAAATGGTCGGGCTTTAATTATGAAGGTGAGCATGTAATGAGCGTTGCAATGGTATTTCCGACCTCGGATAATACCTTTAAGGGCGGAATAAGGTATATTACTTCGCTGAAAAATATTGATGGTCAGCTTGTCGGCTTCTCCTTTATTGTATTGTTTATTTACCTGATTTCAATGGTTCTTGTAACGCTTTCGGGTACATTTTTCGTTCAAACCATTGTCAATCCCGTTCAAAAAATCAACAACACGGCGCGTGATTTTGCAGCGGGAAATTATGAGGCGCGAGTTGAAGCGCTCGGCAACGATGACGAAATAACGGAGTTGGCGGATTCGGTTAATAATATGCTGGCACAGGTCGCGGCAACGGATAAAATGAAAAACGATTTTATTTCGACTGTTTCGCATGAGTTGAGAACTCCGCTTACGGCAATTAAGGGGTGGGGTGAGATGCTTAAAGAGCTTGACGGTGAGGACAGAGTGCTTTCGCGTCGCGGAACAGAGGTAATAATCAATGAATCCGAGAGGCTTTCGCGGCTTGTTGAAGAGCTTTTGGACTTTTCAAGGATGCAAAGCGGTAAGTTTTCATTGCGGCTTGAAAAAATAGATGTTCTTGCAGAGCTTGATGAAGCGATTTTTGTTTTTAAAGAGCGTTCAAAGCGCGACGGTATTGAGCTTTTGTATTCTGTTCCCGATATTCCCGCCCCGATGATGGCGGACCCAAACAGAATTAAGCAGGTTTTTGTGAATATTCTTGACAATGCTTTTAAATATACCGAAAGCGGCGGAAAGGTTTTTGTTGAAGCCTTTTGCTCAGAAGGTACGCTCAGAATTGATTTTACGGATAACGGCTGCGGTATTTCCGAAGAGGACTTACCTAATGTTAAAAAGAAATTTTACAAGGCAAATATTCAAGTCAGAGGCTCGGGTATAGGTCTTGCGGTTGTAGATGAAATAATTAAGCTTCACAACGGCGTTTTCGATATTGACAGTAAGCTCGGTGTGGGCACTAAGGTAACAATTATTTTACCAGTTGAGAGGGTTGCGGTTGAAGAATCGCAGGTAATAGCGGCAGTAACTGAAGAAACGGCGGTAGCAAATGATGAAAAATGAGCAGAGTAAAGCGTATCACAAAACCTCAATCGGAGGTCAGGCTCTTATAGAGGGCGTTATGATGCAAGGTCCCAAGGGCGCGGCAATGGCTGTCAGACTTCCCGATAAAACCATTGATATCGAAGAGATTAAGTGGAGTAGAGTAAAGGATAAATTTAAGCCTGCGGGCTTGCCGTTTATACGCGGCATTTTCAATTTTATTGAAACAATGGTTTTCGGTTACAAGTGTATGACAAAATCCGCCGAAAAGGCGGGACTTGACGATGCGGATGTAAATCCCGAGGAAATGTCAAAGCTCGACCGTTGGCTTACAGACCACTTCGGGCCTAAGATGATGGCTGTGATTTCCGCAATAGCGCTTGTTTTGGGCTTTGCGCTCGCTTTTGTGCTGTTTTTTTATTTACCTTCATTTCTTGTCGATGTATTCGATAAATATGTTTGTAATAACGCGTTAAGTAATATACATCCGCTTTTTGAAGGCGTTATGAGAATGATTATTTTTGTTCTTTATATGTATATAGTTTCAAAAATCCCCGATATAAAGCGCGTTTTTATGTATCACGGCGCAGAGCACAAGACCATTTTTTGCTATGAGCACGGACTTGAGCTTACCGTTGAAAATGTAAGAATGCAAAAAAGATTTCATCCGCGTTGCGGAACAAGCTTTATTTTTGTAATACTTATTTTAAGCATCCTTGTTTCATCACTTCTTGTTGTTATTTTTCCGGGAATTGACGATGTCAGAGCAGTTTGGATGGTAGTAAAGCTTTTGATTGTTCCCGTTATTGTCAGCTTAAGCTATGAGTTTATTAAATATGCCGGGAAGCATGAAAATCTTTTTGTTAAAATTCTTTCCGCACCGGGACTTTTAATGCAAAGAATTACAACTCAAGAGCCTACGGATGATATTATTGAGGTTGGAATCGCCTCTTTAAAGGCTGTTATTACGGATAATCCCGAGGACGATGCACTTTAATGAACATTTATACTGCTTACAGAACCGCTGTAAAATATCTTACTGACAGCGGCATAGAGTCACCTGAATTTGATGCGAGATGCCTTGTTAAGCACTGCTTTTCGCTTAACGAAACGCAGCTTCTTTTGAATATGAAGTCAAATGCGGATGAAGAGAAGCTTGAATATTTCGGCGAATGTATTAAAAGACGTTCACTTCACGAGCCGCTTCAATATATTCTCGGCGAATGGGATTTTTATAAATATACTTTTAAGGTTAAAAGCGGTGTTTTGATTCCGCGACCGGAAACGGAGCTTCTTGTTGAATATGCCGTGAAAAATATGAGAAAAACATATAAGGGTGTAATCTTCGACCTTTGCTCGGGGAGTGGATGTATAGGCATTTCCGTCGCAAAGCAGTTCCCAATGTGCACGGTTTATTGTGTTGACATTTCGGACAATGCAGTTGAGCTTGCTCTTGAAAACGCACAGCTTCTTGATGCGCCGAATGTAAAGGTCATTAAGGGTGATATTTTTGACGGAATCGAAAAGCTTTCGTTGCCGCAGCCGGATATGATTTTGTCAAATCCGCCTTACATTATTTCCGAGGAAATACCGCTTCTTCAAAAAGAGGTTCGGTTTGAGCCCTCGCTTGCGCTTGACGGTGGTATTGACGGACTTGTATTTTACCGTGCGCTTTCCGAAAAATGGTTTCCGTATCTTACAAAGGGCGGTACTTGTGCTATGGAATGCGGTGAAAATCAAGCGAATGACATACTTGCCGGTTTTTTAAAGCGTGCCGACGGTGCACGAATTATTAAGGATGCTTCGAATATTGAGAGAGTTGTTGTTGTTCGTCGTTAAAAGTTAATGAAAATTTATTGACCTTTTAAGGATTTTATTGTAGAATATTCGAGAACGGAAGTGTTTTGATGATTAGTATTTTATCGGGGGTTTTAAACGGCGATTTATCACCTATGCTTTTGGTTGCATACCTTGCTTCTATTTGTTATATTATATTTTGTTCCGTACCTCTTCATGAGTATGCCCATGCGCGCGTTGCGGTGGCGCTTGGTGATGATACACCGATTTTGCGCGGCAGAGTTACCTTAAACCCTATGGCGCATATAAGTCCTCTCGGCGCTTTGATGATGCTTGTATGCGGCTTTGGCTACGCTAAGCCTGTTGAAGTGAGGATGAGGAATTTTAAAAAGCCGAAAAGAGATATGTCGCTTGTTGCATTGGCGGGACCTGTATGTAATATTTTACAGGCTGTTGTTTGTCTTGTTTTGTATTGTGTCGTATACAAATTCTTTTCACTCACAAATCCCTTTGCATATGCCTTTGTATATTTCTTTTTATATGCCGCAACCGTAAATATAAATCTTGCGGTGTTCAACTTAATTCCGGTGCCGCCGCTTGACGGCTCACGTCTTCTTACGGCACTTTTGCCCTCTAAGTATTATTATAAGCTTATGCAATATGAGCGTTATATAAATATTGCACTTATTGTGCTTCTTTTTACGGGTGTTTTAACAATGCCGCTCAGCTTGGCTTCCGATGCACTGTTGACACTCCTTCTCAAAATTATAGGTACGCCATTTGGCCTGGTAGGATGATTTATGGAACAACCGCTTTATAAATTGGATGTATTTGAAGGTCCTATGGATCTGCTTTTACACCTTATAACAAAACACAAGCTTGATATTTACGATATTCCGATTGTAACGCTTGTTGACCAATACACCGAATATGTAAGAAGCTTGCGTGAAGCGGATATGGAGCTTGCGAGCGAGTTCCTTGAAATGGCGGCAAGACTTGTGTATATTAAAACCGTTTCGCTTTTGCCTGTTTATGAGGAGGCAGAGGAGCTGAAAAAAGAATTAACCGGCGAGCTTCTTGAGTATCGTGACTGTAAGCTTTTGGCTCAAGAACTTTCTCAAAAAACAGAAGGCTTTGATCTTTTGGTACGGGCACCTGAGCAGATTGAACCGGATATGTCTTATAAACGGCTTCATGAGCTGTCGGAGCTTCTTGCAGCATATGTTGCCGCTGCAGGCAAAAAGCTCAGAAGGTTGCCACCTCCTATTGATTCCTTTAAAACCATTGTTGCAAAAAAAATTGTTTCGGTAGCATCTAAAATAGACAAAATTATTTCAGAGCTTAAAGTCGGACAAAAACGCTGTTTAAAGGAGCTTTATGCGAATGCACAATCCCGGTCTGAGCTTATCGCATCTTTTTTGGCTGTTTTGGAGCTTGCTAAGAATAAAACGGTTTTAATCAGCGGTGACGGTGATGAAACCGAGATTGAGCTTTTGGAAGGAAATGAAACATTTGACTGATGATAAAATGATTGCCGCGGTTGAGGCGGTGTTGTTTGCCGCCGCTGAGCCGCTTGAATATAAAAGGCTTTGTGAGGTCTTCGGTGTTGACGATGAAAAAATACTCAATATACTTGAGCAAATAAAAGAAAAGCTTTCCTCACAAAACAGTGGCATTTGCCTTTTGCAGCTTGACAATAAATATCAGCTGTGCAGTAAAAAGGAATTTATTGAGCCTATAAGAGCTGTGCTTGATCTTAAAAGAAATGCTCCGCTTTCTCAAGCGGCATTTGAGGTGCTTGCAATTATTGCGTACAATCAGCCTATTACAAAGCCTTACATAGAGCAAATTCGCGGTGTTGACTGCTCGGGTGTTGTCAATACGCTTTGCCAACGCGGTCTTGTTGAGGAAAAGGGGCGTCTTGATGTTCCCGGCCGACCGGTGCTTTACGGAACAACACCGAACTTTTTAAGATGTTTTTCGATTTCGGAGCTTTCGGAGTTACCGAAGCTTCCCGAGAATGAAAAAGAAATTTTAATGTCGGATGTCGATTCGGGTCAGCTTTCGATGTTTGACAGTGACAGTGAAGAAAAATAATCCAAGAGGATTGATTATATGACGGCACTTTATATAATCGGCGGAATAATTCTCTTTTTTGTAATTCTTTTTTCAATTCATCTCTATGTTACGCTTGATTATGGCGACAATACACTTGTTACGGTAAAATGGTTGTTTTTGACAATACCTGTTTACGACTCGACAAAGCAAGAAACGAAAAAGAAGAAGAAAAAGGAAAAGCCGAAAAAAGAATCCGATAATACCGCACCTGCCACCGAGCAGGGAAAGCCAAAAAAGAAAGGTAACGGACTTTTAAAACAGCTTTACCTTGACCAAGGGTATGACGGCATTGAAAAAATGCTTTATAACACTGGCAAGGCGCTGGGCGGATTTTTCGGAAAATTATTTAAAACCTTTACAATTGACGAGCTTTACCTTACCATGAGGGTTGTCGGAGGTGATGCGGCGGATACGGCAATTTCTTACGGAAAGCTTTGTTCCCGGCTTTTTCCGATACTCGGAAAGCTTGTTTCTACTTGTAAGGTGAAAAAGTATGATTTTGATATTTCACCTGATTTTCTCGCAAACAAAAAAGAAGCGCATCTGTACACAAGGCTGCATGTTACGCCAATTCACGTTACAAATGCCGTAGTTGTGCTTGCTTTTGCACTTTTGTTTAAGGTGCTTTTAAAGGTGCTTTTCGCAAGTCAAAAAAGCAAAAAGACATCACAGCCCAAAACGGCGGCTACCGCCGGTGCCGAGGAAAAGGACATACAGGGCAAGGACGCACAGATTCTTCAAAATAAAACAGTTTAAAAAATAATTCATATAAAATAAACAAAAGGGCGGTGTTTTCCTTATGAAGGAACAATCAGCAAACGGCATTTTAGCCACTACAATCGAAAAGGTTCGTGACCTTGTAAATGTAAGCACAATAATCGGAGAGCCTATAAGCCTTCCCGACGGACTTACAATTATTCCGGTTTCAAAGGTTACATACGGCTTCGCCTCCGGCGGCTCGGATTTTCCGTCAAAGAACAATGTTGAGCTTTTCGGTGGTGCAGGCGGTGCGGGAATCACAATTAATCCCGTTGCTTTCCTTATTGTAAAGGACGGCGAGGTATCACTTAAGCATATTACCGCAAACGATAACGCTGTTGAGCGTGCCGTAAATATGGTTCCCGATATGTTTGACAAGGTTGCAAATCTTGTAAAAAAAGATAAGAAGGATGACGGCGTAGCAGCCGAATAATACAAATAACCACCTGCATATACTTATTTAGTTATTTGAGAGTTGATGCTTTCTCTCGCTTGACAAGGGGCAGGTGGTTAATTTGCCGAAAAAGCTTGCAGTTGTATTTTTTTCGGTTTTTCTTATTTTAACAAATTTCCCAATCGTAGCAGCGTCTGTCGGCACGCCTTCAATTAGTGCGCAATCGGCAATTTTAATAACCGCCGACACAAAAACGGTTGTTTTCTCTAAAAATGAAAGAGAAAAAAGGGGAATGGCAAGCACGACAAAAATAATGACTGCGGTTTTGGCGCTTGAAAAGGCAATGCCGCAAAGGTGTGTTACCGTTAAAGCCGAGGATGTGGCCGTTGAAGGAACCTCGGTAGGTCTTAAGGGCGGTGACAAAATAACGTTGTGGGGTCTTGCGGCGGCGATGCTTCTGGAAAGCGGTAATGATGCCGCGAATGTCACCGCTACGGCAGTTTCGGGAGGCAAAGAGTCTTTTTTAAAGCTAATGAATGAAAAGGCCGAGGCTCTCGGAATGTCGGATACACATTTTGAAAATCCGTCCGGGCTTCCGTCTGATAATCATTACTCAACGGCATATGATATGGCTCTTTTGGCATCATACGCCGTAAGTATTCCGGAATTTACCGAAATATGCTCTGCGAAAAGACTCTCGGTTTCCTTTGGTGCGCCCGAAAGAGAGCATATTTTTACAAACCATAACAAGCTTTTATCGCTTTATGAGGGCGCATTCGGCATAAAAACCGGATTTACAAAATCAAGCGGAAGATGTCTTGTTTCGGCGGTAAAAAAGGATGGTGTAACACTTATTGCCGTTACACTTAACGCACCGGATGATTGGAATGACCATATAAAGCTATATGAATACGGTTTTTCACATATAAAAAGAGTTGCACTTTTAAAAGACGGAAAAGAGTCAGTAGCTGTTGCCGGCTCATCTGTTAAAAGTGTAAGTGCGCGCGCATACCCTGAGTATTTCTCGGTTTCAAGCGAAACCGAATGCTCAGTGGAGGTTTTTAAGGAGAGTTTTGTTTTTGCGCCGATTAAAAAGGGTGACACTGTAGGTAGAGTTGTTTTGAAGGATAAAGCAGAACGTATTTTGGGAACGGCGCTTCTTATTTCAAGTGAAGATGCCGATGCGATTACTTCGTTCGAAAAATCGGAAAGCGGAAAGAAAACGTTTTTTAAAGGAATAATTAAATTTATAAAGGATTTGTTCAGCTGAAATGGCACAGGAAAGATTACAAAAATTTTTATCGGAATGCTCGGTTGCTTCAAGAAGAAAATCCGAGGAGCTTATATTACAGGGTAAGGTTTCGGTAAACGGAAAAAAAGCCGCCTTGGGCGATAAGGTTGACCCTAAAACCGATGTTGTAACCGTCAACGGAAAAAAGGTTCATAAGGTAAAAGAAAAATACTATATTATGCTGAACAAGCCGCGCGGCTTTGTTACCACGATGAGCGATGAGCTTGGCAGAAAATGCGTTAAGGAGCTTGTTTCCGATGTAGGAGCGGTTGTTTATCCTGTCGGAAGGCTTGACCGCGACTCGGAGGGACTTTTGCTTTTGACAAATGACGGCGAGTTTGCCAATAACATTATGCATCCGAAAAAGCATATTTCAAAAACATATCGTGTGACAGTTCGTTCATCTGTATCGGAGGAGCAGATTACAAGCCTTACAGGCGGTGTTATGATTGACGGCAGACAAACGCTTCCGGCAGAGGTTAGAGTTCTTGAAAAAAGCGATAAGCGAAGCGTTCTTGAAATAGTTATTTACGAAGGCAGAAACAGGCAAATCAGAAAGATGTGCGAGGAAACAGGTCTTGATGTTGCTCGGCTTAAAAGAACGGCTGTCGGCTCTGTAAAGCTCGGAATGCTTCACACGGGAAGCTGGCGCGAGCTTACGGAGGAAGAGCTTAAAAAACTTACAACAGCCGCGAAAAAGAAAAGCGGCGATGTAGCCGAATAATTAAACCGTGATTGACAACGGCGCATATTTTTAGTATAATGATTAAAATTTATTAATATTAACGGTGGGTGTGTATGGTTAAAAGTATGACGGGCTTCGGCAGAGCGCAGGAGTCCTTTGAGCATTTTAATATTACAGTTGAAATCAAAAGCGTAAATCATAGGTATTTTGAATTTTCCTCGCGTGTTCCGCGCGGCTGTGCTTTTTTGGAGGACAAGCTTAAAAAGGCTGCTTCGGAGAAAATTTCACGCGGTAAGGTTGAGTGCTTTGTTACCGTTGAAGCGCTCGCGGATGACAGCGTTACCGTTGATGTAAACGAGCCGCTTGCGCGCGGCTATATGAATGCGCTCGAAGCACTTTCAAAGGAATTTTCACTCCCGGTGGATGCCACGGCTTTAAATCTTGCGCGTTTTCCCGATGTGTTAACCGTTACTAAAAATCCGCTTGACGAGGAGGAGCTTACAAAAGCTGTTTTAAGCACACTCGATAAGGCACTTGACAGCTTTATTTCAATGCGTCTTGCCGAGGGCGAAAAGCTTTCCTCTGATGTTCTTTCAAGAGCGGACTGTATTATAGAAAAGGTTGCGTTTGTTGAAGAGCGCTCACCCGAGACTGTTAAAGAATATAACGAAAAGCTTCTTCAAAGAATGAAAGAGGTTTTGGGCGACACACAGGTTGATGAAGCGAGGCTTCTTACGGAGGCGGCTCTTTTTGCCGATAAGGTTGCCGTTGCCGAAGAAACTGTTCGCCTGAGAAGTCACATAGACCAGCTTCACACGCTTTTTGAAGCGTCAGAGCCTGTTGGCAGAAAGCTTGATTTCCTTGTTCAGGAAATTAACCGTGAGGCAAACACCATTGGTTCTAAGGCGCAGGATGTTGATATTGCAAGGTGCGTTATAGATATTAAAGCCGAGGTTGAAAAAATCAGAGAGCAAATTCAAAATATTGAATAATGGTGACTGAAAATGAAGCTTATTAATATTGGTTTCGGCAACCTTATTAATGCCGACCGCGTTGTTTGCGTTGTCAGTCCCGAGTCTGCTCCCGCCAAAAGAATGGTTCAGGAAAGCAAGGAGCGAGCGCTTCTTATAGATGCAACACACGGCAGAAAAACCAAATCCGTAATTGTTACCGACAGTGATAATATTGTTTTATCCTTTTTGTCGGCTGAACAGCTGTTTACACGTTTTAACGACGAAAAAGGAGGAAGAGAATATGGCTTCTCCGAGTAAGGGGCTTCTTGTTGTGGTTTCGGCACCGTCGGGATGTGGCAAGGACACGGTTTTGGGCGAGCTTTGTCATCGGGAGGATGTTCTTATAAGTCGCTCTGTTTCAATGACTACACGTGCAATGCGTAGCGGCGAGGTTGACGGTGTTGACTATTATTTTACCACGGTAGATGATTTTAAAAATAAAATAACCGAGAATTATTTTATTGAATACGTAAATTTTGGTGCGAATTTTTACGGTACACCCAAGGCACCGGTAGATAAAATGCTTGAGGAAGGTAAGTGTGTTGTACTTAAAATAGAGGTTGAGGGTGCAGGCAATATTAGAAAGCTTTATCCGGATTGTGTTTCCGTATTTATTGCACCCCCATCGTTTGATGAGCTTAAAGCAAGGCTCAAAAATCGCGGAACGGAAACCGAGGAAGAATATAATAAGCGTGTTGAAATTGCCAAGGAGGAATTAAAACGCGCAAAGGAATATGATTACATAGTAATTAACGATGAAATTTCAAGGTGTGCCGATGATATTTCCGATATTTTGAATGCGGAATCTCTGAGGTGTTCAAAAATGAATTGCTTCGTCGAAAAGCTTATAAATTAACTTAAGGTGGTAATAAATATGCTTAATTCAAATCTCAATGTTATTCTTGACAAGGGTGTAAGCCGTTATTCTCTTGTTATTGCAACTGCCAAGCGTGCACGCGCAATTGCAATTGAAAACTTAGAGGCACAAAACCACTCCACCGAAAAGCCCGTTACCGAGGCTCTTAACGACCTTATTGAAGGTAAATATGAAATCGTGGAGAAAAAGGATATATTAGACTGATATGTCCGATGTAGCGCTTGTTGCAGTTGAAGGGGTTGCGTATTATTTTGATGCGCCGTATTCATACCTTATTCCCGAGTCGCTTTTGTCACGTGTAAAGCCGGGTGTAAGAGTTTTAATTCCCTTTGGCAACGGCAACAGAAAAAAGCAGGGGCTTGTTCTTCGTGTTGAGGAATCTTCTCAAAATGACGGCGATCGCAAGCTGAAATCTGTTTCGGCGGTGCTTGATGAAGCACCGCTTTTTGGCGATGAGCTTCTTTCTCTTGTTGTGCGCCTTTCCGAGACTACCTTTTGCTCTCTTTTTGATGCAGCGAGGGCGATGCTCCCTTCGGGCTTTTCTTTAAACTTAGTTGTTTCTTATATTGCAAATGAGTCTGTTTCCGAAGATGAGCTTTTAAAGCTTAAGGATGATGAACGGAGGGTTTACGACTATCTTTCGGGTGGTTGTAAATTTGTAAAAAAAGAAAAAATAATTTCTGATTTATCGCTTCCCGCAGATACTCACATACTCGAAAAGCTTGTTAAAAAGGGAATTTTGTCTTCAAATACCGATTCAAAAAGAAAAATCGGCGATATGACAGTTAAAAATGCGGAGCTTGCGGTTAGTGTTGAAGAAGCGCGTGAAATTAGTGGAAGTTTGACTGCGAAGCAAAAAAGTGTTGTTAAGCTTCTTCTTGATGTGGGCTGCGCATCTGTTAAAGAGCTTTGCTATTTTACGGGCGTTACAACAGCTGTTATTTCGGCGCTTGAAAAAAAGCATATAATTTCTCTTTTTGAGTCCGAAGCCTACCGTATGCCGAAAAGAGAGCGCGTGCGTAATCATACGGCGCAAGAGGTTGCTTTAAGCGATGAACAGGAGAACGCATATAAGTATCTCTATTCTCTTTACCGTGAAAAGAAGCCCTCTGTTGCGCTTTTGTACGGCGTTACGGGGAGCGGAAAAACTCAGGTTTTTCTGAAGCTTATCAAAAGAGCGGTTGAAGACGGTAAGGGTGTTATTGTTATGGTCCCCGAGATTGCCTTAACGCCGCAGACACTTAATATTTTCTATTCGCACTTCGGTGAGGCTGTTGCTGTTTTTCACAGCGCACTTTCTGCGGGAGAGAGGCTGGATGAGTGGAAGCGCGTAAAAAACGGCGATGCGAAAATTGCCATAGGTACACGCTCTGCTGTTTTTGCACCGTTTGAAAACCTCGGTCTTATAGTTATGGACGAAGAGCAGGAGCACACGTATAAATCCGAGATGTCGCCGCGTTACCACGCGCGCGATGTTGCAAAATTCAGATGCGCGAAAACAAATTCGCTTCTTGTTCTGGCTTCGGCTACGCCGTCGCTCGAAACATATAAAAATGCAATTGACGGTAAATACGGTCTTGTCAGGCTTACAAAACGCTATAACAATTCGGTTTTACCCGTGACAAAAACAATTGACACTACAGATTGCTCCGGCGCTTTGAGCATCGAGCTTTATAAGGCAATTGCCGAATGTATTTCACAAAAGAAACAGGCAATTCTTCTTATGAACAGACGCGGCTTTAATACATTTGCTGTTTGCAATTCGTGTAAAACCGTAGTTTCTTGTCCGAATTGCAGTATACCGCTTACATATCATATGGCAAATAAACGTCTGATGTGCCACTATTGTGGCTTTTCAAAGCCGTATACGGAGCTTTGTGATGAGTGCGGCAGTAATGCAATACGCTATTCCGGTACAGGTACTCAAAAAATTGAAGAGGAGCTTGAACGGATGTTTCCCGCAGCACGAGTTTTGAGAATGGATGCCGACACAACTATGTCACGCCACTCATATTCCGAAAAGCTCGGCGCATTTTCACGCGGGGAGTATGATATAATGCTCGGTACGCAAATGGTTGCAAAGGGTCTTGACTTTCCGAATGTAACGCTTGTGGGCATTGTTTCCATTGACCAACAGCTTTATAACGATGATTTCAGAAGCAGTGAGCGAGCGTTTGATTTACTGACGCAGGTTATAGGCAGAGCAGGGCGCGGCGATTTAAGCGGTGAAGCAATGATTCAAACTGTTTTGCCGGACAACGATATTATAACACTTGCGGCACGTCAGGACTACGAGGCGTTTTACAATATGGAAATTGCAGTGAGAAAAGCTATGGTATATCCGCCGTTTTGCAATATATGCGTACTGACCTTTATAAGCGAAAGCTTTTCGTCATCTTTTTCCGGAGCAACCGACTTTTTGGAAATGCTTAGAAATGCCGTTTCAACAGCTTACTCGGATGTTCATCTTACCGCTCTCGGCCCTATTGCTCCGCGTATATTGAAAATCAATAACAAATACCGGCATAATTTAATGATAAAATGTAAAAACAATAGGCGCTTCAGAGAGGTTGTGTCACAGCTTTTGAAGGCGTTTATGAAGGATTCGAAAAACAGCGGTATTACGGTTGTTGCCGATATCGACCCGCTGTAGAGAGGTGTTATTTTTGGCTTTAAGAATAATAAGAGAAGACGGGGACCCGATTTTAAGAAAAAAAGCGCGTCCCGTTACGGAGTTTAACGACAGACTTTTTGACCTTCTTGATGATATGGCGGACACTATGTATGCTGCTCCCGGCGTTGGCCTTGCAGGGCCTCAGGTGGGCGTTTTGAGAAGAGTTGTGGTAATGGATGTGGGTGATGGTTTATTGGAACTGATTAACCCCGAAATTACATTTGAGGAGGGCGAGCAAATCGGCGAAGAAGGTTGTCTTTCGCTCCCGGGACTTTGCGGTGTTGTTAAAAGACCGATGACCGTTAAGGTTAAGGCTCAAAACAGAGAAGGAAAATGGTGCCTTTATAAGGGTGAGGAGCTTAAAGCAAGATGCTTTTGTCACGAAATAGACCATCTTGACGGCGTTCTTTATAAGGATAAGCTTATAAAGGGTGAGTCTTTAAAAAGAGTTGAGGATGATAATCAATGAGAATTGTTTATATGGGAACGCCGGATTTTGCTGTAGCACCACTTAAAGCGCTTTGCGAAAACGGCTACGAGGTCGTAGGTGTATTCACTCAACCGGATAAGCCTGTAGGAAGAAAGGCTGTTTTAACCGCACCGCCTGTAAAATCAGAGGCATTGAGGCTCAGCATTCCCGTTTTTCAGCCAAATACCCTGAAAAACGGAGAAGGCACAAGGCTTTTGGAGCTTCTAAAGCCCGATTTGGTGGTTGTTGTTGCATATGGCAAAATATTACCAAAGGATTTTCTTTTATTTCCACGTTACGGCTGTATAAATATTCACGGCTCTGTTCTTCCGAAATACCGTGGAGCGGCGCCTATACAGCGATGCGTTTTAGATGGTGAGGAATATGCCGGCATCACCTCGATGCAAATGGATGAGGGACTTGATACGGGTGATATGCTCATTTGCGAAAAGGTGAAAATCGGCGAAAATGAGACCTCGGGAGAGCTTTACGAAAGACTTTCTTCTTTGGGAGCTCGTGTGTTGATAAAAACAATTAAGGCGCTCGAAAACGGTGAGCTTTCACCCGTTAAGCAGGATGACGAGAAGAGCACATATGCAAAAATGCTTGATAAAGCAATGTCGCCCGTTAATTGGAGCAAGAGCGCTTCTGTGGTTCATAACCAAATAAGAGGTCTTGACCCTTGGCCTGTCGCAACTACTTTGTTCGAAGGAAAAAAGCTTAAGCTCTTTTCCTCTTTACTTACCGGTGAAAGCAAGCCTTCAAGTCCCGACGGATTTGCTTTTTCGGATGGTGATGGCTTAAAAGTTGTTTGCGGTGATAAGCGCGTTATTTTAATTAAAGAGGTTCAGCTTGAGGGTAAAAAAAGAATGTCGGCTGTTGATTTTTTCAGAGGTCATTCGATAAAAGACGGCACGGTTTTACAAAATTAATATATTGTTTATAATTTTGTTTATATTATTTAATGGATATAGCATATAATTTAATCGATAAGAAAAACAATATTACTGAAAATGGGGTTTTGTTATGCCGTATTACGGTTTGTTTTACGATTATTACTACATTTTGCTTGTTGTACCGGTAATAATTGCTTCGCTTATTATTCAGGCAAAGCTTAAAAACACTTATTCAAAATACAGCAGAATTAATAATATGCGCGGAATAACAGGCGCACAGGCCGCTAATATGATTTTACGTTATTACAATATTTACGATGTGAATATTGTTGCTGTGAGCGGTGATGCGCTTGAAAATGCATACGACCCGAGAACAAATACCATAAGACTTTCCGAGGCTGTTTACAACAGTTCCTCTGTTGCTGCAGTCGGAATTGCCTGCCATGAGGCAGGTCATGCAGCGCAATATGCCGAGAATTATTTCCCGGTTAAAATAAGAACCGCACTCGTGCCCGTTACAAATATCGGCAGTACGCTTTCCGTGCCGCTTCTTTTACTTGGCATTCTTTTCAGCTTTCAGCCTCTTGTTTGGATTGGTATCGGCTTTTTTGCCTTCACCTCTGTTTTTCAGTTTGCGCTTTTACCGGTTGAATTTAATGCAAGCCGTAGGGCGATTTCCGTTATAGAGTCAAACGGTATTTTGTCTTATGAGGAAAAGAGTGGCGCCGCAAAGGTTCTTAAGGCGGCTGCGTTAACGTACGTTGCGGCACTCGCCATGAGCCTTGCACAGCTTTTGAGGCTTATTTTAAGATTTACCGGTGATAGAAGAAGATGAGTGTAAACGCAAGGCAAAAAGCCTACTTAATACTTTTGAAAATCGAAAAGGATAAGGCTTATTCCAACCTCGCTTTAGACAGCGCTGTCAGAGAATGTTCTCCCGACAGCGCTGACCGTGCTTTTATTTCAAGACTTGTATACGGCGTTATTGAACGTAAAATTACGCTCGATTACGCCTTTTCGCGTTATATAAAGTCTTTTTCAAAGCTTTCGCCGCAGGCACTTACCATTTTAAGACTCGGTACATATCAGCTTTTGTTTTTTGACAAGGTTCCGTCTTCGGCTGCGGTCGATGAATCTGTTAAGCTGGCTTCTCGCTATTGCAAAAGCTTTTCGGGACTTATTAATGCCGTTTTGAGAAGAGTTAGTGAAAACGGCATCACTTTTCCCGATAATATTCAAGAGGAGGAGAAGCTTTCTGTCGAGCTTTCCGTGCCGTGTGAGCTGTTGAGGTTTTTTATTTATCATTTCGGTGTTGATAATACACGCGCATTTTTTTATGAATCGTTTAAGGAAAAGCGCGTTACAGCGAGAGTCAATACGCTCAAGCTTTCGAAGGCCGAGCTTTTTGCGGAGCTTGAAAAGGAAGGCGTTACGGCTTTGGCACTTTCGAATCTTGAAGCGATTGATATTAAAAAGTCGCCTGTGCCGATATATGAGCTTGAAGCTTATAAAAAAGGGTATTTTCACATTCAGGATGTTGCATCGCAGCTTTGCGTAGAGGCACTTAATCCCCAAAAGGGTGAGCGTATTCTCGATTTGTGTGCCGCGCCCGGCGGAAAGAGCTTTACTATAGCAGAGGCTTCGGAAAACAAGGCGCATATTATTTCGTGCGATATTTACCCTCAACGTGTTGAATTAATACGGGACGGCGCAAAAAGACTCGGACTTTTTATTGAGCCCACTTTAAACGATGCGTCTGTGTTTAATGAGAATCTCGGTGTTTTCGATAAGGTGCTTTGCGATGTGCCTTGCTCGGGACTCGGCATTGTATCAAAAAAGCCGGAAATTAAATATAAAAAGCTTGATGATATTAAGGAGCTATTGCCTGTTCAAAGAAAAATTCTTGAGGCTTCGGCGCGTTATGTTAAATCGGGCGGTACGCTTATTTATTCGACATGTTCCGTAAATCCGAATGAAAACAGGCGAATTTGCGACGGTTTTTTAAAGAATCATCCCGAATTCAAAAGTGTAAAAGTATTGCCGATTGTAACGAGAATGCAGGATGAGGGCGATTATTTGACTTTGATGCCGCATATTAATGAGTGTGACGGTTTTTTTATAGCAAAATTTATTAAGGATTGATTATGGAAAAAACAGATATTGCCTCGCTTACCTTAAGCGAGCTGAAAGAAAAAATGAAGGAGCTAAAGCTTCAGCCCTTTAGGGCAAATCAGATTTATGATTGGCTTCATAAAAAATGCGCCGTTTCGTTTGAAGAGATGACCAATATTCCAAAGTCGCTTACGGAAAAATTAAATGACAATTTTGTCATTTTTTCCTGTACTATTGAAAAAAAACTCGTTTCGCGGTATGATGATACCGTGAAGTATCTTTTTTCGCTTTACGATGGCGAGTATCTTGAGTGCGTTGTAATGAAATACAAGTATGGCTACACTGTGTGCGTATCAACGCAGGTCGGCTGTAAAATGGGCTGTGCTTTTTGCGCCTCGGGAATCGGAGGCTTTAAGCGACAGCTGCGCCCATCGGAAATTCTCGGTCAGCTTTACGCCGCAGAGCGTGACCTCGGTATAAGAATTTCTCATATTGTTTTAATGGGTATGGGCGAGCCTCTTGATAATTTTGATAATGTTTGTCGCTTTTTGGACCTTATAACAAACACAGACGGGCATAATCTCGGAATGAGACATATTTCTCTTTCAACAAGCGGAATTGTTCCGCGCATTAACGAGCTTTGTGAAAGAAATTTACAGCTTACGCTTTCGGTTTCCCTTCATGCGCCCAATAACAAGATTAGATCGAAGATTATGCCTGTTAATAAAAGCTGGCCCGTTGAAGAGCTTTTGGGCGCCTGCAGGAATTATGCAAATAAAACTTCAAGGCGAATTTCCTTTGAATACGCTTTAATGAAAGGGGTCAATGACACGCCCGCGTGTGCAGAGGAGCTTTCAAAAAGACTTAAGGGTATTTTGTGTCACGTCAATTTGATACCGGCAAATGAGGTGCCGGAAAAATCACACGAGCGAAGCACCGATTCCGATATTTTAATATTTAAAAAAATACTTGAAAACAACGGTATTACCGTTACGATAAGGCGAACGCTCGGAGCGGATATCAATGCCTCCTGCGGGCAGCTTCGTCGCGAAAAAATTCTAAGCGAAAAATAAGTATTGTGAGGTGAGGCACTGTGGAATTTTTTGCATTATCCGATAAAGGACGTATTCGGTCAAATAACGAGGATTCATATGCTGTAGGGTCATTTAACGACGGCTCCGTGTGGGCTGTTGTTTGTGACGGAATGGGCGGTGCCTCGGGTGGAACGGTTGCGAGTAAAATGTGTACCGAATCGGTTACGGAGCACATTTCAAAGGCTTACCGCGAAGGCGCCTCTGTTTCTTTTATTAAAAACCTTTTGATGTCCGCTGTAATTTCGGCAAATGTTGAAGTTTTTGAAAAGTCAAGAGAGGATGTTTCCTTGAACGGTATGGGCACGACTGTTGTTGCCGCAATTGTAAAAGCTGAGTCGGCGATTATTGCCCATGTTGGTGACAGCAGGGCTTACCTTTTGAGAAATGGCTCTTTAAGGCAAATTACAAAGGATCATTCGATGGTTCAGTATATGGTTGATTTGGGTCAAATTACAGAAGAAGAGGCGCACACACACCCCGACAGAAACGTTATTACACGTGCAGTCGGAGTTGATGAAGATATTAAGGTCGATATTGATATTGTCGATGTTGAGGATGGGGACTTATTTATTATTTGCACTGACGGTTTTTCCGGGTTTGTCAGTGATTCTCAAGTTTTGGAAATTGCCGACGAATGCGAAAATTCGCAGGAGCTTTCCGAAAGACTTGTAAATGCCGCAAACAATAACGGCGGACGTGATAATATAACCGTGGCGGTTGTCGAATGTAAAATAAGCAGGGAGAGTCAGCATGGATAATTATGTCGGAAAAAGATTAGACGGCAGATATGAAATACAGGATATTATAGGCGTCGGAGGAATGGCTGTTGTTTATAAGGCTTATGACAGCATTGATGACCGCGTTGTTGCCGTTAAAATCTTAAAGGACGAGTTTCTTGCTAACGAGGAATTCAGAAGAAGATTTAAAAACGAATCAAAAGCAATTGCGATTTTATCGCACCCGAATATCGTAAAGGTTTATGATGTAAGCTTCGGTGACAGGCTTCAATATATTGTTATGGAATATATTGAGGGTATTACGCTTAAGGAGTATATTGAAAAACAGGGCTTTATTGAGTGGCAGCAGGTTTTGTATTTTGTGATACAAATCCTTCGCGCCTTACAGCATGCTCACGACAAGGGCATTGTTCATCGCGATATTAAGCCGCAAAATATAATGCTTCTTGAAAACGGTACTATTAAGGTAACGGATTTTGGCATTGCACGCTTTAGTCGCAGTGAAACGCGCACAATGACGGAAAAAGCAATAGGCTCGGTTCATTATATAAGCCCGGAGCAGGCAAAGGGTGAGGTTACAGACGAAAAGGCGGATATTTATTCGGTTGGAGTTGTTTTGTACGAGATGCTTACGGGAAAGCTTCCCTTTGAAGCGGACAGTGCCGTTTCGGTTGCTTTAATGCAGCTTCAAAAAGAGCCTGTTCCGCCGCGTAGGCTTAATCCGGAAATTCCCGTTGGATTTGAACAGATTACCGTTAAGGCAATGCAAAAAAATCCCCGCGACCGTTACCAAACAGCCGCAGAGATGCTTTTGGATCTCGAGGAGCTTAAAAGAAATCCTAACATAAAATTTGATTACAGAACATATTTTACAGACAATGAGCCCACAAAGCATATTGATGTTTTAGGTGTAAAGGGTAGTAAAAATGATATTGATACAACCTTTGTTCCGAGGGTGAGAACGGCAAATGTTCCTGAAATTTCCGAGGCGCAAAAAAAACTTGCCGAGGCAAATGAGGGTAAGCCTTTAAGCGTTGTAAGCGATGTTGCTGTAAAAAAACAGCCAAATAAGGCGGTTCCGGTGTTAATAGGTGTTGCTGCGGCACTTCTTTTGTTCGCGGGAATTGTAATTGCGCTACTTGTTCACAATGGAACAATTTCCTTTGGTATTTTCGGTGCTAAGAAGATTGCTGTTGATAATTTTGTGGGCAAAAATTATGAAGAGGTTATTAATGCCGATGAATACAGGGATAAATACAATTTCGAAAGTGTATTCGTTCCGTTTTCGGATGCAGAGGACGGCAGCATATATATGCAGGAGCCGGGCGCAGGCGAAAATATTAACAAGGGCGGTACGGTTAAGCTTTACATTGTAAAAGCAGGTGAAGGTCAGGTAATACCCGGTTTCAAGGGCGAAAGTTACAAGGAAGTTTTCGATAAACTTGAAAGTATGGGCTTTGAGGTCGTTTTGGTGCCTGAGGTTTCAAGCGAGGTTAATGTTGGCGAGGTTACAAAAACCGATCCGGGCGAGGGCGAAACAATTTTAAAAGGCTCTACCATAAGACTCTATTATGCTGTAGACGGTAGTGCCGCAGACCTCTTTAAAATGCCTGAGCTTGAAGGCAAGTCTCTTGAAGAGGCGATTAAGCTTATTAACGATAAAGGCCTTTCGCTTACGAAAAAAGAGTACGCCGACAGCACGGTTGCCAAAGATTACATTCTTATGCAATCGCCGGCTTCGGGCTCTCCCGTGAGAAAGGGAGATTCTGTTATTCTTACATTGAGTACCGGTGTTATTACCGCTGAAAAGTCCATCACTCTTCCCAAAACAGGTGGTAATATTTCCGTAAAGGTTACGTTAAACGGCGAGGTTGTTGATAATACAACGGTTGATACTTCAAAGACAACAACGTATAACCTTTCCGTGAAGGGCGATTCAAGCAGAACGGAAGTTAAGGTTTATTTGGATGACCTTCTTTATATGGAAATGATTGTTAATTTCTCGCGTGAGCCTGCAAAATTCTCCGAAATAAAGCAATACACGCTCAATTTTTATGTTGATGTATTGGGGCAAAAGGAAAGTGATGCTTTAAAGGCTCTTAATGATGCGGGATATAAAAATGTTGAGATTATATACGAAAAAAGCACGTATGAAGCCGGTGTTGTTATTAATCAGTCGCCATCGTATCATTCGGCACCGCATATTGATAACACGGCAAAAATCGTTTTAACCGTTTCAAAGGGGCTTATTGATGAGCCTGAAACAGACACCGATATTACAGAGAATGTTGACTGACAAACAATTTAACGGAATAATCATTAAAGGCATCGGCGGTTTTTATTATGTAGAAACCGCCGAAGGCGATATTTTTGAGTGCAAGGCACGCGGCGCTTTTCGTAAAAAGCGCGTTACACCGCTTGCAGGCGACCGAGTTAGTATCACCGTTCGCGAAAACAGAGAAAACACCATAGATGAAATATCCGAAAGGGATAATTTTCTTTTAAGACCCCCCGTTTCGAATGTTTCGACTCTTATAATCGTTTCTTCCGTGAGGGAGCCTAATCCGAGCGCGCTTATTATAGATAAACTTACGGCGCTTGCAATAAAAAAGAATATCAAGCCGTGTGTGGTTTTTTCAAAGGCCGATTTGGGCGATACTGAGGAGCTTGAGAATATATATAAAAAGGCGGGCATTCCCGTTTGCTCTGTTTCGTGTAAAAACGGCACGGGAATTGAAGGTGTGCGCGAAATGATAGGTGAGGGTATTACTGTTTTTACGGGCAATTCCGGTGTGGGAAAATCCTCGCTTTTGAATTCCCTTAACAATGAGCTTTCGCTCCCTACCGGTGAAATAAGCGATAAGCTCGGCAGGGGAAGGCACACTACAAGAGAGGTTTCGCTTTTGAAATACGGTAATGCATATCTTGCCGATACACCGGGTTTTTCCTCGTTGGAGCTTGCTTCGACTGAGGTTATAAAAAAAGAAGAGCTTCCGTTTTGCTTTCCGGAATTTTCGGAATATCTCGGCGGGTGTAAATTTACAACCTGCAATCACACTGTTGACAAGGGTTGTGCCGTTTTGGAGGCATTGTCACGTGGTGACATTTCAAAAAGCCGTCACGAAAGCTACCTTGCGATGTTCGATGAGGTTAAGGATATTAAAGATTGGCAGCTTTGATTGTAACACTTTTTTTAAAATGCCATAATATGTACCGTAAACAGATTTACGGGAGTGATTTTTATGCAGGTAGTAGTTTGGAAAAGTCCTAAGGCATTGAGTGGTATTTTAAAGCTTGTTTTTGGAATTAAAAGCACAAAGTAATACATAGGAATAAAAATGCCCGAGCAAGCTGCTTTGCAAGCCTTGCTCGGGTAAATTTAATTACGAACCTTTTCGCCGGTGTGGGCATTAATAAGCGCCTTGTGAACGCCTATATAAGTGTTTGAAATGTATTTGTCAAGGTGAAGGCTTCCAAAGAACCAACGGTCAAATTCACTGCATTTTGAAAGCTCATCGAAATATGCATTAAGAGCTGTTACTCGGACAGGCTCATTGTCGCCGAGCGTTAAAAAGCCTTTAATTGTTGTTGAAGGCTCATGCGTTATTATTACATCAATTTTACAATCGGCTTTCTCAAGATTGTTAGCGCCCTCAAGAAGCTCTTCCTTTGAGGGGATTTCGTATTTAAGCCACGGATTGTCATCGAGCCGAGAATCAAGGTCTGCGCTTTCGCCGCCGCCCATTGTGAATATTTTAAGACCGTCGATTTCAAAAATCTGACCGCGCATCAAATGAAAAATATTGTCCGATATTTTGTGGACATTGCCCCCATTCCATTTTGTAACGGGGTACGCCTTTAAAAGGTCGAAATTTTCGTGTGTGCCATCTATAAAGCAAATATTGTAGTGGCGTTTTGAAAGTGCCTTTAATATTCTTTTTTCGGCGTGAGAGTTGTTCCAAATAAAGCCGAAGTCACCGCATATAATAAGCGTGTCACCGTCTTTTAAAGCCTTAAGTGCATTTTTTGAAAGTCTTTCGGGGTCGCCGTGTGTGTCACCGGTAACAAAAACCATATTTTTCACTGCCTTTTTTGCAAAATAGTATTTTCTTTATTAAAAAAAGATGATATACTTATAACAATGTACAAAAGCTTTGGGCAAAAAGCCCTTCGCTGTACGATTCTATTTTATACTATTTTTCGGGTGCTGTCTATGAAAAAATCAATGATTTTTATAATTTCTTTAATTATTTTAATTTCAATGCCGTTTTCGGCGTTTGCCGCGGTCTCTGCTTACGATATTGAACCGCCGAAGTATGAGCCTGAAATAGCTCTTCTCGTGAATGCGGATACCGATACCGTTGTTTATGAAAAAAACTCAACAACCGTAACAGCGCCTGCTTCGCTTACAAAGCTTGTTACTGCGCTTGTCGTATTTTCTAAGGGTGACAGTCTTGATACCGAAATTACCTGCTCGGAAGAGGCAATTAACAGCATCCTCGGTACGGGAAGCTCTGTTGCAGGATTGTATGCCGGGGAAAAAACAACGCTTGAAATGCTTCTTTTTTGCCTTCTTTTGCCGAGTGCAAATGATGCAGCGGCAGTTCTCGCATATCACTACGGCAACGGTAGTGAGCAGGCATTTGTTGATGAAATGAACGCGCTTGCAAAAAGCTTGGGCTGTGAAAATACGTATTTTGCAAATCCCCACGGACTTGACGATGATTCCGTAAAGGGCTACGATTCCGACACGCAAAGCAGAACCACTGCTTACGATATGTACCTTATTGCAAAAGAAGCTCTCAAAAACGAAACAATGGTATATATGACCTCAAAATACGGCAAAACAATGCCCGCAACCAATAAGAGCGATATTCGCTACCTTTATAATACAAATCAGCTTTTAAACAGCTATTCTTACTATTATTATGACGGTACGGTAGGTCTTAAAACGGGTACAACCGACAAAGCCGGCTCTTGTCTTATAACCTCTGCAACAAAAAACGGCTACACCTATATAGCTGTTGCAATGCGCGGCAGAAGCGACTATATTATAGACGGGGAGGCGCGCAACACAGCGTTTCTTATGTGTCGCTATATGTTAAGGTGGGCTTTTGAAAATATGCAAATGAAGGTGATTGCCGATACCTCACGCAATATGGGAGAGGTATCCGTAAAGTTTGGAAAGGGTAACGATTATGTTGCGCTTGTGCCTTCAAAAACCGTTTCGGCAGTTGTGCTTTACAGCGCCGAGTTTGACGATATGAAAATAGTTTTAGATGAGGGCTTTCCGAAAATCATAGATGCACCTGTTGAGGCGGGGCAGGTTATAGGTAAGGCAAAGCTTATGTACGGAGATATTGAAATAAGCGAGCTTGAGCTTGTTGCGGCAAACGAGGTGAAAAAGAATTATATTTGGGCAATGTTCAGTGTGGTTGAGGATGTTGTTAGCTCAAAGTATTTTTTAATTATTGTTGGCGTTGTAATTATTGTCATTTTACTTCTTTTGCGCATTACAAAAAATAAGCGCCGCCGCGATAAACGCAGAAAATCACGCGTTGATGTAATTAACGACTTCAGTAATTTGTCGTAATTCATAATTTGCCGCGTGAGAAAAACAGGTGTATGAAAGAGAATAATAGAGAAAACGAGAGTTTTGGAGATTTATTTTAATTTTTTCAATAAAAAGTGTTGACAATCCCGTGTTGCTGTGATAATATATCAAGGCAATACGGGGTTTTTGTGCCCCACAAAATATATTCGGAGGTAACTTTTATGTCTACTTATATGCCTAAAGGCGATTGTGAACGCCAATGGTATGTACTTGACGCAGAAGGCAGAACACTCGGCGAGGTAGCCGTTGAAGCTGCTACACTTCTTCGCGGCAAGCATAAACCCACCTTTGCTCCTCATGCCGACTGCGGCGACAACGTTATCGTTATTAACGCTGCCAAGGTTGTTCTTACGGGCAAAAAGCTTGAAAAGAAATTTTACTATCATCACACAGGCTACATCGGTCATTTGAAGGCTGTTAAATACGGCACTCTTATGAAAGAGAAGCCCGAGTTTGCCGTTGAAAAGGCTGTTAAGGGTATGCTTCCCGACAACACCATCGGCAGAACCGCTATTACAAGACTTCGCGTTTATGCCGGTGCAGAGCACAAGCATGAGGCTCAGAAGCCCGTTGTAAGAGAATTTTAAGAAAAGGAGGCAATTTTAAATGTACGAAAGCAAACCTTATTTCTACGGAACAGGTAGAAGGAAAAAATCAGTTGCCCGTGTTCGTGTTTATCCCGGTACAGGCAAAATTACAATTAATGACAGAGATATTGACGATTATTTCGGTCTTGACACTCTCAAGCTTATCGTTCGTCAGCCTCTTGCTCTTACAGAGTCTGTTGACAAGTACGACGTTGTTTGCCGTGTAGCAGGCGGCGGTGTTACCGGTCAGGCAGGTGCTATCCGTCACGGTATAGCAAGAGCTCTTCTTCAGTCCGAGGATGATGTTCGTCCCGTTCTTAAGAAAGCCGGTCTTCTTACCAGAGACCCCAGAATGAAAGAAAGAAAGAAATACGGTCTCAAAGGCGCTCGCCGTGCACCGCAGTTCTCAAAGAGATAA
>CAYQPJ010000008.1:0-64373 GCA_964419515.1 uncultured Eubacteriales bacterium
AAAGCCTACGGCGGTTGGGTAATACAACGTAGGGGCGATTTTTAATCGCCCGCGTTCGCCGCAATGCGCGACATTTGTCGCGCAAATGCAAAATTCAAAATGCAGAATGCAGAATCTCGGAAATCGCCGAAGGCGATTTGATTTATAAAGCCTACGGCGGTTGGGTAATACAACGTAGGGGCGATTTTTAATCGCCCGCGTGTTCACCGTAGGTGAACACAATCAACTTTTTAATTGTCGGGTTTCAGAAATTCTGAATTTCTGAATTTCTGAATTTCTTACAATTTATATTACGCACTTTTTTATTGAAAAATAATGTGATATTCAAAAAGTATGATAAATAAATTCTGTGTGTGGAGCGCTTTTCGGAATATTCCCTTCTCCTTTGCCGATACTAAGTAAAAATATCGGTAAAGGAGTTTTTTCTGTGATTGAAAATGACACAATAAGGCTTTTGAGAGAATGCGATTCGGGCGTTAATATGGGTGTTTCGTCTATTTCTCAGGTGATTGATGAGGTTGAAAACGAGGCTTTTAAAGAGAAGCTTTCAAGGTGTAAAAGCACTCACGAGAAATTGAAGCTTGAAATTGACGAGCTTCTTTGCGAATATCACGATGACGGTAAAAAGCCGAATCCCCTTGTGAAGGGTATGTCGTGGGTGAAAACCGCCGCAGGGATGTCTCTTGACGATTCCGACGAAATAATAGCCTCTCTCATGACGGACGGGTGCAATATGGGTGTAAAGTCGCTTACAAAATATCTTAATGAGTACGAGGCTGCCGATGAAAAATCAAAGCGTGTTGCAAAAAAGCTTATTAAATCCGAGGAGGATTTAATTGAGGATATGAAGGAATATTTGTAACCCCACTTTCTCTTTTATAACACTCTTTTTATGTTGCTTTTTTGAGGCGAAGGCTGTATAATGAATACAGAAGAAATTTTTGTATTTAAAAAGCTAAGCGCATAAAATGTGCTTTGTCTTTCGGGGTGAAAAATGGCAGATAAAAAGAGAAAAAGCTCGTCTAAAAGATTAATAAAAATATTTTTGCCGTATTACAAAAGGCACATAGGCACAATGGTATTTGACCTTTTTTGCGCGGCGCTTACAACACTTGCCGAAATAGTTTTGCCTATGATGGTAAGGCTTATAACAAATAACGCAACCGAGAATATTTCCGCGCTTACGCCGAAGCTTATATTAAGTGTAGGCGGCGTTTACGTACTTCTTCGCGTTGTGGATGCCGTTGCGTATTATTATATGTCGTCTGTAGGTCATATTATGGGTACAAAAATAGAAACCGAAATGCGCGCCGATATGTTTGCTCACCTTGAAAAGCTTTCGTTTTCGTTTTATGACGACACAAAGGTCGGCACGCTTATGTCGCGTATTACAAACGACCTTTTTGAAATTACGGAGTTTGCACATCATTGCCCCGAGGAATTTTTTATTGCGGGAATAAAAATTACGGCGGCATTTGTAATTTTGTCGTTTATGAATGTGCCGCTTACCTTAATTATGTTTGCGGTTATTCCCGTTATGATTGTAATTCTTTCAAGCTTTAACCACAGATTCAGAACCGCCATGCGTGAGTCGCGCGTTATTATAGGCGAATTGAACAGTCAAACCGAGGACTCACTTCTCGGAATTCGCGTTGTAAAGTCGTTTGCAAATGAAAAAACGGAGGAAGAAAAATTTGCGAGAGGCAACAAAAGCTACCTTGGCATAAAAAGCAAGATGTACAGATATATGGGCTCGTTTAACTCTCTTAACAGGGTTTTCGAGGGCGTTATGTATATTGTTGTTGTAATAGCCGGTGCATTTTTTCTTATTAAAGAAAAAATTACTCCCGCTGATTACGTTGCTTATTTAATGTATGCCTCGGTGCTTCTTACCGCAATTAAGCGAATTGTTGAGTTTGCGGAGCAGTTTCAGCGGGGAATGACGGGCATTGAGCGCTTTGAGGAAATAATGAGCACAGAGCCGGATATTAAGGATAAGGCGGGTGCAAAGGAGCTTTGCGTTACAGAGGGTGTTATTGATTTTGAAAATGTTTCGTTTTCATACGGCAAGGAATCGGAAAATGTGTTATCAAATATAAAGCTCAATATAAAAAGCGGCGAAAACGTAGCGCTTGTGGGACCTTCCGGCGGCGGAAAAACAACGCTTTGCAGTCTTATTCCGCGTTTTTATGAGGCAACGGGCGGTAGTGTTAAAATAGACGGCACCGATATTAAGGATGTCACCTTGAAATCGTTAAGAGAAAGTATAGGCGTTGTTCAGCAGGAGGTTTACCTTTTTGCGGGAACAATAAGGGAAAACATCGCTTACGGCAAAAAGAACGCTTCGTTTGAAGAGATTGAAGAGGCGGCGCGTCTTTCGGGGGCAAAGGAGTTTATTGAAAGGCTTCCCGACGGCTACGACACATATATAGGCGAGCGCGGCGTTAAGCTCTCCGGTGGGCAAAAACAAAGGCTCAGCATTGCGCGTGTATTTTTGAAAAATCCGAAAATACTTATACTCGATGAGGCGACGAGCGCACTTGATAACGAGAGCGAGCATTTTGTTCAAAAGTCTCTTGAAGTGCTTTCAAAGGGCAGAACGACGCTTACGGTTGCACACAGGCTTACAACAATTAAAAATGCCGACAGAATTCTTGTTGTTACCGAGAACGGTATAGAGGAAAGCGGTACGCATAAGGAGCTTTTGGAAAAAGACGGTATTTATACGAGGATGTACGAAATGTACTCAATATAAATTTTAAAATCGAAAGGCGGTCATTTTATGAATTATCCGACACCACACATTAACGCAAAGCCCGAGGATTTCGGAAAAACCGTGCTTATGCCCGGCGACCCGTTGCGTTCAAAATTTATTGCCGAAAACTTTCTTGAAAACGCACGCCTTGTAAATAATGTTCGCGGCGTTCAGGGCTATACGGGCACATATAACGGCACAACCGTTTCTGTTATGGCCTCGGGTATGGGTATGCCTTCAATCGGAATTTACAGCTACGAGCTTTTTAACTTTTTCGGAGTTGAAAACATTATTCGCGTCGGCTCGGCCGGAGGTATGTGCGACAGAGTAAAAATTCGCGATATTATATTAGCCGAGGGGGCTTGTACAAATTCAAATTACGCTCATAATTTCGGCTTTCCGGGAACGTTTGCGCCTATAGCAAGCTTTGACCTTTTAAAAAGCGCTGCACAAATTGCCGAAAGAGACGGGCTCTCTTACGTTGTGGGCAATGTGCTTTCCTCGGATACGTTTTATAACGATGAGGCAAATCTTCCCGAGAGTATGCGCTCAACTCCGCAATGGGCAAAAATGGGCGTGCTTTCCGTTGAAATGGAGGCGGCGGCACTTTATATGAACGCCGCAAGAGCAAACAAAAACGCACTTGCGATTTTAACCGTTTCAGACCACCTTTTAACGGGAGAGTCGCTTTCTTCCGAGGAAAGACAAAATTCATTTACCGAAATGATGAAGCTTGCGCTTGACATAGCTTCGGAAAAGGGGAATAAGTAATGAACAAACGCGTTTTTCTTATAGTGCTTGACAGCTGCGGTATAGGTGAAGCGCCCGATGCTGCCGATTTCGGCGATGCGGGCTGCAGTACAATAAGAAGTATATCGCGCTCGGAGTATTTTAAAATAGACAATCTTAAAAAATTGGGCTACACCTATATTGACGGGCTGTCATTTTTAGGTGATGGCGAGCTTAGTTCGTGTGTTGCAAGGCTTTGCGAAAAATCGCGCGGCAAGGACACAACAATAGGTCATTGGGAAATAGCGGGTGTTGTTTCAAAAAAGCCGCTTCCAACATTTCCGAACGGCTTTCCCGAAGAGCTTCTTTTGGAGCTTTCAAAAAGAACCGGCAGGGGAGTTTTGTGTAACAAGCCGTATTCGGGTACGGATGTAATTCGCGATTACGGAAAGGAGCACCTTAAAACGGGTGACCTTATTGTATATACCTCCGCAGACAGCGTTTTTCAAATTGCCGCGCATGAGAGCCTTGTGCCGCCGGAAAAGCTTTACGAATATTGCCGTGTTGCGCGCGAGCTTTTAACGGGCGAATACGGTGTGGGAAGGGTTATTGCAAGACCCTTTGAAGGTGAGTATCCGTTTAAAAGAACCTCGCACCGTCACGACTTTTCACTTGAGCCGCCGAAAAGCACAATGCTTGACGAGCTGAAGGAAAAAGGCTTTGATGTTTTGGCTGTGGGCAAAATTCACGATATTTTCGCAGGACGAGGTATTACCGATTTTGTTTTTACAGAGGGCAACACAGACGGTATGAAAAAAACGCTTGAATATCAAAGAAAGGCTTTTAACGGTCTTTGCTTTATAAATCTTGTTGATTTTGATATGCTTTACGGTCATCGACAGGACCCCGACGGCTACGCAAAAGCGCTTGCGGAGTTCGACTCTTGGCTACCCGCCTTTTTAAAGGGAATGCGTGATGATGATTATCTTATAATAACCGCAGACCACGGCTGTGACCCTGCCGATAACAGCACCGACCACACACGTGAATATGTGCCGTTTGTTTTGTACGGGAAGCACGTTAAGCCGCAAAATCTCGGTACAATAGAGGGCTTTGACTTTATTGCGAGGACTGTTAAAAATATACTTTCAGGTGACGGTGAGGTTGCTGTATGATAGAAAAAGAGCTTGCCGTTTCGGCGATTAATGCAATGAAAAATGCGTATGCGCCGTATTCGGGCTTTAAGGTGGGGGCGGCGCTTCTTTGTAAGGACGGTACCGTTTATACGGGCTGTAATATCGAAAATGCATCGTTTACACCGACGGTTTGTGCCGAAAGAACCGCATTTTTTAAGGCAGTAAGTGAGGGCAAAAGAGAATTTTTGAAAATTGCCGTTGTAGGCGGAAAAAACGGCGTTCCCTCGGGCTTTGCCGCTCCGTGCGGTGTTTGCAGGCAGGTTATGCGTGAATTTTGCTCCGATGATTTTGAAATAATTTTCGTAAAAGATGAAAACACGTTTGAAAAGCATACGCTTTCGGAGCTTTTGCCGCATTCTTTCTTGTCCGATAATCTTTTATAAATGAGGTTTCTTTATGAGAATGTACGATATTATAAAGAAAAAGCGTGACGGAAAAGAGCTTTGCGAGGAGGAAATACGTTTTTTCGTGAACGGCTATACGAACGGCTCCGTGCCGGACTATCAGGCGGCGGCGCTTTGTATGGCTGTTTATTTTAACGGAATGACCGAAAAAGAAACAGCCTGTCTTACGCTTTGCATGGCCCATTCCGGAGACACGGTGGATCTTTCCGAATTCGGTACAAGCACTGTGGATAAGCACAGTACGGGCGGTGTCGGCGATAAAACAACGCTTATTGTGGCGCCGACGGTTGCTTCATTGGGTTGCGTTATTGCAAAAATGTCGGGGAGAGGCTTGGGTCACACCGGCGGTACGGTGGATAAGCTTGAGTCTATTGAGGGCTTTAACACCTCTCTTTCACCGGAACGCTTTTTTAAGCAGGTTGAAGCTATAGGCATTGCCGTTATAGGTCAGACAGGCAACCTTACACCTGCCGACAAAAAGCTTTATGCCTTAAGAGATGTTACGGCTACAGTGGACAGCGTTCCGCTTATTGCCTCAAGCATAATGAGCAAAAAGCTTGCCGCAGGCTCTCACACAATAGTTCTTGATGTAAAATACGGCTCGGGAGCATTTATGAAAACACCCGAGGCGGCAGAGGAGCTTGCGCGTGAAATGGTGCGCATAGGAAATAATTGCGGTAGAAGTGTTGCCGCACTTATAACCGATATGGCAAAGCCCTTGGGCAAAAATATAGGCAACTCACTTGAGGTTATTGAGGCTGTTGAGGTTTTAAAGGGCGCGGGTCCCGATGACTTGAGGGAGGTTTCGCTTTCGCTCGCAGCCGAAATTGTTTCGCTCTCAAGGGGTATTGACGAAAAGTCGGCGCGAAGCCTTGCAGAGGAGGCAATAGCAAGCGGTAAAGCTTATAAAAAGCTTCTTGAATGGGTAGAGCATCAGGGCGGAAATGTTGAGTGGATAAAAAATACGGAGCTTTTTCCGAAGGCGAGGTACAGTCGTGATATTCTTTCCGAGGAAGAGGGCTATATATCCTTTATGGATTCGGAAGCAATAGGTACAGCCTCTGTAATGCTCGGCGCAGGAAGAGAGAAAAAGGGTGACTCAATAGATATGAGCGCGGGGCTTCGCGTGGAAAAGAAAACAGGCGATTATGTAAAAAAAGGCGATGTTCTCGCAACGCTTTATTCTTCAAGTGAGGCTCTTTTTGAAAACGCCGTAAAAAAATATCTCGGCGCATTAAGCTTTTCTCATAATAAGCCCGAGCACACACCCGAGGTTTACAGTATAGTCAAATAAAGTGTTATATAAAGGGTGCGAGAGCTACGCGTTTTCGTGCCCTTTACATTGTAAAATGTGTTTTATTTTAAAGAAAATTTATATTAAAGCATTGCAATTTTATTATGTGTGTAATATAATCAATTTAAAATAAATTGTGAGTTTTTTCAGCTCAAGGAGACCTGTTATGAACGGATATGTAAGCAAGCTTTACGATATAGACTGTGCAATAATTCCGGAGGAGCTTCTTAATGCTCGGGTCGAAGCCGAGCAGCTTGACGGTATGCTCGAGGCGCTTTCTCTTCGTTATGCCAAAAGCAGTGAGGTGCCCGTTGCGCAAAAGGGCGATATTTTGTATTGCGATTCAAAAAGCTATTCCGATAAAAGAGATGTAATAGTTTATACCGGTGTTGCTCTTTTCGGTGCCGAAAAAGCAGCGGAGGACGGCGTGGGAAAAGCCGTTGGCGAGGGATTTTCAACGATGCTTTTTGACAGCGAGGTTACACTTAAGGTTAAAAGGATTATTCACCGTGACCCCGCTGTAATCAATGATGAGTTTATTGCCTCACTTAATATTCCCGGTGCCGCAACGGTAGCCGAGTATCGAAAGCAGCTTGAAAATGAGGCGCTCAAAAACAAGAAAACCGAAAGTAAAAAAATGATTGGCGGCTTTTTGCTTAAAGAGCTTGCAAACGGTTGCGAGTTTGTTTACGATGAAAACGAGCTTAAGGAATATGCCGAGGAGTATTTAAGTGAAATGCTTAAAATGTATCCCGAGGAGCTTGCCGGCGAAGATCCCGAGCAGCTTAAGGAGAGCATTGCTTTACAGCAAAAGGAGACTTGGGCAATTAAGGCATTTTGTGAAAAGAAGGGTATTAAACCCGATTTTGAAGAGGCGAAGGCCGAGGTTTCGAGAATACTTGAAATGGCAGCGCTCACCGGTGAAGATATACCCTCCGAGGATGAGTTATTGGACTCCGAAATTTCAAGAATGTATTTTACCGAGTTTTTTGAATATGCCGAGGCTTTTGCGGAGAAAAGGATGGATGAGTTTAATGGCAACAATTGAATTAAAAAACGGTGAATATAAAGATTTCAGAAAAAAAGACTTTGCCGTAATAGATTGCTACGGTGACTTTTGCTCTGCTTGCGTTATGCTTGCACCCGTTTTTGACGGCGTTTCCGATGAATTGTTCGGTGTTGATTTCGGAAGAGTAAACGTTACAAGCTTCCCTGAGATTGCCGATGAATACGGCATAGATGCGCTTCCGACGCTTCTCTTTTTCAGAAAGGGCGAGCTTGTTAATAAAGCAATAGGCAGTATGGAGCGCGAGGGGCTTTTGGAGCTTATGTCGGAGCTTTTGTATAAATAAAGGAGGCTTTTTAAATGGCTAAGGTTCGTTTTAACAGCGATCCCGAGGTTGTGGCGCGAGTTAAAGAGGGCTTAAAGCGTACAGGCGGCTACTGTCCCTGCCGCACCGAAACTAAGCCCGAGTATAAATGTGTTTGCGAAGAGTTTAAGGAACAGATTAAAGACCCCGAGTTTGAGGGCTACTGTCACTGTAAGCTCTATTACAAAGAAAAATAAATCTTGAAAGGAAGATTATTTATGAAAAAATTAATTTCTGCTGTTCTTGTTGTTATTATGGTTTTGTCATTTGCCGGCTGCTCGCTTTTCAGTGACAATTCCGTAGTAAAGCTCGGCGACTATTACACCCACAGTGACCCGGACTCTCTTGAGTACGACGAAAGAATACCCCTTTTGGGTAAAACCTTCGGCGAAGGGCTTGAGGATTATGCAAGCGCTGCGGCATATCCGGACAATATGGTGTATGATGATGCCGGTAATATGATAGGAATGTACGATTACGACGAGTCGACGGGTATTGCCAAGGGTTATACAAAGCTCGAAGACGGTACATATGTTGCATTCCCCGCGGGTGAAGAGGTTAATCTCGGTAAGCCCGACCCCTCAAAAATGGTTGACATTCCCGAGGGTGTCGCAATGGGCGGTGTTGTTTACGGCAACAAGGGCAAGGCTGTTGAAGCGTACCTTTACATATTCCTTCCCGATGCTTCTGCAAGCGAGGTTGTTTTAGGTGCTGTAGCCGATGTTTACGGACTTGAATTTACAAAGACCTCGGATACCGTTTACAGCTGTGTGCTTGATTCCGCTGCCATTGAAGCTGAGTTTGACGCTTTGGCAAATGCCGGTCAAACCGTTCTTTCGAGAAGCGCCGAGAGCTATGCCGAGCTTCTTATGAGTAGCTACGGCATTGTAGAGTATAAGGGTGAAAACGCTTATAAGCCCTTTGAGGATTACGAGGATCCGACTGACGTTGAGTTTGACGAAAAGGTTGTTCTTGTAGGTAACGGTGAATATGCGGTTTATGAGGAATACGTAGCCGACCTTTCAACACTCACGGATGTCCTTTACGGCAAGGACGGTAAAATGGTTGCACATTACACATATTATACCTGCACCTCTAAGGATGCCGCCGACCATCTTATGGGCTTTGTTGACGGAATGAACAATGTTGTTCGTGTTTCCGATACAGTTATAAGTGTTTCGGAATCCGGAGATATTCTCAATAGCACAATCGCATCATATATAGGCTATAATGTTCTTAATGACGATTCAGTTAAGGACTTTACGAGAATGATAGAGGAAAGCTTCTTCTCTGTTGTTTGTAGTTGATTTTTAATTTAGATTTACGGATAATACTTTTTAAAACGCCGGACGGGTGCCAAGCAACGTGAGGCATCCGTTCGGTGCTTATTATTCCTAAAATTTGGGGGAAGCCTTATGAAAAATAAAGCTGAGGAAAAGAAGAAGTCTTTTGGCTGGAAAGAGCTTTTCGGCACAATAAAGCGTCTTAAGCTGCCTTGGGGTTGGATTGTTGTCGGTCTTGCGCTTAACCTTGTTGTTAATGATTTATTGCTTGACCTTCCGGACACCACCGCAAGCCTTGTAAGCGGAGACCTTTCCGGCGGTGCAATCGCTTCTGCTGTGTGGTATTATGTTTTGTTCGGTGCGTGCTCGGTTATTTCCGTCGCCGGTCAGGCTCAGGCGCAGTCCTACGGTGTTAAAAAATCGAGGGACAGTATTTGGCGTAAAATGCTCGGAATAAAAATGGAGTATTTTGACATTAATGACCCTTCGGATACTATGAGTACCGTTATTAACGATGCAAACTCGGGTGTAATGGGACTTGTAAATATTATAATTTATCTTTTACCTAACATTTATTATGTTGTAATGGCAATGAAGCGCATAAGCGAATACCATTGGGTGCTTGCGCTTTCGTGCTTTTTGCTGTTTCCGCTTAAATACTTGTATGCGTTTATAATGGGTAAAA
This sequence comes from uncultured Eubacteriales bacterium, assembly GCA_964419515.1. Classification (GTDB taxonomy): domain Bacteria; phylum Bacillota; class Clostridia; order Oscillospirales; family Acutalibacteraceae; genus DTU089. Next base: position 9,717 of record CAYQPJ010000008.1, read on the forward strand.
AATATGAAAGAACAACCGCTACGCTCTATGAGAGAATAGGCGTGCTTACGGGCTTTTTGGCAGACAGAATCAACCATTTACCGCTTATAAAAAGCTATACAAACGAAAAAGCGGAAACGGAAAACGGCAAAAACGCTTCAAATGAGCTTTTAAAGGTGAATATGAAAATAGTCGGTATTGACAATATCGCAACGGGCGTTGTTTCGGCTATAGATGTTCTTCAAAAATTTGTTGTGGTTGTTGTTGCCGTTGTGCTTCTTCAGCGAAGACTTATTGATATGGCAATGTGGCTTGCGTTTTTCCTTTTTTCTCAAAATCTGTTTTCATATATCGACCAGATTTTTGATTCGTGGGTCAGAATTAAAACCGTAAAGGGCAGCTTCAACAGAATAGTTGATGTTATGTACGGCGAGGACGAAAAAAGCGGCTGTGATATTCCCGAAAACGGTGATATTCGCTTTGAAAATGTAACCTTCGGTTATCCCGGGTCTAAGGCACCTGCGCTTTGTAACGCTTCGTTCACTGTAGAGCGCGGCTCGTCGGTTGCTATTGTCGGACTTTGCGGTAGCGGAAAAACAACAGCCGTAAGTCTTATCGAAGGCTTTTATTCTCCCGAAAGCGGAAGGGTTTTAATAGGCGATACCGATATTAAAGAGGCGTCGCTTAAAGAATTCAGAAAAAAGCTTTCTTTTGTTCAGCAGGGCGGCGGATTTTTCAGCGGAACACTTAGAGAGGCGCTTACATACGGCGTTGAAAGAGCGGTTTCGGATGATGAAATATTCGAAGCCGCGAAAAAGACCGGTTTTATAGAATATATAAAGCTTTGCGAAAACGGTCTTTCCGAAGAAATTTCCTCCGACGGAGGCTCAATGTCCGGTGGTCAGGCGCAGCGTCTGGCACTTACAAGAGAGGTTTTAAGAGACGGCGATATAATTATTATGGACGAGCCCACCTCTGCGCTTGACGTTACCGTTTCGGAGAAAATAAAGAAATTGACTTCGACTCTTTTTGCCGACAAAACAAGAATTCTTATTACCCATGACCTTGATTTTGCAAAAAGCTACGATAAAATCGTTGTGCTTTCCGGTGGCAGTGTTGCGGGTGTGGGAACTCATGAGGAGCTCAAAAACACGTGCGAGGTTTATAAAAAAATTCTCGAAGGTGCAAAGGAGGTTGAAACGGTATGAAAAAAGAAAAAAGCTTAAAAAATAAGCTTTTGAGTTATGCAACGGTTTTTAAAGGCGTAAAGCTTCCGTGGATTACAATTATTTTGGCGCTCGCTTCATCAATTGTTATGATGGATTCCGAAATTACCGTTGCAACTCTTACAGCCGATATAATCGACTCAAGTCAAAAGGCGATAAACGCCGCTGTGCTCGCAAAATATATTCTTTCTGCGGCTGTTGCGGCGGTGGCATTGATTTTGGAATTATATTTTACACGTAAAATGGAGGAAAAAATCAACCTCGGAATAAGAATTAAGCTTTGGAACAAAATAATACGGCTTCCAATTAAATATTACGACGAAGACAACGGCGACGAGCTTGTAACGCGTGTTACATCCGATGCCGCCGCGCCGTCATCGCTTTTTACGCTTGCGTTGTCGTGCATTACCTGCATTGTAACGAGTATAACGGCATTTTCACAGCTTTTTGATTATAATGAAAGGCTCGCCTTATATTCACTTACAATAATTCCGCTAACAATAATAGTAAGCATTGTTTTCAGTGTGCTTCAGTTTAAGCTCGGAGTTTACTCTACCGTTACCATGGCAGGAAGCCTCGGCTACCTTGCGGAAAGAGCTCGCAATTTTAAGCTTATTAAAAGTGCCGTTACCGAAAAGGCGGAGCTTTTAAAGGGAAAGAATAATTTTAAAAATATGTACAAGGCAGAATTTTTAAGCTGGCTTGTTGTTGCGGGCTATCAGCTTGGCTCGGGTTTGTTTTCGGTTATGTTTATTATAATTGTGTTTGTTTTGGGTGCACCGCTTGTAAAATCCGGAGATGTTACAATAGGTGAGCTTACGGGCTTTTACTCCATAACAGGTGTTGTTTCGCTCCAGCTTATGCAGCTTTTTATGAACATAGGCTCTGTTTGGGGAACCTTCGGTACAATGAAAAAAATCTCTGCTGTTATGTATACCGACGGCGAAAGCAACGAGGGCACATCCGTTTGCAACGAGAGCCGCGATATTGTATTTGACAATGTGAGCTTTTCGTATGACGGCGAGCGCGATGCCGTTAAAAATCTTTCGTTTACAATTCCTGCGGGCAAGGTTTGCGCCGTTATAGGCGGCAACGGTGCCGGTAAATCAACGCTTTTTAAGCTCATTACACGCCTTTATGAGCCGGACTCCGGTAAAATTCTTTACGGTGATGAGGATATTTCAGCTTATAAGCTTTATGATTGGCGCGACAGATTTTCGTATGTATCGCAAAAAAATTCGCTTATAGGCGGCACCGTTCGCGATAATATTACATACGGACTTAAAGAAGACGTAACCGATGAGCAGCTTTTTGAAGCGGCAAAAAAGGCCAATTGCTATGACTTTATTATGAAAAAGCCGAACGGCTTTTCGGAGGACGTGGGACTTTCCGGTTCAAGCTTTTCGGGCGGTCAGGGTCAGTGTATTTCAATTGCACGGGCTATGCTGAAAAATTCAAGCTGCCTTCTTCTTGATGAGGCAACAAGTAATCTTGATGTTGTAAGCGAGGCTTCTGTTACGGATGCCGTAAATACCTTAATGAATGGCAAAACTACCGTGATGATAGCTCACAGCTACGCTGCAGTGCGTAATGCGGATTATGTTGCGGTTATGAAGGACGGCACTCTTGAGGCTTTCGGAACTCCGGAGGAGCTTTCACAAAGTAACGATTATTACAAGGCATTTTGCAAAACAATATAATTTTAAAAGAGGAATTTATGAAAAATCAATTAAAAAATTTAAATACAGGCGAAGTGCTTAACGGCTTTTCGCTTGTAAAAAAAGAGTATTCGCTGTCGCAGTGCGCAGAGCTTTATACCTTTATGCATGAAAAAACAGGCGCCGAGCTTCTTTACTTTGATCGCGACGAGGAAAATAAAACCTTTTCAATCTGCTTTAAAACGCTTCCCGAGGACAGCACCGGTGTGTTCCATATTCTTGAGCACAGCGTTTTAAACGGCTCAAAAAAATATCCCGTTAAGGAGCCGTTTGTTTCGATGCTTCAAAGCTCAATGCAAACCTTCCTTAATGCAATGACATATCCGGATAAAACGGTTTTTCCCGTTTCAAGCAGAAACGATCAGGACTTTTTCAACCTTATGTCGGTGTATCTCGACGCTGTTTTTTGCCCGTCTATTTACGAGCGCCCCGAGATTTTTATGCAAGAGGGCTGGCATTACGAATTTGAAGAGGGCGAGTCTGAGCCGTATTACAACGGTGTTGTTTTCAGTGAGATGAAGGGTGCGTATTCGAATGTTGAAAGGCTTATTGATTCAAAGACAAACGAGCTTCTTTACAAAACCACCTGCTACGGCTACTCAAGCGGCGGTAAGCCCGAAAAAATACCGGACTTAACGTATGAGCAGTTTATAAACACTCACAAAAGGTTTTATCACCCGTCAAATTCCCGTATTTTCCTTGACGGTAATCTTGATATTGAGGCGGCTCTTCGCTTTATAAACGACGAATATCTTTCAAAATACGAACGCAGAGAGCCTGATTTTGAAATAGGCCTTGAGCCGTATGCCGATACGTGTGAGGCTACAATTTATTACGAGGCGCGTGAGGATGAGGCAGAGCTTTCTCATATGAGCGCGACAAAGCTTCTTTGCACATATGACGACATTGAAAAGATATATGCCGCGCGAATTCTTTCCGATTATTTAACAGGCTCCAATGAGGCGCCGCTTAAAAGGGCGTTTTTGGAAAAGGGTCTTTGCAGAGATATTTCGTTTGAAACAAACGACGGCATTTATCGGCCCTCTGTAGTTGTTAGCTTTAGAAATATGGCACAAAAGGATTTTGAAACGGCAAAGGCGCTGTTGCCGGAGCTTGCCGCGGAATATTTAAAAAGCGGCTTTAATAAGGAGGCGCTTGCGGCTTCGATTGAGCATATGGCGTTTGTCGATAAGGAAATCAGCGAGCCTTACGGGCTTGAGCTTAATATAAAGGCTCTTGACAGCTGGCTTTACGGCGGCGACCCGCTCTTGCACATTGAAAATGCCTCTGTTTTTGACTCGTTAAGAGAAAAGGTAAATACCGATTACTTTGAAAAGCTCTTCTTCGAGCTGTTCGGCAATACGGAAAGCCTTGTGTATGTTTACGCTTTGCCGTCACTTACGAAGGGCGAGGATGATGAAAAAGAGGAGGCGGCACGTCTTCTTGGAATTACCTCACAATGGTCCGAGGAAGAGCGCAAGAATAAGCTTGAGGCATTTTTGAAAATGCAAGAGTGGCAGCAGACCCCCGATTCCGAGGAGGCGCTTGACACTTTGCCGCATCTTGATTTAAAGGATATTCCGCTTGAGGGCGTTTTTGCGGAAACAACGGCAACGGAAATTGATTCCGTAAAGGTGCTTAAGGTTCACACAAACACAAACGGAATTGTTTACCTTAATCTTTACTTTGATGTTTCGGATTTTTCCGAAAACGAGCTTAAAATGCTTAAGGTGCTTTTGAACAGCATCGGTGAGCTTAGAACGAAAAGCTACAGTGCAGAGGAGCTTCAAATAAAATCAAAAGCTATTTTCGGCAAAAATACAGGCGATTTTGAATTTGTTTCGCCTATCGGCGAGCTTGAAAAAACAAAAACGTATTTAATGCTTTCGCTTTCAATGCTTGAAAAAAATGCCGATAAGGCGGCAGAGCTTATAAACGAAATCGTTTTAAACACCGTCTATGACGAAACCGATAAAATTTATGAGCTTGCGCTTCAGCTTGATTATGTATTGAAGCAGTCGCTTGTGTCAAACGGTCATACTATAGCAATGAAAAAGGCGCTTTCGGCATTTTCAAAGGAAAATGCGCTTAAGGAGCTTTTAAGCGGCGAGAGCTTTATAACGTGGTTTTCAAAATTTACCGCCGAGTTTAAGGAAAATGAGGCTTCAATAAGCAATGAGTTTTCGGAGCTTTCAAAAAAGGCATTTACGAAGAACCGTCTTATTGTGTCGTATTGCGGCGAGTTGGATGAAGCCGTAATAGAAAAAATAACCTCGGCGCTTCCCGTAAACGAAGTGGGCTGCGAGAGCGATATAAAAATCCCCGATAAAGACGATTGTACTGTTGAAATTCCCGCAAGCGTAGGCTATTCCGCCATAGGCGGCAACCTTTATGCAAACGGCATAAGGGCAGACGGCTCGTGGCTTGTGCTTTCATCTCTTGTAAGCTACGGCTATCTTTGGAACGCCGTAAGAGTTCAAGGCGGCGCTTACGGTACGGGGATGAGGGTGAATTTGGGCGGAAACGTATTTTGCTATTCTTACCGCGACCCGAGCCCGGAAAACAGCAGGGCGGCATATCTTGCAATACCGGAGTTTTTAGAGGACTTTTTAAAGCAGGGCGCGCCGCTTGACGATATAATAATAGGAACGGTAAACGGCACGGAGCCGCTTATTGAACCCTCGGCAATTTGCGAAACGGAGACGCTGAGATATTTAAAGGGTATAACAAAGGACACCTTAAATAATCTCAGAAAAGAGATTTTAACTTCAACTCCCGACGCCTTGGAAAAGCTTCTACCGGAGCTTAAGAAATGCCTTGAAGGCAGTAAGTTCTGTTCGTTGCATTCATAATTTAATTAATAATAAAATTAACGGGCTGTAAAAAAACATAAGTTTTTTACAGCCTTGTTTTCTGATTTACGCGTAAATTACATTTTGCCCGTAAATGTGGACACGCTATTGAAATATGCATAATTTGCGGTTTTCAATATCATGAAATATTCATATGTGGGTTTTTCAGTGATGTGTTACAAAATTATGCAGAAAGAGCTTCGCCGATGGAAGGAAGAGATTTAAGTCATCTTCGGGGGGGCTTCCGGCAAAGCGGACGCATTGGAAAATTATTGTATTTTCTGCTGTGAACAGCAAGTTGTTTTTAAAAATCTTCAAAAGAACGGAATTTATGAGTAGTATAGAAATATTCGTTATCTTTTCTATGTGCTCTTAAAACTTTGCCATTGTGTCCGGGTGTATATGGACGTATAAGTTTATGGACTACGCCATCCTTTTCGAGGTTAGCCTCAAAAAGAGTGGGCGTCGCTTGCGTTTACCATGTTATCTGTTTCATGCACTCCACCTTGCTTTTGCTACTCCGTTTTTGTTTGCATACAAAATTAAGGCTTGACGATACTTCATTATTTGTGTTACAATTGTCATGACGAATGATTATCCTTTCTGTTTGTTTTGGTTGTAACTTAACTGTAACACAGGATTTTCCATTCGTTATTATTTTTTTATTGTTTCGTAACACATCTATTTAATCCTACAAACAGATAAATCGGTGAACTATAATATCACTTGAAAAATGTCATATAATATGGTATATTATTTAATCGCAGTAACAGAGGAGATGTTGTAATGATTAATATGACAAACGACGAAAGATTAAAAACCGTTAATTCGCTTATTAGCGACGGCGTTGTAATTCCCTGTCCGGACGGTGTGCTTATAGAGAGTGCCGTAAAAATAGGCAAGGGTACGGTAATTATGCCCAACACCGTAATTTTGGGTGAAACGGTTATAGGTGAAAATTGTGTTATAGGCCCAAACTCTTATATTTGCGACACGGAGGTCGGAAACGATACCTCGCTTAACAACACGCAAAGCTTTTCTTCAAAAATCGGCTCGGGTGTTACGGCAGGACCGTTTGTTCACATAAGACCTAATTCAAAAATTGCCGACAAAGTTCATATAGGTAATTTTGTTGAGGTTAAAAATTCGACCGTTGACGAGGGCAGTAAATTACCTCACCTTCTTTACGTAGGCGACAGCGATGTCGGTAAGGATGTTAACTTCGGTTGCGGCTGTGTAACGGTTAATTACGACGGCAAAAACAAGTCCCGTACCACGGTTAAGGACGGTGCATTTATCGGCTGTAATACAAACCTTATAGCTCCCGTAACCGTTGGCGAAAACGCATTTACCGCGGCAGGCTCCACAATTACCGAAGATGTTCCCGATAACGCCTTGGCAGTTGCAAGACAGCGCCAGACCGTTAAAGAGGATTGGGTAAATATTAAAAAGCCGTACAAGCGCCAGCAAACATCGGAGAATAAATAATGTTCAATAAATTTAAAAGCACCTCAGCCTCGCAGTATGAATACCTCGTTGCGGGGCTTGGAAATCCCGGCGCAAAATATGAAACAACGCGCCATAACGCAGGCTTTCTTTTTGTGGAGCGCCTTTCCGATAAATATGATTTTTCCGTTAAAAAGCTTAAGTTCCACGCACTTGTGGGCGAGGCAAAAATCGGCACGCACCGCTGTATTGTTATGAAGCCGCAAACCATGATGAATAACTCGGGAGAGGCTTTAAAGGAATGCGCTTCGTTTTATAAAATTCCGCCGGAAAATATTATAGTTGTGTTTGATGATATTTCGCTACCGCCGGGAAAGCTTCGAATAAGAAGAAAAGGCTCGGCAGGCGGTCACAACGGAATTAAAAGTATTATAGCGCACCTCGGCAGTGAAGACTTTCCGAGGATAAAGCTCGGTGTGGGCGCAAAGCCCAACCCCGAATACGACCTTGCCGATTGGGTTCTCGGAAAGTTTCCGAAGGAGGATATTCCGAAAATGCGCGAGGCTATAGACTGCGCCTGCGATGCGCTGCCGCTTATTTTAGACGGCGACCTTGAGAGCGCTATGTCAAAATTTAATTCATAAATTAATTATTCAATGCACAAATTGTGCGAAAGAAAAAAATATGTCTTGTTATTCAAAGCTACTTAAAAATTGCCCGGAATATCTTGATGTGTTACGGTATGTAAACGGCGGCGTTGCGCCATCGGGTATTTTGGGGCTTCCGCCCACGCCTAAGGCACATCTTATACATTCGCTTTGCGAGGATACCTCTCGCAGAGCTATTGTCATATTGCCCACAGAGGGTGCTGCCGCAAAGCTTTGCGCCGATATAAACGAATTTTGCGGTCTCGGCAAAAAGGCCTATTTGTATCCCGCGAGGGATTATTCTTTCAATTCTCTTGAAAATCGCTCAAGGGAGTTTGAGCACTTGCGCCTTAAAACTCTTGCTAAAATCCTTGAGGGCGATTACAGCGTAATTGCGTGCTCTGTTGAGGCGGCAATGCAGCTTACCGTTCCGCCCGAGGCGCTTGGGTCGAGAGCGCTTACAATTAACGGCAACACCGTTATTACTCCGGAAAAGCTCAAAGCAATTCTTTTAAAGGCGGGTTTTTCAAGAGCGGATACCGTAGAGGGCACGGGTCAATTTGCCGTGCGCGGCGGTATTGTTGACTTTTTCCCAATAAATGCGGAGCTTCCCGTGAGAATTGAGCTTTGGGGCGACAATGTGGATACAATTGCGGAGTTTGACCCTTCTACACAGCGAAGAACCGATATTATAGACGAGTGTAAAATATTGCCGGCTAATGAAATTCTCTTTGAAGACGACGTGGATTTTAAAAATAAGCTTGGGTGTTTTATTGAAAATCTCTCGGGCAGAGGGTCAAAAAAGGCCAAGGAAAGCCTTCTTAAGGACCTCGATATGTTAAACAACGGCATAAAGCTCGGCTGTACCGATAAATATTTGTCGCTTGCTTACGACAAGCCCGCTTCGATTTTTGATTATTGCAAGGAGGATATGCTCTTTGTTTTAGAGAGCGCAGCTGTTAAGGACAGCGCAAAAAACACCGCTAAGCTTTTAAACGAGGAAATTAAGGCGCAATTTGAAAACGGCATTATAGCCTCGGGACTCGACAGCTTCGCGTTAACGCCTGCACAGCTTTTTTCGCTTTACGAGTCACGAGGGGCATTTTATGTTGATTCGCTTCCGCGCGGAAGCTTTGACACTCCCGTTAAATCACTTACTACATTCAGTGTTCAGCAAACTCCGCTTTGGAACGGAACGCTGTCGGTGCTTCTTGACGATTTAAAGCCGGCTTTAAGAAGCGGCGTTAGATGCATTGTAAATGCCGGCACGGAAAAAAGCGCAAAATCGCTTTGCGAGGCGCTTGAAAATGAGGATATAAGGGCACTTTATTTCGGCGTATTACCTGCTGAGTTTCCGCTTAAAACGGTTAGCGTAACAGCCGGTGGTGTTACAGGCGGCTTTACCTATCCGAAAGAAAAATTTACCGTAATAACCTACGGCAAGGCAAGCTCCGCTTCAAACCAAAAAAGACGTAAGGCGTTTAAGGCGGCAGATGCCATACAAAGCCTTGAGGAGCTTTCACGCGGCGATTATGTTGTTCACGCCTCCCACGGTATAGGCGTTTTTGAAGGTATTCAAAAAATGGAGGTCGGTGGACTTACAAAGGACTATATTAAAATAAAGTACGACAAGGGCGATGCGCTTTATGTTCCCGTAACACAGCTTGACCTTGTTTCTAAATATATAGGTCCCGGTGAGGACAGCAAAAAAGTAAAGCTTTCGCGCCTTGGCGGTAAGGAATGGGAAAAAGCAAAGGCTCGTGTTAAATCCTCGGCAAAAAGTATGGCAAAGGAGCTTATTGCGTTGTATTCAAAAAGGCTCAAAATGCCCGGCTTTGCGTTCTCGCCCGATATTGATATGCAAAATGACTTTGAGCGCCGCTTTGAGTTTGAAGAAACGGACGACCAATTGCGTACCGTTGATGAAATTAAGCACGATATGGAAAAGCCGCACCCTATGGACAGGCTTCTTTGCGGCGATGTGGGCTTCGGAAAAACAGAGGTTGCCTTAAGAGCTGCCTTTAAGTGCATTGCCGATGGCAAGCAATGTGCTATTTTGGTTCCGACTACTATTCTCGCTTTACAGCATTACAATACTATTTTAAGGCGTTTTGAGGGCTTTCCCGTTAATATTGATATGCTCTCTCGCTTTAGAAGCCCCAAGGAGGCACAGGCTGTTGTAAAAAAGCTTAAGCGCGGCTCAATTGATATAATAGTAGGCACGCACAGGCTCATTTCAAAAGATATTTCCTTTAAGGATTTGGGGCTTATTATAGTTGATGAGGAGCAACGCTTTGGCGTGGGGCAAAAGGAAAAGCTTAAGGAGCTGTACCCGACGGTTGACTGTCTTACGCTTTCCGCAACGCCTATTCCGCGAACTATGAATATGGCAATGTCGGGAATACGCGATATGTCTGTTATTGAAGAGGCACCGCTTGACCGATTCCCCGTGCAGACGTATGTGCTTGAGCACGATTGGGGGATTCTTGCGGAGGCTATGAAAAAGGAGCTTAGGCGCGGCGGTCAGGTTTATTACCTTTACAATAAAGTTGAAACAATAGAAAAAACGGCGGCAACCGTTAAAGAGCTTATTCCCGAGGCGAATGTAAGCGTTGCACACGGAAAAATGAGCGAGGATGAGCTTTCCGAGGTTTGGCGTTCGCTTCTTGAGGGCGAGACGGATATCCTTGTTTGTACAACAATTATAGAAACGGGCGTGGATGTTCCGAACGCAAATACCCTTATTATTGAAAATGCGGAAAATCTCGGTCTTGCACAGCTTCACCAAATAAGGGGCAGGGTAGGGCGCTCTGCGCGCCGCGGCTTCGCTTATTTAACCTTTAGGCGTGACAAAAGCCTTTCGGAGGTTGCCACAAAGCGCCTTGAGGCGGTAAAGGAATACACGGAGTTTGGCTCCGGCTTTAAAATTGCAATGCGTGACCTTGAAATTCGCGGTGCCGGTGACCTTTTGGGGGCACAGCAGCACGGTCATATGGAAAGCGTAGGATATGATATGTATATGCGCCTTTTGTCGGAGGCGGTAAGTGAGGAAAAGGGCGAAATACCACCGGATTCTCAAAAGGAATGCCTTGTAGACGTAAGAATGGATGCGCATATTCCGGAAAGCTATATCGAAAGTCTTCCGCAACGCCTTGCAATTTACAAAAGAATTGCCGATATACGGACAAGTGAGGATGCCTCCGACGTTTTGGATGAGCTTATAGACCGTTACGGTGACCCGCCGAAATCCGTTGAGGGGCTTATAAAAATTTCTCTTTTAAGAAATACCGCTTCAAAGCTCGGTATTTACGAAATAGGTCAAAAAGCCGACTCAATACTTTTGTATTCACAGCTTATAGATATGCGTGCGGTTGGACTTTTGGGGAAATATATGCGCGGCAGAGTTATGGTTTCCGCAGGGAATAAGCCGTATATTGCAATTAAAAAGTTGCAAAAGCAAGAGCCGACGGAGGCTATAGAGGAGGCATTTGCGGTTATGCTACATTCAAAGGAGCTTGAAGAAAAAGAAAAGCTCGGACAAAATTCAGTTAAAAAAAGCGAAAGCGAGGAATAAAAAATGCATTTTGATTACAAAACAAAAGGAACCTGTTCAAGAACAATAAGCTTTGACCTTGAGGACGGCATTGTGAAAAATGTCAGCTTTGAGGGCGGCTGCAACGGTAACCTTAAGGGCATTTCCGCTCTTTCCGAGGGCAAAAAAGCCGAGGAGCTTATAGGCGTTTTAAGCGGCATTAAGTGCGGCTTTAAAAACACCTCCTGTCCCGACCAGCTTTCATGCGCTCTTAAGGCGGCACTTGCGGAGGAAAAATAATGAAGCTTCTTTTGTTAATTGCCGATATAGACGAGTTTAAGCCGTTTAAAAACAGTGTTTCGGATTATATTACCGAGGAGCTTACAGTTTTTAAAATGCCTGCCTTTAAGCTTTTGTATAAGAAAATTGAGGTTACGGCTGTTTGCTTCGGAATAGGTAAGGTAAATGCCGCAACGGGCGCATCACTTGCGCTTTTAAGCGGTGAATACGACGGCGTTATAAATACCGGCTGGAGCGGTGCTGTTTCGGGCGTTGCAAAGGGCGATGTTATTGTTGCCGAATCCTGCGTTGAGTGTGACTTTGACCTCAGTGCAATAGGTAAGGCACTCGGTGAAAAGCCGGGTCAGGAATATGTTTACAGTACAAAGGGCTTTTTGTTTGATGCGGTTAAAAAGGCAAATGACAGTCGAGAAAGCGGAAAATATAAGCTCGGAGCCTTGGGAACAGGTGACTTTTTCCTTTCCGATAAGGAAAAGGCAAGGCTTTATAAAAGCCTATTCGGCATAAAGGCGTTTGATATGGAAAGTGCCGCAATAGCATCTGTTTGCCGTGTTCTTGATGTGCCGTATTTAAGCATAAGAAAAATTTCCGACAGCGCAGACGATGCCGCGCCGTCGGATTATAAGGAAAGTCTTTTTTGTGACGGTAACGCCAATGTGTTCGGCGATATTGTTTTCGGAGTTCTTAATTCACTGTAATGAGTTGACATATTTGTCTATATAAACCGCAGAGATTAAGTCTGCTTAATTTGCGGCGGCGATTCACGGGCACCCTTGCCACCGCCGCACACTGCGGTAAAGCTCATTACCATACTATGCCCGAGAACCTAATGTGTGTTAAACGATTATTATATCTTCCCGTCAAAAAACGCATCCTTAAACCATACGTTTTTTACCGTGAATTCTTTATTGTTTAAGTAATTTAATATGCCCGCATCGGTTGAAAAATCGAAAACAAGCTTGTAGGAGTACAAAAACTGCTTTTTGTAACCGCCGAAACGCTTGTTTTCTTTATTTGTGCCGTATTTTCCGTCACCTAAAAGCGGATGACCGTAAAAGGCAAAGTGCGCACGTATTTGGTGGGTTCTGCCGGTTAAAAGCTCAACCTCCACAAGCGAAAGTCCGTTTTTAAAGCCGAGCACGCGGTATTTTGTGGAAATATCCTTGTCACTGCTGCCGCTGCCCTTTTTAACGTATACTCTGTTTTGAGACTCGTTTTTTTGAAGGCTGTCCTTTAAAATTCCCTGCTCTTTTGGGAGCTTTCCTATTACAACGCAAAGGTAAAGCTTGTGAAGCTCGCGGTTTTTAAGCTTTTCGTTTAATATTCTCAAGGAGTCGGCATTTTTTGCGGCGATAATAATACCCGACGTGTTGCGGTCAATTCTGTTTACGAGTGCCGGCGAAAAGGACATTTCATCCTCGGGTGAAAATTCGCCCTTTTCGTAAAGGTAGCGCTTAATTCTCGTAATAGCCGTGTCCACATATTCACCCTCATCGGGATGCGAAAGAAGCCCGGCGGGCTTGTCTAAAAGAAGGAGGTTTTCATCCTCGTACACAATGTTAAGGCTTTTTCCCGCGCCCAAAAAGTCGTATTTCGGCGTTATCGGCTCAAAGAATTCATCATTTATATAAAGGGAAATTATGTCGCCTTCCGAAAGTTTATATGAAATATCGGCGCGCTTTGAATTTACCTTTATTCGCTTACTTCTTATGTATTTGTACATAAGCGACTTCGGAATAAGCGGAAATGCTTTGCTTATGTATTTGTCAAGTCGCTGACCGGAGTCGTTTTTATTTATAACGAATTCTCTCATCTGTCTGAAACCTCCCTTTTAATATCCTCAAGCTTTTTAAAACGCCTGCTTACACCGGAGCGTGAAATAGGCGGCGTCATAAGCTTGCCGAGGGCATCAAGAGAAAGGTCGGGATTGTCAAGACGTAAGGTGCAAAGCTGCGCCAAGTCCGGTGTCATATCGGAAAGGCTTATTTTACTTAATACCTCGTTTATTAAATCTATTTGGATAATTCCCGTATTGATTGTTCTTGAAAGGTTTGCCGCTTCAAAGTTCATTCGTCGGTTTATTTGATTTTTTACGGTTTTGTAGGCGCGCGTTTCCATCATGGAAAAGAATGCGGCGTTTGCGCCCATTGCACCTATATAATCCTCAATTGTTTCGGCTTCCTTGCAATAAAGCACAAAGCCGCTTGTTCGCATAAGCTTTTTTGCCTTGAGTCCCGCTTCCTCGATAACTTTTAAAAGGTCATCGCAAAGCTTGAGCTTCGGTATATTAAACTCAAGGTGATAGTCCTTTTCGGGGTTTGTTATGCTTCCGCACGCGAGAAATGCGCCGCGAATAAAGGACTTAAAGCAGCACTCCTCGTCATTATTTTCAAAATTTGAAAAATTAATTCTTAAAGCAAGCTCTTTTCCCGTGTAGCCGAAAAAGGAAAGGAGCTTTTTTCTGTCAACGGAGCTTTCTATGCGAACCTTATAATTTCCCGCTTTTGTGCAGGTTATTATCGGAACTATGCCCGTAAGCATCCTTACGGTGTCGCAATAGCGCATGGCAACGCATTGCTGCTCGGTTAAAAAGGAAATTTCCGCAAGCGAAAAGCTTCTGCCGAAAACGAGAAGCCCGAAGGCCTCCGCCTTCAGGCAACACTGCGTGGGTGTAACAGAGCAAAGCTCTGTTTTTATATCTGCTGAAAATGACATCGTTTTATATGCTCCTGACCTCCGGCTCAAGCATTATACCTGTTTTTCTGAAAACATCCTGCTTTACAAGCTCAATGAGTGTCTTTATATCATCGGTTGATGCGTTGTTGTAATTGATAATAAAGCCTGCGTGCTTTTCGCTAACCTTTGCACCGCCGAAGGAAAAGCCCTTTAAGCCGCACTGCTCTATAAGACCGCCGGCAAAATAGCCCTTCGGTCTTTTAAAGGTACTGCCGGCGCTCGGATATTCAAGCGGCTGCTTTTCGCGTCGCCTTGAAATTAAGTCGTCCATTTTTGCTTTAATATCCTCTTTCGGCGCTTTTTTAAGCTTGAAATACGCGCCCGTTATAATAAAGCCGTTTTCTTCATATGCCGAGTGACGGTATGAAAATTTAAGTTCGTCTCCCGAAAGCTCGCCTGCTCCTCCGCATTTATCAATATGGCAAACGCGTGCCGCAACGTCCTTCATTTCGCCGCCGTAAGCGCCGCCGTTCATAAACAGAGCGCCGCCGCAGGTACCGGGTATTCCGTAAGCAAATTCAAGCCCCGAAAGACTGTTTTCAAGTGCGAATTTGCAAAGCGCCGAAAGCTTTACGCCTGCACCGCAAAAAACCGTTTCTTCATCTGCGAGGTAAAGCTCGCAAAGACCGTCGGCGATGCGTATTACGGTGTACTCTGTACCGTAGTCGGAGACCAAAACATTACTTCCGTTGCCCAAAATCGTAAACGGCAAGGCTTTTTCTTGGAAATATTTTACAATTTCGGAAAGTGCTTTTTCGGTTTTAGGCGTTATTAAAATGGGGCATTTTCCGCCTGTTTTAAAGGTAGTATAATTTTTAAGCGAGGCGTTTTTTAAAAATGTGCAGTCAATAGTCTTTAAAAATTCTTCAAGCTCGCTGTAATCGTGTTTGATAAAAATCACCGTCAATCGTCAAGTAATGCCGCACCTATAATGCCTGCATCGTTTGCAAGCTCTGCGGGAACTATTGCGGTTTGCTTTTTGGAGTGCTTGCTGTAGCGCTCCGAAGCGACAAATGCGCGAATGGGCCTTAATATTTTTTCGCCCTGTGCGCTTATGCCGCCGCCTACGCAAACCATATCGGGCTGAAGTGCGTTTATGATGTTTGTAATGCCTACGGCAACAAAGTAAAGATATCTGTCAATAACGTTCTTTGCCGTTTCGTCGCCGAGGTCGAGTGCGGCAAAAATTGTTTTGCCCTCTACCTTGTTAAGGTCGTTGTCGCAAGTTTTCCAAAGAAGGCTTTCTTTGTTTGTTTGCATAGCCTCAACCGCCTGTGAAATAAGTGCGGGTGCCGAGGCGTATTTTTCCCAGCAGCCGCGTCTGCCGCAGTTGCATTGAATACCGTCAACGGAAATTACCATATGACCCATCTCACCGCCGCAATAGTTTACACCGCGAACGAGTTTTCCGTCAACGATTATTCCGCTTCCGACGCCTGTTCCGAGCGTTACGGCAACAAAGTTTTTAACCCCGTTACCGCAACCCGCAACTGCCTCACCCAAGGCGGCGCAGTTTGCGTCGTTTTCAAGATAAACCGGCTTTCCGAGCCTTGATTCAAGCATTTCTTTTGCGGGGACATTATTAAAGTTAAGGTTGTTTGCAAATTCGATTTCGCCCGTTTCCTTGTTTACGGAGCCGGGTGTGCCTATGCCCACGGAAACAACCTCCGAGTAGTCAATTCCCGCGTCCTTAACGGCAAGCTCAACAGCCTCCTTTATGGAATCGAAAATTTCCGCTGCCGGGCGCGGCGCATTTGTTTTTACCGTACCTCTGCCGATAATGGCGTTGTTTTCGTCAACAATACCGGTGGCAATATTAGTGCCGCCTAAATCTACACCTATTCTGTACATATTATTTTACCTCCGAGAAATATTATTTAAAAATCAATCCCAAAATTCAAGCTCTTTGGAAACAGCATCGGCATCATCCATTCCGAGCTGCTGCATAAGCTCATTGGCGGCATTGTAGCCGAGCTTTTTTTGACGGTTGTTCATTGAAGCTATTTCCACTATAATAGCAAGGTTTCTGCCGGGCTTTACGGGAACAACCGTTGCGGGGACCTTTATTCCGAGAATTGTTGTGTATTCATCCTCAATGCCGAGCTTGCCGTAATTTTTTTCGGGATTCCACTGTTCAAGCTGAATTACAAAATCTATTTTTTCCGTAAGCTTAACGGCGCCTACTCCGAAAAGCGTTCTTGCATTTACAATGCCTATTCCGCGAAGCTCCATAAAATGCCTTATGTTTTCGGGCGCGGAGCCCACAAGCGTTTTTGAAGAAACGCGCTTTATCTCAACGGCATCGTCTGCTATAAGGCGATGACCGCGCTTTATAAGCTCAACTGCGGTTTCGCTTTTTCCTACGCCGCTGTCGCCTAAAATGAGTATGCCCTCGCCGTAAACCTCAACAAGAACACCATGACGGGTAATGCGCTCGGCAAGCTCAACCTCAAGGTAGGCTATTATGGTTGCCATTATCAAAGAGGTCGGCTCGGCAGTTCTTAAAAGCGGAACGCCGTATTCCTTTGCTTTTGCTATGAACTCCTCGGGAACCTCAAGGCTTCTTGTCAAAATAACGCACGACGGGTGAAGTCCGAAAAATTTATTGAGTCTTTCGCTTATTGTGTCGCTGTCAAGGGTTTTTAAGTAGCCCATTTCGGCAAGCCCCACAAATTCTACGCGCTCTTTGTCAAAGTAGCCGTCGTAGCCTGCAAACAAAAGACCGGGACGGTTTACATCCTGAGAGCATATTATAATTTCGTTGTCGGGAAGGTCGGGCATAAAAAGAATTTCAAGGGAATTGTCGCGTGCCACCTTTGATACGGTGACGGAATATTTTGAGCTCAAGATACAGCCTCCTTAATAACGGCGCATTCTTTAATACCGTAGTAATTAAAGCATTCCGCTGCGTTTTTGTCTATTTTTTCGCCGAATACCGCAATAGGTACACATGGCGGACAGCTTACCGCCGCCTCGGCGCAAATTCTGCCTACCGTAAGCTCCGAGGGGAGCTTTTCGCTTTGCGAAAAAAGCGCGTCTCTCGGCTTAAGGCAAGAGGTGAGCTTTGCTGGTGTGGGCAGCACGGTGTTTATCGGATTTCTTTTTTCAATACTTAAAAGAGCTTTTTTTAAAGTCTCAAGGTCGCCGTCGCTGTTAAAGGGTGTTACCATAAGCACAACAAAATCCGGGTCGTGAAGCTCCGAAAAAATACCTTGTTTTCTTAAAAGCTCGGCAAGCTCGTGGCCCGTGTAGCCGAGACTTTTCGGCGCAATTGTTATTTTAAGCGGCTCATCTCCGAAAAGTGCGAAGCCGTGAGAGGCAAGAGTGGCTTTTAAGATGTTGATTTTTTTTATAAATTCGGAAAGCACTTCGCTATAAGAAGAGAGAATAGGGTTTACCGCATCAAGCGATTGTAAAATAAGGTATGACGGACTGCTTGTGGAAAAAAGCGCGAGTGCATTTTTTGCGTTTTTGTAAAGTAGCTCGGGCGCGGCTTTATTTATGTGAAGGTACGCGCCGCCCGTTAAAACGGGTAGTGTTTTGTGAGCGGAGTCACAGCACATATCCGCACCGAGGTCAATCGGGTGAAGACTGCTATTTAAAAATTTTAAATATGAGCCGTGAGCATTATCGACAATTAAAAGAGCGCCGTGCTTTTTGCATACCTCCGAAATACCCTTTATATCGGTAATACCTCCAAGGTAGTCGGGGGAGGTGATATATACCGCTAAGGGCGCATCGTTTTGAAGAGTCAGTTCTTTTTCCAGCTCCTGCGGAGTGATTTTGCAGGAATAGTATGTATCACAGTCACCGTAAATCCACGTAACATCAATGCAAAGAAGTGCTGCGGCGTTAATAAATGCCTTGTGCGCATTCCTTGCGGCAAGAATGCACGGCTTTTTTTCTTTGGCTTTTGCGTAAAGCGTAAAAAGCTTTAACATTGCCTGAATGGAAAGTGTAGAACCGCCCGTAGAGTAAAAGGTGTGTGCACCGAAAAGCTCCGAGGCGTTTTTTTCGCTTTCTTTAATAATGCCCGTAGGTGAAAAAAGGTCGTCGGCACCGTCAAATTCCGTTATATCAAAGGACTCAAAGCCCAAAACGGGTGTTCCCTTATGACCGGGCATATGAAGGCGCGTGTGATTTTTTTTGTTGTAATCGCGAACAAAATCGCAAATAGGCGTATTCATTATTTGTTTAGCTCTCTTTTAACGGCAACGGCAAGTGCACATTCCATGCGTTTTTTGAAAAGGTCGCAGCCGTATTTGTAAATGCCCTTAACAGAGCCCGTTGCGTGGTAGGCGTTTGCCGCACATCCGCCAGAGCAGTAAAGTCTTGCCCAGCAGTCGCGGCATTCCTCTCTTGCGTAAACATTGCAGGAGAAAAATTCATTTTGAATTTCGGTGTTTTTCACGCCGTCCCAAATATTGCCGAGTAAGAATTTTTCATCGCCCACAAATTGGTGACAGGGGTAAAGGTCACCCCAAGGCGTTACAGCCATATATTCCGTGCCGGAGCCACAGCCCGAGATGCGCTTGTAAATACACGGACCGCCCTTGATATCTATCATATAGTGGTAAAAGGTAAAGGGCTTGTTTTCCTTATCGCGCAAAAGCATAAGCTCTGCGAGCTCCTCGTATTGCTTAAAAACAATTTCCTTGTCTGCCTCGGTAAGTGCCGAAGGGTCGGAGGGGGAGGTGACAACAGGCTCCATGCTAAGCTCCGTGAAGCCTAAGTCAAGCATTGCCTTGATATCGTTTAAAAAGTCGGGGTTGTAGTGGGTGAAGGTTCCGCGCATATAATAATTTTTGCCGCCGCGTGCTTTTACAAGCCTTTGAAATTTCGGAACAATGCTGTCAAAGCTTCCTTTGCCCGCATAGTCCACGCGGAAACGGTCGTGGACCTCACGTCTGCCGTCAAGGCTTAAAACAACATTGCTCATTTCTCGGTTCGCAAAGTCAATTACGTCATCATCTATAAGCACGCCGTTTGTTGTAAGCGTAAAGCGGAAGTTTTTGTTTTTTTCCTTTTCAATGCTTCTCGCGTATTCAACAAGTCTTTTTACAACGTCAAAATTCATAAGCGGCTCGCCGCCGAAAAAGTCAACCTCAAGGTTGCGGCGCGTGCCGGAATTTTCCACAAGAAAGTCAAGAGCGCGCTTTCCCACGTCAAAGCTCATAAGTGCTCTTTCACCGTGATATTTGCCTTGGCTTGCAAAGCAGTATGAGCAGTTGAGATTGCAGGTGTGGGCAATGTGAAGGCAAAGCGCCTTGATTACTCCCGAGGTGCGGCTTTTAAGCTCGCTTGCCATGGGTGAAAACGTGTCTTCGCAAAAAAGCTTGCCTGCAGCCCTCAGTGCTTCAACATCGTCGTAGCATTCGGCAATTTCTTCACGCGTAACGTTTTCTCGGCTTTTGTATTTTTCGTAAAGCTCATTTATGAGAGCCTCTTTATCTTTATTTAAAAACTCGGCTATAATGTCATAGGCTATGTCGTCTACGGCGTGAATCGAGCCGGAGCAAACATCAAGCACTATGTTTTCCGAGCAGAGCTTATATTGGTGAATCATTAAAAAATCTCTCCATAAAAAAATAGGCTGCCGCTTCTCTGCAAAGTAGGATAGTGCGGTTTAATTCCATGGCGCATGGCAAAAAACCGCATTCACAGACAATACGACAGCCCGGTTCGGATTTTATTTGCTTTCTTTGTTTTCGCAAGACTGGTTGGCAATACCGCAGCTTGTTTTGCAAGCGGACTGGCAAGAAGTCTGGCACTCACCGCAACCGCCGTTTTTTGCGCTTTCGCAAAGGTCGCGAGTTTCGATAGTGTTTATATGTTTCATCAAAAAAACCTCCGATTCACTTATTTTACAGCATTATACCACAAGCGAAAAACATTGTCAATCGAGATAAACCAATTAATCATCGGTTTTACTGAATTTAGGAGAATTTTGGGACTTAAACAAAATATTTATCTTCGCAAAACTTGTATTCTACGTCGCAGTCGGTTATTTTTGTGAAAAGCTTTTCCGCGAAAACAAGGTCATGAACGGCAATTCCGTAGTTGTAAACAAGAATTCGTTCGGTGTCGTTCGTTCTCCCTTCTTTTACTCCGTTTAATACATCGCTTACATTGGCAACGGATTTGAATTGATTGAAATATTTAAAATCGCGAATTTGCTCTATTTCATCTGTAAATACCTTTTCAAAGAACAAATCGCAGTTTTGAAAGCCCATGGTGCATATGGGAATAACCGTAACGCCTTCTTTGAAATATTCGTCGGTAACGAAATTTTCGCTTACCTTTGTTATTGCGGAAATTACGAGGTCACTTTCGCCTATTACCTCTTCAAAGGTATCAACGGGAACAACCTTAATGTTTTTATCATCCTTGAAAAGGCTTATTATTCTTTCCTCGTGTGAATGGTACTTTATAACCTTAAGTGTTATTTCGCGGTCGTCGCCCCTTGCCCGAAGGGTATCAATAAGCGCTTTAATGCAAATTGTCATAATATTACCTAAGCCTATAAGCCCGATTGTGTTAAAATCCTTTTTTGCAAAAAGCAGTGCCGAATGAGCCGCTGAAAGTCCCGTGCGAAGAGTTGTTATGTATTCGGCATCCATAACAGCCTTTAAAATGCCCGTATCCGCCTCGTAAAGAAGAATATCTCCCATCATAACAGAACGGCTTTCGCCTCGTTTTATGGAGTGGCGGCCTATCATTTTTACCATCGCTATGTTGTCGTTTTCATAAACGCAGGGCATAATGTTGTAATAGTCGCCCGCCTCCTGTGAAACGTGAATTTTTGGAGGAAGGGTATATTTCGCTTTATTTTTAAGGGTAGAGTCAATCCATCCGAGCTGCTCGTCATACGGTACTGCCGAGGCGGCTTTTTTCACGTTTTCAAAGTCTATTAATTTAATCACGGTAATTGCTCCTTTTTTCAGAACTGTAATTAATTATATCAAAAGTTTTTTGTAAGGTCAATATGTTTGAAAAAGTAACGAATTCGCATATAAAAAACCGTTGAAATTAAAAATGCCTGTTGAAATTGAAAATGCGATATAGTATTATATTAGCGAGTAGGTGTTTAGATGGTTATTTATCCCGAGATGTTCAGTGTTAAGCCCGAGGCGGAGGTTACCAAGGGCTTCAGAAATCTTTTTAATACGATAAGTGAGGCGGGAGCGAAAAAAACGCTTCTTTTGCCTCACGGAAATTATGTTTTTCAAAGTAAAAATGCCGAATCGAGAAGGCTTTATATTTCAAATACCATAGCCGAGGATGAGTATCTTGACGGTGAAGAGCCGAATATGAGAAAAATTGCTCTTGATATGAGAAATGTAAGTGATCTTGAAATAGACGGTAACGGCTCGCGCTTTATTATCGACGGCGAAATGACGAATTTTGTGATCGAGGGCTGTAAAAACATAACTGTAAAAAATCTTACAATAGATACGGTTTCACCTAATGTTCACAAGGTGACGATTACAAAGGCTTCGCCGTTTTATATTAATTTTGAGGTTGACGGCGGCTGTAGATATGTTGAAGAAAACGGTGAGTATTATTGGGTGGGCCCGGATTATAAAATGGGCTTTCTTGATTACCGTGAAACGGGCGGCTGGATTTTAACGGCACGTCCCGATAATTACAACCATATTGTTCGCAACGGTACGCACCCGTTTTACGGCGCGTCTTCCTTAAGAGAAACGGCACCCGGTGTTTTCAGCGTGAGGTTTCTTGTGCCTAAGGATTATGAAAAGGGTCAGGTGTTTTGGTTTTATCCGTGTCGCCGCAAGGAGGCGGGAATTGTCATAAGCAATTCCAAAAATATAAGGCTTCAAAACATTAAGCAGAGCTTTAATTATTCGCTTGCATTGGTTGCGCAAAACAGCGAGAATATTACCGTTGACGGCGTTCGCTTTGCGCCGGATGAAAAGCGCGAGGCGGATTTGTGTTCGCTTGCCGATTTTTTGCAATTTTCAATGTGTCGAGGAAAAATTTCCGTTAAAAATTCGTTTTTTGATTGCGCCGGAGATGATACCGTAAATGTTCACGGCTTTTATTTTAAAATAACAGAGAGTAATAAGGATAAAATGACGGTGAAATTTTGCCATCCGCAAAGCTACGGCTTTGAGTGCATAAGAAGCGGTGACATTATTTCGTTTATTGACCCCAAAACGCTTCTTGAAGCGGGACGTACAAAGGTGCTTGAGGCGACGCTGCGCGATGAATATTATTATGATCTCGTTTTAATGACTTATGAGCCGCCATTGGGCGTAGGCGGTTTTGTGGAAAATTATTCGGCAAACCCCGATTTTGAGTTTTCCGATAATACCGTAAACAGGATTCCCACACGCGGAATGCTTGTAACAACACGAGGCAAGGTTGTTATTGAAAACAACAGGTTTTTAAATACGGGAATGAGCGGAATTTATATTTCGGGAGATGCATCGAGCTGGTTTGAAAGCGGCGCGGTGACGGATGTAACAATAAGGCGCAATGCTTTTATGAATTGCGAGGATAACGCAATTTTAATAGCACCTGAAATTAAAAGGTACGGGGGACCCGTTCACAACAGCTTTTTAATTGAAAATAATTTCTTTTTGCTTGATTCAAGTCACGCGCTTAATGCAAGCGCCTGCAAAAATATTGTTATGAAAAGCAATATATATAAGGGCAAGGCAAAATACAATAAGCCCATTATTACAAAAAATGTTATTAAGCTTACCGAGGATTGATTTTTTCGGTTTTGTTTTAAGATTTCGGATGTGATTTTTTATGATAAAAAGACTTCATCTTGTTTGTAATGCACATATAGATCCCGTTTGGCAGTGGGAGTGGGAGGAAGGCGCCGCCGAAACGCTCTCAACCTTCAGAATTGCCGCCGATTTTTGCGAAAAGTACGACAGCTTTGTGTTTTGTCATAACGAGGCGCTTCTTTACAGATGGGTAGAGGAGCTCGACTTAGCGCTTTTTGAAAAAATAAAGGAGCTTGTTAAAGCGGGAAAATGGCACATTATGGGAGGTTGGCATTTACAACCGGATTGCAATATGCCCTCGGGTGAAATGTTTGTTCGTCAAATCTCCTCGGGAAGACGCTATTTTAAGGAGAAGTTCGGAGTAGAGCCTACGGTTGCCGTTAATGTTGACCCCTTCGGGCATTCAAGGGGTTTAGTGCAAATTATGAAAAAGTGCGGCTATGAGGGGTATATGTTTATGCGTCCGAGCCCCGAGTTTTTAACGCTTCCTCAAAACAGCTTCAAATGGGTCGGCTACGACGGCTCCGAAATTATAGCAACGAGAATTTCTTACGGTTACAATTCCGGTAAGGGCAAGGCCGAGGAAAAGGTTTCGCGTATTTTAAAGGAATGCCCCGATGAGGATTTCTTCCTTTGCTTTTGGGGAATAGGCAACCATGGCGGCGGACCCTCAAAAAAGGACCTTGACGATTTAAGTGAGCTTATAGCGCGTGAAAAGAAAAACGGAAACGGAATTATTCATTCAACTCCGGAAAAATATCTTGAGGAGCTTAAAAATGTTGAGCTTCCCACGGTTGAAAAAAGTCTTAATCCTTGGGCGCCCGGTTGCTATACAAGTCAAATTCGCATAAAACAGCAATATCGCCGTGCCGAAAACGAATATATTTTCACAGAGAGCATTTGTTCGCATGCATCGGCCTTGGGACTTACAGATTATCCCGAAAAGGAACTTTTTGAAGCACTTTACGATATTATGACGGTGCAGTTTCATGATATACTTCCCGGGACATCTATTCAGCCCGCAGAGGAAATGGCTTTAAGAATGCTTTCGCATTCACTTGAAATTCTCTCAAGACTGAAGTTCAAGGCGTTTACTTCGCTTTTGGGCGGTCAAAAAAAGCCGGATGATGATAAAATTCCCGTGTTTGTGTATAATCCGTATCCATATGAGGTGAGCGGAGATTTTACGGCGGAGTTTATGCTGTGGGATCAGGTGCGCGATTTTGTGTTTATGTCGCCGAATGTTTATGATGAAAACGGTGTGCTTTTAAAATCTCAATGTGAAAAGGAGCACAGCTCAATTCCGTGCGAATGGCGAAAAAGAGTTGTGTTTAACACCACCTTAAAGCCTATGGCTGTAAGCCGCTTCGATTGCTCGTTTACACGCCTTAACGAAAAGCCGAAAACCGAGCTTGCAATAATTGACGGTAATATTGTTTACGATAAAAACGGCTTAAGGCTTGCCGTAAATAAAAAAACGGGACTTGTTTCTTATCTTGAAAAGGACGGTGTTTCTTACCTTGACGGTGACTCCTTTAAGCTTGAGGTTTATAAGGACGACTCCGACCCGTGGGGAATGACACGGCTCGGCTGGTATGAAAAAATCGGAGAATTTACGGCGCTTACCCCCGAGGAGGTTAAGGAGTATTATTGCATAAACGGGGAAATCCCTCCCGTGAGAGTGATTGAAGCCGGCAGTGTTAGAACCGTTATAGAGGCGGCGTTTGGATATAAAAAGTCAAATGCCGTAATAAAATATATTATTTCGGATTGCGGAGATTTTTCTGTTGAGGCAAGAGTGAATTGGAGTCAAAAGCAGGAGCTTGTTAAGCTTTCCGTATCACCGGCGTTTAAAACGGAGTCGCTTTTGGGAGAGACCGCTTACGGTAGAGAAGAGCTTAAAAGAAATTGCGATGAGAATGTTTCGCAAAAATACATTGCCGTTTCCGGCGAGGACAGATGTATAGCAGTTGCCAACAACGGTACATACGGCTCGTCGTTCGATGAAAACAGCGGAGAACTGAAGCTTACACTTCTTCGGTCTGCTTCATATTGCGCTCATCCGATAGATGACCGTATTGTTTTGCCGCAGGACAGAATGTCGCCTTATATAGAGCAGGGCGAAAGAGATTTCGGCTTTGGGTTTATGTTCGGTAAAAAAGAAGACGTTTTAAATAAGGCCGCGCGCTTCGCTCATTTGTTTAATGAAAAACCGTTTGCAATTTCGGTTTACCCGACAGGCAAGGGTGAAAAGCCCGCATCACCGCTTTTGCTTTCGGAAACAGATGTTGTAGACGTAACGGCATTTAAAAAGGCCGAAACAGGCGAGGGCTATACGGTGCGTCTTTTCAATCCTACCGAGGCTCGTCATTCCGCAAGACTTACCTACAAAGACGCAACTGTCGAAATATCATTCACCCCGTTTGAAATAAAAACCTACCGTCTAACCGAAACCGATATTAAAGAAGATGACTTGAATTAACGGGTATTTTAACGTCGCAGGGGCGAAAATCAGTATGGTTAAACCGATTTTGCCGAACCCCTTCGAGCTTTAATTGAAAACGAATATCAATAAAAGAGGCTCGCACCGATTGAACAAGCGTGGTTGTTTAATCGGTGCGAGTGTATTTGAGTTGTATTTATTACTTTGATTGTATTGTTTTGATTTAGCTTACTGCTTATGGCAGTTTTCGCAGTTGTGGGGGCAGGCGGATTTTTCAAGATCCTCTTTTGCGTACATTACAGAGGGGTTGTTGTGCTTTTCAATGTCGGTATCTGCCCAAATTTCATCGGCAACGGTTGCCCAAGCATCGGCTGCCTTGCGTGTTTTGGCGGCAAGGTCTCTCGGGTCCTCGGGAGCGAGCATTTCCGTTGAATGTGCACCGGAGCGCTCAACCGCTTCGATTATGGCATCGGGGTTATCAAGCACGGGACAGGGACGAAGGTGGTTTTGATTCCACGGCTGACCCTTATAATACTCCATAAACAAGGGGGATTTAAGAGCATCCAAAAGAGAAACCTCTTTGATATTAACATTTGAATAGTGAACAAAGGCGCAAGGCTCAACGTCACCGTTTGCGTTAATGTGAAGGTAGTGTCTGCCACCGGCAACACAGCCCTGAACATATTCGCCGTCGTTCCAAAAGTCCATAAGGAACATAGGTTTTTCGTTTCGAGCCTTTCTTATAAGCTCATATGCTCTTTTTCTTTGCTCTGCGCTTACCATAAGCTCCGGAACGGCATCCTTACCTACGGGCATATATGTAAAGAACCATGTGAAAAGTCCGCCGTTTTCAATAAGAAAGTCTATATAATCGCTTCCGCAAACCTCTTCAATGTTTTTGCTGTGGTAGCAAATGGAATAGCCGAAAAGGCAGCCTCTCGCTTTTAAGAGCTTTATGGCGTTCATAACCTTTTCATATGTTCCCTCACCGCGGCGCATATCCGTTGCATCCTCGTAGCCCTCTATTGAAAAGGCGGGTACAAAGTTGCCTACCTCGGCAATTTGCTCTACAAACTCCTCATCGACAAGTGTGCCGTTTGTAAACGAAAGGAAGGCACAGTCGGGGTTTGCCTTGCAAAGCTTAATGATATCGTCTTTTCTTACGAGCGGTTCACCGCCGGAGAAAAGGTAAACGAAAGTACCGAGCTTTTTACCTTGCTCTACAACGCTTGCGAGTGTTTCGTAAGGAAGGGAAAGGTTTTTGCCGTATTCGGCAGCCCAGCAGCCCGTGCAGTGAAGGTTGCAGGCGGCAGTGGGGTCAATAAGAATCGCCCACGGAATATTGCATTTGTATTTTTCAATGTTTTCGGTTCTTACGGCAAAGCTGTTAAGGGCGATGTTAAGAAGAACGGGTATGAATTTGTCAAGAATTTTGGGGTCTGTGTTAAAGAGTATGTTTTTAATGAATCTTGTCCAATTGTTATTTGGGTCCTGTAAGCTTTTTCTGAGGTTGTTATATGTAACCTGGTTTGCTTTTTTAACATCTGCCTTTTCAACAAGGTTAAGAACCTTAATAAGGTTTTTATCCGGGTCACGTCTTGCGTAGTTAATTGCCTGCTTTACGGCAAAGGCATATGCCGACGCTTTTAAAGATGATGTTTCCATAATTTGATTCCGAGCCTTAAGCTCAGCCTTTCAATATAATAGCGTGTTTTAGACAGTAAGCTTTAATTGCTTTAGAGCGTAAAACAGCATATAAAAGTATACCACAAACAAATATTAAGTCAAGTAATCTGCGACTTTGTAACTTTTGTGTAATAAAAATCGGTAATTTTGTTAAAAGCCGCTTTTTGTTTTTGTTAAGCTTTTGTTAAAATTTTCAAGCCCGAAAAGCAGCCGAAAAGCACGCTTGTACGTTTGAAAAACAGTGCAAATACAACTTTGTTTGTGCAAATTATACAAGTTTCGCAAAAAATATTCAATACTCGTTTGAACAAAATATATTAAAAACACTTGAAAAAATGTTTTGTATTTGATATTATTAGTATGTAAGAACATATAATTTTATGCGAGGTGAGGAAGTTGAAAGAAAAAAAGACCGCCGAAAAAGAAAGCTTCAACGATTTCCCCGTATTTGTGTTCCATCAAGGGCGCAATTACAGAGCGCAGGAGTTTTTCGGCGCACACCGTACGGAAAACGACACCTTTGTTTTCAGGGTGTGGGCACCGCATGCCGAAGCCGTAAGCGTTGTGGGCGATTTTAACGGTTGGGATGACACTGCCTGCCGAATGACGCGTCTTAACGGTGAGGGTGTGTGGGAAGGCTTTTTCTCGGGAGTTAAGCCTTATGACTGTTACAAGTTTTCGATAAAAACAAAAAGCGGCAGAGTCATTCAAAAAGCGGATCCGTATGCCGTTCACGCGGAAACGCGCCCCGGCACGGCTTCTAAAATTTATGAGAGCACGTATAAGTGGAATGACTCAAAATGGCTTAAAAAAAGACTGCAAACGCCTGCATATTCGTCACCTGTAAATATATACGAGCTTCATTTCGGCTCTTGGAGAAAATACGAGGACGGAAATTATTTTACATACCGTGATATGGCGCGCGAGCTTTGTGAATATATAAAGGATATGGGCTACACGCACATTGAGCTTATGCCGCTTTCGGAGCATCCCTTTGACGGCTCTTGGGGCTATCAGGTAACGGGATATTTTGCGCCGACCTCGCGTTACGGCACGCCCGATGACTTTAAATATTTTATTGATGAATGCCATAAGGCGGGAATAGGTGTTATTCTTGATTGGGTTCCCGCGCATTTTCCAAAGGATGCTCACGGGCTTTACGAGTTTGACGGTGAGCCTTGCTACGAATATTCCGACCCCAAAAAGGGCGAGCACCTTCAGTGGGGCACAAGAGTTTTTGATTACGGCAAAAATGAGGTTAAAAGCTTTTTGATTTCAAACGCCCTTTATTGGTTTAACGAATACCATATAGACGGCTTAAGAGTTGATGCCGTAGCCTCCATGCTGTACCTTGATTACGGCAGAGAGGACGGCGAGTGGATACCCAACGAAAACGGCGGTAACGAAAATCTTGAGGCGGCGGCATTTATAAAGGAGCTTAACGAGGCTGTATTCGGAGAGCACGGCGACGTTTTGATGATTGCCGAGGAAAGCACTTCTTGGCCGCTTGTATCAAAGCCTGTTTATATGGGCGGCTTGGGCTTTAACTTCAAGTGGAATATGGGCTGGATGAACGATATTCTACGTTATTTTTCGATGGACGGAATTTACAAAAAGTTCAACCATGACCTTATAACCTTCTCGTTCTTTTACGCATTTTCGGAAAATTTTGTGCTTCCGATTTCTCACGACGAGGTTGTTCACGGTAAGTGCTCGCTTATTAACAAAATCCCCGGAAATTATAATGAGAAGTTTGCGGGAGTAAGGGCGTTTTTGGGTTATATGTATGCACATCCCGGGAAAAAGCTTTTGTTTATGGGCACGGAGTTTGGACAGTTTATTGAGTGGGATTACAAAAAGGAGCTTGATTGGCTTCTTCTTGATTACGAAATGCATGTGCTTTTGAAGGATTACGTTAAGGCGCTTAACAAATTTTATAAAAAAAATTCTCCGCTTTGGCAGGTGGACTGCTCATGGGAGGGCTTTTCGTGGATTGTAAGCGACGACAACGACAATTCCGTAATAGCCTTTATAAGAACAGATGAAAAGGGCGACCGAATTATAGCCGTTTGCAACTTTACAAAGGTTACAAGAAATAATTATAAAATCGGCGTTCCCGAGGACGGAAGCTACGAGCTTGTGTTTAATTCGGACTCAAAGCAGTTCGGCGGAAACGGCGAAAGAGTTAAAAAGACGTATAAAACCGAAAAGGAAGAGCTTCACGGCTTTAAAAACAGCATTTCCTTAACGCTTCCCGGAATGTCGGTTATGTATTTTAAGCATAAAAAGGAAGCGCAAGGAAAAGAACAAAAAAACGTTAAAAAATGAAAAACAAACGATAATAAATGAATCCGAAAGGAATGTGAATTAAAATGGCAAAGAAAACAGAATGTATTGCAATGCTTCTTGCGGGTGGTCAAGGCTCACGTCTCGGCGTTCTTACAAAAAACATTGCAAAGCCCGCCGTACCTTACGGCGGAAAATACAGGATAATAGACTTTCCTCTGTCAAACTGCGTAAACTCCGGTATTTATACCGTGGGCGTTTTAACGCAGTATCAGCCGCTTGAATTAAACGATTATATAGGCAACGGCGGACCTTGGGATCTTGACAGGGCAAACGGCGGAGTTCACATACTTTCACCGTATCAGCAAATTAAAGGTACGGAGTGGTATAAGGGAACGGCTAACGCCATTTACCAAAATATTAACTTTATAGACCGTTATAACCCGGAGTATGTTGCGGTGCTTTCCGGTGACCATATTTATAAAATGGATTACGCGAAAATGCTTCAATTCCATAAGGAAAAGGATGCCGCCTGCACAATAGCAATGCTTGAGGTGCCGTGGGAGGAGGCTTCACGCTTCGGACTCATGTTTACGGACCCCGACGGCAGAATTACGGCTTTCGAGGAAAAGCCGAAAAACCCGAAGAGCAACAAGGCTTCTATGGGTGTCTATATGTTCACTTGGGAAAAGCTCAGAAAATATCTTATTGACGATGAAAATGACCCCGAATCTTCAAATGATTTCGGCAAAAACGTTATTCCCGCAATGCATTCCGCGGGCGAAAGACTTTTTGCCTATGCATTTGACGGCTATTGGAAGGACGTGGGAACAATAGACTCTCTTTGGGAGGCAAACCTTGACCTTCTCAATAAAAAGGCGAATATTGATTTGAGCGATTCCTCTTGGAAGATTTACGGCAGAGGAACCATTTCCGCTCCGCAGTATATTTCGGAAAGTGCTAAGGTTGAAAATTCAATAGTAGCGGAAGGGTGCGAGATTGAAGGCGATATTGATTATTCGGTGCTCTTTTCCGATGTTACCGTCGAGGAGGGCGCAAGCGTAAAATATTCAATAGTAATGCCGGGCGCCGTGATTAAAAAGGGTGCTGTAGTGCAGTACGCAATGGTTGCGGAGAATTCTGTAATCGAAGAGGACGCGAAAATCGGTGAAAATCCCGAAAAATGCGAAAATCTCGATGATTGGGGCGTAAGCGTTGTAGGTGCCAACATAAAGGTCGGCGAAGGCGCAACGGTAAAGGCAAAATCAATGATTTCCGAAGATGTTGAAAGGGGTGCTCTTGTATGATGCCGAAAAATGTTTTGGGGCTTATTTATTCAAACTCTTATGATTCTGCCTTGGGCGGTCTTACCGCAAGGCGTACCATGGGCTCGGTGCCCTTCGGCGGCAGATACCGCTTTATAGACTTTATGCTTTCAAACCTTGTAAACAGCGGTGTTACAAAGGTCGGTCTTATTGCAAACAGCAACTACCATTCGCTTATGGACCATGTGGGAAGCGGCAGACCGTGGGATCTTTCAAGAAAAACAGACGGACTTTTCATTCTTCCGCCGTTTGACGGCTCTTCGCATTACGGCGACGGCTCTAACAGAATAGACGTTCTTAACAGAATAATGGACTTTATTGTCGCTTCAAAGCAGGAATATGTGCTTCTTGCGGATTCAAACTTTATTTGCAACGTTGATTTTGAAAGGATTTTTGAATTTCACGATGAGAAAAATGCCGATATTACGGCTGTTTACTGTGAGGGAGTTTTACCTAAGCTTGAAAATAAAATGGTATTTACGCTTGATTCCGACAGTAAGGTAACGGCAATTTCCGTAGACCCGAAGACAGATGAGGCGGTAAAATACGGAGCGAATATTCTTCTTATAAGAAAAGCACTTCTTGAAAGGCTTATAGGCGATGCCGAAAGCTACAATTGCACAAGCTTTGAAAAGGATGTTATGCAAAGAAATGTTGAGCACCTTAACATTTACGGCTATAAGTGCGAGGGCGTTCATTTTACGGTAGATTCGCTCGTTTCGTATTACGAGGCGAATATGGCACTTTTAGAAAGAGATTGCCGAAAGAGTCTTTTCAATTCCGACAGACCCATTCTTACAAAGGTAAGAAATGATATGCCCGTTATTTACGGAATAGGCAGTGAAGCGAAAAACTCTCTTATTGCAGACGGCTGTATTATTGAGGGTACCGTTAAAAACAGTATTCTTTTCAGGGGCGCACGCGTTGCAAAGGGCGCTGTTGTTGAAAATTCCATTGTTATGCAGGATGCGTTTGTAGGCGAAAATGCAAGGCTTAATTGCGTTATCATGGACAAAAATACGGTAATCACGCCCACTAAAAATCTTTCGGGCGACAAGGCATACCCGATATTTATAGGAAAGCAAATTGTAATTTAAGTTATTTTGGGAGGAATTATAAATGAAGGTTCTATACGCTGCAAGCGAAGCACTTCCCTTTATGGCAAGCGGCGGACTCGGCGATGTTGCCGGCTCTCTTCCGCAGGCATTGAGAAAGCGCCTTGTGGGTGCAAGAGTTGTAATGCCGCTTTACGACGGAATTAAGCAGGAACTTAAGGACACCATGAAGTTTATAACTCATATTTCGGTTCCCGTTGCCTGGCGCAGACAGTATTGCGGAATTTTTGAGGCAAGAGCCGGTGGAGTTATTTATTATCTTCTTGATAATCAATACTACTTTAAAAGAGACACAATTTACGGGCATTATGACGATGCCGAGCGCTTTGCGTTCTTTTCAAGAGCTATTCTTGAAATAATACCTTATATTGATTTCAAGCCCGATATAATTCATTGTAATGATTGGCAAACAGCCTTAACACCGGTTTATTACAGTACAATTTACGCAAACAGGCAGGGCTATGAAAACATAAAAACCGTATTTACGATACATAATATTCAATATCAGGGTGTTTACGGTGATGAGCTTATAGACAATGTTATCGGCATTGACAGGCAGTACACGGGGCTTCTTGAATATGACGGCGCAGTAAACCTTATGAAGGGTGCTATTGAAACTGCGGATTGTATTACGACCGTAAGCCCCTCTTATGCAAAGGAAATTCTCGACCCGTGGTATTCTCACGGACTTGATACTATTTTAAGAGAAAGAAGCTTTAAATTGAGGGGTATTTTAAACGGAATTGACACCGTGAATTACGACCCCGAGACCGATACCGATATATTTAAAAATTACAGTGCCGCGGATTTTAAAAACAAGGCATATAATAAAAAAGAGCTTCAAAAGCTTTTCGGTCTTAATGAAAGCAAAAAAACACCGGTTATGGGAATGGTTACAAGGCTTGTTTCTCATAAGGGTCTTGACCTTTGCAAAAGAATTTTTGATGAGCTTCTTTCAACCACCGATATACAGCTTGTAATTCTCGGCTCCGGTGATTGGCAATATGAGGAATATTTTAAGGGTCTTAAGGAGCGCTTTCCCGATAAGGTTGGGCTTAAAATAGGCTTTGTTCCGGATCTTGCAAGAAAAATTTATGCCGGAAGCGACCTGTTTTTAATGCCTTCAAAGAGCGAGCCGTGCGGACTCTCTCAAATGGTTGCTTTAAGGTACGGTTCAATTCCGATTGTGCGTGAAACAGGCGGTCTTCGCGACAGTATCCGCGACAGCGGCGACGGTGAGGGTAACGGCTTTGTGTTCTCTTCCTACAACGCGCACGAAATGCTTCACGCAATCCGCCGTGCCTGCGAAGGCTTTAATGATGAAAAAGGCTGGAAAATTCTCGTTAAGCGTGCTATGGAAAGCGATAACAGCTGGGGCAAATCCGCAAACGAATACATAAGGATGTATAAGGAGCTTTTAAAGTCATAAAATATAAGAGGCCGAGAGCGACGGAAGGCGAGAGGTTGTAAAAAAGCGCAGACCGTATAAAACGGTATAATACAAAGGGCTTTTACAGATATTATTTACCCGTAAAAGCCCTTAAAGCTTGTTTTTTGAAATTGTAAAAGAGTGTGCGCTATACACGGTCGGCAATGGCGGCGCAATTGCGTTTAACGGCATTTTCCACAGCGGAAATAACCGTTTCTATGCTCAACGGCTCCGGTCCGCCGTATCTTCTTGCGGCAGTTGTTTTTTCGGGAAAATCCGAAAGAATTCCCTCGGAGACAAGCTGTTGAACAATTCCCGCGTATTTAGGCTGAATTGAAAACCAGCGCTTCGGTATGTAGCCCTTTTGTGCCGCGGTGAAAAGCGTCGTGTAAATAACAGCCGCATAAAGCATATCGGTTCGCTCACCCGCCACGGCAGAGCCTGCGTTCATACGCTCGTGAGTCATAATTGCGGCACGGTAAACCGTTTGGGATGAAAACTTTTTGTCCTCGGCTCTGTCCTCAAGAAAGGTCGAGTCAAGCCCGGAGCGGCTGTCGGAGCGCCCGAGAAGGTAGTCGGTTGTAACACCGTAATAGTCGGCGGCACGTGAAAGGAACGACAGCCCGAATTCGCGAATGCCCTTTTCGTAATGTGAAAGAAGAGCCTGAGAAACGCCGAGGTCGTTTGCCGCTTCCTTTTGGCTAATGCCCTTTTCAATTCTCAGCTCATAAAGCCTCTCATAATAATTTGACATAAAAACACCTCGGTAACACACTTTATAATATACTTTAAGTATAATACTACAAATGATCGGAGAAATCAATGAAAACTTATACAATTCATATTTTGCGCCATGCGTTTACGCGCGGCAACCTTGAGGGGCGCTATATAGGTCAAACGGACGAGCCTCTTTGCAGGGAGGGTATTGAGCAGCTTAAAAAGATGAAGTCGGATTATAATTATCCGAATGCTCAGGTTGTTTTTTCAAGCTCATTAAAGCGTTGTACGGAGACTGCGAAAATTCTTTATCCCGACAAAACACCGATTGAAATGCGCGGCTTTGAGGAGTGCGATTTCGGCGAATTTGAGGGTCACACGGCAGAGGAGCTGGCGCCTTACAAGGAGTTTTCGGAGTGGCTTGCCGGAAAAGAGGATGCCAAGCCCTTAAACGGTGAAAGTAATGTTGATTTTTCAAGCAGAATATGTGACACCTTTAACAAAACGGTTGAAGGGCTTTTTAAAACGGGAATAACCGAGGCCGTGATTATTACGCACGGCGGAGTTCTTATGACGCTTATGGCGGCATTCGGGCTGCCGGAGCTTCCCATGACCGAGTGGCTTTGCCCCTCCTGTTGCGGCTATACTGTGCGTATAACGCCTATGCTTTGGGAAAAGATGG
The DNA here is from genome assembly GCA_964419515.1 of uncultured Eubacteriales bacterium. Taxonomy (GTDB): domain Bacteria; phylum Bacillota; class Clostridia; order Oscillospirales; family Acutalibacteraceae; genus DTU089. The sequence goes on from CAYQPJ010000008.1 coordinate 44,595, forward strand.
GTAAGTTTGAGGTTGTTGCCGACATTCCCGGTGAGCCGCTTACAGATACCCAAGAGGAGCGCCTGTGGGATTATTATCGCGAAATAGGTGAGGATGACGACTACGACTACGAGCGCGACATTAAAGAGGATTTTATTTTCGGAGAAGACAAAAGCGTGCTTTAATAAATGAAAGGATGAAATAATATGAGTAACCCTTCAAAAGAAACGTTAAGACCGTTCGGTATGCGTGATAAAATAGGCTACGCCCTCGGCGATTTCGGTTGTAATATGAGCTTTGCATTTATTAACAACTACTTAATGCTTTTTTACGTTACCTGCCTTAATATTAAGCCCACTCACTTTGCAATAATAATAATGCTCGGAAAAATTTTCGATGCCGTAAATGACCCCATTATAGGCGGCATTTGCGATTCGGTAAAGCCCGGAAGGGACGGTAAGTTTAAGCCGTGGATAAAGTGGGCGAGCATTCCGCTTCTTTTGTCAAGCGTGCTTTTGTTTATATATATTCCTTCCGCACCGTATGCCTTAAAGGTTACGCTTTGCCTCCTTCTTTATTGCGTTTGGAGCGTTTCCTATACAAGCGTAAACGTGCCCTACGGCTCAATGCAGTCGGTAATAACAACCGTGCCCAAGGAGCGCTCGGAGCTTTCCACCTTCAGAAGCATCGGTGCTTTGCTGGTGCAAATTCCCGTTATGATTCTTTTGCCGCTTCTTGTATATGATGAAAACAAAAACCCGCGCGGCGAATATTTTATAATATTTGTTGCCGTTATGGGCATAATCGGCTGCATCTCTTTTGTTTTTTTAAGAAAAATGGTAACCGAAAGAGTAGCGCCTACCGTGAATGAAAAGCAAAAATTCAATTATGCGCAAACAATTAAGGGCTTTTTGAAAAATAAGCATATGCTTGGCGTTACAATTTCGTCGATATCTTATCTTGCGCTTATGATGACGGTTACAAGCTCGTTGCAGTACACATTTATGTGTTACTTTAAAAACACCGACCTTATAACAGTTGCCACGGTAATTGCGGGAATGCCCGTTGCGTTCGGCATTGTTGCAATTAAGCCGCTTTCAAAAAGATTTACGAAAAAACAGCTTTGCACATATCCCTTCCTGCTTTCGGCATTGGCAAGCGGTGTTGCGGCATTTGTGAAAATTCAAAATCCGTTTATTTGGATGCTTTTAATGGGTGTGGCAATGCTCGGAGCCTCGTTTTACCTTGTTTTGACATGGGCGCTTGTTGCGGATTGCATAGATTTTCAGGAAAAGACAACCGGTAGGCGCGAGGAAGGCTCTATTTACGCAACATACTCGTTTTTCAGAAAAATAGCTCAAGGCTTGGGTGCGGCGCTTATTTCGCTTGCGCTTGACTTTACGGGCTATAAGTCTGAGCTTGATGCGTTAAGTCAAGGCGTGGGCGTTGCCGACAAAATCTATTTTATGACAGGCATTTTGCCGTGCATAGGCTCGCTCATATGCTTTTTGAGTATGTATTTCCTTTATAAGCTCGGCGATTCACAAGCGGCAGACACGGAGGGATAAAATGAGAAATATTGTAAATATCAATAAGGATTGGATTTTCAAAAAGCAAGATACCGAGTGCACGGTCGATTTGCCGCACACCTGGAACGGCACAGACGGGCAGGATGGCGGTAACGATTATTACCGCGGCTTGTGCACATATGAAAAAACGCTTTTAAAAAGCGAGCTTCCCGAGGGGGATGAGCTTTACCTTCAAATAGACGGTGCGAACTCTTCGGCGACGGTTTATTTTAACGGCGAAAGAGTAGTGCACCATAACGGCGGCTATCAGACCTTCAGAGTACAGCTTGAAAATATTGAGGATAATAATCTTTTAAAAATAGAGGTTGACAATTCACCGAATGACACGGTTTATCCGCAGATGGCGGACTTTACCTTTTACGGCGGGCTTTACAGAGATGTAAGCCTTATAGGTGTTAATAAAAAGCATTTTGAGTTGCTTTACTACGGTACACCCGGTCTTAAAATTACGCCCGAAAAAAACGGCGATGCATTCGAGGTTCGTGTTAAGGCGTATTGCGAGGGCGAGGTGGAGTTTACCGTAAGCGACGGAGAAGCTTCGGTAGGTAAGGCGAGGGCTTCCGGTAAAAATCCTGAGGCTGTAATTAAAATAGAAAATCCGCACCTTTGGCACGGAACGAGGGACCCGTTTCTTTACACCGTAACGGCGACGCTTTTTGAAAACGGAGCTGCCGTAGATGAGGTTTCTTTGAAAACGGGACTCAGAACCTTCGAAATTGATCCCGAAAGAGGCTTTATTTTAAACGGCGAGGAATACCCGTTAAGGGGTGTTGCGCGCCATCAGGACAGACCCGAAATAGGAAATGCGCTCGACTTTTCGCACCATAAGGAGGATATTGATCTTATTTGCGAAATGGGCGCAAATACCGTAAGGCTTGCGCATTATCAGCATTCGCAAATGTTTTATGACCTGTGTGACGAGCGCGGACTTGCTGTTTGGGCGGAAATTCCGTATATTTCAAAGCATATGAAAAACGGTGTCGAAAATACCGTGGAGCAAATGAAAGAGCTTGTAATTCAAAATTACAATCACCCTTCAATTGTTGTTTGGGGACTTTCAAACGAGATTTCAATGAACGGCTCGGATGAGTCGGTTGTTGAAAATCACAGGCTTTTGCAAAAAACCGTAAAAGAGCTTGACAAAACAAGACCTACTACCGTTGCGGCGGTTACTATGTGCAGTCCCGATGACCCGTATCTTAAAATAAGCGATGTGCTTTCCTTTAACCATTACTTCGGCTGGTACGGCGGTAACGTGAATATGTACGGACCGTGGTTTGACGAGTTTCATAAAAAACACCCGAGCAGAGCGGTGGGCCTCAGCGAATACGGCTGTGAGGCGCTTAATTGGCATACCTCATCGCCCGAGCAGGGTGACTATACCGAGGAATATCAGGCATATTATCATGAGGAATTGATAAAGCAAATTTCAAAGCGAAAATATCTTTGGGCGACGCACGTTTGGAATATGTTTGATTTTGCCGCCGATGCACGAGCCGAGGGCGGCGAAAACGGAATGAACCATAAGGGGCTCGTTTCGTTTGACAGAAGCTATAAAAAGGACAGCTTTTATGCGTATAAATGCTGGCTTTCAAGCGAACCAACCCTGCACATTTGTTCAAAGCGCTATGTTGAGAGGTGCGAGGCGGTAACGGAGGTTAAGGTATATTCAAACCTTGACGAGGTAGAGCTTTTTGTAAACGGTGAAAGCGTGGGTAAGCAGAAAAAAGGCGAGCTCCCGTTCTTTACCTTTAAAATCAAAAACGAGGGCGAGTCGCACATTACGGCTAAGGCGGGAGAGCTTGAGGACAAGGCGTTTATTAAAAAAACAGATACCTTTAACGAAGGCTACCGGATGAAGGAAGAGGGCGCCGTTATAAATTGGTTTGAAATTGATACACCGACGGGCTATTTTTCAATAAACGACACGCTTGGTGACATTTTAAAAACCTTTAAGGGCAAGCTGTTTCTTGTCTCAATGCTTTTAAAGCTTAAAAAGGCTCTCACAGGCGACAAAAGGACAACCTCCGAGAAGGGCGAAAAATCCGAGGGCGGTATGAGTATTGCGGGCTTTTCCGTGAACAAAACAATGATTGACCTTGCAAAGGGCTTTACCGTAAAACGTATTTTTATGATGCTCGGCGGGAAATTCACAAAAGAGCAAATTCTTGAGATTAACAGGAAGCTCAATAAAATAAAAAAAAGGCGTAAGAGCCGCCGAGTTTGAAAATGCTAATGAATGGCTTTATTTGTCGGGCATTGTTTCTCACAATATATAAGGCGGAGCAAATTAAAAAGCCTCTTGAAAATTACCGAGACATAGATTTATTTAAAGTATACGTTTCGGTTTTGGGGCTTCTTTCGGCAAAAAAATCGGAGCCGTGGTATGTGCTTTACCGCACGGAAGAAATAAACGGTTTTAAAGTCGGTATGGTTGAAAATTACGTTAATACCTCGCTTGCGGCAAACGGTTAGAAAACATTTTATTGGGAGTCCGAGTGCGGGCCGAGGCGGATTTTATTATTCAGCGAAACGGCAGGCTTATTTCGATAGAGGTAAGGTCTGCAGACAATACCCGCGCAAAAAGTCTTAAGCTATATATTGAATTGTTTAAACCCGATTGCGCAATAAAGTTGTCCTCAAAAAAATCGGCTTTGAAAAAATATCAAAACAGTACCCGCTTTACGCCGTGTTTTGTATTTAAAAGCATAGCTTTACGTTGCTTTTTTCGGTAGTAAAACAATAGGAAAATCCTCTTTTTCTTCTTTTGCCGCGTTTTCAAATACCGCATTTATAACAAAGCGTGCTTTTGAAAGCTTGTAATAAGGTACAACGTAAAAAACGGGTAAAAGCAATAAGCAGGAAAAAAACCATCCCGAAAAACCGAGCTTTAAAAAAAGTGCTCTTTTTATGGCGCTGTCCGTAAAAAGAACGCTTTTTTCTATTGCTTTTTTTGCGGGAAGCTCTTCAAGGCACATATAGTAAGGCGCAGCCTCGTAGCGAAAGCCGCAAACGGAGTAAAATGCCAATCCCGTTAAAAGGAGAGCAACTGTTCCGCCTAAAAGCGTGTAAAATGCGGGCATTGTCAAAACAGCGCTTTTGTACAGTAATAATACAGAGTAGCCGCAAATTGCCGACGGTAAAAGGAAGAATAAGAGCCACATCAATTTGAAAAAGCTTATTTTACAGTAAAGAGAAAAGGCTCTTGCCGCTTTTTTCGGTGAAAGAAAACGGAATAAAAGCGAAAATGAGCCGTGCTCGCCGGCGGCTCTTTTAAAATAAACAAAGCTTTCACCGAGCTTTATTCCGAAAATAAGAAGAAAAGCGGCAATTCTTAATATGTTTAAGGCGAAAAGCGCGAGAAAATATGCAAGGTATTTGTCGGTTTGCATTGAAAATGCCTTAAAATAATCTGAGGTGAGAAAAAGGTGTGAAAACAGCGCGACTGCGGCAATAAGCGCCGCTTTTAAGGCAAGGCTTAAAAGGGAAACGAAAAAAAGCCTTAAGGTGTTGCTTTGAAGAAGCTTTTTTGAATAAAGCTTAGTGTCTGTAATCATTAAATCATCTCCGAAAAAAATATGACCGCGCGACAAAGCCACGCAGTCATATTATTGACGGTTTTATTGCTTAATATGCCTTTTTATGTTTTCGAGTACATAATATGGGATTGAAATATTGTCGCGTCCGACACCTATTTTCACCTCGGGCTTAATATCTCCGTGAAAATCCGAGCCGCCGGCAAAAACGAGACCCAGACGGTACGCAAGCGTGCGGTATTCGGATATTTGCTCCTCGGTGTATTCGGGGTAGTAGCCTTCTATTCCGGTAAGGCCGTACTGCTTCATTTTTGAAAGAAGCGTGTAAAGCTCTTCGCTCGTGTAGCCGGTTTGGTTAAGGTGGGCGAGAAACGAGCAGCCTCCTGCGGCGCTTATAGCCGTAATTGCGCTTTCAACGGTAAGCTCTTTTTTTGCGGAGTAGGCGGGCTTTCCTATGCCTATGTATTTATCGAACGCCTCGCTTACCGAGTTTACAAAGCCTTTTTCAATCATAACCCTTGCAATATGCGCTCTTCCCACAAAGTCGCCGCCGGCATTTTTTTGAGCCTCCTCGTAGGAAACAGGAAGTGAAAGTGACGTGAGCTTTTCGCAAATGTCTGTCATACGCCTTTTGCGACTTCCTATAAGCTCATTTATTGTTTCAAGTAATACAGGACTTTCGGGGTTTAAAAACAAGCCGATTATATGAAGCTCTGTTTCGGCGGCAACCGAAAACTCAATTCCCGGAATAAGCTCAAAGCCTATTTCCTTTGCGGTTTCAAGTGCTTCTTTTATGCCGTTTACGGAGTCGTGATCGGTAAGTGCCATTGCCGAAAGCCCGTTTTTTTTCGCGTGTAGAACAAGCTCTCTCGGAGTAAGCGTTCCGTCGGAGCGCGTTGAGTGGCAGTGAAGGTCGATTTTTCTGTCGTCGTGAATAATGCTTTCAACCTCATAAAGTGAGTCTGCAACGTAACAGCCGCTCGGTAAAAGAAGCTTTTTTCCCTGGTGCCCGTATGAAAGAAGCACACAGTCTATTCCGAGGGCGTAAGCCGTTTCAAGGTCGTGAAGAGTGTCGCCCACAAAAAGGGCTTCACTCTGCTTTATGCCTTGTGACTTGAAAAAATCAAGTGCGCGTGCGGTTTTGCTTTCTGCAAAATTATTTTCCGCGCCGAGAATAGCCTCGAAATATTCGCTTATACCGTAGTGTTTTGTAAGCGCTGTAACCTCGTTTGTGTGAGAGGCAGTTATAATGTAATGTCTTGCGCCGCCGTCCTTTAAACGTGAAAGCATGCCTTTTGCGCCGCTTGCAAGGTGTGTTTCGTTTATGTGACGGTCATAATCACTGTGAAAGTCAGCGGAAATTGCATTAAAATCAAGTTCCTCGGGCGGTAAAATATGACGGTAAAAGCCTATTATGGGTGTTTCGATGTAGTCGTAATACTGCGTAAGCGTAATAGGTTCGCGCCCTTTTCGCCCGAGCATATCGTTTACGCACGAAAGGGCGTTGCCCACATCGTCTATAAGTGTGCCGTTCCAATCCCAAAAAATATGCTTGTATCTCATAAACTCACCCTTTAAAGTTTTTTATAAATATACCATACATAAGGCGCCGTGTCAAAGCTATTTAATAAGAAAAGCCATTGTCATTCCCAAGGCAATTCCCAAAACCGAAAATGAGGCGGCATAAAGAAGTTTTTTCAGTGCAAACTGCCTTTTTTCGCGGTTTGTTTTAGGCGGCGCACCGATTTCGGAAAGCTCCTTTTTTGCGCTCTCTCTCAAGCGCCCTTCCGAAAATCCGGAATACTCGGGCTTTACAAAAAAAATCGCTTTTTCAAAAAAAACGTTTTCCCGGTCGTTTATTTCGAGAACCTGTTTATTTACTCCCTTTATCATTTTTAAAACCTTCCTTTTTAAAATTTAAAATGTCCTCAAACAGTATATTGTTCGTATTTCGAAAATTTATTCGCGTCTCTTTTAACGGGGGCTTCGGCAAAATGATGAATTGGAAAATTATACTAATTGTATAACAGAAAGAGCCTCTGAAAATGTTCAAAACTTTGTAGAAACTGTTTATAACTCGCGTTGTAAACGGCTATGTTAAAGGGTTTTCGACAATTTCTTCTGTTTTTTCTACAAAAAAATCGGCTTGAAAAAATATACTGAATGTTTTACAGACTTTACAATTATACTTAAAGTCGATTTTTAAAATTGCATTTTCACACAAAAAATTTGTTGAATTTTAACAGAGAAAAATATAACAAAAAGAGCTGTGGCTTACTGTTGAAAACAGAGAAAAATAAGTTTGTTGAAATTTACTCTTGACAGAGCGTGGGCGTTATTTTTTAATATTTTCGGTGATTGATTATGAAGGTAATACCCAACGGTGATAATATTGTTTTAACGGGTGTTAAGGATTTTGATGCGAAGCTCACGCTCGACTGCGGCCAGGCGTTTAGGTGGCGTGCGCGAGACGGAGGCTTTTCGGGAGTCGCCTTCGGAAGGTATCTTTTTTTAACTCAAAAGGGCGATGAGGTTACTCTTTACAACACAACTCTCGATGATTACGAGTGTATTTGGCGGCGGTACTTTGATTTTGACCGCGACTACGGTGAAATAATACGCGGCTACAATGACGAATATTTGAAAACAGCCTGCAAGGAATATCCCGGAATCAGGATTTTGCGCCAGGAGCCGTGGGAGACGGTTTGTTCGTTTATAATTTCGGCAAACAACAATATACCGCGCATTAAAGGTATTATAGAACGCCTTTGCGAGTGTTACGGTGAAAAAATCGGTGGGGGCTATGCCTTTCCAGAGGCGTGTACTCTTGCCGAGCTTTCCCCGGAGGCTTTGGCGCCGGTGAAAGCGGGCTTCAGAGCAAAATACATTATAGATGCGGCACAAAAATTTACAAGCGGTGAGGTTGACCCTAAAAGAATAGAGGGTGCCGATTTTGAAACGGCAAAGGAAGAGCTTTTAAAAATAAAGGGAGTCGGCGAAAAGGTGGCGCAATGCGCGCTTCTTTACGGCTTCGGCAGGGTAGAGGCTTTTCCGCGGGATGTATGGGTAAAAAGGATTGAGTCGGAGCTTTATCCCGAGGGGCTTCCCGAGTGTATTAAGGGTACCGAGGGGATTGCACAGCAATATCTTTTTCATTGGCGGCGTTCTCTCGGTGATTGATTTTTGTTTTGATAATTGATTTGTCGATTTCAAAAGCAAATTATTAATATTTTATGAAATTTCTTAAGTTCTCTTAATTTTTTTGAAAGAAAAAGTGATAAAGCTATTGATTTTTTCAAAAAAACATAGTAATATAAGAGAGAACAAAGCGACAGAGGGTTTTTCACTGTTGCGGTTTAAAATTTTAAAAGGAGTTTTTACAAATGAAAAAAGCATTAGCAGTTCTTTTGAGCGTACTTATGCTCTTAAGCGTTGTAGGCGTTTCCGCTTTTGCAGCAGATGAGCCCGTAGCACCGACAGTTCTTCATATCTGCCCCAATCGTGAGGTAGTTATTCCCGAGCTTGATGGCGCAACAGATGCCTATTTACTCATCAAGGCAGCTGATTCCGAGGACTTCGTTCATTATGAAAGCGATTTTGTTTTCACAGAGCCTGTAGAGGGAACAGAAGAGGATATGCCCGTTCAGCTTGACGGCGCTATTCTTAAGTTCGCTTATGTTGTAGACGGCAATACCGTTCTTTCCGATGAGTTCGTTATCGAGCTTTGCCACGTAGCTGTTGAGCCTTATCAGTATGATGATCTTTATCATTGGAACGTTTGCTCTCTTTGCGGCGATTCTTATGACAAAGAGCTTCACAGCTATAATCTTGTTGACGAGGGTATTGAGCACTCTTGCGCTGTATGCGGTGCCGAAGAGCCCACAGACAAGTTCGAGACAGCTTCTGTTATTACCGGTGTTTTTGCTAAGATGATGGCAATTCTTGAGGTTCTTATGTCTTTTCTCGGCGGCCTCTTTTAAGCTGTAATTAAAAAATTGAATTTTTGATTTTCGTTCGGCTTTCGCTTTTTTGCGAAAGCCGAATTTTTCTTGACAAAAAGAATAAATGGATATATTATATCAAGGACGGGAAACGGAGCTTTGAAATTTTGTTCCCGCTTTACCGTTAAAGGAATTTTTTTAATATTCCCCCAAAAAATACAAAAGGAAGTGAACAGACGATGGATTCCGGCAGTAGCAGCGGACATGGGCGAAGTAGCTTAAATTTTAATATCGGTAATATTGAAGAACCGCCGGCATCTGTGGCTGTTCATTGTTTTTGCGCTTTGCGCTTAAATAAGATGTACCGATAGGAGAATGTGAGCTTTTCACATCTCCTTTTTTCCCATGTCTTATACTCTGTCAACGCCTTAAAGCATTTTTTTGAAAAGAGGTAAGACAAATGAACAAGGAAATATTCGAAAGACTGCTTCTTGAAAAGCAGTACAAGGCAATTAAAAGCATTTTTGACACACTTGAGGCACCGGATATTGCGGAGCTTTTTCCGGAGCTTTCGGAAAAGGATATGGTTATTCTTTTCAGGCTTATTCCGAAGGAGCGCGCTGCCGAGGTATTTACATACCTTGAGCAGGAAGAAGAGGAGGTACTTCTTCTTGCACTTACGGATAGGGAAATTAAAGGCATTATGGACGATATGTTCATTGACGATGCCGTAGACGTTATTGAAGAGATGCCGGCAAACGTTGTTGAGCGAATTCTTCGCCTTTCCGGTGAAAAGCGCGAGGCAATTAACACAATACTCAACTACCCCGAGGACAGTGCCGGAAGCATTATGACGCTTGAGTATATATCGCTTCTTCCTTCGATGACAATAGGTGATGCCCTGAAAAAGGTTAAAACCGCCGGAATACGCTCGGAGACGGTTTATACGTGCTACGTTGTTGAAAAGCACAAGCTTTTGGGCGTTATAACGGCAAAGGATCTTTTGACCTGCGATGATGAAGAGGTTATTGCGGAGGTTATGGAAAAAAACATTATTTCCGTAAAAACCCATACGGATAAAGAAGAGGTTGCGGCTGTATTCAGCAAATACGGCTTTTTGTCGCTTCCCGTTGTTGATAATGAATTTTGTATTGTCGGCATTGTAACCGTTGACGATGCTATTGACGTTTTGCAGGAGGAGGCGGAGGAGGACTTCCAAAAAATGGCGGCTATTACGCCTAACGACAAGCCTTATCTTCGTACAACGCCGTTTTCGATTTGGCGCTCGCGTATACCGTGGCTGTTGCTTCTTATGATTTCGGCAACCTTTACGGGGCTTATAATATCCTCCTTTGAGGATGCGCTTTCAAAGCTTGTTGTGCTCACGGCGTTTATTCCCATGCTTATGGATACGGGCGGAAACTCCGGCGGTCAGGCCTCTGTTACGGTAATCCGCGGAATTTCTCTCGGAGAAATAGGCATAAAAGACATTTTTAAGGTAATGTGGAAGGAGCTTAGAGTGTCGCTCCTTTGCGGTGCAACGCTTTTTGTGGCTTCGTTTTTAAAGGTTGTTTTAATAGACGGCCTTTTAATGGGGAATTCCGGTGTTACCTTAACGGTGGCGCTTGTTGTGGCGCTGACTCTTTGGGTAACGGTATTTTTCGCGAAGCTTATAGGCTGCTCGTTGCCGCTTATTGCGAAAAAAATAGGTCTTGACCCGGCTGTTGTGGCAAGCCCGTTTATAACAACTATAGTGGATGCCGTTTCGCTTCTTGTATATTTCGGCTTTGCAAAGCTGTTTTTACCTATATAATAAAGGATGTTTTCAATGAATTTAAAATTCAAAAACGGCAAATTTACGGTTTTGCAGGTGAGTGACCCACAGGATTTGCAATTTGTAAGGCCCACCATGACAAGAATGCTTGAAAAGGCATACGACAGAGTGCAACCGGACCTTGTTGTTTTAACAGGCGACAATATTTTGGGAAATCACCTTCGCGATGCGCGTTTCGGAAGTAAAATCGTAATTAAAACCAAGGCAGAGGAAAACAAAGCCATGCGCAAGGCTATAGATAATGTCATAGCCCCGATAGAAAAGCGTTCTGTTCCCTTTGCCATGATATACGGTAATCACGACGACCGCAACGAGCACACAAAAGAGGAGCAGGCGGCTATTTACAGGGAATATCCCGGTTGTGTGGGGCTTTTTGATGAGACTGCGCCCGATTGCGATACATATAATATTCCGATTTATTCCGAAAACGGTGAAAAAGTACTCTTTAACCTTTATATGACAGATTCCGCATGGTACGATAAAGAGCAAGATAAGTGCTTTGAGAGGGTTAAGCCCGAGGCTGTTGAGTGGTATAAAAGAAAAAGTGCCGAGCTAAAGGCGCAAAACGGCGGGAAGCCGGTTCCTTCTATTCTTTTTCAGCATATTCCGCTTAAAGAGGAGCTTCTTTTTTTGGAGGAGTGTCAAAAGGACGAGGTCGGAGCCGTTCCGGGAGACAGAGCACATGAGGGAAAATTTTACCGTCTTAAAAGCGGCGTGAAGGGTGAAATTTACGAGTACCCTTCAACCGTTGAAAGTGACGGTGGGCTTTTTGAAGCCGCAAAGGAGTGCGGTGACGTAAAAGCGTTTGTTTTCGGTCACGACCATCCCAATTGCTTTGAGGCGGAAACAGACGGAATTAAAATTATTCAAACCTCCTGTGCCTCGTTTAGGTGTTACGGCGCGAGAAATCGCGGAGTTCGCGTTTTTACGATTTATGAAAACGGCGAGTTTGAAACGGAATTTTTGACATATGCCGAGCTTTGCGGCACGGGAATAGGTGCAGAGCTTGCGTACATTTGGGATGCCGACGGAATGTTTAAGCAAAAAGCGGCTTTAATAGCTGCAACCGCGAGTGCGGCAGGCTTATTTGCAGCAGGTACCGCATTTTTAATACACCGTAGGCGCAAATAACGGTTTTTTAATGTTTTTTGCAAAGAGCGACGGTATAAAATAATATTAAACGGGTTGTTACAGGAAAATATGCCTGTAATAGCCCGTTTTTTATGGCGAGGCAGTGCCAAAAAAATAATTGTATTTTTGTTTATCATTGTTATTGATTTTATGGTGCGTTATATGTTATTATAAGCTTAGGTATTTATGTCGGCATATAAGAACCGAAATTTACGGGTTTTATTATAAGGAGGTTTTATGTCGAACGAAGCAAAGCCTTTTAAAAAGACGTTTTATAATCTTCCCGAGGAAAAGCGCGAGCGAATTCTTCGCGTAATTACCGAAGAATTTGCAAATAACGGCTTTCAAAATACGTCTGTTTCGCAAATTGCGAAAAAATCCGGCATTAGCGTCGGCTCGGTTTACAAGTATTTTGAAAATAAGCAGGAAATGTTTTCTCTTGTTGTCAAGGACGGGCTTGACGAGCTTAAGAGTGTTTTGGAGTCGCTTGCCGATTCCGATGTTGATATAGCTCTTAAGGCGGAGGAAATTATAAGAACGCTTATTTCTTTTTCGAGAGCGCGCCCCGAGCTTATTAAGCTTTACTGTGCGCTTACCTCGGACGGCGGCTCGGAACAGCTTGCCGAATTTTCACAGGCTATAGAGGCGCTTTCCTCCGAGGTTTATATTAAAGAAATAGAGCGTGCCCAAAGTACGGGCGATGTGAGAAGTGATGTTGACCCGCGGTTTTTCGCTTTTTTACTTGACAGTGTTTTTATGATGCTTCAATTTTCAACCGCGTGCGAGTATTATAAAAAGCGTTTTTCAATATATATGGGCAAGCCCGAGGCAGAGTGTGACGAGCTTATTGTTTCTCAAACAATGAAGTTTTTGAAAGCTGCCTTTAATTTTAAATGAAATTTTGTAAAGGGGAATTTTTATGAAGAAGTATATAAGCCTTTTACTTGCTGTTGCAATTTTGTTTTGTGCGTTTTCCGTAACCGCTTTTGCGGGAGAAGAGGAGCAAGTAGCAACAAAGGAACTGCTTTCCGAATTTGAAGTTTACGATTCGGATTGCGACGGCGTTCCCGCAACAACCGCCGATGCTCGCGAAACGCTTGAAATAGCTCTCGGCATTAAGGCGAAAAGCGAGGGCAAGGAATACGATGTTGACGGTAACGGTAGTGTTGACTCTAAGGATGCGCTTGAAATATTGCGCGCTTCGCTTGGCGTTAAAAATATTCTTTCGAATGTTTCTACTGCGGATGCTCTTTCGTATCTTTGCGCGGAGCTTAACCTGGTAAAGACCGCATATCCCGGCTTTTTCCGTACAAAAACGGAGCAGTGCAGCTCAATGTTGGTAACCTCCTCGGGCTGGCCGATTCTTTTCACCGGTGGCTTTAATGTTGAGAATATGGAATACGTTGAATACTTAAAGCTCATGAGGGATTTTTTGGCGGAGTACAATAAAGACGGTTCTGCCGATCAAACAATAAAGGATCTTGATAAGGCTATAGAGAATGCCGAAAATATGTACGAGCCTGTGATTAATAAAAGAAACGTTACGGCGGGCAGTACTGTGAACCATCACAACCAATTCCCCGTATATACTTATAAATGGGCTTGTAAGCTCACAGTCGACGATGTTAAAAATGTAAGCATTTCATACGCAAACGGTGTAATTACAATAACGGTTAATATGAATAATTATACCTATAAGAGTGACGAATACCCATATAAGTCAAATCAAAAATCTGCTCGCGCGGAGCTTCCTTACGGCAAGGTTTTCGCAAAGCTTCCGACGTTTTCCTCGTCGTCAAGCTCGTTTGCCGGCTTAAGGCTTAAGGACGGTACCGTTACCGTAAAAATTGATGCCGCAACGGGTATGCCCACCTTTGCAGATTATTATTACGCATATGAGCTTGATGCTTATTCCGAGAAAAAAGAGAATCTCGGCTTGTTGGGTAGCCCAACAATTAAAACCACAATAACAGAAAAGGCAAGCTATGCCGAAAATTACGAAATATACGCACTTGCGGAATAAATCGGGAGGAATAAAAAATGTCTAAAGTAAAATTTACAATGGAAAACGGCGGTGAGTTCGTAATAGAGCTTTACCCCGAGTACGCGCCGATTACGGCGGCAAATTTTGAAAAGCTTGCAAAAAGCGGCTTTTATGACGGACTTACCTTTCACCGCGTTATAGACGGCTTTATGGCTCAGGGCGGAGACCCCGAGGGCACCGGCTGCGGCGGAAGCGATGAAAACATTAAGGGCGAGTTTATTCAAAACGGCGTTAATAACACGCTCTCTCACACAAGAGGCGTTGTTTCTATGGCACGCAGTGCAAGCCCCAACTCCGCAAGCAGTCAGTTTTTTATTTGCTATGACGATTGCACCTTTTTAGACGGTCAATATGCCGCCTTCGGCAAGGTTGTAAGCGGAATGGAAACTGTGGACGGCTTCCTTAAAACACCTCGAAAAATGAGCTTCGGCGGCGAGCGTTCAACACCCGTTACACCCATAGTAATTAAACAGGCAACTGTTATTGAATAAAAAGGAGTATTTTTAAATGAAGCTTCAAAACCTTCTTCACAAAGTGTACGGCACAACGCCCGGCAAGGGGCTTCAGCCTAAAGAGGCTCTTGCTTACGGTATTGCCGGCTTCGGTCAAAACTTTATTTGCACCATAATCGGCTCGTATCTTACAATATTTTTAACCGATGCGCTTCTTTTCGGTGCGGATGATGTTACAATAGGCTCTGTTACGGGCGCTATAGCCGTTGCGTACCTTATGCTCGGCACAAGAGTTTTCGATGCGTTAAACGACCCCATAATGGGCAGTATTGTTGACAAAACAAGAACAAAATGGGGCAAGTGCCGCCCGTATCTTCGCTGGATGGCAATTCCCATAGCCGTTATGACAATTGCTTGCTTCTTGCCTGTTTTCGAGGCTAAGGCTACAAGCTCGTTTATAATCGTAGGCATTATATATGTTATTTGGTCGGTTGTTTATACCGTTGCCGATGTTCCTTATTGGGGACTTTCCACCTGTATGACAAACGACACCGTTGTAAGAGGCAATCTTCTTACAGTTACAAGACTTCTTTGCACCTTGGGCGCCGGCATTGTTACCGTTTTTGTACCGATTATTACGGGTGCCGTTACCGCAAAGTATAAATACACAGCCGACGACCTTGACAGAATAGCCGTTGACAAGGCATCGCAGGTTGCCGCTCTTATGGAAAAGCAGGGTCTTTCGGAGGAAAGTGCCATAAATACCTTTGTTGGCACCGTTATAAACGGTCAGGAGCTTGCAAATGCAAATACCTTAAAGTGGACATATTTCATTTGTGCGCTTGTGCTCGTTGTTTCCGCAGTTCCCATGCTTTATTACGGCTTTAAAAATACAAAGGAGCGCTTCACCGCCGAGGATAATCCTCCTTCATTCGGTCATAATTTAGGTCTCCTTTTCAAAAACAAGGAGCTTCTTCTTATAGTTCTTTCCGGCGTTCTCGGTGGCGCAAGAATGGTTTACACTTACACCGGCGGCCTTTATTTTGCAAAATACGTTCTTCAAAATGAGGGACTTTACAGTCTTATTACGCTTCTGGTTGTTCCCGGCGGATTAGTGGCTTCTCTTCTTGTTCCGTGGATGTCTAAAAAATTCACCAAAAAGTGGTCATATATTGTTGTTCACCTTTTCGGCGGCGTTGTTATGGCGGTAATGTATTTTGTCGGCTACGATGCACCGTGGAAGCTTATTGTAGCGGCTGTGGGACTTGTTCTTCTTGGAATTCCGCAGGGCGTAAACAATATTATAACTTATGCTATGATAGGTGATACCGTTGACTATCTTGAGTGGAAAACGGGCGAGCGCGGCGAGGGCATTTGCTTTGCAATGCAAACGCTTATTAATAAAATCGGTATGGCTGTCGGCGCGTTTATCGGCGTTGTTTCCTTCTCTGCTGCAGGCATTAACTCCGAAACGGGCGTTATTGAAAGCCCCGAAACCTTGTGGAATATGCTTGTTCTTTCTGGCGTAATAAGTATGTTTGCGTGCGCCGTTCCCATGTTCTTCTACACAATTACAGAGAAAAAGCAGATGCAAATGGTAGCGGAGATTGAAAAGAGAAAATCAAAATAAACCGAAACAATTAATATAAAACGGCAGGGCACAAAAGGCCTTGCCGTTAACGGAGTTGATATATTATGAATACAGAAATTTTTGAAAAATACGAATCCGAGGTGCGTTCATATTGCAGAAGCTTTCCGGCTGTTTTCACAAGGGCCAAGGATTCCGTGATTTACGCTGAGGACGGTAAGGAATATATAGACTTTTTCTGCGGTGCCGGCGCGCTTAACTACGGTCACAATAACGAATATATTAAAAAACGTGTTATAGAGTATCTTGAAAGCGACGGAATTATTCATTCGCTCGATATGTTTACCTCGGCAAAGCGCGATTTTATAGACTTTTTTGAAAAGAACGTGCTTATTCCGAGAGGACTCAATTATAAAATTCAGTTCCCGGGCCCCACGGGCACAAACGCCGTAGAGGCTGCTTTAAAGCTTGCCAGAAAGGTTAAAAAAAGAAATAATATTTTCGCGTTTATGGGCGCGTTTCACGGTATGACCTTAGGCTCGCTTTCGCTTACAACCGACCGCGATTCAAGAGCGGGCGCCGGTGTTGAGCTTGAAAACGTTACTCATATTCCCACGCCGTATATGTTCCCGGAGCTTGATGTTATTAAATATATGCAAACTCTTCTTGATGATGATCATTCCGGTGTTAAAAAGCCCGCCGCAGTTTTTATTGAAACCGTTCAGGCGGACGGCGGAATTCACGTTTTCTCCGTTGACTTTTTACAGCAACTTCGCAAGTTCTGCACCGATAACGACATTCTTCTCGTTTGTGACGATATTCAGGCAGGCAGTGCGAGAACAGGCACATATTTCTCGTTTGAAAGAGCAAATATCGTTCCCGATATTGTAACCGTTTCAAAGTCAATCGGCGGCTACGGAATGCCCTTTGCGCTTACTCTTTTCAAGCCGGAGCTTGACGTTTGGTCACCCGGTGAGCATAACGGAACCTTCAGGGGCAGTCAGCTTTCGATTGTTGCCGCAAAGGCAGGCCTTGAAGTTATGCTCGACGAAAAGGTTGAAGAGGGCGTAAGAGAAAAAAGTAAAATAATTAAGGAATATCTCGATAAGGTTGCTGCTCTTAATGAGAATATTGAGATTCGCGGAATCGGCTTTATGTGGGGTGTAGACTGTAATAAGGTTAAGCCCGACGTTGTTTCAAAGGGCATTGTAAGGGAGTGCTTTGACAACGGACTTATTGTTGAGCGCGCCGGCAGAAATAATGATGTTGTAAAATTAATGCCGAGCCTTCTTACAGATGAAGAAACGCTCAAAAAAGGCATGGAAATACTCCTTGCCGCGGCAACAAAGGTGCTTGGAGCAGAGTGAACGGTGCGCACGGCGCGCAAATGCAAAACAATGCGCGACATTTGTCGCGCATTGTTTTGCATTTAGGTAAATTGTCGTACCTCGCACTCTGTTAAAGATTTATTAAAAAAAGTTGAAATTTAATCCAAAAAAATCGTCAAGTTCTATTGACAGAGGTTGAAAGGCGCGATATAATACATTATGACAGATAGTATTTTGGGGTGAGCTGTACCCTGATGAAGGAACAATTTTCAATTTGCAACAAACTGATTACCGTAACTCATCCGTACGCGTTAAAGCGCGGCGGTTATTGGGAGCCGTTCAAGGTGTGTTCAAGTGGGCTTTCCGATGTTTCGGTAGAGTGTCGCGAGTGCGCTCGTTTGCCCGAGCAGCGCGGCAGGGTTCTCGGTGAAACCGCCGAGTATTCCGTAAGCGTTCAAGGCGACGCGGTTTACAAAAAAACCTATCTCGGCACGGCAGAAAGCGCGCTTTGCGTTTACCCGTCCGCCGGTTGCTCGGCAGAGGTAAGTCTTTTACCCGAGAGTGCCGCTGTTGCCCTGGGGGATGGCTTTTTGTGGAGCACGTTGTCGCTCACACAGCTGTTGTTTAAAGAGAGTGTTTTACTTCTTCACGCCTCATACGTCTCGTTTCAAAATAAGGCTATCCTGTTTTCCGCTCCGTCGGGTACGGGTAAAAGCACTCAAGCCTCTCTTTGGGAAAAGGCCTTGGGCGCAACCGTAATAAACGGCGACAAAGCCGCGCTTTCGTTTGAAGGCGGCAAGGTGCTCGCGCATTCTGTCCCGTTTTGCGGTACCAGCGGAATATGTAAAAATGAGAGCTACCCGTTAGGCGCGCTTGTAATGTTAAAGCGCGGCGAGCGTAACAGCGTAAAAAGGCTCGGCGGTGCGTCGGCGGTTGCGCAAATAATCGCCAATGTGTATCTTGACTTTTTCGCCCCGGGCGAGCAGGAAAGGTGCGTAGACCTTTTAATAGAGCTTTTGGGAGCTGTTCCCGTGTTTGAGCTTTCGTGTACACCCGATGAGGGCGCGGCAAGGTGCCTTCTCGAATCTCTTGAGCAGAGTGGGGTTTTTTGATGTGGTAAGCTACGAGAAGTTTATAAATTCGCTTTTTAAAAAAGCGGAGCTCAGCGGAGTACCGCTTTCCGGCTCGTTTGAGCTAACCTCCCGGTGCAACCTCAATTGCAAAATGTGCTATATACATTCATCGGCACAAAGTGCAGAGGCTGTAAAGTGTGAAAAAACCGCGGAGTGGTGGCTTTCGGTTGCGAAAGAGGCGCAGCAAAAGGGAATGCTTTTGGCGCTTATAACGGGCGGCGAGCCTCTGTTGAGGGCGGATTTTGAAGAGCTCTATTTGGGGCTTAAGGCAATGGGGCTTCTTGTAAGCGTGAATACAAACGGCACATTGATAGATGAAAAAAAGGTTGAGCTTTTTAAAAAGTATCCGCCGCAGCGGTTGAATATTTCTCTTTACGGCACAAGCCCGAAGACGTATGAAGGGCTTTGCGGAGACGGCGAGGCGTACGTTAAGGTGATGTCCGCGTTAAAAATGCTTAAAGAGGCGGGCGTTCCGGTAAAGCTTAATTTTACCGTAACACCGTACAATGCTTGCGACACAAGTGAGGTTTTAAAGCTTTCAAGGGAGCTGGAGCTTCCGGTTCAACCGACGTTTCATATGTTTCCGCCGGTGCGGTGTGAAAAGTGTGAGTCTGTAAGGCTGGCGCCCGAGGCGGCAGCGCGCGCGCAATACGAGTGGCACCGCGAAAGGCTTGGGGAGAAGATTCTTAAGGCAAGCTACAGTAAGCTTGATTTCAGCGCATTTACCGAGCGCAGTGTTGAGTGCGGCGAAAAAATAGGGTGCAGGGCAGGCTCTGCAACCTTTTGGATAACCTGGGAGGGTGTTTTAACCCCGTGTGGAATGATGAATTCTCCTGCGGTAATCTTAAATTCCCCGTCGGAGCTTTCCGAGGCGTGGGAAACAATAAAAAAAGAGCGTGAAAAAATATTTCTTCCTATAGAGTGCGCCAATTGCGAGTACCGCTTGCTGTGCGATGTTTGCGCCGCGGTAACCGCAGCCGAAACGGGCGAGTTTGACAAAAAGCCCGAGTATGCGTGCAAAAAGGCGAGGGCGTACAAAAAGCTGTTGGAAGAACAATTTACCGATTACAGCGTGTAAATACAATCCCCTTAATTCGGTAAAGATAATTCCCGATGCAGGGTTTACATATATAAAATCTATTTTTATAAATGGAGGTAAACAAAAATGAACAAAAGAAAACTTTTGTCGGCTTTGAGTCTGGTACTTGTTTTCTGTATGCTCCT